>JBKDZU010000037.1:0-50698 GCA_047971505.1 Tenacibaculum sp.
AACACCAAATCGAACAGCTGTGTAACTTGCTGATAAACTTTTTGTTGTGGTTAACATTTCAAAGCAAATAAAAAAAGCTTTACGCAAACCAAATTTAACTTTTTGAAATAATGTATTTGCTGTAGCTGATTCTCGATAATTACAAATGTTGCATTGCCTTGAAAAATCAGCTTTTCTTTGATAGGCTGTATGACTACATTTTAAACATTTATACCCTGCTTTATCTTTCAAATTTGATAGGTATTCCTTTCAATCGTAGGTCGGTTTTGAACCGATCAAAGAACTCTAGAAGATTTTGACCCTTAAAAATATTTATATCTTACTGATTTTGTTAGCTACCAAAGATAAGTATTTATACAGTGACCTCTAAAATATGATTCTTCAATTTGCGCTTTTTAAGCAATTCAGCATTTTTCTTTGACTGATAACCTCTTTATCTGCCTTTACTTTAATGGAATATTCTCTGGTAAGTCTGCTACATTTAAAACTTCTTCTAAATGAGAAGTTTGCTTTTAACTACTACAAAGTGCCAAGCCTTTTTATCGTTGAGTTTTGGTTAGCCTTAAAATATCGCCAAACACTCCTCTTGCAGTAACTTGTGCCCCTGCTCCTGCACCCTGTATAACTATAGGCTGCTTGCCATAAGACTGGGTGTAAATTTCAAAAAATACATCCGATCCTTTTAAGCCACCCAAAGGCGAGTTTTTTGGTAAAGCAACCAACTTTACTTCCATTTGTCCTTTTTTTTGCTGTAAATCACCATATAAATTACCTATATATCTGAGCACTTGTTCTTCTTTTTGATTTGTTATTAAATTATTTTTTTGTCGATCAAAATAGGGGTTTAGCTGTTCTAAATTTGACAAAAAATACTCAGCAGAAACAAATCTAAAAGCCTCAGGTATTAGGTTTTGAATATCAATATCTTCAAATTCGTTTTCCAGTTCTAATTCACGAGCTAAGATAAGTAATTTTCGCGCTACATCGCTACCCTTTAAGTCTTCCCGCGGATCGGGTTCAGTAAAACCCTTGTCAATGGCCTCTTGCAAGGCTGTTGAAAACAAAACCTTATCGGATGAAAATCTGTTAAAAATATAACTTAGCGAACCCGAAAACACGCCTCTTATTTGAGTGATGCTTTCGCCCGAATCATGCAGTAGTTTTATGGTGTCAATAAGAGGAAGCCCTGCGCCTACATTAGTTTCGTACAAATAGTTTTTTTTATTTTTCTCTAAGTACTTTCTCAGTTTTTTGTAAAAATTAAAAGAAACTGTATTTGCTGTTTTATTTGATGATACTAAGTCAAAGCCCGCTTCAATTAGTGGTATATAATCATTGATAAAGTCAAGGCTTGCCGTATTGTCTACCGCAATTAGATTTTCTAAATGACAGTTTTTCGCATACTCGACAACCTTGTTGACAATTGTGCTTTCTCGCTTACTTGCCTGTAACTCTTTACGCCAATTTTTAGCAACTCCCCTAGACGATAACAAAACTTGTTTAGAGTTAGCTATGGCAAAAATATTCAATTGCACTTTTCGTTTTTCTAAAATGCTTTGAGTGCTGTTTAAAATTTGTTCGATCAAAGCACCGCCAACTCCTCCTTTGCCAAAAACGGCAATATTTATTTTTTTGGCAACTCCAAATACTTGACCGTGAATTACATTTAAGGCCTTGTGTAGCTGTTGCTTTTTAACTACTAAGCTTACATTTTTACCTGTAATGGTATTGTTAAACAGCAGAGGTGTAATTTGATTTTTAATCAAAGCATTAAAAGGTTGATTAAAGTCATTTAAATTTTGACCAATGATTGAAATAACCGATACTTGTTTAAAAATACTAATATTGCTAACATCTTTGGTGTAAAAATCTCTTTCAAACTCTATCTCTAGTGCCTTTACTGCGCTTTCGGCGTTTTCTCGGTTTACAACTAGTCCAATTCCTCTTTCAGAAGAGCCTTGCGAAATAAGGCTTACACTTATACCTTGGTTGCTCAGTGATTTAAAAATACGTGCATCTACTCCCACCTTCCCCAACAAGCCCTTTCCTTCAAAGTTAATTAGCGCAATATTGTTTAAAATAGATATTGATTTTATGCCTTTTGCCGAATATTTTGAGGTTATTAAGGTTCCTTTGTCATTGGGTTTAAAAGTATTGAGTATCCTGAGGCGAATATTTTTTTCTAACAAAGGAGCTATTGATTTGGCGTGTAAAATAGTTGCACCAAAATTTGCCAATTCATTTGCTTCGGAAAACGACAACTCTTCAATTTTTTTGGCATCTGGAACCAAATCAGGATTTGCTGTAAAAATTCCGTCTAAATGTGTGTAGTTTTGCAGCTCGGAGGCATTTAAATAGTTTGCCAACAACGAGGCAGTATAATTGCTGCCATTTCTGCCCAAGGTAGTGGTTTCGTTGTTTAGGGTCGATGCTATAAAGCCCGTTATTATACTTACTGCACTCCCGTTGTAAAACTCAAAATATTTACTTACTTTTTGCTTTGAAATTTTGTTGATAAGCTGAGCATTTCCAAAATTAGCATCAGTTTTTAGCAACTTCCTTGCATCGGTAGCTTTTGCGTTTAAGCCTTTTTGGTTTAATAGTTCTGAAACTGTTTTTACAGCTAATAACTCGCCTTGTGCTAATACTTCATCTTTTACCTTAGCACTGTAATCACCCAACAAGCTAACTCCTTCGAAGAGATTGTCTAATTTATTGAATTCTGCTGAATAATTAATTGTAGGGCTTATAGCACTTTGTTGCTTTTTGAAGTTGTTAAGTTGCTGGTCATAGGCTTGGTTTTTGGCTGCTTTTTCTAAAATACACTCTAGTGTATCGGTTGCATTACCTCTTGCAGATACCACTACTGCTATTTTTTCACCTCTTTTAACCTTTTGTTCTATAATCGAAATAGCGTGGTGTATTCCTTGATTTGAAAGTGATTTGCCTCCAAACTTTAAAATTTTCATCCTTTTATTTGTTAAGTTTTTATGAAATATAGGAGTAATTATTTTTTGTAACTGTTCGTATTCAATCAAAAAAGCATCATGTCCGTGTACTGATGTAATTTCGTTATAGGTTACATGAGGGTGCACCTCTGCTAGTTTTTTATGTGTTTCTCTATTTTCATCGGCTGTAAAAAATAAATCTGAATTGACCCCAATAATATGTATGTTTGCTTCAATGCCCTCTAGGGTATTTGGTTGTTTTCTGCCTTTGGTTACATCGATGGTTTTTAAAAGTTGATTCATCAATTTATACGACGCTAATTGATAGCGTTCTTGCAATTTTTTTCCGTGATGTAACAACCAACTTTCAACATTAAAAATTTGAAGTTCTTTGTTTTTTGAGCGTTGGAATCTGTTTTTAAAAGAACGAGGAGTGCGATAACACAGCATGGCATGCATACGTGCATCGTGTACAGGGTTGCTCGAATTGTTTAAAAAAAGTTCTTGAATTTGACAGTTTGCAATTAACCAATCTGTTGATTTCCAATCGGTAGCAACAGGAATTAAATGTTGAGTAACAGCAGGTTGTAACACTGCCATTTCCCAAGCTATTCCTCCGCCCAAAGAGCCTCCTATTAGGGCAAATAGTTTTTTAATTTTTAATTGCTGTAACCCTAATAAGAATATTTTGGCAATATCTCTAGCGATAAAATCTTTATATTTGTCAATTATATAATTGTCATACCCATTTCCAGGAATATTAAAACAAAGCACTGTGTATATCTGGGTACATATCGCTTTATTTTTCCCTATTATAGCTTGCCACCATCCATCTTTCCCAGCTGCATTGCTATTTCCTGTTAGTGCATGATTGATTAATACTACAGGTGCAGTGCCCAGTTTTTTACCAAACAACTGATAACTTAAAGGTAAATTGTTGTACCGGACACCGCTTTCTGTAATATAAATATTTATTTGTAGGCGTTTTATATCTTTGTTAAACCCCATATTTGTAATAACTTAGGGCTATACTAAGATTTCTTTAGGTATTTTAGCAAAGGCTTCTTTTAGGTCGGCTTTTAGGTCTTCTAAGTCTTCTATGCCTACCGATAGCCTTATTAGGTCTTGGGTCACTCCTGTGCTTTCTTGTTGTTGCTGAGATAATTGCTGATGCGTTGTGCTTGCAGGGTGAATAATTAACGATTTTGTATCGCCTATATTAGCTAACAGTGAAAACAACTTTGTATTATCGGCAATAGCTTTTGCGGCCTCAAAGCCCCCTTTGGCTCCAAAGGTTACTATACCGCTTTGACCTTTTGTTAAATATTTATCGGCCAAGCTTTTGTATTTACTGCTTTTTAAACCCGGATAGTTTACCCAAGCAACTTGTTGTTGTTGTTCAAGCCAAATAGCCAAAGCAAGAGCGTTTTTGCTGTGTTTTTGAATTCTGACCTCTAAAGTTTCTAAGCCTTGTATAATGTTAAAAGCATTAGTGGGACTCAAAGCTCCGCCAAAGTCTCTTAATCCTTCTAAAATTAATTTAAAGGTAAAAGAGGCAGCTCCTAAGGCTTCGTGATATATTAAACCGTGATAGCCTGCAGATGGTTCGGTAAACTCTGGGAACTTCCCGTTTGCCCAGTTAAAAGTACCTGCATCTATTACTACACCACCTAAAGAGTTACCCTGTCCGCCAATGTATTTAGTCAAGGAATGAATTACAATATTTGCTCCGTGTTCAATAGGGTTTAACAAAGCAGGTGTCGCTACTGTATTGTCAACAATAAAGGGTACCTGTGCCTTTTTTGCATGAACTGAAATGGCTTTAAGGTCTAAAACATCTAGTTTTGGGTTTCCTAAAGATTCTACAAAAAAGACTCTAGTATTTTGTTGAACTGCTTTTTTAAAGTTTTCTGGAACAGATGCATCTACAAAAGTAGTGTGTATCCCCAACCTTGGTAAAGTTACATTTAACAAGTTGTAAGTTCCTCCATACAAGCTACTTGATGCTACGATATGGTCGCCTGCTCTGAGTAAGGTTAACAAAGCTGTTGAAGTTGCCGATGTTCCTGAAGCAAATACTACTGCTCCTATTCCGCCTTCTAAGGCTGCTAGGCGATCTTGTAGAATTTGATTTGTAGGGTTGTTTAAGCGGGTGTAAATAAATCCGAGCTCTTTTAATGAAAAAAGATTGGCTGCATGTTCCGAATTGTTAAAAACATAGGAAGTGGTTTGATAAATAGGAATGGCTCGGGTGCCAGCTGTTTGCTTTACATCATGCCCTGTGTGCAATGCGTTGGTTGCAAGTTTTTGTGTACTCATTTTTTTTGTTTTTGAGTTAATAGTAAATTAAAACAAAAGTCAAAAACATATCGACAAGGATATGAACTGCTTACCAAAAATTGTTATTGAGAAATTGTATGAAAATTCTTGTGGTTTTAAAAAGAATTTTCTTTGAGTTATCTATCCTTTTAGATTTTTAGTTTCCTCTAGGCAGAATGTAGCACCTTCTTTGTACGGAACAAAGGGTTGCTAAGGTTTCTCAGGGTCTAATCCCTCCACCTTTCTCGATAACATTATTAAATAAGTTTTGAACTTTTATCGGCACAAATATTTCAAAAATAAATTTTATATTCCAAATGTTTTTTTATTTTTTTTTATTTATAGTTAATCTGTAATTTGAGCTTTAAAAGTCAATAGTTTATTTTTTGTTGTTAAAGGCTTAGTTAAACGCTAAATTATTGTATGGGTTTGTTCTTTTTTAAATATCAGCAAATCAATTGTTTGAATGGCTTTTTTAAATCGGGTTTGCTTGTTCCCTTTTAACAAAACATAGGGCTTATCGTATTTATTAAGTGTTCTTTTAAATGCGTTAAACATATGTTTTCGCTGTGTAGGTCGGTCTCTTAAATCGTCCATTTCCCAAGGTATATCTATATAGGTTAAAAAGTAAATGTGATAAAAATTGTTGAGTGCAGCCTTGTTTATTTCAGTATTTATGTATTTTTTAAAATACACCTCCGAATACACTTTGGTTTGCAATAAGTTTGTATCACATATCAGTACTTTTTTTGCTTTTTTGCCAAGCTTGTTTTCTAGCTTCATCTGTCCTATTGCTATCGGGGTCAAATCTTTTGGCTGGCAAACTCTGTGTTCATTATCCCGTATTTTTTGAAGGTACTCTCGGGCATATTCTGGTACCCACACCGTGTTATAGTGTTGTGCAAGCTGTTTGGCAAGGGTGGTTTTACCGGTGCTCTCCGGACCAAAAAGTACTACTTTTATTAAATTAACAGCTTGTTGTTTAAGTTTTTTTTCCATGCCAAATATCCTGTTATTGCCATAAAGGTAAAGATTAAATACTGAATACTTGTAAAACTAAGACCTTTATAAAAATACAGTGGAACCGAAATAAAATCGCCAACAATCCAAAATAGCCAGTTTTCTATTTTGCGTTTTGCCATAAGCCACATTCCCACAAAAAATATAGCCGTTGTAAGTGTATCAACATAGGCTGTCCAACCATTCCATTTATCGAAAAACAAATAAATTGTATAAACAAACAACAAGCTTGCTATAAAAATAACAATACTGAGTTTTTTTTCATAATAATTACTTGTAGATATGGGAGTTAACTGTGTTTTTGTGGTTTTATTAGTCCATACATGCCAGCCGTAAATGCTCATTGCAAAGTAATAGGCGTTAATTAGCATATCGCCTAAAAGTTGCCATTTTAAAAGCAAATAAACAAAAATAGAAGTGCTAATCATCCCTGTAGGAAAAACCCAGAGCTTATTTTGCTTAGAATACCAAACGGATAAAAATCCAAAAAACACGGCTGTTATTTCCAGTATTATATCTGAAGTAGGATAACTAGCGTATTGACTAAATAAAAACTTAAAAATAAGGCTTATAATCACTGCGGTCTGTTTTTACAATTTTTATAAACAAGAGCCCATTGTTAATTTGTTCAAAAGAGTTTTTAAGTTCGGAAGTAAGCAGTTCCATCACCTTGTTATAATCGCCATAAACCTGAGTGCTTAAAGGGTTTTCTAACACTGTTAAGCCAGAAGCTCTCAGCTTTTTAATAAACTGAATAACAGGCTCTTTAAATTCATTTTGAAGAGGACTAAAGGTAAGTTCAACAGAAATTTTCACCAGTTTAGAATTTAATTTTACTAATAATAAATATCAAATGTACAAAGTTTTTGCCTAACAAAGTGTTTAAAAGCGTATATGAGAGGGTAGAGTTAATCATCGAGTTTAAATTTTAATTGTTTACCTAAAATACATATTGTGTTAACCTTGATAAACAGTAGTTTTACTTTTTTTGTACTAAGTGAAGTTTGGTTGGTAAACGTAAGTTTATCGGCATTTAAAATTAATAATTAAACAAATAACAATCAAATAGTTATATTATATTTTAAGTTTATGACACATATTAAAACCTTTTTAACTTTTAGCTTATTATTGCTTGTACTTGCAAGCTGTTCGGATAACTACCTTGTGGTAGAGGGCGTAAAACTGCCAAAAGATATTAAAGTTAATCAAATACAAGTATTGGGCACTCACAACAGTTATGCTAAGCCTGTAGATACTTTAATATTAAATTATATTGACCCAATTGTTAAAGAATTTATGGAGAAGCACTTAGCAAATATGAGTGAGGTGGATAGGTTGAGGTATAAGGAGTATCATCCAAATGAAGTGCCTATGAGTGAAGCCTTGTCTTATAACCATCCCGATTTTTTAAGTCAACTAAAAGCAGGGTTGCGCTCTTTTGAATTAGATGTTTATTACGATCCTACTGGCAACCGTTTTAGCCGTCCTGCCGGATACACTTTTTTTAAACAAATAGGTAATATAAACCTATTGCCACATGACACTACAGCACTTGACAAGCCAGGTTTTAAAGTATTGCACATAGCCGATATAGATTTTAGAACTCATTATCCAACTTTAAAAATAGCCTTAAAGGCTTTAAAAAAATGGTCGGATAAAAACCCTAAACATACGCCTATTTTTATTATGATAGAGGCAAAAAACAAAAGGTTTCCGCTTTTCCCAAATCCAACAGAGGTTCTTCCTTTTACAGAAAAAACATACGATGAATTGGACAGAGAAATTGCAGAGGTATTAAGCAAAGAAAAGCTAATCACTCCAGATAATGTAAGAGGGGATTACAATACTTTAGAAGATGCTATTTTAGCAGATAATTGGCCTAGTTTAGAATCTTCCTTGGGGAAGTTTGTATTTATGCTGCTTCCTGGCTCGGCTGGACTTGGTTCAGAAAATGCTTATATAAAAAACCACCCCTCATTAAAGGACAGAATTATGTTTGTAAAGTCAGAAATAGGCAAGCCACACGCAGCTTTTTTGTTGCTAGATAATGCTATCATCAGAAAAAAAGATATACAAAAGGCTGTTAAAAAGGGTTATTTAGTGCGTACTCGTTCAGATATAGAAACCTATGAAGCTAAAATTAACGATAAAAGCCGTGCTCAGGCTGCCTTTGAAAGTGGGGCGCAAGTAATTTCTACTGATTTTTTTAGCCCAGGAAATGTTTATAATACTGATTATATAGTAAAAATGCCCAATAAAAAACCATTGCGCCACAACCCTATTTACCAAAATTAAATTTGTTAATACCTTTGCTTAAATACATATGGTTTGTTTTTTATCATATTGTCAAATATATTTTTTTATCAAAAATTAATCCTATAGCAAAATTCATTAAAATATGTTTAAGTATATATATATACGATTATCTTTATAAAATATTTAGAATTAAGTATTTCAGCTATTGCTTTTGTATTTTTAAATAAGGGTACAGCACCTCGAGTTTTCCATCTATTTCTGGCAAATGAGTTATGTTTAATATTTTAGCTATAAATGGGTAAATATGTATATTTTTAAATGGTGGTATTGAGCCTACTTGTCTTATTTTAGAACCTTGAGCATAAAAAATTCCGTTCATATCTTCAGATTTTGCAGGGTCATAGCCATGCACTCCTCTGGTTTTTTTTTGTACCTTATTTGACAGATAATATCCTGGTGGCAGACTAAGTAATAAGTCGCCCACTCTCTTTGATTGGCTGTACTGCCAACTTTTTGGAAAGTTTGCTTTTTTATACAATTTGAATTTTGATTTTTTAATAGATATTTTTTGGTAAAGTCTATCTACTTGTGTAGTGTCTTTTAGATAGATATGTGCGTGAGTGCCACTGTTAATAACCCGAAATGTACTTTTATCTATGCCTTTTAGTAGTTTATCTTCTGATAAATAATTGACCTTTTTTGGTTTTATTTCAGCCATGCCGTGATCGCTTACCACTATTAGGTTAATATTTAAGTTTAATTTTGCTAGCTCTCCTCTAAGCACACCCAAAAGTCGGTCAGCCTCAAGTATGCTTTTTTTTACATCGACACTATTAGGCCCGGACTTGTGCCCACTATTGTCAACTAAAGAAAAGTACAGACTTATAAACTGAGGTCTTTCATCAGCAGGAAGTTTAAGCCAATTTATCACTGTTTTTATTCTTTTTGAATTTGGCATGCTAGCCTTGTATTTAAAATAATAATCAGGGTAGCTACCACCTATAGCAGTTTCAGAGCCTACCCAAAAGCAAGATGCTGATTTCATGCCATTTTCCTGTACTAGCTGCCAAAGTGGCTTGCCTTTGTAAAAGATAGGGTTTTCAATACTTTTTCTGTTTTTGATGGAAAATTCTAAATCTAACTCTTTATCGTAAAAGGCATTGTCGACCAATCCGTGTTTGCTAGGGTATAGCCCTGTTACTATGGTGTAGTGGTTGGGAAAAGTTTTGCTAGGAAATGAAGGAATTAAAGCCTTGGCTGCCACACCCAATAAACTCATCTGAGTAAAATTTGGAGTAGGGTGTTTTTTGGCATAATCATGCCTAAAACCATCAAAGGAAACCAAAACAACATAAGGCTTGTCTGCTTTCTGACCTTTGGTGCAATTTAAAAAAGCAAAACAAATTATTGCTAAAAGCAGGCTGGGTTTAAAGTTATTCATTGTCTTTTATTTTTTAGTTGCTCAAAGTTTAAAAAAGTTCTGCAATATAATATGCTGTTTGTTTACACACTTAAAAAAAATACTTTTTGTTAAAACGCTTACACTAACAAAATTTATTCAATTTCGATAAACCTCAACATCTGTGCCCAAAATATCTTTTTAGGTATAAGAGTAACTGACAAACCTTATTTAATATGAGTGGGCTGGTCATTTTATTTACAAAGATTATTGAATATTTGCTTTTAAAGAATTAAAGCGTTACAAAAATAAAATTAAAGCAAACAAAAAACCTCGCCCGAAAAAAACTACAAGCAAGCGAGGCTTATTTTTAAACTTAATATTATTGCTACAAATTTAAAAAAAATATAGAAAGTGACAAGCTTTATTGTTTTTTATTTGTATTTAATTGGTTCAATTTTATATAAATGTGTTCTAGACCCCTAATTGATCGGATAAGATTACATATAGAAATCTATACTAATTTTGTCAATTATGAAAGCAAAACGCGCCTTTAGCACAGAAGAAAAACTCTCGATATTTCGAGAGGCATCAGAAAATAAAGCAAAACCTACACTAGATAAGCACGTTATTTAACCTACCACTTACTACAGTTGGCGAAAGAATACAAAGTTACATCGTAAGAATATTGTTTAAAATTGCTTCTTCAACTGTGTAATTTTTTGCGTTATTATAAACATAATCTTCTGCCTTATATACTAATCCTGCTGCAATAGGATTTTTATGTGCATAATTTTCTTTCTAATCACAGCATTATTCCATAATTATATAGGCTTATTATTATGTCTTTAAAATTGATGGTGCTTTACATTCGATGATTTTTGAGCTGCTTTTTTTAACTGCTCTAGCAAAGAATATTTGCGCCTTTCTTTCGGGTTTTCTTTTATAGCCTTTACTATTTCTTTAGTTGTAAGCTGTTTAAAACCTTCTAACATCGGTTAGCAGTAGGTTTAGGCGCAACTTTATATTTGCTGTTGTAACATAGCTGTTTAAATTAACAGCATAGGGAGGGGAGGTATGGTAATTTGAGTTGCTTACACGGGGTATCGCTGTGCTTGTAAAGGGCTTGTCATCAGAAGAAAGCACACAGCACTTATCGATAATAGGGGTTTTAAAAACTTAGATATGGTTTTTTAAATACCACAGGTTTTGTTTAAACATAAAATATACGTGTTTTTTTTCGACTGCAAAATGAGGGTATTTTTTTAAATCTATATTATATATGGGTTTGTTTTTATCATCCTAAAAATTTATTTGTAAGTGATATTAAAGGGTGTGTAACACGTGATTATATTTTGAAAAATAGAGTTTTGTGGCAGGCACTATTTATCTGTAATATTTTGATAATTAAACGTTTCTTCGGTTAATACTTTTAATCTGCTATGCCTCCCAAACACATGTATTTGGTTTCCAAATAATCTTCAATACCGTATTTAGATCCTTCACGTCCATTACCACTTTCTTTGATTCCTCCAAAAGGAGCTACATTAGTTGAGATTAACCCTGTATTAACTCCTACCATTCCGTATTCTAAGGCCTCTGAAACTCTCCATATACGAGCGTGGTTGTTTGTGTAAAAATAAGAGGCAAGCCCAAATGGAGTATTATTAGCCATACTAATAGCCTCTTGTTCGGTTGAAAATTTAATAACAGCAGCTACAGCTCCAAAAATTTCGCTGTGAAATATCTTCATATCTGAATTTACCTCGCAAAGAACAGTTGGAGGATAAAAGTTTTTGTTATTTTCAGATAAATAACCTCCTGTTGTAATTCTAGCTCCTTTAGAAACAGCATCTCGAACAAGATTATCAACAAAAGCAACGGCACGGCGGTTTATTAAAGGTCCTAGCTCTACATTTTCATCTAAACCGTTTCCCATTTTTATTTTTTTTGTTGCTAAAGTTAATTTTTCTAAAAAAACCTCATATACTTGTTCTTGCACAAATATGCGATTGGTACAAATACAAGTTTGTCCGGTATTTCGGAATTTAGAAGCTATAAGACCTTTTATTGCAGCGTCTAGATTAGCATCCTCAAAAACCATAAAAGGCGCGTTACCCCCAAGCTCCATCGACGTTTTTTTTACTGTATCGGCCGATTGTTTAATTAAAACTTTTCCAACAGAAGTTGATCCAGTAAAGGAAATTTTTCGAACCAAACGGTTGCTTGTTAATTCGCAACCTACCTCGGCAGGTTTGTTAGTTGTAATTATATTAAAAACTCCTTTTGGAATTCCCGCTTGCTCAGCAAGTGCTGCCAAGGCCAAGGAAGATAAAGGAGTGCTTTCGGCAGGTTTTACGACAATTGTGCATCCTGCCGCCAGAGCTGGTGCAACTTTACGGGTAATCATGGCATTTGGAAAATTCCAAGGGGTAATAGCTGCCACCACGCCTATAGGCTGCCTTAGCACTACAATTCTTTTATTTTTAAATGGAGAAGGAATAACATCTCCGTAAATTCTTTTAGCCTCCTCAGCAAACCATTCTATAAAAGAAGCGCCATAGCTAATTTCATTGCGCGATTCTCGAATAGGTTTACCTTGCTCAAGGGTTAGTAAAAAGGCTAACTCTTCTTTGTGTTTTAATTGTAATTCAAACCACTTTCTTAAAATTTCAGCCCTTTTTACAGCAGTTTTTTTACTCCAGCTTTTTAATGCAGTATAAGCAGCCTGTACAGCTCTTTTGGTTTCTTCCTTTCCCAGATTAGGAACTGATTCAATAACTGTATCATTAAAAGGATTTCGAACCTTAAAACTATCTTTATTATCTGCCGATATCCATTTGCCATTTATAAAGGCTTTGTTTTTTAATAAGTTAATTTTCATTTTTGTAATTCAATATTAATATTATAGACTGCTTTTTATTTGTCGGGTCAAAAATTGTATTAATTAAGTTTGTTGTTTGATATATTGCCTAGCCTTTTCTAGTGAGTTCATTTGTATAAGTCTAGCTTTTAATGCCTGCTCCATGGTAACTTTGGTAAATTTTGTAGGTATATTAGGTTGTAGTTGTCCTATTATGTCCATATCTGCCGAGATAACTGTTCCTAAGGTGAAATATCCTCCTGCCGAAACGGCATCTCTATGCAAAACAATAGGCTCAAGTCCTCCAGGAACTTGAATGGAACCATAAGAATAACAACTGTCTACTATGTTAGAAGGGTCGGAGCCAGCTCCGAATGGAGGCTCTCTTTTGACAAATTCTAATGGAGTTCCTCCTTTAAAGCGATATCCCATACGGTCAATTTCAAGGGCAACTTTCCATTGGTTTTCAAAAAATGTTTTTTGCGATGGCAGACTAATTCGATGCCAATAAAGTCCAGTCAAAACCCGAAGCTCTGCTTGTTTTGCCATTTGTGGTCTTAACTGCTTAGGAAGTGTGGTTCCTTCTTTAACTTTACTGTAGTTTTCTCCAAGTGATAAAATATTGCCTTGTGCAATTGCTCTACCCTTAACACCACCTAAAGAACCTATTAAATAGGTAGAACGACTACCTAATACAATAGGCACATCGATTCCTCCTGATATGGCAATATATATTCTTGCACCTGTTTTTAGAAGCCCAAATGACAGTACTTGACCCGACTTTACCTTTAAAGCTGTCCAAGTAGCTTGCTTTTCATCGTCAATTTTAACAGTAATATCTGCCCCTGTAACTGCTACAAAAGCATTTTTTTTAAACTTTATTTCGGGTCCTATAAAAACAGCTTCAAAACCAGCTGCATTTTCACTGTTTCCTACCAATAAGTTAGCAGTTCGCATAGCAAACCGGTCCATAGCTCCCGAAATAGGAATGCCAAGATGAAAGTAACCCGGTCTACCTAAATCCTGAATACTTGTCAATAGTCCATGTTTAATTATTTCTATCATCCTTTAAAATCTTAATAAGTTTTTTGTTGTATTTTTCTATGTCTTGGTTGTATTGATTTAGATCAAAAAGTAGTTCTTTAATTAACGGCTCGTATTGGTTTGTTTTAATTTGCTGCACTGTATTTTCGTATTCAGATATGGTTATGGGTTTAAATTTTACTATATCGCCTGGGCGGAAAAATACCATAAAGTCTTTCAAATATACTAAGGATTGGGTAGGATCGTATATTGGCATAGGACAAATACCAAATATTTGATAGCCTCCTGCTCCTTTTACCGAATAAACACAAGTAAAGCAGCCTCCGTGCCCAAGGGTAAGTTTAGGGGTATCGGTTCGTGGTCTTAAGTATTTTGGCACCTGAATTTGATGTTTTCTACTCACCATTTGATACATAAAAGGCAAGCCTGCCACAAATCCAACCATGGTAACAAACCAAGGGTTTTTTGAATGTGCTTTGACAAAGCTTTCTACTGAATCGTAATTGTTAATTTCAGTTGAATACTCTAAGTCAGTTTTTTTTGGCATTTGATGACGATCCCTAAAACGCATTAAGGTTTTGCGAGTCCATGGATCATTGTATAGCACCGGGAATTCAATGATTCTAGTTTTAATGGTCTTTTTGGTTTTTTTATTTGACTTTTCAATATCCTGTACTAATTGCAATAAATTGTTTGGTTTAACAATGTCAGGGTTAAACCTTAATTGAAATGAAGCATTGGCAGGGCATATTTCAGTAATTCCTTTTATATCAGCTTTTTTTATAGTCTCAGTTAATGAAAAACTCTTAAAAAATGCTTCTAAAGACATTTCTTTACTGCACTCTACAAACAAATGTTCGTCGCCGCCAAAAGTATATCGTGTTTTCATGCTAATAATTTTAGTTAAGAATATGTTTTTAATTAATTATAGCCCATTATTGTTGTACTAATAAGACTTAAATTTATTAAATAAGTAAAATTCACTTCTCATATGGGTTTGATTTTGTTATGTCTTTAATTTTAGGGCTTGTAAGTGGCTATTTTTATATTGTTGTTGCACAATCCTTCTTTAATTTTTGATGCAATATCTAAGCAACCTGGGGTATCTGAATGAAAACAAACAGACTCAAATTCAATAGAAATTATTTTACCACTTATTGTTTTTACTTTTTTTTCTATACAAGCTTTCAGCACTTTTTGCTTAATTAACTCGGCGTTATTTGCACTGGCATGTCTAGTAAAAATTATGGAGCCGTTATCGGCATAATTGCGGTCGGCATAAAACTCTCTTACAACCGGATATTCTTTTTGCTTAGCAGCTTTATAGGTTTCGGAGTTAGGCATACAATAAACAGGAGTGTTTTTATCTGTTTTTTGCAGAACTTCTATAAATGCTGTTGATAATTCAGCATTGACAGCCATCTCCATATACAACGACCCATGCGGCTTAATATGGTTTAAGGTTATACCGTGCAAGGTGCAAAACTCTCGTATAGCTCCAATTTGGTAAACCATATCGTTGATGAGTTCTTTTGTAGTAGCATTTATTTTTCTACGCCCAAAACCTTGTAAATCTCTATATCCTATATGTGCGCCAACTGCTACTTGATGCTTAATGGCTAATTGTACTAGCTTGTTTATGTGATTGGGATCACCTGCATGAAATCCCGTTGCAACATTTGCCGAACTGATATAGGGCATTATTTGTTTATCGTTAACCTCGGAAATCTTCCAATGTCCAAAGGCCTCGCCCATATCGCAATTGATATCTATAATTTTTATCATTTAAAAAACACTTTAATTTATTGTTAACAAAAAATGTTATTTGTTTTATATGGTTTTATTTTTTAAAATACCAATTATTACTTGTTCTAAGATAAAAAGCCCTTCATCAAGTATTTTGTCCTCTATTGTTAAAGGAGTTAATATTCTAATTATGTTAGCCCGAGTTCCGCATATTAAAACTATAAGTCCATTTTTGGCAGCCTTGCTAACTATAGCTTTGGCTAGATCAGGATTGGGGGCTTGAGGATTTCCGTTTTTTACAAACTCAACAGCAATCATAGCACCTGTATTTCTGACATTTCCAATTGCTTTAGGATATGCTTTTTGTAAATTTAAAAGACGTTTTACTGTTTTTTTGCCAATTTCGTCAGCGCGATTGCAAAGGTTTTCAGATTTGATAATTTCTATAACTTTTAGGGCTGCTGCGCAAGCCAAAGGTGAGCCTGCAAAGGTTCCTCCTAAGTTTCCAGGGGCATCGACAACTTCCTGTTTTCCTACAACAGCAGATAAAGGGAAACCGCCAGATAGCCCTTTAGCTAAAGTTATTAAATCAGGCTCTATTCCGTACTGCTCGGTGGCAAAGAAAGTGCCCGTTCGAGCAAAACCTGTTTGTATTTCATCGCAAATAAGCATAATGCCATAGGTCGAGCAAAGGTCTCTAAGTTTAGGCAAAAAATCTAAAGGTGCTTTGTTGAAACCTCCCTCTCCTTGCACCGGTTCAACAATTACGGCGGCCACCTCATCTGAAGAAATACTGCTATTAAACAAATTTTTTAATGCTCTGAGAGAATCTTCAACTGTAATATTGTAATACGGAACAGGAAATGGAATGTGAAAAATATTATTGGGAAACGGACCCAAGCCTTTTTTATAGGGAGATATTTTTCCCGTTAAGCCCAAGCTCATATAGGTCCGACCGTGAAACCCACCGTGAAAAGCAATTAAACCATAGCGTTGGGTATAATTTCTGACCATTTTAACAGCATTTTCTACAGCTTCGGCACCTGTGGTAACTAGCATAGTTTTTGCCTTGTTAATCGGTGCTAGAGTATTTAGTTTTTCTGCCAGCTTTACAGCTATTTCATAAGGAGTTACCATAAAGCCGGTATGAGCAAACTTATCTAATTGTTGCTTTACCGATTGCGTAATTTGCGAGTTTATATGCCCTGTGTTTAACACTGCTATACCCGCTCCAAAATCAATATAACGATTCCCTTCAATATCCCATAATTCAGCGTTTTTGGCCTTATCAATAAAGATAGAGTTTAAGTTTCCCTGACCTTTGGCAATAGCCCTCTCCTTTCGTTTTTGTAATTCCTGATTTGTCATTTTTTTATATTATTTATGTGTTGTTAAACCTAAACCTGTATTTGTCAAAGCAACTGCCATAATCAGCAAAATTCCAAGAAATATCATTTGAACATACAACCCCACTTGTAAAAGATTCATTCCGTTTTGTGCCATAATAATAAAAAATGCTCCTAAAGCTACATTTTCAACTTTGCCAATACCTCCTTTTAGTGAAACACCTGCTATAACACAGGCTGCTATAGACTCTAAGGCTATATTGGCACCTAAATTACTTTCTCCAAATAATAACAGCATCTGCTCGGTTAGCTACACAATCTTCTATTTGAGATATTTGAAGGCTTATATTTGGTATAACCTCCAGCCTATACTAAGTTCATCTGTACGCCTAATTTTTTGACTTGTTCACTTATACCGTAACTTACTCCTAGCCAATAAGCATCTTTCATGTGTGGAAATGAGACACAAATTTTCCAAGTCTTTGTATCCTTGTTTAATAAAGTATAAATGGTATCTTTATTAATTCCATCTGCAGAAAATGCCGAAATAACCTTGTTTGCAGAATAAGAAACAATATTATTTTTTTCAGCAACTTTATTTTTTGTGCTTTTAGATTTATTGTCTTCAATGCTTTTTTTGCAGACAAAAAAACTGGTAAATAAAATAAATAGAGAATAGATTTTTAATAAGTATGTTTTCATTTTTTAAAGTTTAATAAATTATCAATTCTTCAGTTTAACAAGCCTTTAAAGAATATTTCAAAATCTAACTTTTTGTATTGGGTTAAATGTGAGAAATATTTCATTTAGAGTAAATTTTGTAATTTAAGAGTTTTTTATAGTTAGTAAATACTAAAACAAACACTACAGATGGATATAAGGTTTTTATGAATCTTTAAACCATTCTTTTTTAATATCGTTCTTAAATAGTTGTTTGCCATAAATTAAAAAACACAAAATAAATCCTGTAATAAAAGCCCAAGTAGCTCCTTTTGTAATTAGTAAAGCGGCAATAATTCCTGCAATTCCTAAGTCTTTTTGGTTTTGTGCTTCTAAAATGCCAACACGCACACTTACATAACCTTGTATTAAAAGTGTTAATGCTAATGCAATTCCTAATACGGGTTTTACTAAACTGACAATAGGTAAAAGTAATAAGCCTAAATTAGTGCCAAAACGAAAAGAACCTGAACCGCCAAAAATAGAATCCATTGCTTTTTTGCCTTGCTTGTATCGCTCTACAATTACTACGTGCATAGCCGCCCACAAGGGACCGCACATAGCTATATCTGGACCAAAAATACTCATGCCGAAATTGCGTATGCCAAACAGGAAATGTGCTCTATTTGGGTTGTAATCTATCTTTTCGTCTTCTCGTTCTTTATAAGCTTCTTTTAAAATGGCTTTGCTTTGAAGTACATCTCCAAATAAAATAATATAGGTTGCTATAACAGTAGGCATGGATGATATAAACAAACTGAGAGGTGGTATACCTAAACCAAAAATTGTATAATTGCTAAATAAAAGTGCAAAGTTAGGCTTTGACAGCCCCCATTTTATGTTTGGCCATGGCGTTTCACCCAAAAAAGGGGCTAAAAAAACTGACAAGGCAATAATTGGAAAAATTCCTAACTTCGCTATTAATGCCCAAGCTTTTTTACGCTTTATTAAAGTTGCAAAGTGTTTAGAAAATATCAGATAAAAAGCAATTCCAGCTACTATGCTTATAGAAAAAGGGTAGCTTTCAAATCGTCCTCCTTCTTTAAAAACTAAATTTACGGCAGCTAGACCAGCTCCGAGTACAACTCCTGATTTTATGGCAGAAGGAATAAGTTTTATGGTTTTAGTTGCTAATTTTGTTATTCCTAAAAGTACAGATAAGATTCCCAATATCATTTGAAATGCTACTAAAGCATGTACTCTATCATTTTCAGGAAATGTTTTTACGTAAACTAAAACCAAAGGAATAGCAGGGGTTATCCATCCAGGAATAACTGGATCTCCTAATAAATGGTGTATTAAATACAAAAAACCGTTTAGTATTACAATGGCTAAGGCTACTTCAAAAGGAGCACCAATGACTTCTGTAATTAAGGGAATTGCGGCTAGATCTACGGCACACATAAGTAAGCCTTGAATAAAGTCGGGTGCTTCAAAACGATAGTGTACAAAAGGAATTCTGAGTTTAAGAAGTCCTAAGGCATAGAAAGGAGTTTCACATCCTTTTTTTCTGTTTTTCCATTGGCTTTTTAATTGCATAAATATTATTTTAATTCAGCATTTATTTGTTGTTTTTATATAATTTTTTTGGTTTGTATTTAAATAGCTTCATATGTTTATAATTTGCAACTGCTTAAAAAACAGTGATTTGTGAGTTTACAATCATTCCGATGTGTGTCTAAAAATTAAATATGGATGTTTAATTTTAGCCCTGCTTTATTAATAGGCACTTTCGTAAATGTTTATAATATCTTTAATTGTTAGCTTGCGAGGATTATTTTTCATTAAACGTTCAATCTTTATGGCATCTTTTGCCATTTCCGGTATTGTTTCACGGGGAATATTAAAGGCTCTTAATCCTTTAGGAATTTCTACATCTTTACATATTTGATAAAGCAGGTTAATTACAAAATCAGCAGCTTTTGAACTTGTTTTGTTAATCATAGTTGGCTCAAGTGCAATTGCAATATCTGCAAAACGCTTTATGCATGCTGTTTTATTTTTTTCCATTACATAAGGCAATAAAAGGGCATTGCTTACACCATGGGATATATGAAAACGACAACCTAAAGGATATGCCAAAGCATGTACTGCCCCTACTCCAGCATTGCCAAAGGCCATACCAGCAAGTAAACTTCCAGTACTCATTAGTTCCCAAGTGTTTAGGTTGCTCGGATTTGAATACACTTTAGGTAAGGCGCTGTAGATTAATTTTATTGCTTTAATAGAAAGGGCATCGCTTAGAGGGTTTGAATAATTAGATAAATAGGCCTCTATTGCGTGTACCAAAGCATCTATGCCACTTGCTGCTATAACCGATTTAGGACAATCAGGCAATGTTTCAGGGCTTATTAAAGCCAAATCGGGAAGTAAATAATCACTAACTATACCTTTTTTAACTTGCAATTTAGTGTCAGATAGTACAGCAATATTAGTAACCTCTGAACCTGTACCTGCTGTAGTAGGTATAGCTATAAGAGGTACTTTGCGAGGTGTTTTTATTTTATCTATTCCAAAAAGATTTGTCAATGCTTCATCAGAATGAATATAAACTGAAATTACTTTGGCCAAATCGATAACACTTCCTCCTCCTAAAGCAATAATTCCGTCGTATTTTTTTTGCAAAAGCTCTCTTTTGCAGCTCTCAACTATGTCTGTACTGGGTTCAGCTGTTATTGCCTCATATACAGCATAATTTGCTTTGTTTAACTGAGAAGTGATTTTATTTAAAATTCCTGAATTTTTTATTCCTGTATCTGTGACAATTAAGGGCTGCCTAATTTGTAAATTATGTAATTCAACCGATAATAATGAAAGAGACTCCATTCCGGCTATAATACGTTTTGCTGACTTAAAATTAATGATTGCCATACTATTGCCAATTACTTTATAACAATAGGGTTTACTGGAGATCCGGTTCCGCCAACCATTTTAAGTGGGGCAGCGGTAAAAAGAAAGGTATATTGTTTGTCGGTGTGACAATCATCGGCTAGTTTGTCTAAGAGGTAAATTTCGCTTAATACAATGCCTAAGTCGCGAATTAACAATCCGTGAAGTGGTATAAGGTAGGTTTCCCCTTCAATTTCTTGAACTACTTTTTCAACCCCTAAATTATCAGAAGCTATTACTGGTATTTCCATTTGATGCAACCATGCTACTAGATCTTTACTGTAGCACAAGCCTGGCTCGGTCATAGGATTCCAGTTTTGTTTATCTTGATTGTCGTAAAAGCGTTCAACAGATCCTGTACGTATCAATAAAATATCTCTTTTTTCAATTTTAATGCCTTGTTTTTTAGCAGTTTCTAACAAATCACCGAGATTTACACAAGTATTGGGTTTAAGGCGTCCTTTTTTATCTCCTTTTAACCGACCAATATCTAATAAAACCCCTCTCCCTGTAATACCTTCCTCTCCTATTGCAGCAATATCTACTTTGCTGTGACCATGTGTAGAACTTTTTGCTGAAAAGCCACCATATAGTTTTTCTCCATACCAAGCATGTCCCAATGCATCTACATGACTGGTTCCTTGAAGATACATAAAAACAGCATCATCGGAATACTTTATACCACCTTCTAAAGGTTCTTTGTTTTTTAAGAAATAAAGACTTTCGTCCTGAGCCATAAAATGAATTACAGGTGTTCTTCCTGGAAAAACAGGTCCTGTTCCGTGTGTCATAGGAATTTGCAGGGTAAAGCGCTTTCCTTGTTTTACAGCTCGAACACCTCGCATTGTTTGTTCTTTGTCCAGATAGTTAAGTGCTCCTATTTGATCAGCTTCTCCCCATTTACCCCAATTGCTAAAATTGTTTTTTAACAATTTTTTGACATGGTTTTCTTGAGAAACACTAACCGTGGTTTGCATTAATAATAGCGTAAGAATTATCTTTACATAAAAAATTGCTTTTCTCGGAAGTAAATTTAATTTGCACATAATATTTGTATTTAAGAATTAAAAAAATTAAAGTTGTGGTTAGTTTTTGTCTTTGAGTATTTTGGTTAAAAATTGAGTGTTGATATTTCCTTTTATCAGCTCTTGGTTATTGGCTAGTTGTACGTGTAAAGGGATGGTGGTTTTTACTCCTTCAATAGTGATGGAATTCAATGCTTCTCTTAACTTTTTTAGTGTGTTTGCTCTGTTTTGCCCGTGAACTATCAGTTTTCCAATTAAAGAGTCATAGTACAGCGGAATAGTGTAGCCTTTGTAGATAAAGCTATCAAACCTAATGCCTTTGCCTTGAGGGATTGATAATTTTTTAATTTTACCCGGACAGGGCATAAAGTTTTTAGTGCTATCTTCTGCATTGATTCTACATTCTATGGCATGTCCTTTAATTTTTATATCTTTCTGTTTAATTTTCAAGGGCAAGCCTCCTGCAATCTTAATCATTTCACAAACCAAATCAATTTCAGTAATCATTTCTGTAATAGGGTGTTCTACCTGAATTCTGGTATTAACTTCTATAAAATAAAAGTTCTGAGTGTTTTTGTCATAAACATATTCAACTGTGGCTATTCCTTTATAAGCAAGTTTTTGTACAAGTTTTACTGAGTTTTTGTACATTTTGTTTAAAATTGACTGTGAAATATTTATTGCTGGTGCCTCTTCCCAAACCTTTTGTCTGCGTCGTTGTATGGAACATTCGCGTTCATAGCAGTGAATATAGTTTTTGCCATCTCCTAAAACTTGGACTTCAATATGACGAGCATTTTGTATATATTTTTCTATATACAATCCGCCGTCAGCAAAAATAGAATTAGCTTCATTATATGCAATTGGATACTGGGTTTTGAGTTCTTCTTCATTTTGTATTTTGCGAATACCTTTACCACCTCCACCTGCTGAGGCTTTAATCATCAGAGGGTATCCAATATTATTTGCTGTTATTATTGCTTTGTCGAGGTTTTCTAATATGTCATTACTGCCCGGAACTACGGGTATGTCAATGCTTTTGGCAAGTTGTTTGGCAGCTGCCTTGTCAGCTAATTTTTCTATAGTATTTCCGTCGGGACCTATAAAAATAATTCCAGCTTTTTTAACAGCATTGGCAAAATTGGCGTTTTCAGAAAGAAAGCCGTAACCGGGATGTATGGCATCTGCCTTTGCTTCTTTTGCAGTTTTAACTAACAAGTTTATGTTAAGATAGGATTTGCTAGCTATAGGCAAACCTATATTAATTGCTTTATCGGCCATAGTTGCTGCAAGCGAATTGGCATCGGCATCGCTGTAAACCTGAATCGTAGTTAAGCCTAATGATTTGGCGGCTCGAATTATGCGAACGGCTATTTCTCCGCGATTGGCTATCAAAATTGATTTTATTTTCATATTGCTTCTGTTTGAACTACAGCAATTACCTGACCTATTGTTACTAATTGACCGTTTTCTGCCTGATAGCTTATAAAGATTCCTCTTTGTTCTGATTCTATCTGATTAAAGGTCTTCATTACTTCGATAAGGCAAAGAATATCACCTTTGTTTACTAAATCGCCAGATTTTTTGTAATTTTCACTTTCTGGTGAAGGCTTGGTATAAAAAATACCTGGCATTGGTGCAATAATTTTTATCTTGCTCATAATAATATTTTTAACTAAAACAAAAAATAACCTCCCAATGAAAACACATTTGCCTTGGGAGCTAGTAATCTGTGTTTATTTTAGATGGTAAATTCGGATTTTAACACAAGATTAGAGCTAAAGGCATAGAAAATACTATTGGTTAATCGGTTTGCTGTATCGCTGTATTTAAGAAATTTTCCGTCGATTTGATCTTTTACGCTGTAAGCACATAGTAGGCATTTACCTGTCCGGAAAATTTAACTTCCCAATTATTATTAATCTTAAAATGTAAACCTTTGTAAGGCTTAGTGCTAATTGCTTCTCTTTTTCCTTTTTGTTGTCCGTAAGAAATAAGCGCTGTCAATCCTGTAAAAAGCAGGATAAGACAATTCATTTTTTTTTATATTTTTCTCATAACTAAAGTTGGCTTAAAATCATTTTCCAAATATAAACTAAAATTTATCATAAAAACAAATTAATATATTTTTTTTTTTATTTATACGTGTTTTTTGAAATATTTTGCATTTATTTAAATGTAAGATGACTATTAGAATCTAAATGTTTTTTGTTTTTTATTTGATTTACTTTAAATTTAACAAATTTGCTTCAATATCCGGTCTTTGATATTCTTAGTATATTTGATGAATAATTACTTCAATAATGATCGATGATACTTATTTAGATGATTTGGATTTTACAATTATTAAGCATCTACAAAAAGATGGGCGAAAATCTTTTACTGAAATTGCCAGTGAACTCAATGTAGCAGTAAGCACCATAAGAAATAGATACAACAAGCTTGTTGAGGGCAAGGTGCTTCGTATTATAGGTAGAGCAGAACCTGAGAAAATGAATCTGCATTCTTATTCTCGTATTATGATTGCGATAAAACCAGTTTGTAAAACTAATATGGTACTTGAAAAATTGAAAAAGATTGCAGAATTGAGTTTTCTTGCCCAAACTTCTGGAAAATATCATATAGAACTCAATGTTATGTGCAAAAACAATAAGCATCTTTTAAAAACTGTTAATAAGATAAACAATATTGAAGGTGTTAGTGAGCTACAAATCACTAGCTACTTAAACGTGCTTAAATGGGGACAGTAATGTCTTACGACAATTAAAAGAAAAAGGGTGCTGTATAGCATTTACAGTTAAACCAAAATAAAAAGCCCATAAAAAATATGGGCTTTTTTAGCTTAACAATATAGTCTGTTTAATTTATCGTGATGTTTTGAAATTATAAAGCAATTATAATTGGTTGTGCTAAAAATTTGAATAGAGCGGATTTTTTGTTATCTGAATCGTTTTGTGTATAATTCATAAAAAACTTTTAAAATAGAACTAACGCAATACGGTTAATACATTAAAAATAAATATTTTAATTTAAATACTGCTATTGTCAAAATTTGTTAAAACATTACTTTTAATCCAAACTGAATACGAGACAAACTTTGAGGATTAAATAGCTTCACTTTCTTCCCTGCATTTGGGTTTATATGGATATTTCCTTCACTGTCAATATCGTATAAGTTAAGGTTAGTTATTATTTCGTTATACCCTCTACGGCTATTGAGAAAGTTCTCTGGGTTAAACATATCTATCCTCGCTGTTAGGTTTAATTTTGAAATTTCAAATTGCTTGGTAACAGAAATATTAGAAACAGATTGCCAGGGTTGTACACCTATATTCTGATCGGCAAAAGCACCCATGCTCTTTAATAGTGCAGTTCTGTATTCTGAAGAAGTGCTAGCCAAAAGAGCTCTCATATCTTTTGCAATATCTGTCGGTGTTGTAGGGCTATCTGGGTCGAACACAAAAGCCAAATCACCAGCCCTTACT
This sequence comes from Tenacibaculum sp., assembly GCA_047971505.1. GTDB lineage: Bacteria > Bacteroidota > Bacteroidia > Flavobacteriales > Flavobacteriaceae > Polaribacter. Next base: position 25,061 of record JBKDZU010000037.1, read on the forward strand.
CTTCCACCTCCAGTCCCTTCATTGGCAATACCATTTACATCGCTCCCCGCGACAATTGAAAATCTTTCATATTGACCAATGGTATAAGAACCAGACACAGTAAAACCGTAAAAAGTAGGACTAGATAGAATAGCAACAAATTTATTGTTTATAACATATCCACTACTCCAATCTCCTACCTGAGATGCGTAATCTTCATAAGAGTAACCAATACCTTGCCCTTGCAACCAAGCGCTTCCCGCTCCATAAAACGACTCGCCTTTTTGACTTCCCTTAGTATAGGATAGGTTTAAGATTCCACTGTTATAGCGGAAAGTGGCTTCTGCCGTTAATCCTAGATAGGTAGCAGACCAGTCGGCATTTTTAAACAAAAGAACATTCCTGAAATTACTGTCAGAATTAATGTATTTCAAGCGCCCGTCTGCTGTTAGCTCAGGGATATTACTGCCATTTAAAAGCACTGTTTTATTTACATCTTCAAAAATCCCTTGTTTTAGTGTATTTGCATAATATCCGGAAATGCTAGCACTAAACCAATTCGAGAAATTGTGCAGATAAGTAAAATTAGCTTTCCATGTCATCGGTGCTTCAAGGTTATCATCTATAGTAATAATATCTGTAGGTACTTTGTCTATATCAACTCCTGAGGCGAGTAATTCACTGGCAGAAGGCTGTTCGTCTATAGGAAGTTTCCAACTTCCTCCAACTAGTTCTTGCGTTGCTGTTGGGCTGGTTTCATTTACAGTTATTTGTTTATAATCAAGTCCATTACCTCTAAGAGCAAAAGTGTATACATGTGTTGTTAGTTCACTGGAAAAAGCCCCTGCACCAAATTTTAAAATATCTTCACCCTTTCCATTAATATCCCAAGTTATATTAAATCGAGGCTGAAAATTGTCAAAATCAGAAACTCCTTGCGCAGTATTCACACCAAGTGTAGATAGCCCTGAATTAACAGCCGATTTTTTAGAAATAAAATAGGCATCCCATCGAATCCCCCAATCTAATTTTATCTGTTCTGAAATGTTTTTTGAAAACTGAGCATATAGCGATAACTCGGTTAGCGGATATTGATAATATCTGCGTGCAGGTCTGCCATCTGCTGGCACCAATCTAGTCCATGAGTTTGAAATATTATTCTCCAAATCATCTATATTATTATAAGAAATTACCGATGCGGTATAATGTGGATAAAATTCTTTAGTGCTGTGGATGATATTATCTGTTCCCAAGGTAATATTCCAACCATTCTTAGTGCTAAAATTATAGTCGTTAATAAGTTGTATTTGGGTAGAGAAAATTTCCTCTCCGCCCCACCAAGGCGATCCAAAAGCAACTCCACCATCGCCAATACCAACACTTACCGATGGGAAATTATCTTTTGTAGGAATGGTCAAAAAACGGTTATCTGTAGAGATATTTATTTTTAAGTCGTTAAAAGTACCGTTATTAAAATAAGATTTAAGGTTTACCAACCCCTTAAAAGATTTATTTGCCCAGCCAAAGCGTCTGTCTTTAATCATATAGTTTACAAATACATTAGAGGGATTATAGTTTCCTGCGTAATCCAAATAAGAAAATCTACCTATAAGTTTGTGGGTTTTATTGATATCCCAATCCATACGTAAAAAAAAGTTTTGTGTGATATCTTTTTTCTGAAAGGTTCCGGTTTGATTGTCAAGGCTTCCGCTTTGTATTACATCATTACTTTTTAGTATATTAAGCAGTTTTGTTACCTCTGCTTGTGTAATATTTTGTTGTTCCTCAGCATTAAATAAATTGTAATTTAATAAGCCCGAACCGTCTGGTGTATCCTGACTAAAACGATCGTATAGCGCAAAGTAAGTTAATTTATCCTTAACTATAGGACCACTTAACCTAAAGCCGTACTGGATGTTTGCAAAAGAATTTCCTGCTTTTCCTCCTATGGCATTGCCTATAAAATCTTTTGATTGAGAGAGTGAGTTGTCTGTATAGAAAGACCAAGCGGCACCTTCTAGCTTATTACTGCCTCTTCTTGTAATGGCTTTTATTGATCCGCCGCCATTTCTAGGACCTACAACACTGTAATTATTAGTTTCTACTCTAAATTCTTCAACAGCTTCTTGAGAAATAATAAAGGCTGCATCCGTAGAAGTTCCCCCAAACACACCGCGCCTGGCATTAACGCCGTCAATTGTATAGCCAACACTGGTAGATTTTACGCCTGCAATAGAAATTCCATATCGCTCCTTGTTAATAGGGATACTCGCCTGAGGCGAAAAATTTGCCAAGTCTTTAAAGTCTCTCGATGGGGTAGGAATTAGATCTAACACCTTACGACTAATTGCCAATACTGAGCCAGCTTCTTTTTGGCTGGTAAAGTTAGCCTTAGTACCTATAACAGTTATTTCGTTTAATGCTTCGCTTTCTGATAACACAATAGTACCTAGGTCGATAATAGTTCCTTGTACTAATTGTTGTCCTTTAAATTTCCTGGTCGAAAATCCTACAAATGAAATCTCAAAAACGTAGGGTCCTCCAACGGGAAGCTCTTTAATAAGAAATGTTCCGTCAAGGTTGGTCGTTGTACCAACTATCGACCCGGTGCTTTCATCTTTGGCAATAATATTTACTTCTGAAAGAGGTTTATTTGTTGTTTGATCTATGACTTTTCCTCTAACAACAGTTTCCGTGCCTTGTGCATATATATTTTTGTTGCCTAATAAGAAAAGCAGAACAAAACAACTTATCAAATATATTTTATTCATAAAATTAATTTTTAAATTTATTGTAGTTTTCAATATTATTTTTAATAAGCATCATAATCTACCTATTATTAAGCCAATAATGATACTTTTTTTGCCTTTTGAAAAAAATAAAAAGTTTTTTACTAGTTTAAATACTATTATTATTTAGTCTTTGCTCAATAACTTATAAAACACAACTGTATAAATTACATTTGATTAACAAAAATCACTACAGTCAATAAAAAAGCTATCTTTTTTAAAACAGACTTTTTTCTAGCTACTTTCTTCAATAGAAAAAATAATTGCCATAACTCAGAATAGACTTACATTAACAGTACTTAAGATTTTATTAAAAAAGTTAGAACTGTTTTTTAGTCTTTTCGTAAGAATAACACTCCGTTGAATTTTTTAGAATAAAATCATTGTAAATAATTGATTTTAACGCATTGACAAAATAACAATACAATATTAAACTGTTAAGGTTAAAAAATTATTATAAAAAGTTTACTGACTATACAGTTGTCAATCAAAGCCGTCTCCTGGTTCTTCAGGACTTGAGGCTTGTGCTTTTTTTGGATTTAGCAAAAGATAGGTTCCCAACGCAGTTAATGCACTGTACTTACCGTAATTGCCAATTTTTTTGAGTGCCTCTTTACGAGTGATGTTTGAATTGGGGGGGGTCGTAGATTTTTTCATAATTGCTAATTATATTTTATATTTTTACTTATCTATAATATATTTTATTTGGTAAATTGCATTATTAATTAAATACAATTTTTTTGCTTATCTTCTTTCCTGAGTCAGAAAACAACTCTACTATGTAAATACCTTTACTTAATTCGGGTAAATAAATTTTTGAAAGCCCACTTGAATTTATGTTTTTCTCAATGACTTTTTGCCCTAAAGTTGTATAAACTACAATTAAATTATTTTTTGATTGCAATCCTTCAACAGTTAATTCATTACTGTCAGATTTATATATGCTAACTAGATCAACCAAAGTGTCTTTTGAATTTTGTTCATCAATAGTTTTAGTTGTCAGATGTATATAAAACTGACCTGCGCCTTTTGTTTTATTCTTTACAATTGTACTGTAGTTTTGCTCAGACAAATTAATAAATGTATTGTTTAGTTTATCTTCCAAATAAATTTGAGTTTCAGCAGGCATATTTATTGATTTTACCGAAAATTTAATTTTAGTGCCTGAACTGGCATGCAAGCCAACAGGGATAAGCATATCATAATCACTATCGGGAAGTGTTTGAATGGCTAATTTTTTGCCTTTACCATTTGAAACTAGCTCTGTGTATACTGAAAATTTATTAGCTGTACCCTCAAATATTTTAGAGTCATAACCATTGTCAAAGCCTCTGGTTTTTCCTTTTACAAAAAACACCTTAGTTGAACTTTTATCTTGTTTATTTTCAGCAAATAATTCAAAACTTGGATTAGGATAGCTCCTTCTTGTAAAGCTGTCTTTCTTGTGACTTTGATTAGAAGCAGCAAATTTAATACTTCCATTTTTTGAAGCGTCGATAAAGAAACCTTGTCCAGGCGCAATTTCTATAGCATTTATGTTGTTTTTAGTAAGATAACGAGTTCCATCCCACAACCATATGGTTTCCTCTGAAAGCAAATCGGTATTATCCTTAAAAAATTTTGTAGCATTTATATAGGATGTAAATGGGTTACCAATTAAATTAAAATTGTTTCTCGTGCCTGTTGTTACCCCGACTAAAACATCAGAAGTATTAACGCTACCGCTAAATATAATATTTCCTGTCGATGCAAGTTTAACAGCATAACCTTGCCCTGAGGTTAAATTCCCCTTTGAAGTTTCTGTTTGATAGTTCCAAGCATCCTCTCCGGTGTTTACAAAGGGAGCCCATCCTAATTTCTCTTTGCTACCTGTTGCTAGCGAGTGATTTATAAATATATTTTCTATACTTTCGCCAGAAAGAGGTGAAGAGAGTAAATACCAACGGTCAGATGCTAAACTTCTTTCATAGTTAAGCTTTCCATTTACTGTAGCACTAGATATTAGAGAAGCACCGGGCTTAACAGTGAGAGAGTTAACAGTTACTTCAGATGATATTGTGGGGTAGTTCGTTAAACCCGACGGAATTACTAAATCGTCCGTAGCTCGGGGAGGGCTATTAGTACTCCAGTTTGATGCAGTATCCCAATCACTATTAGTATTGCCTGTCCATTTAGCAGAAGGAAGAGGAGTCCAAGTTATATCGTCAATAATTACTTGTTTATTTTTAATATTTCTAATTTCAATGGTAAAATTTCCTGAAATATTAATATCGTTAACCTCAAAGATATATTTATCCTTGTCGTCAGGGTCATCAAATTCAACAGAAACTCCCTTAGATTCTCCATTTATAAACAACTCAACCTGCCTATTACCAACACCTGTAAAACCTTTGTACAGGATTGTGGAAAAGTCTTTAATACCACCCGAAATGGGGCTTGAACTAATTTTGCTTCCTTCTTCCCTACTTCGCAACATAATGGCTTTACCCTCTATACCTGCTGCGTTAGCATCATTATTATTATTTCTCGATTTAATATAAGACCAGGTTATACCGTAATTCCCTACAAAACTACTATCTCTATAAGAACTTACTAAATTAGATTTAGTAAAGTTTTCAACAAATACATCATTGTCAACTATATTTATAATATGCTGTGAAGTGTTTAAAATAGCATTGCCCGATTTAAGTGCTAAATTCAATATTATACTTTCATTAGTGTCAGCATCCTCATCGTTGTGAATAGTTAACGAAATGTTTTGAGTGCCGGTGCTGTTAAAGTTTAAAGATTCAGTATTTAAATTGTAATCTGTTGTTTCTGCAGTACTTGTAGCATCTACTGTAACACTTAAGCTAAAATCAGAAAAATATTCTGAAACACTTACAGGAATTGATATATTAAAAGAATTGTTGGTTTCACTTACTAAACTTGTACTTGTATCAAAACCAACTATAGAAATGAATTCATTAGCTTTAGTTAGGGTATAAGACGATATAATATAACCTTGATTATTGCCATTTTCACTAAATTCAAAGCCCACTTCAATTTGATTGTTTTTTGATACATCCAAATTGTTAATTGTATAATCTACCGGACTGCCGTTGCTTGTTTTACCCAAGTCTGTTTCTACTTTTTCTCCTCCATCTAGTATATAAAAATAAGTAAATCCTTCTTTGTCATTAGCTCCTGCATTAACTCCTTTAGCTTTTATGTTAATAGTAGAAATGTTTGAAATATCAATAACTTGACTAGTAAAGATGCCTTGTCCGCCCCAATCATTAGAAACCAAAGCTCCATCTTTAACCTTAAAAAAATTAGCCGTTGTGTCACTCACAGGTGCTTCTTCATAAGATAAAAACCACTGGTTAGGAACAGTGCCAAAAGGACCTGCTTTTGCCGGTGGATCTGCTGGTGGAGAGCTACTTGTGTGATCGGGGAAACCGTCTCCTTCATTTGAAAAGTCTGCTTGATAAATAATATCTTGACCCCAAACCCAAAAGCTTGAGAAAAAGGCTAAGAAGCATAAAATAAAAGTGTAATTTTGTTTCATATCTGATTTTATTTATAATTAGGTTGATAAAACTGCAAATAATATGCACTAATTTTGGCTATTTTGAGTGGTAAAACTAAAAAGTGTTAAACAAAAGAACAATAGCTTGTCAACATTTTTACAAAAAGATAATACAAGAAGTACAAAATACAAAAATCCAGCTATAAGTTAGTTAGGTTTTAGGCTGTAAAATTAGTGGATGAATTTTCACTCAACAAGCTAGCTTGCCTTGTTGGCTGCCTTTTTTAAAAGTTTTAACAAGTAAAGTGCAAATAAGAGTAACGCAATGCTTTTAATTTAAAAAAATAATTAATATTTTTATGTAAATACACTAAAATTTACATTAGAATAACTTTAGATTAATTTTTTATCTACTGCTGTACTTATACAAAATTTATTTGAGTGCAAAAAAGACCTAATTAGCTTTTAAAAATTAAAGAAATAGTAAGGCTTTAAGAACATTATATCGTCAGAACAAATTGATAAACATTTGCTCTGCGAAGCATTGACAGAACCTGCTAACAGCCCAAAGAAAAATAGCCTTTTAGTGTATGTTGATGCTTTAAACACAAATAGTTTCTAGCAAAAACTATTTTCACTTAAATTAATTAGCCATGTTTTGGCGTGATTTTTTAAAATACATATATTTATGTGTTTTTTTGTGTTGTTTGATTAATCTTCATTCATATTACCATAAACTTAAAGTCATATGCTTTATATACCTATTTCATTCATTTTTCTCTATTTTTTGGAATCAGTTCAAGGTATTATTGAATATGAACACCCTATAAATAAAATTATAAGTTGTATCAATATTTTTTTATCATCTCAATATATTATTAATCCTTATTGTATAGTGTAAGGATGCGTAATGCCATCTTTTGTTACTGTACCATTAGTTATTTTGTCAAGTTTTTTTAAAGAGTTTATATAGTGTTTGTCATAAAACCCTATTTTTTAAAACATGTATCACGTGTTACATAATCTTTATGACTTAGCCTTCTATTAATCGGGCTTTAACATTTTAGATTTTCAAAGTTAGTCATTTTTGTGTTTAGATTTGCATAGCGAGGAACTGCCCTCGGGCTTATTATTACCCGTATATTGTTGTATTTCACATCGGGGGATGGTAAGTGTGAATCGGCTTTTTCTTTGTTTTATGTTTGAATATTGGGTTATAAATCCTTGTTTTTGGAGCATTTCAAAATCATTGAGACAGAGGTGGGCAATGCTACCATGTAGGTGGACATTGTTGTACCTTTTTTTGAAAAAACAAAAAGTTTTGATCCAACTTTGTAAAGACCAAAAGTTGTAGTACTTAAAGTGCATACCCGAAATGCTGTGAAAACTTTCTATATGCCCGTTTTCTTGGAGTATGTAAACACTTGATGGGGGTTGGTTTTCTTTAAAAAATACTTGAATTATATTGGCGGAAAACCGTTTGTCGTTGTCGTTTTGGTAGTCTTAAACTTTGGGAATTGTGCTGCATTACCGTTTGTTTTTTTTCTCTAAGGCTCATTTCTTTTTTAATAATTCATCTTTGAGTTTACCTGCCAACAATTTTTTGAGCTTTTGATTCTCCCTTTCTAGTTCTCGAATTCGCTTTAAATGAGAAGGTGTCATCCCGTGAGATAGTCTTTCCTCACCCATTTCGTTAAATTTCTTTCGCCAACTTTAGTAGATGGCAGGGTAAATACTGTGCTTATCTAGTGTAGGTTTTACTCCATTTTCTGATGCTTCTCGCAATATCGAGAGCTTTTCTTCTATGCTAAAGGTGCGTTTTGTTTTCATAATTGATAAAATTAGTATAGACTTATATCTGTAATCTTGTCCGATCAATAGAGGACTCAAGCATAAGGCAATATAGCTTGTTTGGATATGAAATCTGTATCGATTTATTTAAAAGTTGAACTTACTTCAATAATTACCTCGTCCCAAGCCTTAGAAATACCGTCAGATCCTTTGTGCAGGTCTTTACAAGCTGTGTTTAACGATTCTAGCGCTTTTTCGGCTTTCCAATCGCTAATCTTCATATTAGCTTTTAAATTAAAGGCTTTGTTTTTTAGGCTGTAATTAAAATTTAGTTTTTTAATAACTCCATTCATGCTAATAAGGCTATATCCAACAGAGTCATTTTCTAAAACTAGATTGCCCGATAGTAACTCGGTTTTATCCATAACTCCAAAAAAGAACTTCTTAATCTTGTAATCTCTGCTATTATCTTGGGTAAAAATACTGCTTACAGGAATAGAAAACTCAGTATTATTAATGGCTTCTTTTGCAGTGTTGCCCTCACCACCCAAAATAATATTTACTTTTTTAAATTGTCCTTTAACAGGAATTTTTTCAGTTGTTTTAAAAGCTGTCCAATTTATAAGGTTTTTGGCGTTTTTAAGAGAAAATGGAACTGTTTTTTGCTCAACTGATGTTTTTGTTTTAGGTTGTTGCTCTTGTTTGGACTCTTTTTTACAAGAAATTGCTAAAAAAGTTATTATGTAAATGCTTAAAGAAAAGGCAAGTGTTTTCATCTGTTCATTATTTTATGTTCTATTAATGTAATTAACCAGCAAAACTATGCTTGTAATAAATTTTTCAATATTACTTTTGCTGATTATAGTTGCTGTTATTCTCGCTGTCAAAAAATTGAATAAAAAATAATTATTCTTTTTATTGTGTTTGTTAATGCTTTGTTGTAAAAATTTAATTTTATGTTCTAAAGGCTTTAAATATATTGTTTTATAATAAGTTTATAATATTAAAAACACTATAATTTACTGCAAAGTTAATAAGTAAACTTGAAGTAAACTTGTAATTATAGTTAAAAATTATAAGCATAAATTAAAACGGATTTTTTGTGTAATAAATATGTGAATTAGGTAAGCATGAGGTTGTAAAAAGTTAAATATAACAATATATTTAGTATTGTTTTAATAGTATTTAGCCTCCCCATTTTAATAAAAGGCGCAATTTTTTAATTTTTCCATTGTAAGGAGCATATCTAGTTGGGATATCGAGCCAGGTGCTTCTGTTAACTACTCCTTTGTGGTGTGAGAAGGTTTCAAACGATTTTTTGCCGTGATAACTGCCTAAACCGCTTTCTCCAACGCCTCCAAAAGGAAGTCTATAATTAGCAAAATGCACGGTTGTGTCATTTATAGTACCTCCACCAAATGAATATTTGTGAATTATTTTTTTGGCAAACAGCTTATTTTTGGTAAAAACATATAGGGCCAAAGGCTTTTCGTATTTTGAAATTACAAGGTCTATATCCGTTTCGCTTTCGTAAGAGATTAAAGGTAAAATAGGACCAAAAATTTCCTCTTGCATAGCTCGACTAGTTAGTTTGGGTTCGTCTATTAGGCTTGGTTGTATATATTTGTCTTTTCTGTCTATTTTGCCTCCTGTTAAACAGGATTCATTTTCTAGCATCACAGCAAGTCTGTCAAAGTTTTTTGCATTAACTATACGCGGATAGTCTTCTGATTTTTGCGGGTTATCTCCGTATGCCTTTTTAATTTCTTGTTTAAAAAAATGAACAAATTTATTTTTTATCGATTTGTGTACTAACAAATAATCAGGTGCAATACAGGTTTGTCCTCCGTTGATAAACTTACCCCAAACTATTCTTTTGGCAGCCAAGGATATATTTACACTTTTATCAATAATACAAGGGCTTTTGCCGCCTAGTTCTAAAGTAATAGGCGTTAGGTGCTTTGCCGCTGCTTTTGCTACAATTTTTCCTACATGCACACTGCCTGTAAAGAAGATATAATCCCAGCGTTGTTCAAGTAAGTTTTGAGCAACCGAAACCCCACCTTCAACAACTGATACGTGATTGGGATTAAATACAAATTCAGCAATTTCCCTTATTAATTTACTTGTGTTGGGGGTTAGTTCAGATGGCTTTAAAACCACGGTGTTCCCCGCAGCTACCGCACCTATAAGAGGTGCAAAGGCAAGTTGAAAGGGATAGTTCCACGGGGCAATTACAAGTACAGTACCATAGGGTTCTTTGTAAATTTTTGCAGATGAAGGAAAATTTAAAGCAACAGGCAAAACACTTTTTGATTTACTCCATTTACCAATATTTTTTATGGCTAGCTTTAATTCAGATAAAACTATAGATATTTCAGTTAATACAGTTTCGTATGCAGGCTTTTTAAAGTCGTTGTACAGGGCTTGTAAAATATCGTTTTCTCGTGCTATAATTTGGTTTTTTAACGATTTAAGCAAGTTTTTTCTAAATGAAATATCTTTAGTTTGCTGCGATTTAAAAAAATCTTTTTGATTTTGAATTAAGGCAGGTATGTTCATTGTTTTTGAATATATTTTAGTTTTCTGTTCATTAGTTTAAACCACAGTGGAGGAAATAAGGCTAGCAGCATCATGCCAGGATAGCCTGTAGGCATTTGCGGACTTTCGGGCAGGGACTTTAAAATTTGATAGTGCTTACTTCCATTATAGTGGTGATCGGAGTGTCTCGATAAATTAAAAAGCATTAATTTACCTAGAATATGGTCTGAATTCCACGAGTGAATCCTCTTAACTCGTTCGTATCTTCCACTTTTATTTTTTTTTCTCAACAAGCCGTAATGTTCTATATAATTAACAGTTTCCAATAGAGAAATTCCTATAATTGCAGCAATCAAAAAGCATATAAATGCCTTTAATCCAAAAAAAATAAAAATTAACGCAGGTAGTACAAGGGTGCAAATGGTGTAGGTAATCATTCTGTTTTGATGGTGAAACCAACTTCTTCCCAAACGCCTTAGTCTTTTGTTTTCTTCAGACCAAGCTTGGTAGTAGCTTTGAAAATGAGAGCGAAACCAAAATAAATAAACAATTTCATTTTTTCGAGCCGTAGCAGCATCTTCGGGAGTGGCTACATTAAAATGGTGTCCTGCATTGTGATAGGGTAAAAAATGTGTGTTTAAAGAGGTGAGCAATAGTAATTCTCCTAAAAATTCGTCAAATCTATTGTTTCTGTGCCCTAGTTCATGCCCTACATTAATTCCGAGAGTGCCACACATTAGCCCCATAGATAGAGTCCTTCCAAAAAGAGTTGTAAAGCTGAGGTTTGACTCTTGTACTACAATTAAAAACCAATACAGGTAAAACAGCTGTACAGGAATAGTTAAATACAATATTAAAGTATAGAGTTTGTTTTTTTTTTCTATTTCTTCTTGTTCTGGACTAAAGTTCTTTTTGTCTGGCGGAAAAAGAAATTCTGCAAGTGGAACAACCACAAAAAAGATAAATACAGGCAAGTACGTTAGCCAACCTTTTTGCGTAAATGAAACATATACTGTAATAGGTAAAAGTAAAAAAGTTAAATATTTTAAAGCTTTCATAAGAGTAAGTTTAGGTTATACAGCCTTTACTTTAGTGTTTTTAATTACCCTTAAACTACAAAAAATTATTTATATTTTTATTTGTTTATTTAATAATTATTAAGCGTGCATTTTTTAATTAAAACTTGTTTTTAAACTACTAGGTAAATATAATTTTGTCATTTATAAAAACGCAAAATTTATTTTTTGCTAAAATTACAGTTTTTATTTTACTTATACAAATTGTGTATTTATCCTCAAATTAATTTAGAGATTTAGCTAACTGACAACTGGGGGTGTTAATTTTAATTAGCTTTTGTGCTATAAGCTTTTTAAACACAAATGCGTTTATAAGCTGCGTTATATTAAAAAATGTATGTATAGGTATACAAACGGAGTTAAGAATAATAAGCTGTCAAGCCTATCTAGTAGTCCGCCATGACCCGGTATGAGTTTGCCACTGTCCTTTACCTTGGCTTGTCTTTTAAACTTTGATTCAACCAAATCGCCTAAGGTTCCAAAAACAGAAATAATTACAGCTATAACTATCCAATTAATAGTGGTAAAAGTGTTTGAATAATAAGATATTACACCACCTGTAATTAGGGTAAATGCGGTTCCGCCCACAAAGCCTTCAACAGTTTTTTTTGGTGAAACCCGCTCGAATAATTTGGTTTTTCCAAATCTCTTTCCTATTAAAAATGCAAAGCTATCATGTGTCCATACTAAAATTATTATACAAATAACTAAATAAGGGTTGTAATTGTTGTCAATTACAGGTAACAGTGTTAGAAATATAAAGGGGATAGCTATATAGCGTATAGTTAAATCGAGTTTTTCAATATAAGTTTTAGGATACTTGTTTTGTTTTGAATACAGATTAATAATTAGTCTAACTGAACACAATATGCTTATAATAAGTAAAATAAAAAGGCTGTTTTTTGTGCCAAATGCTTTTTGTAATAAAATAATTAAAAACACTAAAGCATAGGAAATGAAACCTTTTAAATGTATGATTTTATTAAATTCCCACAAACAAATAGCAGTAAATAAATAAACTAAAATGCTAAAAGAAATTTCAGAGTACAAAGTAGCAGTTGTAAAGATTAAGGCATAAATTATTGCAGAAATACTTCTTGTAATTAATTTTTGCATATTTTACAGATTTTCAAAGAGCAGCAGATATAAGTTTTTAGAATTACTGTTTTTGTAATCTAAAAAATTGTCTTTGTTATTTTGTATAGTATAATTGCTTATTGCACTTATATTTGTTGGAATATTACCTGTATAATTGGTTTTTATATCTGTCAATGCTTCGTGTGTGTTTTTTACCAACTGACTTGTTGTGGCATATACTATAAAATTTTCTGGCAGTTCGGCAAGCTTATAGCTTCCTAATTGATTGGAAGAAAATAAAATATATCCTTTATTTGCTATGAGGTGTTCGCAAGGGGTAAAAAAGTGAATCGGATTTTTTGAAGCTTTTAAAACACAAGTATTTACTTTTTTTGCTATTTTCAGCAAATTGAGGTTTGTACAGCTTAAATGAGTCCAATGGTTTTCCTTTAAAATACCAGTTAAATTTAAAACTAACTCATCAGTATTTTCAGAATACAAAAATTTACCATCTTTTCTAATAAAATGATATGCAAATAATTCCTCCAAATTTAAATTAATTGGAGGCTTATCACTTTTTTCTTTAGAGGGTTTTGAATGCAGGTTAAACAGTTTGTTTAAAAAATTCATTAAACACAAAAACTTATTTGTCAGCTACTTGATTTTGAGCTTCACTAGTCTTTTCTTTTTCGTTTGATTTTTCTTTTTCATTTTCATTTTGAGCCTTACTAGTCTTTTCTTTTTCATTTAATTTTTTGTCAGACTTTTCAAAGGGGCGTTTACCAAAAATTTTTATTAAGTCATCCTTAAATATAACCTCTTTTTTCAATAGTCTGTCAGCTAAAACAGTTAGTTTATCTTTGTGTAGCTTTAAAATTTCGATGGCTCTTATATATTGACTTTCAATTAATTTAGAAATTTCGTTGTCAATTAACTTAGCTGTTGCATCACTGTATGGCTTTACAAAGGCATCGCTACCTGATGAGTCATAGTAGGTAATATTGCCTACCTTATTGTTTAGTCCATAAACAGTTATCATAGCTCTTGCTTGCTTTGTTACTTTTTCAAGGTCGCTTAGAGCACCGGTTGAAATTTTGTTAAAAATAAGTCTTTCGGCAGCTCTGCCTCCCATGGTAGCGCACATTTCATCTAGCATTTGTTCAGTTTGAACAATTTTTCTTTCTTCAGGTAAATACCAAGCAGCACCTAGTGATTGTCCTCTTGGCACTATAGTGACTTTTACTAAAGGAGCTGCGTGTTCAAGCATCCAGCTAACTGTGGCGTGCCCAGCTTCGTGAAAGGCAATTACTTTTTTCTCTTTAGGAGTAATTACCTTGTTCTTCTTTTCTAAACCTCCAACAATTCTGTCAACAGCGCTTAAAAAATCTTGATGGTGGATAAAATCCTTATTTGTTCTTGCGGCAATTAATGCGGCTTCATTACACATATTGGCAATATCGGCACCTGAAAAGCCAGGGGTTTGCTGAGCTAAAAATTCAATATTTACATCATCTGATAATTTTAGAGGCTTTATGTGAACTTCAAAAATTTCTTTACGTTCTCTTAAGTCGGGCAGGTCAACGTAAATTTGTCTGTCAAACCTACCTGCTCGCATTAGTGCTTTATCTAAAATATCGGCTCGGTTAGTGGCTGCAAGTACAATTACGTTGGTATCAGTACCAAAGCCATCCATTTCCGTTAGCAATTGGTTAAGGGTATTTTCACGCTCGTCGTTGCCTCCTGTCATGCTGTTTTTACCTCTTGCTCTACCTATGGCGTCAATTTCATCAATAAATATAATTGAAGGCGATTTTTGCTGAGCTTGCTTAAATAAATCTCTTACTCTGGAGGCACCAACTCCTACAAACATTTCTATAAAGTCAGAACCTGATAGAGAATAAAATGGCACTCCCGCTTCACCAGCTACTGCTTTGGCTAATAAAGTTTTGCCAGTCCCAGGAGGTCCAACTAATAGGGCTCCTTTTGGTATTTTACCTCCTAATTTTGTGTATTTTTCAGGGCTTTTTAAAAAATCGACAATTTCCTGAACCTCTTCTTTAGCACCCTCTAAACCTGCAACATTTTTAAATGTTGTTTTTACCTTAGTATCTTTGTCAAAAAGTGTAGCACGAGATTTTCCAATATTAAAAATTTGACCACCTCCAGTGCCACCACCTGCACCCGACATTCTTCTCATAAAAAAAAGCCAAATTACTACGATTAAAATAAAAGGCAGATAACGGGTTATGTTTTCTAGCAAGCTAGTTCTTTTTGAGTGCTTTACATCAAAACTTAAGTTTTTTTGTTCTTTGACTTGTTGCAATTCTTTTTCAAAGTTTTGCAAATCGCCAAAACTGTAAATATAAAGCGGAGCATCTTTTCTGTGAAAAGGACTGCTTGCTGATTTTTTGTGCATCTCTTTTTTAGATGCGCTTTCTTTTATGTAAATTTCAGCTACTGACTTGTTTATAATATCAATTTCTTTAATATCATTTTCTCTTAAAATTTTAGAAAATTTATTTTTTGAAATATCAGTAGTTCCAACACTTCCTGAATTAAATAAACTTAGCCCTATAAATAAAATTAGTATTGGAATGTAAATCCAAATGGAGTTAAAGTTAAACTTAGGAGTGTTTTTTTTCTTATCGCTCATAAATTGTGTTTCAAAAAGTTTTTAATTAAGAGGGCTTATTTGAGTTATTTTGGCATCTCCCCACAAACTCTCTATGTCGTAAAAATCGCGTATGTGTTTTTGAAAAACATGTACTACAACGTTTACATAATCCATAAGCACCCATTCTGCATTCCCTTGACCTTCGATATGCCATGGCTTATCTTTTAATTCTTTGCTTACATTTTTTTGGATTGAACCCGATATAGCACTCACTTGCACATTTGAGTTAGCTGTACAAATTACAAAATAGTCACAAACAGTGTTGTCAATTTCTCTCAAATCAAAAAGTTGAATATCTTGTCCTTTTACATTGTCTATTCCTTTTATTATAACGGATAATAATTCGTCTACGCTAGCTTGTTTTTTTATCATTAAAAATAAATAAATTTCAGCAAAGTTATTGTTTTTTTGCGAGTATATTTTGAAATATTAACGCTAGTTTTGTTGTTGACATATTTGTATTATAAAAATTACTACAAGCTTTTTAATCAGCAGTATTGATGTTGATATAATACATACTTATACAAAAATTCTTTGTTAAAAAGTGTAACTTAGCAATAATATAACTAGGGCTAATCTTTTGTGTAAACACTTTATAAAAATGTTAATGAACAAATTGAAAATAATCAAACTTAATGCCATTGATTCTACCAATTTATTTTTAAAAAAAATGGCAGAAAATTCTTTGCTCGAAAACTATACAACAGTACTTGCAGATGAGCAAAATTTCGGCACAGGACAAAGAAATACTAAGTGGGTTTCTGAAAGGGGTAAAAATCTTATATGTAGTGTGTTTGTTAAGTTAAAACAGCTATATGCTTGTAATCAAAGGTACTTAAACTTTGCTGTTTCGATTAGCATTTACGAATTGTTAAGTGAGCTTGGTTTGCCTAAATTGACTGTTAAATGGCCAAACGACATTTTGACAGCAGGCATTAAGCTATGCGGAATACTTGTTGAAAATAAAATAAAGGGAAATAAAATTCAATGGTCTGTAATAGGAATAGGATTAAATGTAAACCAAAGCTTTAAAGACATAATTGATTTTGAGGCCACTTCAATTAAAGATGTTTTAAAAAAAGAGTTTGATTTAAGTCAAATACTAAGCAATTTGTTGATCAAGTTACGTGTTAATATTTCTTATTTATCTGACAATGAGTTTGAAATATTGGAGCAAAAGTACTTAAATGTATTATATAAAAAAAATATAACAACTGTGTTTAAAACAAAGCACGAGGTTTTATTTGAAGGCAAAATTATTGGTGTTTCAAAAGAGGGTAAACTTCAAATTAAACTCAGCGATAAAACTGTTAAAGAGTTTGGAATAAAAGAAGTTGCATTTGCTTAGCCTATAGGTTTGAAATATTTTCAGTTAAAGTTTCAATAAACTTACTCAAGGGCTTTTTAACCATCATGGTCATCATCGGATTTAAATTGCTTTCAAAGTTCAAGTATACCTGAGTTTTATTTTTTGACTCTTCTTTGATGTTCGAGGTTAGGCTAAAAACAAACCTAGCATCAGCAGTTGAACTTAAAACTACTTTTGAATACTCAATTTTTTGTTTAATAAGCATTTTTAGTTCTGGCATACTTTTTAGTTTAAAGCTAAAACTCTGATCTTCAATTTCAAACTTTTCTGTGCCTTTGGGCATTAATTGCTTATAGTTTTCAGGATTGGTAAAAAAGGCATAAATATATTTTGCCGATCTTTTTACTGTTACAGTTTGCCCTTTTAGGTTCATTATCTATTTTTTTATAAATTATTTACTTTGTTTCCAATGGCTTGGCGAGGTTTTCCAACTTTCAAGCATTCTTAATTCAGTTGTATTTATATACTGGCTCTTTAAGGCTTGTTCTAATAAAAAATCGTAATTACTTAAAAGGTAGAGGTCGATATTTTTTTGGTTAAAACTCTGAATCATGTCTTCAAAACCGTATGAAAACAGGGCAACTATGCCTTTTATTACAGCGCTGTTTTCTTTTAGCACCTCAACCGCTTCTAAGCTGCTTTTACCTGTACTTACCAAATCTTCAATCACCACCACGTTTTGTCCGCTTTCTAAAAAGCCTTCAATTTGCCTTTTTCTGCCGTGTTTTTTAGGTTCGGGTCTTACATAAACAAAGGGCAATCCCAATTCTTGAGCAACTAAAACCCCTAGGGCAATTGCACCTGTAGCTACTCCAGCAATTGCATCGGGTTTGCCGTATACTTCTTCAATTAATCTAGTTGTTTTTTCTTTTAGATAATTTCTTACTAAAGGATAAGATAGTGTAACTCTAGTATCGCAGTATATTGGTGATTTCCACCCTGAAGCCCAAGTAAAAGCTTCTTCAAAATTTAGCTTAACTGCTTTTATCTGCAAAAGGAGTTCAGCAGTTTTTTTTGCCGTATCTTTGTTAAAAATCATAGCGCAAATGTATAAAGTTTTTGTTAATGATAAGCCAATAATTTTAACTACTTCATTAATAACAAAGCAAGGCTTCCCAACATATCTTTTTAAAAGCACTACCCTTGAACGCTTAATTTACAAATTAAAAAACGATGATTTAAAAGGGGTTTATCTGTTTTCGGTAGATCTTTACAAAGATTGGAGTGAAATTAAAAAAATATTCAAACCTGTTATAGCTGCTGGAGGATTAGTTTTAAACGACAAAAAAGAACTATTATACATATACAGAGGCAATAAATGGGACTTGCCAAAAGGGAAGGTTGAAAAAGGAGAAGGATTAAAAAGAGCAGCCCTTAGAGAGGTAGAGGAAGAGTGCGGACTTAAAGACATAGTTTTAAAAAAGTTTTTAACACTTACCTATCATTTATATGAACATAATGGAAAAATACGATTAAAGGCAACCTGTTGGTATTTAATGTATTCATCGTATAGAGGAATTTTAAAACCTCAACTTGAAGAAGGTATTACAGAGGTTAGCTTTAAAGACAGGGTAGCAGTTGAACAGGCTATGGAAAATACTTACGAAAACATTAAATTGGTTTATCAAAGCTATCTTGGCTTTGATTGTAAATAAACATAAACCACTTATTTTTACAGATACTTTTTTGCCAAATAAAAAACTACAGACTACTATTAGTGCTTATCCGTTTTTGTATATACCTAAAGTAATATGCCTTTTTACTGGTTATTTTTAACAATTTAATTTAACAAGTTATCGATAAAACTGTTAACAATACAGTGTTTTTAAAATCTTCGTTGTGCTAATGACATTGTGTCATTAAGCAATATCTTAATATTTATGTTAACCTGCCAAAAGCATCCCTATAAAATAATGGCATATAGTTTGACTGCTCTTTTATATATTATGTTGAATTAAAATTAAAACTGAAAATAAATTATGAGTAAAATTATCGGAATAGATTTGGGCACTACCAACTCATGCGTGTCTGTAATGGAGGGGAATGAACCTGTGGTAATTCCTAATTCTGAAGGTAAAAGAACTACGCCTTCAGTTGTCGCATTTGTTGAGGGGGGAGAGCGCAAAGTAGGAGATCCTGCCAAACGTCAAGCGGTTACTAATCCAACAAAAACAGTTTATTCGATTAAGCGTTTTATGGGTAATAAGTACTCTGAATCAGAGGTAGAAGCTCAAAGAGTTCCTTATCAAGTTGTTAAAGGCGATAATGATACACCTAGAGTTAAAATTGACGATCGTTTGTATACACCTCAAGAAATTTCGGCTATGGTTTTGCAAAAAATGAAAAAAACAGCTGAAGACTATTTAGGGCAAGATGTTTCTGAGGCAGTAATTACCGTTCCAGCTTATTTTAACGATGCACAGCGCCAAGCAACCAAAGAGGCAGGAGAAATTGCAGGTTTAAAAGTTCGCCGTATTATTAACGAGCCAACAGCAGCTGCTTTGGCTTATGGCTTAGACAAATCAAAAAGCGATAAAAAAATTGTGGTATTTGACTTTGGTGGTGGTACTCACGATGTATCTATATTAGAATTAGGAGATGGAGTGTTTGAGGTGCTAGCCACCGATGGAGATACTCACCTTGGAGGCGATGATGTTGACGAAAGAATTATCAACTGGTTAGCAGATGAATTTAAGGCTGATGAAAGTATGGACTTGCGACAAGACCCTATGGCATTACAACGCTTAAAGGAGGCTGCTGAAAAGGCAAAAATTGAACTTTCAAGCACCAGTTCAACAGAGGTTAATCTTCCTTATATCACAGCTACAGCTAGCGGACCTAAGCACTTGGTTAGAACTTTGAGCAAAGCAAAGTTTGAACAATTAATTGACGATTTAGTAAAAAAAACTATTGAACCTTGTAGGGCGGCTTTAAAAAACGCCGATTTATCTACCTCGGATATCGATGAAATAATTTTGGTGGGAGGCTCAACTCGTATTCCAGCTATTCAAGAGGCTGTTGAAAAGTTCTTTGGCAAAGCCCCGAGTAAGGGTGTAAACCCCGATGAGGTTGTATCTTTAGGAGCAGCAATTCAGGCGGGAGTTTTAACAGGCGATGTAAAGGATGTACTCCTTCTAGATGTAACTCCGCTGTCATTAGGCATAGAAACCATGGGCAATGTATTTACTAAACTAATTGAAGCAAATACAACTATACCCACGCAAAAGTCTCAAATATTTTCTACAGCAGCTGATAATCAACCCTCTGTTGATATCCATGTTTTGCAAGGCGAAAGAGCCATGGCTGCTCATAACAAAACTATTGGTCGCTTTCAGCTAACTGATATACCACCTGCGCCAAGAGGTGTGCCTCAAATAGAAGTAACTTTTGATATTGATGCTAACGGAATTATCAATGTTTCTGCTTCTGATAAAGCAACAGGCAAATCTCAAAACATACGAATTGAAGCCTCATCAGGCTTGACAGAAGAAGAAATACAAAAAATGAAAGCAGATGCAGAAGCAAATGCCGAAGCCGATAAAAAAGCTAAAGAGGTAGCCGATAAGATAAATGCTGCAGATGCTATGATTTTTCAAACAGAAAAGCAATTAAAAGAGTTTAAAGACAAATTATCGGCAGATAAAAAACAGGCGATAGAATCTGCTTTAGAAAACTTAAAAAAGGCATATGAGTCTAAAGATTTAAAGCAAATTGATCAGGCCATGGAAAAGATTAACGAAGCCTGGAAAGCAGCATCTGAGCAAATGTACTCGGCTAAACAGCAGGAAACAGCTAAAGATTCAGAAACTAAGCAAGCGCAAGCAGAATCTAAGCCAAAAGGAGATAATGTTGAAGATGTTGATTTTGAAGAAGTAAAATAAACAAAGCAATAGCAATTTAATAATTTTAAAGAAGACCTGCTCTGTGGGTCTTCTTTTTTCTAGATTACACACCAACAGACTCGAACAGCAAGCCCCACCGTATTAGGAAATTGGCACAACTTTTTTGCCTCTTGTACAATGCCCTAAAAAAGAAATATAACGCTCTGTTTTTCTCCTTTCTTTATTTTTTATACCATTTACAGATTTTTATTTCGTATAAAAAGCGTTTAAATTACACTCCCTTAACCCATTCTACTGCATGAACATAGCTCTGAAAACTTTCAAAACTATTATTTAATTTATCATATAATCCTGAATGTGCCTCTTTGCTGATTTTGCGTTTTCTAGATTTTAAACCAATTAACATAGCCTTAATTCTTTCCTCTTTATAAACTTTTAACCACAATTTTATACTGCGAACTAGCCCAAATGACTCGCTAAATCTATTTGTTTTTTAAATGTCTTTTCTTTTATATAAAGTAACTATTGTAATGACAAAACATTTTTGTAATTTAATTCCTTTCGAATCATTGAACAAAGCTACGAACACTATTCTATTACTTTAAATGACATATTACCCATATTCAAATATACGAAATATTGTTTAATAAATTGTATTATATGTATATTTACTGCTTATTACCCAATAATATTATTGCGAATTTACCTGCCTAAATACATTTAATTCAAGCACTGCTTACTATACTATTATACTATTTACAAAATTTTTATAAAATTAAAATTTAAAATTTTGTAAGGTAAAAGCCTATTATTTAAAAAAATATACTAACTTCGTATATTGATAAAGTTTAAATAAGAACTGAGTCTTTAAAAAATCAATTAATTTCTTAAAACTAAATTTATGGAAAGCAAAAATAATACTAACACAAAACTTGATAATTACCGAAATATTGAAAACAATCCTGCTTATTTTACCCTTTATCTCAACAAGGCAACGGCAAATATTTTTCACATTCTCAACCATATATCAGATGATATAGATGAATATCATAGTTTTGCAAAAAAAAAAAACGATTTAAATTTAGCTGAGCATAGTATATTTGGTTTTTTTGATTTAAAACCTTCAAAAGAAAGTAAGGATATAACTTCAAAAGAAAGTAAGGATATAACTTTAGACAATAAATACATTGAGATTTTAGAAAAACTTTGGTATTTGCTTTGTAAGCACTTTACTTTTTTAAAAAGTTATGAATACAATAAGGTTTACTTGACAAGAAGATTAAGTGAAAAAGAAAAACTTAGCAAAGCATCTAAAATTAAAGAGCAAGAATATTTGGTTGTAAATGAAAATGCTCAGTTACAACAAAAAGAATTAGATATAAAATGGGTTGTCAAAAACAGGCTAAAACTTTTAATTAATATTTTACAGCATTTGCGCAATTATTTTACACATTATCAAGAAAGTGATATAGGTTTTTTTAAGTATTTTGAAATCAAACCTTCAAAGCCTGAATTTTGGGAAGTATCAAAGTTTGATGCAGTATTGAGAAATATTTGGGATAAAGGAATTTTAAAAGCCTCAAATCAATTTGAGCAACTCCCTTTAAGCAGATTTGAACATTTGATCAAAGAACTCAACAATTATAAGTATGATTATCATTTTATCAAAAAAGAAAACGACTCAAATAATAAAGAAAAATTAGACATTAAAGGTTTAACCTTTTTAATATGCTTGTTTTTAGAAAAAAAAGATGCTTACCAATTTTTGGGTAAAATAAAAGGCTTTAAGCATACAGGGTCTAAAAAAGATGCTATCCTAACGCACCACAAAGGTGAAAAAGCTAAAGAAAGAAAATCTAGATTAAAATCCGTACAACATCGCGCCACCTTGTGCTTGTACACTATATATTGCTGTAAAACCCCTAAGCCAGTATTAGAAATGAGCAATGAAAACAAGATAGTAGATCTAATAAACAATTTGGTAAATGAACTGGTTAAGTGTCCTAAGGAACTGTTTGACATGCTTTCTAAAGAAGACAAAGAAAAATTTGCCTGTTTTATTAATCTCGATAAGATTGGAAACATAGAGTACAATTTAGCAGAACAGCAAAGAGAACAAGTTGAAAGCACAGATTATAATGATTTTATACATAAAACATATCTTATACGCTATCAAGATCGATTTCCTTATTTGGCACTTAGATTTATTGAGAAAACAAAATTATTTCCTAGTTTAAAATTTCATATAGATCTAGGAAAAGTGTCTTTGAAACACAGCTTTGAAAACGATAAAGGAACAGGATATAAACACCAGTGGTATAAAAATGTTTACACATTTGGAGAGTTAGACTTTTTTAAAAAACAAAAATCAAAAATTAATGGATATAAGTATTTTTCTCCACATTATCATATCAACCAAGGAAACATACAATTTACTTTTATAGATGGAGATGGAGATGACTTTATTCCTAAAGTAATTAAAAATACGACAAAGCTAGCAGGAAATGGCAATGCTACTAGCAAAACTATCAAGTCGTTAACAAAATTTAAGAATATAGAATTAAAGTTTAATATAAGTGTGTATGATTTAGCTGCTGTTGTATTTTGGGGATTGAAAAGAAAAGAAAGGAGAATTATTAGTCTAAGAAAAATTCTAAACGATATGGAAAAAAATTATAGAAATTTTATAGACTGTGTTGCTACTGGCAATTTTACTAGTAATAATTACGATGATTTTGGCGAAAAGTTAAAAACATACCAGTTGCAACGCAATTGGATACCCAAAGAAATTAAAAAAGCGCTAGCGAAAAAATCTGTTTGTTACAAGCAAGTTGTTGAGGACAAAATTGAAGAGGAGTTAAAAACTACAAGAAATCTCATTGAAAATGCTGAGCAACGCTATCCTAAAATAGGTAAAATGGCCGATTTTTTAGTTAAAGATATAGTGAAAAGGATGTTGCCAAAATCTGAAATAAAAGCAGACATCAGTGCAAAAAAATACAAAAAATTACAGCGAATATTTGCTTTATTTGAGACCCATAAAAGAACGCACAAAGATTTTTTGGAAAATGATTTAAAAATTTTAACAGGCAAGAAGTCAGAAAGACATCCATTTCTTTACGAAGTAAAAAAATTTGATTCTCTAAAGGATTTTTACTCTGATTATTTAACCAAAAAGGAATATTTTTTAAAAGTATTAAAAGGAAAATTGCCTAGTGTAGATAAGGCGGATCGTTATCCCTTTTTACGTATACCCTATATTGTAAAAAATGGTAAAAAAGTGGTAAAAACCTATGATTTGGAGTATCTAAAACACATAAAAAATCGCTGTAATAACGATAAGTTGGAAAACACAAAACCCTTTGTAGTGCCCAAGGGCTTTTTAAATAAACATATTGACAACTTAATAGAAGGTTATCGCAATCCAAAATCGACAGATCATAAGCAGGTATATAATTTTGTGTACACTTTAATAAATGAAATAAATAAAAATAAATGTCAAGAGTTTTACGATTTTAATCGTGTTGTAAAAATTTATACAGATTCTAACAGTTTAAAAAAATCAAAATTAATACAAGGTAACCCTAAACAACTAGCCGAGCGCTATAATGAAAAGATTAAAGACGTAAGAAGCGACAAAAAGTTTGTTGGCAAGTCAAAACTCGAAAAATATTTGTGGAGTCGTAAAATTGTAATGCCCGAAAAAATTATCCGCCAGTACAAAGCACAAGATATCATGATATTTGAAATGGCAAAATACTTGATAAAAAATCATTTAGATAAAAATTTCAAAATGGATGAACTAAATAATTTGTCTTTACAGAATTTGCAATCTGGGTTAGATTATCAAATTAATTTATCCCTTAAAATAGGCTGTGTTGAAGTTAACGGAAAGTTTTCTTTAAAAAAATATGGAAATGTTAAAGCCCTCTTTAACCACAAGCGGGTAATTGAATTATTAAAATACTTAGAAAGTTGCGGTGTTAAAAAAATAGATTATAATACTTTGATAGACTTAAACTACCTGCTTAGTGGTAGCCCCGAAACAAAAAACTGTCTTAAACCAGAGTTTCCTATTTATGGTGAACAAGCGTTTAAATATTTTATAAAATTAGAAAAGTTAGCTCTTTGCAAAGGCTATACTATTAAAGAAAGTGAAATTAAAAACGGTGAAGCAATTAAGTTTAGACTTGCTATAAATTATTTATTTGAAAATATGGATATATCTAAGAAAGATGACTATGGTAACTGCATTGTTAACAAAATAATTTGTTATCGAAACATGTGTTGCCACAGTGGTTTCATAAAAGAAAAAGAAAAAAATACTTTTATTAATAGTAAAAATAATAAATTGAAAGATCCAAAAGAAATAGTAAAGGATATTAACAAGCAAATTACAAGTGCAATAAAGCTATTCCCTTATCTATTACAAAACTAAAAGCTATATAAATTAAATTTGTTTTTTGCTTTTATAATAAATAACACTTGCTTTTGTAAAGCGCTAACAGTTTGTTTTTTAGCTATTTTTATTCATAATTTGCTGCGAATGCTCTAAATTTGTAAGGTACTCACAGCAGGTTTGGAAAATGAACTTTTTTTAGGCAGTTGTGAATGTTCTAAATTTGTAAGGTAGTCACAGCTGTAGTGTTATACATATTAGTTAAAGTTATTGCTGTGAATGCTCTAAACTTGTAAGGTGATCACAGTTTACATTTGCAATATAGTATAGACTTATAAGTTGTGAATGCTCTAAATTTGTAAGGTACTCACAGTAGTCGCAAGCTTATGTAATTAGTGCTGTGAATGCTCTAAATTTGTAAGGTAGTCACAGCTTTATGCAATAGCTAAAATTGTCATTGCCCGCTGTGAATGCTCTAAATTTGTAAGGTACTCCAGTAGTCGCAAGCTTATGTAATTAGTGCTGTGAATGCTCTAAATTTGTAAGGTAGTCACAGTAGTCGCAAGCTTATGTAATTAGTGCTGTGAATG
>JBKDZU010000038.1:0-78893 GCA_047971505.1 Tenacibaculum sp.
TTAAGTCTTCAACTGTTACAAATATGTTTTTAGGGCAGGCTCGGGGTGCTAATACAGTTATTGTATGACTGCCTACTGGTAAATTAGAAAATATATTGCTCGTTTGAATATTAGCGCCTCCGTCTAGGCTATAGCTGTAGCTTAGGCTTGAACTTGCTGGTGGTGTTAATGTTGTATTGGCTGTTCCGTCGCAATTGTAAACTGTGTCAGTGCCAAAATCAGAAATTGGAATTAAAGGCAAAGGGTCAATAGTCAAGTTATCTACAGCTTGTATGCATCCGTTGTTGTCTTGTACAGTAAGATTGTAGTCTCCTGCTGTAAAACCGTCGTAAACTAACGCTGTATCGTAAACATCGTTTATGCCATAACTATAGGGAGGAGTGCCTCCTGTGGCTTCTGTAAATGTTATCTGACCTAAGGTATCACAAATATAATCCTGAGTTATACTCGCCGTACTGGCAACTAGTGTTTTGTCTTTTATCTCTAAGTTATCAACAATATAAGAGCATTGATAATTGGGTTTTGACGCCCTTATATTAATTGTATAAGTGCCTACTGATAAGTCTTTAAAAATACCAGTGGTATTCCATTCGCTTACTTCAGAACCATTATCGATATTGTATTCTATAGTATAGCCTTGATTGCTACCATTGACAGCTATAGAAATAGTTCCATTACTCTCGCCATTACAACGAACATCATTAATTACTGGAGCAGTAAAGCTAAGTGGCGATTCAACCTCTACGCTTATTTCATTAGAAAAACTTACACAATTATTGCTGTCAATAACCACAAATATATAAGCCCCTTCACTTCCCTTGGGCACTGCATAGCTATCTTCAATAAAAAAGGCTTCTGCTGGAATTTCAGAAACTGAGTCATACAACTCGTTCCCGTCTTTAGACCAAACTGCAAAATTGTAATACAAACCATTTCCTATAGTTCCACCTTGGGCACTCAATGTGATAATTCCATCAGAAGACCCGTCTGTGCAACTTACATTCTTAGTGGCTACTGCTGTTACACTTAAATTTTCAACCTTAGTGATAATAGCTTCTTTTTCTAAAGAACACTCTTGAGTAGTTACCTTAACTTTGTAGTTTCCTTGATTTAGCTTGTCAAAAGTGTGATCGTTACTATTGGTAGGTCCTTCAGTGGCTATTACAGTTCCTTCCCGATACAGAGTGTATTTAAATTGCCCTGGCACATTATTTACCTGTACTCTTAATTTTCCTTTATCTCCTGAACATAAAATAGGACTAGGTATAATATCAAAATCTATTTGTCGGCTTTGAATGTTTATGGGATCAAAATTATATGTACAAGTGGCTGCATTTGTATCAGCTTTGCGAATCTTCAAATTGTAGTCTCCTGGGTTAGTTACAGTGAAAATATTTGAATATTGAAAGTCAACAAAGTAGCCCTCGGGTCCGCTAAGACTGTAATGATATCCGTCAGGTACTCCATGAACGTTAATTTTTCCATCTTTACCACATATTATATCTTGTTTGACAATTTCAGGACTTAAAGACGACTTTAAAACATTGAAATAATAAGTTTTAGGACATTTGCCATCGTACAAAACTTCTAAGCGATATTCTCCTGCCTCTGATATAGTTTGCTTAAAACCAGTTCCTATATTATTCCAAGTACAAGCTGTGTTTTGATTAGCACAATCAGCCGTTTCCTCATCTGGACACGAATTCTCATTGAGCTTCTCCCAACTTACTGTGGTTCCAGTTTCTGAACTAAAGGCAAGTTTACAACTCTTGAACTACTATTGCCGCATAGGTATATTTCAGCCAAATCAGATCCATCATTTGAGCATGTTTCCATTTTATCTACAAAAGGAATTAAAGGATTAGGCTCATTGTTGTAGGGCTTTACCGTTATGGTTTCGGTAGTATTGATGCATCCCCAATTTGTAACCTTGCTAACTGTATAGGTTCCTAATTCAGAAACTACTAGGCTAGATTCTGTTCCTATTACAGTTTGACTTGGCTCCTTTCTCCACTCATAGTATGAAAAACCACTTCCTGCTGTTAGAGTAATTGAAGTACCGCATAAAATCTCATCTCTTTCATAGGTGCAGCCTCGAGTATCGGCTAAAAAATTTGAAGCTCCTTCTATCCCAAAATTACAAGCATCTAAACCTGCAACGCTTGGATCGTTTTCAACTCTAGGCGTTCCTCCCAAATCGCTACTGTAATTAGCAAATGCTTGATTTACTATTATATTAGAACATACATCTCTTAAATCGTTACAACTTGCAGCTACCTTAACCCTAAAGCGAATATTGTGTTTTTTCCCGCCTTCTTTTACCATATCATCGGGTACATTAATAACCAATACACCTCTAAATTCATTTGAGACTGAGGGAGGATAATAAATATAGTCAGATGAGGTAATTCCGCTTGGGAGTTCTAAACTTAATTCGGCTAAATCAACATTTTTTGGCAAAAAATCTACTATCTGCGTATCTTTAGCGTTATCTGTACCAACATTTTGAAAACTTATATTATACCACAGTTCTGAACCAAGCGGAACATATTCTGGTGGACTAGTGCCAATAACTCCAGTGTCTATAGTTTTAATTAGCTGAACCTTAGGTTCAATTATTTCTACAGCCATACCTAGTAAAAAGGGGTAATAAGAATCTCCATTTGTGGTAAAGCGCAAAGTAGTATTAGTTTGGTTGTTGTTTAATACTATATTGCCGTTATTGTTTAAAGCAAATATATCGGCATCAAAGCCCAAAGTATTTGGGCTAGCAGGATATCTATTGGTTTCATTCCAATCATTTCTTGTTACAGTACTGTTAAAGAAATTTTTAAAAGGATTTCCGTAACCAGTAGATATTTTAAAAAATTTAGAAGTGTTGTGTTTCCTAATTTGAAAATCGTCTCCATCAATAGATTTATCACCTTCCAATGCACCAACCAAAAGGGTTGTCCGCACTGGACCTGTTGGAACGGTTTGAAAACCAGAAATATTTACATCAACTCTTGATCCATCTAATTTTCTTATTGTTGAAAATCCGTCAAAAACATAGATTTTTTTACTCGACTCACTTTCATTTTCGTAAGCAATAACCAAAGACCAGCCTGCTGATGAACCCAATCTAGAACCTACCTGATCTTTTCCTAAGGTAGCTTTTATATTCGCAGCATAATAATCTCCGCTAGGATTGTTTAAGCTGGCAACCAAGTTAGTTACGTCCTTAAAGCATACATAAGGCATTTCAGTCTTATCTCCATTGTCGTAAATCAATTCTCGCTTTGTCAAATCAGTTTTATCTGCAACTAAGTCGATATAATTTCCGCCAGGAAGCTTAAATTTAATTTCATTAAAATTATCATCTCTAGTATTTACACCATATTTTTCATCGCTCCATTTATCATACGGATAAATACCTGCCCAGTACAGCCCCGCAAATACTACCTTAGAGCAGGTGGGTAAATACAAAGTAGCTCTAGATGAGGAGAAAGTAGACGGATCCCCATCTATATCTATATAGCTTAAGTTAATATTATGGTTAAACCCTGATCCGTTATATGGCTCATAAGTGGGTGGTTCGCTTAAAATATTATTGGCAATAAAGGTCATGCTTCCTCTAAAAGTACCGTTGTAGCGATTGCTAAAAGGAACATCTCCTCCGCGTCGCACTGATGGTCTAAGGCTCTCGGAAACTACAGGTTCTTGTGCAAACAACAAAAAACTGCATAGGATTAGTGTAAAGGATAATATAAGTCGTTTCATGTGTTTTGTTTTTATATTTCGGTTACATGGAACTCGCAATTAATAATTCTGCTGTATTTATGATTTGTTTATCACTCGGGTTTTTACGACAAGCACACAAATTTTATTAGCAGGCACTTTTTTAATTTGTTATTTAATATTTACAATTGTTTTTCGATCGTAATATGAACCATTTAAATTGTTTTCATACAATCGAATAGCCTCACTTCTGTCATTTGTTTTATATATGTATACATGTCTGTATCCTGTTGTAGGGTTTATAAAATAATCTGCATTAATAGCGTCGTTTCTCAATTCGTCTAAAAACCTATCTGCATAAGCTTTTTGAGAAAAAACATTAACTACTATATAATAACCCTCCTGTAAATTATCTGTTTTTTTTAAGGCAAATACGCGAGCAGGAGGCTGTGATTTAGGCTTTTGATAGGTTTCGCCGCTACCGCCTAAACTTATCTTAACTACAAAAACAGCTTCTTTATAAGTTTTTTTGTCAGATAGTAAAATTGGATTGTTGCCATCTCCCTCAAAGAGCTTTTTATCTTTAAATTCTTCAGTCATTCTATCAGCATCCTCCTTTTTGGCAAACCTGCCAAAATAAACATAGTAGTGCTCGGTTAAAGGATCAAAAACATATTTTGCTTCAATTCCTTCTTTGTCAAACTTCCATTTCTTCTCTTGAATATATGCATCGGCATTTTCTTTTATTTTAAATTGATTTGCAGCTACATAATACATAGTTCCTCCTCCGCCTGATATAGTAATATCTCTTTGTCTCCACGGGGCATTATTTCTCCTTCTAAGCGAGGTGTCTTTTTCTTCAATTGGTGTTTTGTTTAAATTTTCCCCCTTAATTTGTGGTGCTTTGGGAGGTTGATTTTTAAGAATTCGCAAAATTTCATCTGCTTTTTTATTTAGTTTATTAATAGAATCGTAGGCTTTTTTAATCTCATTCGACAAACTGTTGAGTTCCTTGTTTTTGTAATTTTGTTTAGGCTTAGACTGAGGATACCCTGAACTGCTTGAACGTCGGGCTGAAACTCTTCTAGAATAGCTTCTTTGTTGAAAATTATAAATTAACCCCACTTCGTTGGTTGCAGCAAATTGCCCTTTTTCGTATGAAAATCCTATGGATAGCCTGTCGGATAGATTAACTCCTGCACCTGCCGATATGCCGTACTGCTTATCATAACCTACTTTTAACCATCCTGCTTTGGGCAAATCGACAATTGCGTTTGCTCCATAACTAAATCCACCGCTTGATACAGAATTGTCATTTTTTGTTTTACGAGCTAATGCCAAAGCTCTTAGGCTGGTTTGCTCAAAAATACCTTCGGCATAAATAAACTCGTAGTAATACATAAGATGACCAGAAAATATTTTTTCTGAAAATGAGGTTGCCAAGTTGTTTTCTTTTAAATTGAAGTCTAATAGATTTTCAGCAAAAATCCCTATATCGAAATTTTGAAATGACAAGGTAATGGCTGGCTGAAAATTTACTACGGGTATGTCTTGAAAATTGCTGACAGCAGGATCGGGTACTTGAGTGTTTACTTTTAAGCCATTGGCACTTCTTCGGCTGTATAAAAAATTAAACCCAAATGTGAGATTAAAACTTTCGCTTAATTGAATGCTGTGTGCATAATTGGCAAGTGCTCCAAAATCTTTAAATACACCAACTTCTTGTTGATAAACAGCCAAACCTGCTCCTACATTTTCGCGCATTTTGCCCGAATAACTCAGTAGATATAACCTAGGCGAATCTTCAAATTCAACAAAGCTATTTCGCACAATAGCACTTATTGAAACTTTGCTTTCTCTTAAAGCCGAAAAAGTAGGTACCGATAAAAAGCGATTAAACTTCATAAAATTTCTCGAAGTAAAACTGTTATACACCTCGGCATTGTTAAATACCTGAGCAAATACGCAACTATTTAACAAAATTGCCATATAAATGATTCTTTTCTTCGTCATAATAATCTCAATCTAAAACAGAAATGCTTCCAGCTTTTACTAACCTATCGTCTTTGATAATTTTGTAGTAAAAAACTCTTTGATTTCCCAAATCTTGAGTGGGCCAATCGTTTTTATATTCTTTAGTTGAAAAAACTTCTATACCGTCAGAGTTATATATAAATACTGTAACCAAAGGTTGAAAGGCATATCTGTTTGAAATTTGCCAAGTATCATTTATGCCGTCAAGTGTTTTGGGTGAAACAATATTGGGCACTATAATTTTATCGTCTTGCTCTACTACCTCTATAGTTTTACTTAGCTCGCAGCTATCAACTCTTGCCACTAGAGTGTAAAACCCTGTTTTGCTAACTTTAAGTGTTTCACTTGTTGATAGCAGGTTGCCCGTGGCATCGTTGTACCACTTATAAGATGCTGCTCCACTTGCCTCTATAATGGTTGGCTCTCCTTGCTGTAGCACAACTTTTTCTGATGGACTTAAAACTAATGCCGATTCGTCAAAAGGAATTACCTCAATAGGTTCCAATTCTATCAAACAGCCAAAACCTGAAATTTGCAATTTGTATTCGCCAATTTCAAAAACCTCTAAAATTTGAGGATCTAAAACCTCTAAAGCCTCATCGTCTTTAAACCATACATAGCTAAAACCAGGAGTTATTTCGGATACTGTGTATCTTATACCTGTTTCTGGGCACAGTGAATTTGAGTTTGACGAGGATAAAATACTTGGGCTTATAATGCTTAGCTTTATGTCTAATGTATTTGAAGTACTTGTTACAGCACCTGACTGCACTGCTAATGCATACATGCCATTGCTTAAATAAGAAGATAGGGCAAACTCTTGAGTTAAGGCATCGGGTACTTGAACTTCATCTTTAAGCCAGCTAAAATTTAAATAAGTATCTACTTGATCGTCTGTCAATTCGTACAATTCTCCATCTGTGCCTACAGCGTGTAGTTCTACTGTTTGCAATTGGGTGCTCTCGCTTTTACAGGTTGCATAGTTAGAGGAAGGGCTAATGGTTGTAGCGAAATTATCTAACGCAACCAACTCAAAAGGTTCTGAATCTTGCGTGAAGTTGCAAATGCCTCCTACCTCTACAACTCTAGCAAAGTAACTACCAGCTTGGCTCACTATAATATCGTTGGTTGAATTAGCGGTTATAGGTAAATTATCCCTAAACCACTGAATTGCTACATTGGCTAATACGGGTTCGACCGTTATTTGTAATATCTTTTGTTCATTGGGAAGAATTATGACCTTTTCGTCAAAATTTTTGTTGATAACAAAACTTGCGTTAGCTTTTTGTTTTAAAACTATTTGTTGAGATTTTACAACACACTCACCTGCTGAAATTTCTAAAAAATAGACTCCAAACTGTCCCGAATTTGGCGTGGTATAACTTGAAGAGCTAGAAGAAGTAAGTAGCTCACCATCTTTGTACCAACTATAGATATATTCAGAATTGTTTTCCACTGCTTGAAAAGTATGGCTTTCTTCTGAACAAATTTCTATCTCACTTGCTCCTTCTATTTGAGCACTAACATTATCTATTACATAAACATTAGATAGGGTTGAACGCACAAAGCCACAACTTCCGTAGTTAATTCTAGCTTCGTACAAACCCGGTTCGGATACAATTAACCTAGGTTCGGTGGTGCTTGTAAAGGGTTGATTGTTTTTAAACCACTCAAAGTTTCCACTGCTAGTAATATTTAATTTTAGTTCGGCAGTATTTTTATCGCCACAAATAAACACATTGTTAAAATTGTTTAGTACTAAGTTGCCGTCATCTACCATATCATAGGCCTCAAAAGCATCAGACTCAGGACCTATCACAGCAGGCGAACTAGCTCTTATCCTAATTTTATATCCTGTGCCAAAAGTTCCTTCAGGTACTTGAAAAGAGGCTTCTATATCTAAATTAACCTCAGCATTTCTGTTAAAAACTGTAGCTACTTGACTAAAATTGGAAAAATTGCCGTTTTCATCAGATAATTCAACATAAAAAACATTGTCGTTGTTAAATGGAAATAAGGTATAGCGAAAAACAATTTGAAAATCTCTTCTCGCGCTATTACTGCATACCGAACTAGCTTCCTTGAGTTTTGGTTTTTGAAGCTCCTGCGAAACTAAACTCAGGTTACTAATAAGCAAACATACTATCAACAACTTTACATGTTTAATACATGCTTTATTGTATTTAAATTTGTGTAATTTTATAATCAATATCTTTGTTTTAACAATTAGTGATTAACTATTAATATCGTGCTGTTTTTAATTATAAAATCAAAAAACTAACTCCTAAACCAAATGCTACATATACCTAACAAGCAATAGCACAGAAAGTTTGCACCTATTGATTTTACATTAAATATTAGTACCTTTAGCCTGTAAATTTGCCTGAGCAAAAAACCAATTAAAAAATACTAACTGCTCTTATTATACAAACGCATATTTACAATGTATATTTTTATAGTATATGACAAAAAAAATTATTATAGCCATAGATGGTTTGTCATCAACTGGTAAAAGCACTATAGCCAAACGTTTAGCTAAAGAATTAGCCTATATATATATC
Source organism: Tenacibaculum sp. (assembly GCA_047971505.1). Lineage (GTDB taxonomy): Bacteria > Bacteroidota > Bacteroidia > Flavobacteriales > Flavobacteriaceae > Polaribacter. Next base: position 8,313 of record JBKDZU010000038.1, read on the forward strand.
GATTCTGGAGCTATGTACAGAGCGGTTACCTTTTACGCCATGCAACACAAATTCATAACTGAAAAATACTTTGATAAAGAGCACTTAATAAAAGACTTACAAAACATATCGCTTGCTTTTAATTTTAATGAGACTTTAGATTTTGCCGAAATTTATTTAAACGAAAAAAATGTTGAAAAAGAAATTAGAGACTTAAAAGTTTCTAAACTAGTAAGTAGAATTTCGGCAGTTTCAGAAGTTAGAAAGAAATTAGTAAAAGAACAACAAGAAATGGGAATTGACAAAGGTTTGGTAATGGACGGAAGAGATATTGGTTCGGTTGTTTTTCCTGAAGCGGAGTTAAAGCTATTTATGACTGCAACTGCCGACAAAAGAGCAAAAAGGCGTTATAAGGAGTTGTTATGCAGAGGTGCTAAAGTAAGTTACGATGAGGTTTTGCACAATATTGAACAAAGAGATAATTTGGACTCAACCCGAGAGGACTCTCCCTTGGTAAAAACTAAAGATGCTATTGCAATTGACAATTCAAATATGGGATTAAACGAGCAGTTTGATCGTATTATGAGTTTAGTTCGGAGCAGGGCTTCTATTTAAAAAAGTTAAAACCAACACAACTTGCTAACTGTAATTTAACAGTTGCTAAAAAATACTATTTACATTTTTTGAATAGCGCCTCCATTTTTCTAAACAGCTTTTTAAATCCTCAGGAATTTCGGCTTCAAAATACAAGCGATTTCCTTTTGTTGGATGAATAAACCCAAGTGTTTTGGCGTGTAGTGCTTGCCTTGGCAATACCTTAAAGCAGTTATCAACAAATTGTTTGTACTTTGCAAAGGTGGTTCCTTTTAGTATTTTATCGCCTCCATAACGCTGGTCGTTAAACAAGGTATGTCCTAGATATTTAAAATGAACTCTAATTTGATGCGTTCTGCCCGTTTCTAATTTACATTGCACTAGGGTTACATAGCTAAATCTTTCAATAACTTTAAAGTGAGTTATTGCAGGCTTTCCGCAATTGCCGTCGGGAAACACTTCCATTTGCATGCGATCTTTTAAACTTCTGCCTATATGTCCTTTAATTATACCTTGATCTTGCTCTACATTGCCCCATACTAAGGCATAATACAATCGGTCAGTAGTTTTGTCGAAAAACTGTTTTGACAAGTGTGCCATCGCATAGTCAGTTTTAGCGACTACCAATAAACCACCCGTATCTTTATCAATTCGATGGATTAAACCAGGGCGTTGATCATTGTTTTTTGGTAAATTTTTAAAATGATAAATCAACGCGTTAACCAAGGTTCCAGAGTAATTCCCATGACCAGGATGCACTACCATACCTGCCGGTTTATTCAACACTATAAGTTGTTTGTCTTCATAGATAATATTTAACGGAATGTTCTCAGCAACCAACATATTTTCATAAGGCGGATAGCTTAGTACTACTCTTATTACATCTTTAGCCTTTACCTTGTAATTGGGCTTTACAGCAATTTCGTTTACCAGTATGTTCCCTGCTTTAGCTGCCTGTTGTATTTTATTTCTAGTTGCGTTTTCAATAAAATTCATTAAATACTTATCAACTCGCAAGGGTAACTGACCCTCTGAGGCAACAAACCTGTAGTGCTCATATAAATTATCTTCTTCAAAACTGGTATTGTCATCTTGCATAAGCGCTATTTATTGTACTCCCCTGTTTGATTTCCGTTTCCCAATATTAAATTAAGTGTTGATTGTTTTGGAATTTTAGCTCCTGGATAAATTTTATTTCCTTGATATATAAGCCCTCTTACAACATCTTTGCCTATATCATTTACCCAAGTAACTTCTTTGCCAACTTTAAACCCGATAGATTCTAAATGAGTGGTTGCCTGCCTTCTAGTACGCCCATTTAAATTGGGTATTCCCACATCCCTGTATTTTGAGGGATTTAGAGTTAGGTATATTTTTCTGTTTTCTTTTACAAAGTTTCCTGCCTCAGGATTTTGCTCAATCACTGATTTTTTTGGATATTGTGGATTATAACTTCCACTGTCAATAACCACAAAGGCTAAATTTAGTTCGTTTAGTTTTTTCTCTACTATCTCAAGCGATAACTTATTTAAATCGGGTACTTGTATTTTTTGTCCGTGATTAGTAATAATTCCTAACCACCACTTTAAAAAAAGCACTAGTAAAAAAAAAACCAGCACAGCTATAATAAGTTGTTTTAAAAAAGCTTTACTCCTTATAAAGGCTAACAGTCCTCGATTAAACAAAGCCTTTATCTGTTTTAATATATCAGCCATAGTTATTTTTGTAAGTTGCAGGCAAATTTACTGTAAAAATATTATAATTTTTCCATTAGTATTTAACCTATATCTAATTGTTAGTGCAAGTTTTTCACTAAGTTTGTAGGCAAACGACCTATAAACAAAAAAGAATGAGAATTTTTTATTGCTGTAGTTGTGATTAACAATTTATCTAAATTTTATAACCGTTTAATTTAAAATAATTTAACAACAATACAATACTTTTATTGTAATAATATATAATTTGTATTTTTAGAAACCTAAAACCCCAACAAAGTTACTGTGCGGCAAGTTAATTAAGTCATAATTTTAATGTTTTAAGTTTTAAACTAAAGTTTGACGCTTGCTTTGTACTAGATACAAAATTTATTATACATCATTAATGACATTCTAGTAAATTACATTTTGCTTAACATAAAATCAAGTAAGATAAAATCAAGAATAAGTACAATGAAAAAAAACATAGCCGTTGTTATGGGAGGTTACTCTTCAGAAGCAAACATATCCCTACAAAGTGGCGAAATAGTTTGCAAGCATTTAAACAGAGAAAAATACTGTGTTTATAAGGTGCACATTTTACCCGATAAATGGTTTGCCCTTGTCGATAACAAAGAGTTTAAGATTGATAAAAACGATTTTTCTTTTACCAAAGGGAATAAAAAAATTATATTCGATTGTGTTTTTAATGCAATTCACGGCAACCCTGGCGAGAACGGCAAATTACTTGCTTATTTTGACTTGCTAAACTTAAAACACAACTCTGCTCCATTTTATCAAATGGCATTGACTTTTAACAAAAGAGATACCTTGAGCGTATTAAGGCAGTATGGTATTGCCACAGCTAAATCGGTTTATCTCAACAAAGGGGATGCATTTTCAACTAAAGCAATAATTGATAAACTAGGACTTCCTTGTTTTGTAAAACCCAACAATTCGGGCTCTAGCTTTGGCATAACAAAGGTATATAAGGATAAAGAATTTAGTATTGCTTTAGATAAAGCTTTTAATGAAGACTCGGAAGTATTGATAGAAAGTTATTTGAAAGGCACTGAGGTATCAGTGGGAGTTATTAAATACAAGGGCAAAACAGTTGTTTTGCCTATAACCGAAATTGTATCTAACAATGACTTTTTTGACTATGATGCTAAATATTCAGGTCAGTCAGAAGAGATAACTCCTGCGCGTTTAACCGAAAGTCAAAGGCAAAATACTTACAGGGTTGCCAAAAAAGTTTACGAGGTTTTAAAGCTAAAAGGTTTTTCTCGCTCAGAGTATATTTTAGTAAACGATATTCCTCATCTGTTAGAAGTAAATACCGTTCCCGGACTTGCTCAAGCCAGTATTTTACCTAAACAAGCAAAAGAGTTTGGCATTAGCCTTGGCGAATTGCTAAACAATGCAGTTGAACAAGTATTATATGCTTAGCAAAATTACTATAGAGCCTCAATTGCTTCAGAGTTAGGAGTACAATTTAGAGAAGCGCAAAAATAAAACAAGGCTAATTAAATTGCTTATTGTTGAATAGCATAAACACTAATAAATTATTTATTAGAAACTTAACTAATTTTTAAAAATATATTAAATAATGAATAAGGCTGTATTTCCTGGATCTTTTGATCCGATAACCTTAGGGCATGTTGATATTATTGAACGCGGATTAACTCTGTTCGATGAACTTATTATTGCCATTGGTGAAAATGCTACAAAAAAATATATGTTTTCTCTGCAAAAACGCAAAAAATTTATCAAACAAACCTTTAAGGAAGAAGCTAAAATAAAAGTGCTTAGTTATAGCGGACTTACAGTAAGCTTTTGCAAGCAACAAGGAGCTAAATTTATTTTAAGAGGACTTCGCAACCCTGCCGACTTTGAATTTGAAAAGGCTATTGCTCACACTAACCGCAAACTATCGGAAATAGAAACTGTTTTCTTGCTTACCTCATCGGGTAAAAGTTATATATCTTCATCAATAGTTAGAGATGTTATCAGAAACAAAGGAAACTACACCTGTCTGGTGCCTAATGCAGTAAGCTGTTAAACAATGCTTTACTGTAAAAACTATGCTACTTGGTCGATCTAATTAATTTTACAGCACAAGCCAACAGTCAGTATTGGGTTACCTTAAAAATAAAATTCAAAAAAACTCATCTTAGTGCTTATGTATTTTAAACACTAAGAATAAGATAATCGATAAACCAAAATACTATATATATTTGCTTTATTACCAAATTTTTTATGGTGTTTAAGATTTGTTTTTATTAAAATAACAATTGTGCTAGAAATTAAAAATTTAAGTATTGCTTTTTCTGACCAAGTTCCTGTTTTAAAAAACATTAGCTTCTCAGTGGGTAAAAACGAGGTTTTAGGTTTAGTAGGAGAAAGCGGCAGTGGTAAATCTGTATGTTCATTAGCCATTATGCAGTTGTTAAGTAAAAATGCAAAGGTTTCAGGAGAAATTATCTTTCAAAAAAAAGCTCTGTTAAACTGCAGTGATAAAAATATTTTAAAACTCAGAGGAAAAGAAATTGCTATGATTTTTCAAGAGCCGATGAGTTCGTTAAACCCTAGCTTAACTTGTGGATACCAAGTTGCCGAAGTTTTAATGCAACACAGCAAATTAAAAGCTAACAAAATAAAGCAAGAGGTACTTAATTTATTTAAAAAAGTAAAACTTGCAGAACCTGAGCTAATATACCGCTGCTACCCTCATCAAATTAGTGGAGGGCAAAAACAACGCATAGTAATATCTATGGCAATTGCCTGTAAACCAACCCTTTTAATTGCCGATGAGCCTACCACTGCTTTAGATGTAAGAGTTCAAAAGAAAATTATTCAACTTTTAAAACAACTTCAAAAGGAGCAGCAAATGAGCGTAATTTTTATTTCTCACGACCTAAACCTCGTATCTGAAATTGCTGATAATATAGTTATTATACACAAAGGGAGCATAGTTGAAAAGGGCAGTTCAAAGAAAATTTTTCTGCATCCCAAAGAAAACTATACAAAAGCCCTAATTAGCGCAAAGCCTACCTTAAACAAGCGCCTTAAAAAACTGCCTAGCATTTCTGATTTTATAGCCAAAACGCCAAACTGTAATCTAGTTACTGAGTTGGAGAGAAAAAAAAGGCATAAAAAACTGTACAAAAACCCTCCAATATTAAAAATTATTGACCTAAACAAAGAATTTAATCGCAAGGCATCTTGGCTTGCAAAACCTTATAAGATCACCGCCCTAAAACAAATTAATTTCGAAGTATATGAATCAGAAACCCTCGGCTTGGTAGGTGAAAGTGGTTGCGGAAAAACAACCTTGGGAAAAACTGTTTTACAACTTGAAAAAGCTACTGCTGGGCAAATATTTTACAAGGGTATAAATATCAGTAACATTTCGAGAGGTAAACTAAAAAAGCTAAGAAGAGAAATGCAAATAATTTTTCAAGACCCCTTTTCTTCATTAAACCCTAAAATCCCTATTGGCAAAGCCCTTGTTGAACCTATGACAGTTCACAAAATACTATCTTCAAAACAACAACGAAAGCAATACGTGCTAAAGCTACTTGTAAAGGTGGGATTAAAAACTGAACATTTTTACCGCTATCCTAATGAATTTTCAGGCGGTCAGCGTCAGCGAATTGGAATTGCTCGGGCCATAGTAATGCAACCCAAACTAATTATTTGTGACGAATCTGTTTCTGCCTTAGATGTTTCAGTACAAGCACAAGTACTTAACTTGCTAAACAGCTTAAAAACAGAATTTAATTTTACGTATATCTTTATCTCGCACGACCTAGCAGTGGTTAAACATATGTCCGACCGAATTTTAGTAATGAAACAAGGAAAAATAGAAGAAATAGCAGAGGCAGATAATATTTATTATTCACCAAAATCAAAATACACCAAAGCCTTAATAGATGCCATCCCAAAAGGCTTATAACTTTTTTTATAAAAACCTAATTTAGTAGTATATTGCAGAACTATTTATATGTTTACAATTTTATTCAAACAAAACTCATATCAAAATATTTAGCTAGCTTTTATAAATATTTTAGAGCTAAAACCATAAACAAACATATACTATTTATAAAACTTAATACAGCAATAAGCACAGGTGGACTCATATAACAAAACTCAAAAAATATCAAAAAAAAACAAAACAAAAAGATTAATAATTAGCTTATTTACTTGGCTTTTACTTCTAAATACTATCTTTTCTCAAGACAGCATTTATACACCTACAAATATTGATAATCAAAAAAACATTAAATTTCAGGAAGCTTTTTTTAAAGCCATTACCTACAAGGCAACTATGAAATACCGACAGGCAATTGAAAATCTTGAGCAGTGCAATAATATTTACCCAAACAATATAGCTGTGCTTTTTGAACTATCAAAAAACTATTTTAAAATTAATAGATTTATTGAAGCGGCAATATACGCCGAACAAGCCTTGGATTTAATGCCCAACAATATTTGGATAGCAGAACACCTTGTTTTAGTTTATAAAAGCTACAAGGCCTTTAATAAGGCCATAGAAGTGCAAAAAAAAATTATTCAAAAATATCCAGAAAAAAAACACAATCTAGTAAGTCTTTATCTGCATAGCAATTATATTGATTCAGCAAATATTGTGTTAAACCAATTAAAATCATCAAAACTATTAACTCCAAAATTTAGACAGTTAAAAAACAGGTTAAACAAAAAAAAGAACTCAAAAAAAACAAATAAAATTAAAGCAAAAAACAAAACAGATACAAGTCTTGAAACTGAGTTTAAAAAAACAAAATCTTATAACACACTAGCAAAATTACTTGTAAAACTCGATGCTGGTTTAGATGAAAAACTATTAAAATACAGCAAACAAGGTCTTGATCTATTTCCAGCACAACCCCTTGTTTATTTGATGAATGCCAAAGCCTACAATCGAAGTAGAAATTATAAAAAAGCCCTTACAAGCCTGCAAAACGGTATAGATTTTATTGTAGACAATCCAAATATGGAAACAAACTTTTACAAACAGTTTATTGTTAGTTATAAAGGCTTAAAAGATTTTAAAAATGTCAATAAATATCAAAAAAAAATAAAAAAGTAAACCTCTAACTCTAAAGTATTAATTAAAGAAAATTAAGCTCAAAAGTAGTTTTTATCAACAAAAATAAAATTAAAATGTTGTAAACCTTATACTTTCAAAAATATTGCTGATTATTGTATTTTTATCGACCTAATCATATTTTTAACTATTAATAAATTGAATAAATTAGAGGCTTTAAACCTTAAAATTTTAAACCAAAAATTCAAAAGCATATCGTTGTTCTATTTTCAAAATTGTTTTACAAACACCGAGAAACTGTCTTATTTATCAATTATATTAGCAATTAAATAACTAAATAAATATTTTTTTAAAATTAAATTACTATTATGAAATACCCACTTGTGCTTATTGCTGTATTTACCCTTGCTCTTACAGCTTGTAAAACTAAAAAAACTGCAACAAGCTACCCATTGATAAGAAAACGTTTAGCATCAAAAGTTATAAAACAGCACACAAACAAAAACTTTGACAAAAAAACTGTTGATGCCAAATTGAGAATTAACTATAAAGATAGCAAAAACAGTTTAGAGTTCAATGCCCGCATAAAAATTAAAAAAGATGAGGTAATTTGGATTGAAGGAACAAAGTTTATAACCTTGTTTAAAATTAAAATTACTCCCGATAAATTAAGCTATTATTCGCCTATATACAATGATTTTTTTGAAGGGAATTTGTCAGAATTAAAAAAAGTACTAGGTGCAGATATTAGCTTTAAGCAATTACAAAACCTTTTTTTAGGTCAGGCCATTACCGATTTAGAATCAGAGCGTCAGAGTATTAAGATTGAAAAAAATACCTATCTGCTAACCCCAAAAAAACAGAACGACATGTTTAATGTATTTTTTTACATAAACCCAAACCATTACAAACTAGACCGACAAATCGTAGTAAATACCAATAGCAATGAGAGTTTAGATTTTTCTTATCCACATTATACAGAAAATTTTCCTGCTAAAATAAACATACTGCTGACAAAAAAAAATTCTGAAAACACTAAAGCAATCATTAGAGTTCGTTCAATTAAATTTAATACTAAACTAAAAATATTTTTTTCTATTCCTCATGGATATAAGAAAATTAATTTGTAAGCCCAAAAATCCAAACAAAATGTTATTCAAAGCTAAATTTAAGGTCTAAACCTAAAAATATTAAATTAAAAAAGCATTGTAGTTTTGTCAAAAAAAACTAATAAATAAGGGTTTAAACCTCATTTTTACTCTGACAATATTTCACTTTAAACAAAAATAAAACACAAGCAAATTTAGTTAAAACTCTTTGTAAAATCAAGCAAATGACAGTACACCATTTATCTCAAAAAAATTCAATATTAAATAATTTTATAGCACAAATAAGAGATATTAACATACAAAAAGACTCCCTGCGCTTTAGAAGAAATATAGAAAGAATTGGAGAAATACTAGGCTATGAGTTGAGCAAAAGCTTGCACTATCACAAAAAAACTATTCAAACTCCTTTAGGACAAGTAGTTGTAGAAATACCTGAACAAAATTTAGTTTTATGTTCAATTTTACGCGCGGGGTTGCCCTTGCACAACGGTTTGCTGAATTATTTTGACACTGCTGAAAACGCATTTATCTCTGCCTATCGTCATCACTCAAGCAAAAGTGAAGATTTTAAAATTAAGGTTGAATATTTTGCCTCGCCATCAATTGAAAATAAAACACTGCTGTTAATTGACCCTATGTTAGCAAGCGGAAAATCATTAGTAGCGGTTTACAAAGGAGTAAAAAGGTACGGAACTCCAAAAAAAATACATATTGTTTCAGTAATTGGTTCAGAGATGGGCATAGCTTATGCAAAACAACAATTCCCTTTAAGCTCTGAGCTTTGGGTAGCTGCCATTGATAAGCAACTCAACAGCAAAGGTTTTATAGTTCCAGGTTTAGGCGATGCTGGAGACCTAGCTTTTGGCACTAAAATATAAACTGGTTAAAAAAAATATTGAGTATAGACACAACTACAAAAAACAAAATAAAAACATCTGCATACCATTTTTTTTGAAATAGCTCTATACCATTTGCCAAGATAACAGAAATAGGAAAAATTAAAAACAAAAATTCGTTCTCAGATTTTTCAGGAATTAATAGAAATACAATTATTGAGAAAGAGAAATGCGATAACACAACTATCCATTTTTTTCTAAAAAGATTGATAATGGCAAAGGTTTTAATCGATTTTATCAATACAAAAAGAAAGGTAAAAAAGCCTATAAACGCTATGCTCAACAAATAATTAGAACTTTGATACAACTCAAAGTTAAATTCAGTTATGCGCAGAAAACTGTTCAAAAAACCAAAATCTAAATCATACCAAAAGCAGTAGGTAAAATACAAAAAATTAGGTGTAAAAAATCCCAAAACTGGGGTTAGCAGAGTTTGATAATTTAAGCGCATATGTTGATAAATTGAAACATATAAGACAAAAACAAAAAAAACTGTTAGCGGTTCAATAATAAAACTAAGCCCCAACCAAAGCCCTGAATTAAACAGCTTTTGAGTAAGGTTTCTGCTAAACTGTAAGCTGTATACTTTTCTAAAAAATAAGAGCAAAGTTAAATTAGCATAAAATAAATTATCAATTAAAACACTATTGATAAAAACCCCCAATAAAACAACAAAAAACAAAAAGGCATAGCTGTTGTTTAAAGTCAATTTATTTTTTAAGATAATAAAATTGTAAATTGAAAAAATTATTAAAAACAAAAAGAGTTCTTTTGTAGCTGATAAAACAGATAAGCCTCTATAAAACAAGGCTATTGTAAAATAGCACAAATAAAGTAAAAACAGCACTATAAAGTTCGCTGGCGTAGATTTACCGAAAAAATTGGCTAACATTAATCCTTTTTATACTTTTGCAAAGGTAAAGATAAACAAGTTATGTTAAGATTGAATATTTTTAGACTTATTGGAGATTTTTTTGAATTGCTATTCATTCCATTTGAGTGGATACGTCTAAAATTAGCAAAAGCTGACTCAGGTTGGTGGACATCAAATGCCTTAAATTGGGTTTTCTTAATTATTCTTGTTTTACTTCTAACTTATTGGATAAAAGAATCTGTTCAATTTAAAAAAGAAGGCACAGAAGACTTTGTTTAACCCAACCGCAGCTTTTTGGCAAGTAAAAACAAACTAGAGCGTTTTAAAGACAATGAAAGTTTTGAAAATGTAATTCAGCCTACTCGAATTGAAGTAATTAACGGCTTTAAATACCAAGGAAAATGGAGTGCTTATTTCGGTAATAAAAATCCGATTACACTAGAGTTAGGCTGTGGCAAAGGCGAATACACCATTGCTTTAGCCAAAAAAAATCCTGAAAGAAATTTTATCGGAATCGACATAAAAGGAGCGCGCTTTTGGAAAGGTGCAAAAACAGCCGTACAGGCAAATATAAAAAACGTTGCCTTTATAAGAACTCAAATTGAATTGATCGACCTAATTTTTGCAGAAAATGAAATAAATGAAATATGGATAACTTTCCCCGACCCTCAAATAAAATACAAAAGAATAAAGCACTGTTTAACAAATAGTAATTTTCTAAAAAAATATCACAGTATTTTACAAAAAAAAGGACTTATTAACTTAAAAACCGATAGTGAATTTGTACACGGATACACTCTGGGCATATTACATAGCGAGAACCATCAAATACTATATGCAAACCACAATGTTTACAAAGACCATAATTCACCCGAAGAGGTTAGAAGCACACAAACTTTTTACGAAAAAATATACTTAGCTCAGGGCAAGCCCATTAGTTATATTAAGTTTAAGCTAAAATATTAAAAGCACTTAACAAAAAAGACTAAAATTTTAACTTACATTTACTAATTGAATCTACTAAAGTTCAGTTAAAAACTAAAATATTTTTTTTCGCAAAAAAACTGTAGCTTTGTAAGCTAAAAAGTTCTATTTAGATATTTGATTAGTAAAATTTAATACAAAATTAAGATTGTCAATTCATTTTTTTGATAAAGTGTACAAAGTAGTAAGTTTAATTCCTTATGGCAGAGTTACAAGCTATGGAGCTATTGCTAAATATCTAGGGATAGCAAGTTCAGCAAGAATGGTTGGTTGGGCATTAAATAACTCAAATAAACAAAACAAAAAAATACCTGCACACAGAGTGGTAAACAGAAATGGCATGCTAACAGGAAAACAACACTTTCAAGGAACTAATTTAATGGAAGAATTACTCGAAAATGAAGGCATAGCCATCAAAGACAATCAAGTTCAAAATTTTAAAAGTATTTTTTGGAATCCCTCAAAAAACCTGCCCAAAAACACAATGTAAACAGCCTATTTATTAAGACTTTCTTATAAAAACATAAGATTTAATTATTTTGTTAAAATATTACAATCTGTTAATCAAACTACTAAAAATATAAATTAACATATAAGTCATGTGCACTAAAAACTTATTGCAATTAATAACAGTTGTAAACTTTGATTATTAAAGCTTATAACCTATATTTGTAACAAGCTAAAAGCCATAACAAAAAGTAAAATTAGGGTGCAAAGCAAGTAAAATATAATGAGTTTTAACAAACAAGACATATACAAAGCGCTAGAAACAATTACAGCTCCCGGCATGGGAAAAAATTTAGCTGAAAATAATAATATAAAAAATATAGTAATTTTTGGCCACCAAGTAATTATTGACCTTACTATTAACAACCCTTCTTTACAAGCTAAGAAAAAGCTAGAAGCACTAGTAATAAAAACTATTAAAGAGCAGTTCAACAAAAAAATTGAACTTAAAATTAACATCAAAGTTGAGATGGCAACTAACCAAAACACAAATACTATCAAAGTTAAAGAGATCCCTAATATAAAAAACATAGTTGCAATTGCTTCAGGAAAAGGAGGAGTAGGAAAATCAACCATTACCTCAAATATGGCAGTATCACTATCTAAAATGGGCTTTAAAGTAGGAGTTTTAGATGCTGATGTTTACGGTCCTTCCCAACCCCTTATGTTTGACGTTGAACAAGAGAAGCCCTTAGCTGTTAAAATTAAAGGGCGTTCTAAAATGAAACCTGTTGAAAATTATGGAGTAAAGCTACTATCCTTGGGCTTTTTTACCAAGCCTTCACAAGCAGTAATTTGGAGAGGACCAATGGCTTCAAAGGCCTTAAACCAATTAATATTTGACGCAGCTTGGGGAGCTTTAGATTTTTTATTAATCGACCTGCCTCCTGGAACTGGCGACGTACATTTATCAATAGTTCAAGCAATTCCAATTAACGGAGCAGTAGTGGTTAGCACTCCACAAAACATAGCCCTAGCAGATGCAAAAAAAGGAGTAGCTATGTTTAATCAACAAAATATTAATGTGCCAGTTTTAGGAATTATTGAAAATATGGCATATTTTAATCCTTCTGAAAATCCTAGCAAAAAATATTATATTTTTGGACAAGAAGGAGCAAAAAATTTAGCCCATAGCTTAAATACTAGTTTTTTAGGAGAAATTCCAATAGTGCAAAGCATTAGAGAGGCCAGCGATGTAGGTTGCCCAGTAGCCCTACAAAACAACACCCCATTAGCAAAAGTATTTACCGATATAACAAAGAAAATGCTTTCGCAATTGGTAAAGAGAAATACAAACCTTCCGCCTACTGAAATAGTAAAAATTACAAGTATGAGCGGATGCAGTACTGACTAAGCATTTTGTAAATTTTAAAATGCTATTATGTAGTAGCTAAAAAAAACAAGCAAAACTTATTAAATTAATTGATTTTAAGTATTATTTTTTTTATATCAATTAGCTGTAAATATCAAAATACAACTATAAATTTGCACAACCAACTTTGATCAAATATTGTTTAACAAAAAACTCAAAATGACCCAGTTTGAGTTACTTTCTAATTAATGAAAGATTAAAAATGGGATTGTTATGGCATCATCAGAAATCATAAGTAATGTAGAAAAAGCATTGGAGGAGATTCGTCCGTTTTTAATAAGCGATGGAGGAAACATAAAGCTTCTATCTATTGAAAACAACACAGTAAAAGTTCAATTAGAAGGTTCTTGCAGTGACTGTACGGTAAATCAAATGACTTTAAAAAACGGAGTTGAGGCAACTATTAAAAAGCACGCTCCCGAAATTAAAGAGGTAATAAATATAACCTAAGCAGTTTTTACAACTAAAAAAGCACTTTCTTTAGTCTAGTTGATTTTTAGGATTTACAAAAGATAAAAAATCCGCAAAAAAAGAGTTCCTAAAACTGTAAAATACCTGTAATATATTTTATAGCTAAGCACAAAACCCACTAGAACTAAAACTTAAATAAGGCGAATAAACCCTGCAATAAAACAAGTTTAGTTAATAATTGCAGGGATTTTCTTGTTAACAAGTGGTTTACACAGCCAAGCAAAAAACTATTTTTTTTTTGAAATATATTGCCATTAAAAGCTTATAAGCAATTTTTTTTAAGTCAGTGCTAAGCTATAGTCTTATTTGTTTAACCAAAAATAATTGAGTTTAATTTAAAATCAATAGTTATGCACTTTTGATTTAATAAAATTTGGAATAATATTTTTTATATACTTGACTATCAATTTAAAACAAACAAAGAAAAAGAATTTTTTAAATAAATGATACAAACAGATATACTTATAATTGGAGCAGGACCCACAGGCTTATTCACAGTTTTTGAGGCAGGATTATTAAAATTAAAATGCCATTTAATCGATGCCTTGCCACAACCTGGAGGGCAGTGTTCAGAAATATATCCAAAAAAGCCAATTTACGATATACCAGCATACCCTGAAATTTTAGCGGGCGACCTAACCCTAAAACTCCTAGAGCAAATCAAGCAATTTAAACCCGGTTTTACTCTTGGAGAACGCGCTGAAACTATTGAAAAACAAAAAGATAAAAGCTTTGTAGTTACCACCAACAAAGGCACTAAGCATCGAGCACCTGTAATTGCAATTGCTGGAGGCTTGGGCAGTTTTGAACCTAGAAAACCACTAATTGACCAAATAAACTATTACGAAAACAAGGGAGTAGAATACATAATCAAAAATCCTGAATTTTACCGTAATAAAAACCTAGTTATTGCTGGAGGTGGCGACTCAGCTCTAGATTGGACTATTTATTTAAGCAATATAGCTAAATCAGTAACATTAGTACACAGAAGGAATGAATTTAGAGGTGCCCTAGATTCGGTTGAAAAGGTACAAAAGCTAAAAGATCAAGGAAAAATTAAACTTATCACACCCGCTGAAATTAAAGAAATTAAAGGAAATGGCAAAGTAGAAAGTCTTTTAGTTGCACAACAAGGAAAAGAATCTTTTGCGCTACAAACCCAACACTTTATTCCGCTATTTGGTTTAAGTCCTAAATTAGGACCTATTGCTAACTGGGGTTTAGAAATTGAAAACAACAGCATTAAGGTCAATAATTCTTTAGATTATCAAACAAACATACCAGGTATTTATGCCATAGGCGATGTAAATACCTACCCTGGAAAATTAAAACTAATACTTTGTGGCTTTCACGAGGCTACCCTTATGTGCCAAAGTGCCTTCCAACGCATTTATCCCAATAAAAAATATATAATGAAGTACACCACCGTTGCAGGGGTTCAAGGTTTTGACGGAACCAAAAAAGAAGCACCAAAAGCCGTAGTAAAAACAATAAAATAACTGTGGATTTGACAAGTTACATACAAGAGCTATCAAACGATAAGTTAGTGTACTTTGCCTTGCCAGTATTTTTTATAAGCATTTGTATTGAATACCATTTTACAAAACATAAATACTGCAGGAAAGACACAGGAGTTTCACTTTTGATGATGCTTTTTTCAGCCCTTGTAGAGCTTATACCCAAAATTTTAGCGTTTATTGGCTTTTATTATCTGCATCAAATAAGCCCGCTTAAAAACTCAATAAACCATCAGTGGTGGGCTTGGATGTTGCTTTTATTTGCTGATGATTTTTGTTATTATTGGTTTCACAGAGCCAATCATGAAATACGATTATTTTGGGCAGGACATGTACCGCATCATTCATCAGAATATATGAATTTTGGCACCGCACTGCGCCAAGGTGTAGGCGAGCGCTTATACAAGTTCTTTTTTTGGCTATGGCTTCCACTTTTAGGTTTCGACCCCTTAATGGTATTTACCATGATGAGCATCAGTTTAATATATCAGTTCTTTATACATACCGAAGCAGTAGATAAGCTGCCGAGCATCATAGAATTTATATTTAATACCCCAGCCCATCACCGAGTGCACCACGCCTCAAATACTCGATATTTAGACTGCAATCATGCGGGGATATTTATAATTTGGGATCGCCTATTCGGCACCTTTTCTAAAGAGATAAAAAACATTGAAAAACCCATATACGGTCTGACACAAAACCTAAAAAGTTATAACCCTATAAAAGTAGCCACCCATGAATATATAGCCTTGTGGAAAGATGTAAAAAGAGCCAAAAAACTATCCGATAAGTTAAGCTATCTTTTTAAAGCACCAGGATGGAGTCATGACCGAGAGGATAAGCGCGCAAAGGTTTTAAGGAGAAAATTGCTGGAATCTCAGCACTCAACAAACCATTAACAAAAAAAGCAACTTTAATTTAAATTAATTTAACTAAGTATTTACACTAAATTACAGATAAGTAAAACAGTGTTTTGGGAGTCTCAAAACAATTTTTAAAATCAAATTAAAAATAGGCTTTTGAGTCTTATAAATATCGTAAACAAAAATTAAAAATAACAATAGTGAGCACTTATAAAACAGGGCAAACGCATTAAAAAAACACAATAACGTTTAATTTATATTTTTTTAGTTTAATTTATTATATATTATTGATTTATTTGTTGTTTTTGTCATTTTAATATAAGTATATTATACTGATAATCATAAAGTTATGTATTTTGAAAACAGCAAATAAACTTAAGCCATATTTGGTCAAATAACCGATTTTAGACCCTCACATAAACAACTTCACAACTTAGAAAGCATCCTTGTTATTGGCATAATTTCAGTG
Source organism: Tenacibaculum sp. (assembly GCA_047971505.1). Classification (GTDB taxonomy): domain Bacteria; phylum Bacteroidota; class Bacteroidia; order Flavobacteriales; family Flavobacteriaceae; genus Polaribacter. The sequence goes on from JBKDZU010000038.1 coordinate 24,716, forward strand.
ATTTGTGGGGTAGATAACTGGAACGAAATGGAAATCTACGCAAAATCAAAAGAAAAATTTCTACGTACATTCCTTAATTTGCCCAACGGCATCCCCTCTCACGATACCTTTAACCGTGTGTTTTCTAATATAAATAGCGAACAATTTGAATCTTGTTTTATAACTTAGGTGAATAACTTAGCAAAACTACAACCCAAAGAAGTTATGTCTTCAGAAAACACTATTGTAACAATTGATGCAATGGGTTATAAAGCAGAAATAACCTCAGCTATTACAAACAAAAAGGGCAATTATATTTTGGCTGTAAAGGGCAATCAACCTCAATTGTTAGAACATATTGAGGATGAATTTAGATTTGGGAAAGCAATACAAACCAATACAAAAGTAAAGATTTAGATCATGGTCGCATAAAAACACGAAAATGTAGTATTATAAACGACTTTAAGTTTATACCAAAAAACAATAACTGGAATAAGCTAATAGACCATAATAAAAATAGAAAGCACAAGAGAGAGTTTAAAAATTCAGACAAACCTACAGAAGCAGCCATACGGTATTATATGTCAAGTTTAAAAGCAAGCCTCGAAGACTTTCAAAAAGCGATTCGCTCACCACATTGGGCTATTGAAAACAAGCTACACTAAACTCTAGATGTCGCTTTCTCTGAAGATGCTTCTAGGAAAAGAACTGGTAACTCAACACAAAACTTCTCTATACTTAACAAAATAGCAATTAACCTATTAAAAAATGAAAAGTCAAGTAAAATGGAGGTTAAGGGTAGAAGATTAAAAGCTGGATGGAACAATCATTACTTAATCAAAGTGTTAAACCTGATGAAAGTTTAATGCGTTTGCCCTGGCTTGTTGTTTGAATCTGCCAAACTTTATCTTTTTTATTTATTTTTGTACTAAAATCCTTTTCCCATTTATTATGAATAACTTTTCTTTTTTTAACCGCGCTAACTGCAAACAAGAGTTAAAAACAACAGCGTTTGACCTTTTGATCATTGGAGGTGGGATAACTGGTGCAGGCATTGCCTTAGACGCAGCTTCAAGAGGCATGAAAGTGGCTTTGGCAGAAAAAGATGATTTTGCTTCGGGAACCAGCAGTAAATCAACCAAGCTAATTCATGGAGGCTTGCGATACCTAAAGCAATTTGACTTTTGGCTAGTAAAAGAAGTAGGTACAGAACGAGCCCTTGTACACAAGTTGGCACCTCATTTAGTAATTCCTGAAAAAATGATTTTGCCTTTAGTTGAAGGTGGAACTTATGGCTCTTGGTTAACTTCAATAGGATTAAAAATTTACGATATTCTAGCCTCAGTTGAAGGAGACGACAAGCGCAAAATGCTCAACAAAAAAGAAGCCCTTGAAAAAGAACCCTTATTGCCTGAAGATATTTTAACAGGAGCAGGATTCTATGCAGAATACCGCACCGATGACGCCCGACTAACCCTCGAAATTTTAAAAACAGCACACAATTATAAAGCTCAAATTTTAAACTATGCTAAGATTGAGGATTTTGTTTACAAAAACAAACAGGTTACAGGAGCTAAACTTTGCGATGTTTTAAGCGGAGACAGCTTTTATGTAAATGCCAAATATGTAGTTAATGCAACTGGACCTTGGGTAGATGAGCTTCGGCGCATCAACTACGATAAAACAACCAAGCGCTTGCATTTAACCAAAGGAGTTCATTTGGTTGTATCACATGAAAAGCTACCTATAAAGCAAGCTGTGTATTTTGACGCTCCTGACGGTAGAATGATTTTTGCTATCCCTAGAGGAAAGGCTACCTATTTTGGAACCACCGATACTAATTATCAACAAGACAAAAATAGGGTTATATGCACTGCAGAAGATGCTTTATATTTAATAAATGCGGTAAACAATATGTTTCCAAATATTACACTGCATTTAGATGATATACAATCATCATGGGCAGGGCTTCGTCCTCTTATACACGAAGAGGGAAAATCAGCGTCAGAGCTATCGCGAAAAGATGAAATTTTCGTTTCAAACACAAAGCTAATTTCAATTGCTGGAGGCAAACTTACGGGTTATAGAAAAATGGCCGAGCGGATAGTAAACTTAGTAGCTAAAAAGATAAATCGCAAATTTGAGATGAATTTTATATCTGCTCAAACCGATAAAATTGTTTTAACAGGAGGTTTTTTTAAAAACTATCAAGAAGTAAAAAACTACTGCAATGAGGTGTACAGCCGAATAAAACCCTTTGGATTTAACATGCAACAAGCTCATTATTTAGTACATAACTACGGAAAACAAACCCAAAGCATCCTCAAAAAGTTTGATGAATTAAATGATGTAAATTTTGAAAAACGCTTACTAAAAGCCGAAATTTGGTTTGCAGTTCACTGTGAAATGGTTTACACTCCATCTGATTTTTTTATACGTCGTACAGGACGTCTGTATTTTGACAAAGCCAGTGTTAACAAATACAAAAAATTGATAATAAAAGAACTAAGCCTTTACTTTAATTGGAATGACGCCCTGACGGATAAGTACCAAAAAGAATTAGAGACTAATATAAAACAGACTGTTAGCTTCATAAACTCCGTTGCATTAGGCGAGCAAAAAAACCAATCATAAATATCAAGCAACCCTAAAACCTATTTTTATACTACTTTTTTTAGTATCTAAAAACGGCAAAATACCAATTAAAATACATAATATATACTTAATGCTGTACTCTTAAATTAATATAACTTTGTTTACTCAGCAAAATACTTCTGAAAAGATTGGGTAAAAAACTCAACACTGCCCTTTGTAAAAGGCATCATATAGAAAGTATAGCTATGCGCTTTATCAGACTTTAGCATATACTTTTCTTGAGGTAAGGCCTGCCAACTATTATCGCCACCTAGCCCTCTTTGTGCCAAATCAATATTGAGTTGTACTAAATTTTTTTCTACAATATCTACAGTGTGTTTACTCATATTTACCTCAGCATTATTTAGCTTATAGTTAAGTCCGTCTGTTATATAAAAATCCTCATTAGGCATATGTAATGCACTAAAGCTAATAGCCTTAGGATTGTTTTTTGATGCCACAAACAAAAGTCCATTATTTTCAGAATCTTGTAATGCCAACCATCTGACCTCGGTTTTATAAGCATTTTCTTGCGGACGTATATAAGGAACGTATTGCTCTTTTACTGTTTGATTATAAACAGCCACAAAGGCCGAAGTATTGCGGTCGTTGTAATTTTCCCATGGTCCTCTACCGTAATAGCTAAGTTTATCGTATTTTTTAGCAAGTTGTAAGCGCATGCCAATTCTGGGTATATCAGCAGGATAATCACTTTTGTTTAAGGTATTGCTAACTTTGATAAGACCCGAAGGATAAAGGCTATAGCTTGAAATATAACTAGTATTAACCCCTGCTAATTGGTATGCAATGGTAACATCTATGACAGGTTTATTATTTTTAACTATAAAACTGCTAACCTCACTGTTTATAGATGCATTTTTCCATTGAATATTTCTCAAATGCATTTTATTTCCTATATCGTTGTCTGTAGGTGCTCTCCAAAAATTAGGCTTAGGTCCATTGCCCTTTTTAATCAATTCTTTACCCAAATATTGATAAGATATAATTTTTCCTTGCGTTTTGTGAAATGACACTCTAAAATCTTTATTAAAAAACACTATAGTATCCTCTTTTTGCTCAGTCTGTATATTTTGATATATATGGTTTTTTTTAGCAGAAAGCCACTTTATTTTTTCATCTAAGCGTATTTGTTCATTAGCTACTACATAACCTTTGTTTAGCATCCCCCAAGTGTTTTTTGTAAGAGCACTTAATTCTATAAAATACTCTGTATTATCGACAAAGTCAATGTCGTTTAGCGGTATTTTTACTTGCTTATTAGCTCCTGGTTTTAAGTGTATATCCTCTAAGTTTAGCTTTTTTAAAACAGTGCCATTTGCTTTGATGCGCGCTGTAAAATCAAACTGATTAAGGTCAGTAAAATGATATAGATTCTCAATATTTAAAACAAGTTCATCTTTTAGTATTGCTTGTTTTTTAAAATTGATAAACTCGTGTGCCTTTTTAACCTCGTGAAGTGCCGGCTGGGGTGTTCTATCTGGAAAAACTACTCCGTTGTTTAAAAAACTATTATCAGAGGGCATGTTTTTCCCAAAATCGCCACCATAGGCATAATATCTTTGTCCTTTTTGATCGGTTTTCCAAAGAGATTGATCTACCCAATCCCAAATAAATCCGCCTTGTAGCTTGTCGTATTTTTCAATAATATCCCAAAAATCCTGAAAATTACCCGTGCTGTTACCCATAGAGTGAGCATATTCACTAGGAATAAAGGGTCGGTCAATTTTACTCTTTCCAATTCTTTCAAAAGTGGCTGGACTAGGATATTGAGGAACAATAAGATCGGTGTTCTTATCCATATCTAAAAGGCTACGACTTTTTTTATAAGTTCTTTCGTATTGAATAGGACGTTTTGATCTGTCAAGTGATTTAATTGTATCGTAACCCTTGTAAAAATTAATTCCATTACCCGCTTCATTCCCCATAGACCAAATAATAACCGAAGGGTGGTTTTTATCGCGCTGAACCATTCTGATCATTCTATCTATATGTGCTTTTTGCCAACTTTCTTTTTTTGCCAAAGAGTGTTTTCCGTAGCCCATACCGTGCGATTCTATATTGGCTTCATCAACTATATAAATTCCGTACTTATCGCAAAGCTCATAAAACATTTCGGGCTGTGGATAGTGACTTAAACGCACCGCATTTATATTATTTTGTTTCCAAAGTTCTATATCTCGCAATATTTGCTCCTCTGTTATAACATGTCCAGTTTCTGGATTGTGTTCATGAGTATTTACTCCTTTTAAAGTTATACGTTGGTTATTTATTAGCAGAAGTCCGTTTTTAATTTCTACAGTCCTAAACCCTACTTGGCTAGCTATAACTTCTAATACCTCGTTATTCTTTTTTACTGTTATTACTAACTTGTACAGATTAGGGTGTTCGCCCGACCACGATTTTACCCTGCTAATTGTATCTGAAAAGTTGATTGAAGAAATTTGTTTTCCGTTGATCCTAAGGTTTTTGCTTTGTGTACTAATAACTCTATCACTGTTGTCAAATAGTTTATAGCTAACTTTGATTAGCTGGCTCTGTTTATTGTGATTTTGAAAGTCGACTAAAAAATCTAATACCCCATTTTTATAAGTACCATCTAACGACGAAATAATATCGAAGTCTTTTATCCTGACCTTGGGCTGGGCATATAAATAAACCTCTCTTTCAATACCACTTATTCTCCAAAAATCCTGGCATTCAATATAAGAGCCGTCTGTCCAACGATATATCTGTAAGGCTATACTATTTTTTCCTCTTTTTAACTGCTTGGTTATGTTAAATTCAGCAGGGAGCTTACTCCCTTGAGAGTAACCTACATAAATTCCATTTATCCACACAAAAACTCCAGATTTCACTGCGCCTAGGTGTAAAAATACTTCTTTGTCTTTCCAAGATTTTTTTAGATTAAACTCGCGCTTATACGAGCCTACTGGATTGTAATCATGAGGAACCTTGCCCGGTGTTTTAGGTATTATTTTATCTACAAATTCTATTTCTTTTGAAAGAGGTGCTTTATAGTGTGCAAACTCGTATTGATGATTGGTGTAAATAGGAATACCGAAGCCTTCAACTTCCCAGTTGCCTGGCACTTTAATAGAAGTCCAATGCTCAGTATTGTAATTTGTTTTATAAAAATCAATAGGTCTGTCTTGGGGTTTTCTCACCCATTTAAATTTCCACAATCCGTTTAGTGACTGATAGTTTTCAGTGTTTTTATAAAACTTTTTAATTGCGTTTTCTTCACTCGAATAGGAGTAAAATGTAGCGTGAGTTTGTTGTTTGTTTTCAGAAATTACCTTTTCATCTTCTATATAATCGTAGATAGATTTGTTTTTTACTTGCGCAATGAGCAAGCTAAAGTTATTAAAAGAAAATAACAAAATCAGAAATTTTACTCGCAATTGACGACTATTTTTAATCATAATATTAAAGTTTTATAAGGATGGTGTTTGTATTATTTTTTGTAGTGCCTTAGTTGCCATTTCAGCAGTTATATCTCGTTGGGGCATACCAAACATTTCATAACCCACCATAAATTTTTTTACGGTAGCACTTCGCAATAAGGGCGGATAAAAACTCATATGCCAATGCCAATGCTCATGACTATTAACGGTTGTGGGTGCTTGGTGTATACCGCTTGAATAAGGAAAAGAACAATTAAATAATTTATCGTAGGTTTTTGTCACTACAGAAATAGCTTGGGCAAAGCTATTTCGCTGTTCTTTGTTTAGCTTACTTATTGAGGGCTGTTGTTTTTTAGGGATAATCATAGTTTCATAGGGCCATACAGCCCAAAAGGGCACAAGTACAACAAAATCTTTATTTTTAAAAACTATGCGTTCTTTGTGGTTTATTTCTTGTTTCAGATAAGCCCCAAGCAAAGAGGAATTGTATTTTGCATAGTGTTTTTTTTGACTGTAATCTTTCTTTATAATTTCGTTGGGCAGATGTTGTTGAGACCAAATTTGACCATGTGGATGAGGGTTGCTACAACCCATTACTGTTCCTTTGTTTTCAAAGATTTGTACATAGTTAATCCATCGTATAGACTTTTGTTTATTGTATTGTTGCTGCCAAGCCTTAACAACTTTTTCTATATCTGTCAAAGTCATATCTGCCAAACTTTTAGAGTGGTTTGGACTAAAACAAATCACTTTGCAAATACCCTGTTCGCTTTGGGCTTTAATTAAGCCATCGTTTATATCAAATGATGAGTTGTTTTTCTGCAAAGCTGGAAAGTCATTATCAAAAATAAAAACATCTCGATACTTAGGGTTAATCTTTCCACCTGCACGGACATTACCCGCACACAAATAGCATGAAGAACTGTAATTATTTAGTTTTTTATTTAAAATTTCTTCTTGTTGCCCTTGCCACGGACGTTTAGCCCTCTGAGGGGATACCAAAACCCACTCCTGAGTCAGAATATTGTATCTTCTATGTGAGGTGTTTTGTAAATTAGCAATCATCTAAACAAAATTTAAATAAGATGTGTTCCCATAACAAGTTTTACAAAAATTACATTGAACTCTACTGCAAATTTTGTTTGATATAGTTTTGATACAGAACTTATAAAGCCGTCTTTCTGCTCCTTTTTAACCAAATTAATAGTACAACCTCCAAAGCCAGCGCCCATCATTCTGGCACCAATTACTGCAGGGCTTTTTTTAGCTGAAGCAACTAAAAAATCTAACTCTGGACAGCTAACCTTGTATTGGTTTTGTAAGCCGTCATGAGATAAAAATAGCAATTCTCCCAACAATTGAAGTTCATTATCTTTAATGGCCTTAACTGCTTTTTTTACCCTGCTAATTTCTTCAATTACATATAAGGCTTTTAGGTAATCTTGATGATTGATTTTATTTTTTACAGCGATAAGATCGCTTTCTGAAGCATCTCTTAATGCGTCTACACGCAATAAGCTAGCTACTTTTTCACAAGCTAATCGGCAGGCATTATAAGCACTTTCAACCAAATTATGCCTTACATTAGTATTGAATAAAACGATTTCGTATTCATTAAAGTTTACAAGATAGGGCTTTAGTTTTAAGCTTTTACAATCTAATAACAACACGCTATTTTCTTGGCCAAACATACTAGCGTACTGGTCCATAATACCGCATCTTACCCCTACAAAATTGTGTTCAGCTTGTTGCGATATAAGTGTCATTTCACTTTTAGTAAAACCCAAATTAAACAATTCATTTAAACCAAAAACCACACTGTTTTCTAAAGCAGCAGAAGATGATAAACCAGCTCCCATTGGTATGTTTCCAGAAAATATTAAATTAAAACTATCTATGCGCTTTTCTCTTTTATTAATTTCAGCAATAATTCCTAAAATGTAGTTTCCCCATTGCCCGTTTTCCATCGGGTAAATGTTGTTTGAGGATATCTCTAAATACTCATTCTTATCAAGTGCCAAAACAGAAGAAACAGTTTTACTGTTTTTAGATAGTGCAGCAACTATACCTTTATCGATAGCAGCAGGCAATACAACTCCACCGTTGTAGTCTATATGTTCGCCTATCAAATTAATACGACCCGGCGAGAATACAAGCACCTCAGGGTGGCAATTAAATGTTTCTATAAATTTTGTGTTTACTTTTTTTGTTAAAATTGTATTCATTCGTCTAATATAATTGACCAAGTTACAGTGTATTGCTGTTTTGGCTCTAAAAACTGTAATCCTATGTTATTGTTAAAATTATTTGGTACTCCGGTAAGAAGTTCTACAGCTATAAGCTTATTGTGATTAGGAGGTGTGTATACCTGTAAAAAAGAATTTTTGCACGACGATTTTATACAAATACTATAATTGGGGGTTTTAAATTGAATGCTGCTGTTTTTAATTATATAACAATCGTCAAATTTGCTGTTTTTAATTTGAAAGCCTTTGTTTTGTTTATGATTAATTGTGCTTTTAGGTATCATTTCGCTGTCAAAATCAATTTTTTGATTACTTTCAAATACCAAACTGCTGTTATAAAGGTTGCTGCTTGCAAAATACGGATGCCAACCTACACTAAATGGAAAACTGCTAGAACCTAAGTTTTTTATTGTAAAGTTTAATGTTACATAATTTAAGGTAAAGGTATAGTGTATTTGTGCTGCGTAATTATATGCTAAGCCTTGTACAAATGAGATCCCCTCGCGCTTTAAAACAATACTCGCAAATTTGGCAGTGATTTGTTGCTCTATAAAACTAAACTCTTTGTCAAATAAAAAACCGTGTAAGAGTTTGGCATTTGTATCGCTATTTTGATAAAGTTTGTCTTTAAAAGTAAAGCTTTGGTTTTTCACTCTTCCAATAAAAGGGAAAAGTACTGCAGAGGCATAGGGTTTTTCTATACTATGATTGTCAATTTCTTTGATAATTGGCATTCTGTTTAAAATCAAAGCTTGCAAACTAGCCCCTGCTTTTAGGTATATTCTCCCCTGTGTTTTAGCACAGGGACTTTTTATCTCAAGAAACTCATCATTTTTATTAAAAACTTTATTTACAATGTACATTTTTATTATTGCGTATTAACTATTAACTTAATTTTATTAGCTTATTTTTTTTGTGAGTAAACCACAATTAGAAATAAACATTTGCTAATTTTTTATTTTTTGTAATGCAATTATATTTTACCTAATCTCACCTGCGTTTGCAATGTGTTTGCATTACTACACTGCGTTTTTTATAAAATAGTTTTTTAACTCAATGCCCCCACCTACCTAATTTATTTTAACTGGTTTTTTGATAGGCTTGTATAAGAAATTTTACATTTTTAATCAAAATTTAATTCAATGACAAATATATAAATATTATTTGTATAATTAAACTCGTGGGGATAAGTAGGGCTATTTTTATTATTCCTATATAATCGCAGTAGGGTTATTTTAATTTTAGCTATAAATATTTATTTATCTAATTTTTGCGCATTATTAATTTAACAATAGTCCTTTAAGGTTTTAATCAATTGATATTTAATAATTTAGCAATAGTAAAAAATTTTACCATATCTCTAGCTATCAGTTATTTACGACATTGTATTTTTTAAAAATGCAAAATCATAACAAACTGTTTATTTAAATATAAATATTTAGTGTTTTTTTGGTTTGACCTATTAAGGCAATAGTATCCAAAGAGTGAGTTACTTTAACTTTACAGTAGTTTTTTTAGCTATTTTATTATTTTTTAGTTAGTTAAATCAAAAAAATTAATTGATCATTGCTTTTACAGCGAGTCTCTTTTTATAAACTTACATGTGTTTTCAATTTTTAGCGCTTTTTTAGAATTAAGCAATTCAGCCAATTTAGTCCCCATGGCTATAAAATCGGTTGTAATAGTTGTAATACCACCTTCTACTACTTCTTTTAACAGGTTGTCATTGTAGGCAATAAGCCCTATATCTTTAGATAGGCTTAATGGTGATTTCTTTATTTTCTGAATAATACGTATTAGGTTTTTATCGTCAGGAATGATGTATACTTCCCCTTTTTTAGGAGTTCTTTCTTTCAAGTCATCGAGTATTTGATAATCAAAATTAAAGTTCTCACAAAAACTGATAAAACCTTTTTGCATACCTAAGGGTTGTTTTTTATCCTGAAAAAGTATCAAACTTTGGTATTTTTTTAAAAGTGCTAAACCTTTGCTAAGACTTGTGTATATATCTTGTTCAAAATTTTGATATATAGACTTATAATCCAAAAGATCTTCGTTTATTTGGTCTAAAATGCAAACCCTCTCAAAGGGCAATTTTTCAACCACAATACCTGTGTCTTTTAAATTGGCAGGCATAATGATATAACTGTGATAATTGCCAGTATTATCGTAAATCAACTTGCTAAACACATCGTAATTAAAATGGTGAAAAAATATGTCAACCATAATATTGTCATCGATTGCATTTATAAAGGAGTTGTACAAGTCTTCTTTAAAAGAATTAAACTCGTCAAACAATAAAAAAACCTTTTGTTTAACGCTTATGTTTTCATTTTTTATATAATAACCCTTGCCTGCTACTGATTGTATTATGCCTCTAGTTTTTAACTCATTGTAACCCAATAATACAGTATCGCGAGATACTTTAAACTCTTCTCTAATTGCATTAATTGAGGGCAATTTATCCCCTCTTTTTAAAGAGCCGTTAGTTATACCTAACTCAATAGACGCCACAATTTGCTTGTATTTAGGCTCTTTATTCTTTTCTTCTATAAAAATATAACTCATAAGCACAAAAGTAAGACATTATTAAAATAAATAACAAAGTAAATATTTATATTTTTATAAATATAACAAAAAAAATTTATTGATAATAAAGTAACAAATAATAATTAATTTTGTTTATTTTTTTAATTTTTATTAAAGAATTATATTTTTTCTAATAAATTTAAAATAGTTTTAAGCTAAAAAATATAAATAAACAAGTAGGGAGTAGTTTAGTATATAAAAACATTGTATATTGCAACATTAAAAAACCATTAATTAATGCTTAATAACTTCGGTTAAAATGGCATTAATTATTAACTAACTAAATATTAATTATTGTGAAAGCATATATAGTAATGCCGTTTTTTATTACACTTTTTTTTATTAGCCTTTTACAGGCACAACAACAAAAAGTAAGTGGTAAAGTTTTAGATTTTGAAACCAGTGAACCTTTAATTGGTGCAGCTTTAGTTATCAAAGACTAAAAAATAGGCACATCAACTGATTTTGACGGACAATTTAACATTAAAGCCAAAATTGGAACGATGCAAATTATCTATTCCCTGCTATTAACAACAAGGTGGCAACATTTTTTACAATAAAGTTTACTTTAGCATATCGGGCGAAAGCACAGTTCTAAAACCCAAGTGTTCTGAACTAGAATCATAGCTAGTTGTCATTTTAGCAGACACTCTATAGCTTGCACAATAGGAGTAGTGACATAAAAAAGACCCTCCCTTAACTATTTTCTCAAAATCACCTAAATGCTTGGTTTTATGACTTTGGCTTGAATTGCTCAACCCTTTAGCATTTGTCAAAGTAGCGTAATCCTTACTACTGCGGCTGTCTTGTGTCCACTCCCACACATTACCTATCATATCGTAAAGCCCGTAAAGATTAGCTGGAAAAGATTTTACAGGAGCTGTATTTTTAAAACCGTCAACTTTAGTATTGTTCACAGGAAAAGTTCCTTGCCAAGTATTGGCATGGGTGGTTAGCAAAGCAGAGTCGTCTCCCCAAGGAAATATTTTACCTTCCAATCCGCCACGTGCTGCCCATTCCCACTCTGCCTCGGTGGGCAGCCTTCTACCTGCCCATTTGCAATAAGCCAAAGCATCAGTATATGAAACATGTACTACTGGGTAATTGTCTTTACCTTTAATAGAGCTGCCTTTTCCTTGAGGGCTTTTCCAGTTCGCTCCATTTTTCCATTTCCACCACAGCGAATAATTGCTTAGATTTTTTACCGATGCTAGCCCGCAATGAAAAGTTAAAGACCCGGCCTGCAATAAAGAGTCAGGAGGCTTTATGGCATCATGGGGCAACTGTTTTTTAATTTGCTCCCAATCAACAGCTTTTTCAGCCGTGGTTATATAACCCGTTTCATCTACAAACTTTTTAAACTGTGCATTGGTAACCTCTGTTATATCTATCCAAAACCCCCTAATACTGACCCTATAACTCGGTTTTTCGTCTTTTTTAGCAAACCTATCATTGCTAGCAGCACCTTTTGTATAAGTTCCATCAGGTATCCAAACCATGTTTTTTGGAACTTTATCTGAATTTACTTCCTTTGTTTTTTTATCTATTTTTTTGCACAGACTAAAAAGCAGCATGCAAAACAAATTTATATAAAAAATCTGTTTTATGTTCATGTATTTTATTGTTTTTTAGTAGCTTATATATAGCACTAGTATTAATAATTTATTGAAATTAACACAAAGCCGCTCTTTTTTATAAATCTTCTAAAGGTTTAATGATAAACGTTTTGTTATTTGGGGTTTTGTGTTCTTTTTTTACAATTTTAAAAAACTCTTTAACTATTTCTGGATGCTCGTAAGCTATATTATTTTCCTCCTTTACATCATTTTCTAAATTAAATAGTTTTACCTGTTTATTACCCTTTTTTATATTGTCCCATATCATTTTCCACTTGCCCATTCTAACGGCAACTTGCCCCTTATAGCCTGAAAATTCCCAATATAAATATTTGTGTTCTTTTTGTTTGGCAACACCACTTAGGGTATTGTAAAAGCTTATACCATCGCTTTTATATTTCCCTTTTACACCTGCAATTTCATTTAGGGTGGGCATAACATCGTAAAACGCAGATAAGTGATTTGTAACTGTTCCTGCTTTTATTTTTGCAGGCCAAGTGGCTATCATGGGTACTCTAATGCCTCCTTCATATAAAGAGCCTTTTAGCTTATTATTAGCACTGCTAAATGCACTTGCGCTGTTAAACCATTGCGAATCAGCTCCTCCAATATTATAAGCTGGACCATTATCGGAGGTAAAAATAAGTAAAGTGTTTTTGTATAAGCCTGTGCTTTTTAAGTAAGCAACTAATTTGCCTATATTTTGATCCAAATAAGACACCATAGCAGCATAGCTTGCACGTGGATATCTAATAGGAAAATAACTGCCTTTGCCCGTAAAATAATAAGGTTTTTCATCTCCAAATTTTTTTAAATAATAGTTTACCCACTTTTTAGGAGCTTGCAAAGGCAAATGAGGTATTGGACTAGCCCAATACAAAAAAAAGCTCTGATTTTTATTTTGTTTGATAAAATTTATCATTTTATCAAAATTAAGACTTGGAGCATAATTAGGTTGGTTAAACTTTTGATAGCTTTCGCTAGCATATGGATCAGCACCTTGTTCTATGCCTGTATGAGTAGCTACTGTATCGTTTTTTAAATAAAATCGCTTTTCATTTTCATACAAAAACACAGGAGTATGACTATGAGCCATACGTTGGCAATTATATCCAAAAAAATAATCAAAACCCATTTTTGTAGGTATTGAATTAGTATGTGGTGCACCTAAACCCCACTTGCCTATTAGAGCAGTTGTATAGCCTTCTTGTTTTAACAGCGATGCTATTGTTGGGGTATTATCCTCAAGAGGACGCTGTCCTTCTAAGGTTGAGTCTTTTAGCATTTTGTGATAACTCCAAACATCTCCTCTTTCTTTCCATTCGTCATTACCCCTAATAGCACTATGACCTCCGTGTTTGCCTGTTAATAAACTCGCTCTTGCTGGTGCGCATACAGGAGCACCAGAATAATGCTGGGTAAATAGCATCCCCTCTTTTGCCAATGCATCAATATTTGGAGTTTCAATCTTAACTTGTCCGTAAGCACCTATATCACCATAGCCCAAATCGTCTGCTAAAATATAAATAATATTAGGTTTTTTTTTATAACTGACTGCTTGTTTATTTGTGCAGGACGAATTAAACACCACAATAAAAACAAGCAAAATGACATTAAAATACAATAGAAACCCGTTTATTTTATTCATGCTTTTAAAATTTTCAAAACTTTTTTAAATTGTTTTAAGGATAAAAATATCTTACAAATTTACAATAGCCGTAAAAGTATATTTTTTTAATTATCTGAACAAATTAAGTATAAGGTTAAAGCTAGCCTTAGCATATATTTTATCTTAATGATGCGAACACTAGAGCATATAAAATTGCTAATTTTACAACTAACTGAAAAATTGATTTTTAAAAAAATAGAAGTCAGAATAAATAAAAAAATTTCTGAAATAAGGTAAATACAATACAATTAACACACTAAATACAAGAATTTAATTTAAATAGCAAAAAATAAGCAGAGTATATTCAAATGCTTTTTTAATATTAACATATTGATTAATAGTGCTATATGGGTTTTAGTGCAGAAACTAAATAGTTTCTTTGTAGGGTTTACTACACTAGCACTGTCAAGTAAAAATAAGTCAATATAAACAATGTTTTCAGGATGTAATTTTATTAATTTTTGGTGCTAATCGAATATACAAAATATAAAAGTGTTATTTTTTTTTAGAAATCAACATTTTTTTTGTTACTTGCCACTTTAAAATTAATATAAACGTATAAAAAAATTATGTTTTCTATTTTTTGGTAATCATATTAAAATTTGTACTTTTAACCCGCTAACTATTAAAATTAATTATATAAAAATGAAAAAAGTAGTAAATATCCTAACAATTACAGGATTTATGTTTTTAGGAGCTGTTCAAACAGTTTATGCTCAAGAAGGGGCAGAAAAAACGTTTCATCAAGAATTAAAACAGCGTTTTATTGAAGGAGGTCCTGAGTTTATGGGAATTGTATTAGTAGCATTAATACTTGGTTTATCCATTGCTATTGAAAGAATTATTTATTTAAACTTAGCAACTACCAATACTAAAAAACTAGTGTCAAAGGTTGATGATGCTCTGAGCTCAGGGGGAGTAGAAGCTGCCAAGGAAATTTGCAGAAATACTAAAGGTCCTGTGGCTTCTATCTTTTATCAAGGTCTAGAAAGAGTTGACGAAGGTTTAGAAGCTACTGAAAAAGCCGTGATTGGATACGGAGGTGTTCAAATGGGCTTGCTCGAAAAAAACATTTCATGGCTTTCGCTGTTTATTGCCCTAGCTCCCATGCTTGGCTTTATGGGAACAGTTATTGGTATGATTGGTGCCTTTGACTCTATTGCTGTAGCAAACGACATTTCGCCCGCAGTTGTTGCCTCAGGTATTAAGGTAGCCCTTTTAACAACTGTATTTGGTCTTATAGTTGCTATTATTTTACAAATATTCTACAACTATATAGTGTCAAAAGTTGATAGCATAGTTAATACTATGGAAGATGCGTCAATTTCTCTAATTGATTTATTAGCTAAATATAAAAAATAATTTAATGAAAGGTAAAATTTTAAAAATAGTAGTTGCAGTTCTGTCAGCAATAGGCCTTGCGTTTTTTTTAAGAGTATCGCGTATTGATCAAGAAGATACTATAGCAATATCAAATACAGTTTCAGCATTGGTTAACTACTCAATAATACTATTCGTGATTGCTGTACTTGCTGCCTTAATAGCATCGCTTTTAGGAGTTTTAAAAAACTCTGAAGCGCTAAAGAAAACCTTGTTAGGAATAGTAACACTAGCTGTAGTTTTGCTAATATCGTATATGCTAGCTTCAGATACTCAGGTTATTGATGCAAATAACGAAATAATAGCTGAGGCAGGCTCACAAGTATCAAAATATACAAGTACCGCTATATTGGTAAGTTTATTTTTACTTTTAGTAGGAGCTTTGTTTTTTGTATTTGATTTAGTGAAAAGTTTAATTAAATCGTAAAAAGCTATGGCGAGAAGAGAAAACCCAGAAATTAATGCAGGTTCTATGGCAGATATAGCTTTCTTGTTACTTATCTTTTTTTTGGTAACCACAACTATGGATGTTGATTCAGGAGTTTCTAAAAAACTAGCAGAAAGAACCCCACCTGCTGATTTACCCAAGATAAAGAAAAAAAACATATTTGAAGTAAGTATTAATCGAAACAATGAATTGTTTGTCGATGGGGAAATCATGGAGTTAAAAGATCTCAAAATGGCTGCCATGAAATTTATTGACAATGGAGGAGGGCTTGGAAACCCAATAGAAAATCAAAAAGAAGGCAAACCTTGCGATTACTGCAAGGGTGATAAAGATCCTGAGTCTTCTGACCACCCTAACAAAGCTGTAATTGCGGTTGAAAGCGACCGGGCTACTGAATACGGTACTTATGTAGTAGTGCAAAATGAACTCTTGTCGGCATATACAGAATTGCGCAATCGCTTGTGTTTAGATAAGTACAAGATGAGCTACAGTGAACTAGAGGAAGCCTTTCAGGCTAGTAACAGAAAAGATGAGTCCTTGAGAAAAAAATTGGAAGACGTGAAAAGCAGCTATCCCCAAATTATAACAGATGTTGATCCAACCAATGTTCAATAACTTTAAAAGCAAGAATTATGTCTAAGTTTAAAAAAAAGAAAAAAGGACTACCCGCTTTATCAACAGCCTCTTTACCCGATATTGTTTTTATGTTGTTGTTCTTTTTCATGGTTACTACTACAATGAGAGAGACAAATTTGTTAATAGAAGCTCCTCGTTTGCCAAGTGCAACTGAAGTTAAGAAATTGGAACGCAAAAGCTTGGTAAGCACAATTTATGTAGGTAAAGCTAAAAACCAAAAATACGGCTCGGGATACGATAGAATTCAACTAAATGATAAAATAGCAACTTCTGCTGACGTACCTGCGTTTATCTTTAAAGAACGCGAAAATGTTTCAGAAGCTGAAATTCCTTTTATGACCACTTCTGTCAAAGCCGATAGGGAATCAAGTGTTGGCACTTTAGCCGATATACGTGAAAAATTGAGAGATGTAAATGCTCTAAAACTCAGCCTATCAACACATAAGGGCAGTGCCATTGATAAATAACTGGCAGTAAACATATATAAAAAAGTGCAATTTATTTACTTATTGCACTTTTTTTGTTTTAAAAAAACTTGTGCAACTAATAATAAACAATTTACATTAATTAGCAGCTTTTTATTCAGTTTGTTTTTGTATGAAACTATCAGTATTATTCTTCTTATTATTAAATCTAAGCCAAGTTAGTGCACAAAAAGACTCTTTGCAAATTGGGGAAAAATATCTTGAAGATCAATTGTATTTTAACATAAGCTATAATTTGTTTTACAAGCAACCTCAAGAAGTTAAAGCAAGTGGTTTTTCGTATGGAATTTCGCTTGGATATATACGAGATATACCTTTAGCAAAAAGCGGAAAAATAGCTTTAGGCATCGGGATAGGCTATGGTTATAACTCTTTTTTAAGTGGACTGAGAATTTTAGAAACAAACAGTGGATTTTCTTTTGAAGCCTCAAGCTTAGTCAACAACAAAATTATTTTTAACAATATTGAGTTTCCTGTTCAGTTTAGACTTAGAAGCTCAGAAGCAAACAAATATTCTTTTTGGAGACTTTATACGGGTTTTAAATTTAGCTATAATATTAGCGCAAAGCTTGATTATTTTAATACTAATGATGAACTGCTTAAAGGCAATATAGACGTATTTAACAATTTTCAAACAGGTTTAAATTTTTCTGCTGGATATGCTAGCTTTAATTTTTATTTGTACTACGGTTTAACTCCTGTTTACAAAAAGGCTAAAGTAAATTTGCAATCTATAAATATTAAAACACTTAAATTAGGTTTAAGTTTTTATTTGCTGTAGTTTATAAAAAAATATAAGCTATTAACTGTGAAGTAAAACCAATAAAAAAACCAGTGTAAACCTCTGTTGGAATACAAGTTTTTAACGAAAGCCTTGAACTTGCCAAAAAACCTGAAATAATCAGTAATGCCGCAATAAGAAATATAGTATTTATTTGGTGTATTTGCTGAAATACCAAAAAATAACCTACCATTGCGCCCATAGCAAACAAGTGTAAACTACATTTTAACTTGGCAAAAAACAACAGATAAACTATTGCTAATCCTAAAGCAGCGCCGTAAAACAGAAAGCGCAAATCACTAACTATGCTTAAATTTTTAAATAAAGCAGCAACTAAAAGCATCAAGTTTATCACAATAAATAAAATAACTTTCCTTTCTTTGATATCAAAAAGCTCAGCAGAATCTATATAGCCAACGGCTTTTAAAAAAACTAACAATAACAGCGGTATTACATAAGTTGATATAAATACTATACTCAATATGGTTAGTTGTTGAGTTACAGTTAAACTTATTGGAATAAAAATCAAATAAAAAAACAATCCAACAGTAGGTATTATAAAAGGGTGCAGAAGAGTTGATATAAATTTGTGCCAACGCATTAAATTTCTTTTCTTAATCTAGCAACAGGTATGTCTAATTGCTCTCGGTATTTGGCTACGGTTCTTCTGGCTATAAGATAGCCTTTTTCTTTAAGTAATTTAGAGAGTTTTTCGTCAGTTAAAGGTTTGCGTTTATCTTCTTCAGCAATTACAGTTTCTAAGATTTTTTTAATCTCTTTGGTCGAAACATCTTCTCCTTGGTCGTTTTTCATCGACTCAGAAAAAAAATCTTTAATCAATTTAGTGCCATAAGGAGTAGAGACATATTTGCTATTTGCCACTCTTGATACTGTTGATACATCCATCTGAATAATATCGGCAATATCTTTTAAAATCATAGGTTTTAGCTTTTGTTCATCACCTGTTAAAAAATACTGCTCTTGATAACGCATAATAGCATTCATGTTTATAAGTAGGGTTTGTTGTCGTTGCTTAACCGCTTCAATAAACCACTTAGCTGCATCTAGCTTTTGCTTTATAAACATAATGGCATCTTTTTGAGCCTTTGTTTTATCTTTTGAATTGTGATAGCCTTTTAACATATTGTTGTATTCTTTTGATACCTTTAACTCAGGAGCATTTCTGGCATTTAGAGTGAGTTCCAATTTTCCGTCTATAATTTTAATACTAAAATCGGGCACTATTTGCTCAGTTATTTTATTGTTACCATCGTACGAACTTCCAGGCTTTGGATTGAGTTTGCTAATTTCAGCTATTACTTCTTTAAGCTGATTTTCAGTAAGATTGTATTTTTCGAGCAATCTGTTAAAGTGCTTTTTTATAAAATGATTAAACGATTCTTCTAAAATTTTTATAGCTAAATTTCTGCTTTTTCTTTCGGGCTTGGCTTTGAGTTGAACAATTAGGCAATCTTTTAGGCTAAGAGCTCCCACTCCAGTAGGTTCAAGTTTTTGAACCACCTTAGTTAGCACTTCTACAAGTTTTTCTTCGGTGATAAATATGTTTTGTGTAAAGGCTAAGTCGTCAACTAAATCTATAACTTCACGCCTTATATAACCACTATCGTCAATACTGCCAACTAAAAACTCAGCAATGGCGCGTTGCTGATCGTCAATAATAAAGGTGTTTAATTGATTCTTTAAGAATTGATGAAAGGAAATGCCAGCTGCATAGGGTATTTGTTTTTCCTCCTCATCCATCGAGTAATTGTTGGTTTGGGTTTTATAGCTGGGAAACTCGTCATCACTCAAATATTCATCTATATTGATGTCTTCGGCATCAATTTTTTCATTTCCAGTATCGTCAAACTCCTGTTCATTAGAGTAAGTGTCGTCTGTGCCATTTTCCTTTCCAGTATCTAGAGCAGGGTTCTCTTCTATCTCTTGTTTTAGTCGCTCCTCAAAGGCTTGAATGGGCAACTGGATAAGCTTCATCAGCTGAATTTGCTGTGGAGATAATTTTTGCAGTAACCTTTGCTGTAAACTTTGTTTTAACATAGTTACAAATATATAAATTCTACAAAAATAAAATTTGCCACCCTGCCTTTATTTTGGTATGTATAGCTTTTTAATTAATATAGCCCTGCATTGCTTAAACTTATAAAATGTGTTTTTAGTGTGTTTTAAATACCAGCTTAATATAATTAAAAATCAGCATTTTGAGGGGTTCTTGGAAATGCAATAACATCCCTTATATTGCTCATCCCTGTTGCAAACTGCACTAAGCGCTCAAAACCTAAGCCAAATCCTGAATGTTCAGCGGTACCAAATCTTCTTGTATCTAAATACCACCAAAGTTCTTTTTGATCTATTTCTGCATTGAGCATTTTTTGTTTAAGTACATCTAAACGTTCCTCTCTTTGAGAGCCTCCAGCTATTTCGCCTATATCAGGAAACAGCAAATCCATAGCTCTAACTGTTTTCCCATCGTTGTTTAATCGCATATAAAAAGCCTTTATTTTGGCAGGATAGTCAAATAATATAACCGGGCATTTAAAGTGTTTTTCTACTAAATAGCGCTCGTGTTCTGACTGTAAATCAAGTCCCCATTTATCAATAATAAATTCAAATTTCTTCTTTTTGTTAGGGTTTGAGTTGCGCAAAATATCTATTGCCTCTGTATATGAAATTCTTTTAAATGTATTGTTAATAACAAAGTCTATTTTTTCTAGCAAAGACATTTTGTTTCTTTCTGCCATAGGTTTAGTTTTTTGTTCATCGGCTAAACGTTTATTTAAAAAATTCAAGTCGTCATGGCAGTTAGCGTACGCATATTTTAATACATATTTAATGAAATCTTCACACAAATCCATATTTGCGTCGAGATTGTTAAACGCCACCTCAGGCTCAATCATCCAAAATTCTGCCAAATGCCTTGTGGTATTAGAGTTTTCAGCCCTAAAGGTAGGACCAAAGGTATATACCTTGCCCAATGCCATAGCATAGGCTTCGGCTTCAAGCTGTCCGGATACTGTTAAGTTAGTTTCCTTGCCAAAAAAATCTTGTTTAAAATCTATATGTCCTTTTTTGTTTAAAGGAGCTTTGCCAGCTTCAAATATTGTAACTCTAAACATTTCACCTGCACCTTCGGCATCAGAACCAGTTATAACAGGAGTGTTTACATAAAAAAAACCATTTTGATTAAAGTACTGATGCACAGCAAATGCTAATGCCGAACGTATACGCATTACAGCACTAAATGTATTAGTACGTATGCGCAAATGGGCATTTTTTCGCAAAAATTCAAAGCTGTGTTTTTTTGGTTGTATAGGATATTCTTCAGGATTAGATTCTCCCAAAACTTTAATTTCACTCACGTTAATTTCTATATCCTGACCTCTGCCTTGACTTTGAGTCAAAACACCTGTTATACAGAGTGCTGTACCAGTATTTATCCTATTTAACAAGGCTTCATTTGTTTTTTCAAAATCTACCACACACTGTATATTATTCAGGGTAGAACCATCGTTAAGAGCAATAAAACGATTAGCTCTAAAGGTTCTTACCCATCCTTTAACTTGTACTTTTTGTAAAAAAGTTTTGCACTGTAATAACTCTTTTATGCTGTATAGATTCATTTATTTTAAAAAAATATAATATATAAGCAAAGATACTTTTTTTGATGCTAATTGAGCAATGAACAATATTTTATCTATAATATGACCAACAAACTAATTCAATACTCACTTTTTGCTGAGTTAAATATTTTTAAAGTTGTTGATTAATTTTATATTTTTTAGAAATCAAAACAATATAAATCTTTTTGTTATAACTTATCGGCAGCTAAGCTTACTTTAGGGCACATTATAACAGCAGGTAAAAGATCGATTAGATTTATTTTCTCAGTGATTTTAAAATTGAAGTTTAAAAGATTTGTAGCGGTTAGAATTACACTATACAAAATCAGGTTGTTTTTGATGACTTTTTACTAGCTTGTTTTTTTGTATAAAAAGCAAAGAAGGCAATAGCAGTAAGTTAGATACCATAGCTAACAGTAAGGTAACGGAAACCAATCCGCCTAAAGCAATGGTGCCTCCAAAACTTGAAATAGTAAAAGTTAAAAATCCAAAAAAAAGAACTATTGAAGTGTAAAACATACTTACTCCAGTCTCTCTTAGGGCGGCGTATATCGAGGGTTTTATTTTCCAATGGTTTAAAATCAATTCCTGCCTGTATTTTGCTAAAAAGTGAATAGTATCATCTACTGAAATACCAAAGGCTATGCTAAAAACTAAAATTGTTGAAGGTTTTATAGTTATGCCAAAATAGCCCATTAAACCTGCGGTAATTAAAAGGGGTAGCATATTGGGTATTAGCGAAATAATTATCATTTGGGGCGAGCGAAAAGTCCAAGCCATAAAAATAGAAATAAGCACTATAGCTAAGGATAGAGAGGTGATTAAATTCCTGATTAAATAACTTGTCCCTTTTAAAAATACCAAAGCTTTACCTGTTATGTTAACGCTGTATTGTTGTTCAGGGAAATGTTCTTTAATCACTGATTCAATATTTTGTTGAATACTGCTCATTTTGCTAGTTCCAATATCTTTCATAAAGGTAGTTATCCTTGCGTATCTTCCGGTTGAATCAATAAAGTTTTGAAATATATTTGAGTTATTTGCTGAATTATTTGCTAGTTTTTTGGTATAAGCAAATATATAATTTTTTTCTTGATGAGTAGGTAGTTGATAGTACTTAGGATTGTTGTTGTAGTAAGCTTGTTTAAAATACTTAACTAAGTTTACAATAGAAATAGGTTTAGATAATTCAGCAAAGGTTTCAATGGTTTTGTTGAGTTTTTCAATCTTTTTTAGGGTTGAAAGTCTCATAACTCCTTTGTTTTTTTTGGTATCAATTAATATTTCTAAAGGCATTATACCTCCAAATTCTGTTTCAAAAAATTTAATGTCTTTGTAAAATTGCTTCCCTTTGGGCATGTCTTCAATCAAGTTTCCCGAAATGCGAATTTTATACAAGCCCACCATACTTAAAATAATAACAACTACTGTTATAATATAAATAGCTACCCTGTTATGTTTAACTGTATGTTCCATCCAATTTACCACGTTTTCCATCCATTTTTTTTCTAAATGATTTAGATGTCTTTTTTCTGGAAGTGGCATAAAGCTGTAAATAATAGGTATGATAAGCAAGGTGAGAATAAAAATGCTTATAATATTTACCGAAGCTAAAATTCCAAATTCTCGCAATAATTGACTTTTGACAAAAACAAAAGTGGCAAAACCTGAGGCAGTAGTCAAATTGGTCATTAAAGCGGCATTTCCTATCTTTGAAATAACGCGTTGTAGTGATTTAGCTTGATTACCGTGTTTTTTTATTTCCAATTGGTACTTGTTGATTAAAAAAACAGCATTAGGAACTCCAATTACTCTAATTAGCGGAGGGATTAAAGCTGAAAGAATAGTAATTTTATAATTAAACCATCCTATAAAGCCAAAAGCCCAAATTACACCCGTACCTACAACTAAAAGGGTTATTAATGTTGCTCTGAACGACCTGAAAAAGAAAAAGAATATAAGTGTTGTTATCAAAAGTGCACCTGCTACAAATACTCCAATTTCTCTAGTTATACTTAGGGTGTTTAACGTTCTTATATAAGGCATACCAGAAATTCGAACATCGATATTATTTTGTTTCTCAAAGGCTTCAATAGTTGGTTTTAGTACTTTAACAATAAAGTTGACCCTTGCCTTAGTGTTTACTATATTTTTGTTTAGGTATATTACAGTTTGTAAAACACTTCGGTTGTTATATAAAAGATTTTCGTAAAAAGGTAAATTGTTAAATAATTGATATTTAAAGGCTAATAAATCCTGCTCGGTTTTAAGTGGCTTGCCAAACAAGGGTTCAAGTTCAAACTTTCTTTCTTTTCGGTTGGCTTTTATCTTTTTTATATCTGCTATAGATAGGGTAAAGTCTATCTCAGAGGCTTGGTCAAGCAGCTTTGTTAAAGCCTGCCAAGCTACAAACTTTTTGGGAGTGAAAATACTGCTATCTTTTACCCCAAAAACAATTATATTTCCTTCTTCTCCAAATATTTTTAAAAAATCTTTATAATGTATATTCGCCTTATGGTTATTAGGTAACAGGTTTGCCTCTGTGTATGAAAAACGTATGTGTTTTATCTGACTAACTAAAAACCCAGTAATAACAGCAATAATGACTAAAACTAAATACCTGTTTCTGAGTATAAGTCCTGCAATTTTTGTCCAAAAAGTCATCAAAAAAAGTTTTAGCAAAGGTAGCCAAATCAAGCTAATAAAAGATGAAAGTACATTATTATAATATTTTTTTTCGATAAAAATATGTTAAGTATTTATGCTTAACACTCTATGGTTAATAAAATTTTTGTTCGGCAAAAATAAAGCGAATTATATTGACAAAACTCAAAATATTTCTACAATTTATATGCAGAGACACTTAAAAGCCTAATGATATAGCAAAATATATTGTAAATTTATTAGGGCAGCGAAAGCCTATTTTATAACTTAGCCAAACAAATCAAATTGTAGTCAAAAACAATACGAATAGCTTAAAGAATATATTACTTAATTGTTTTGTAAGCCTTTAAAAATGTCAAAAAAATATAATAAAAAAAATAACTAAAACCCATACCCGTGAAAAACATAGAAATATTAGGATTAATTGCCGCCTCATTAACCACTGGAGCCTTTGTACCACAAGTATATAAGGCATGGAAATTCAAATCAACCAAAGATATTTCTCTTTTTATGTATACAATTCTTTTGGCAGGTATTTTATTGTGGATTGTTTATGGAGTCTATTGTAAAAGCATTTCTATTTTATTTGCCAACATAATAACAGCTATGCTTGTATTGTTTATAATTTTTTTAAAATTAAGATATAAATAACAAGTATAATCCAAAAATTTATACAGTCATTATTTCTTTTTCTTTAACTGCTAATTTTTGGTCTATTTGTTTTACATAAGCATTTGTAAGATTTTGAATAGAAGTTTCAGCATTTTTTTTCATATCGTCTGAAATATCAGTCTTTTTAATGTCGTTATTGCCATCTTTACGAGCATTGCGAACGCCTACTTTTGCGTGTTCGGCTTCAGCCTTGGCTTGTTTTGCTAAACTTAGACGACGTTCTTCAGTTAATGGCGGTACATTTATTATAATATTTTCGCCGTTATTCATGGGATTAAAGCCTAGGTTTGCCAGCAAAATAGCTTTTTCAATTTCTTGTAACATATTTTTTTCCCAAGGCTGTATCGATATAGTACGAGCATCAGGAGTGCTTATATTTGCTACCTGACTTATAGGGGTTGAAGATCCGTAATAATTTACCTGAATATTTGCTAACATACTAGGCGATGCTTTTCCAGCTCTAATACCCCTAAACTCTTTAACTAAGTGACTGATAGCCTTTTCCATTGCCTCCTTAGTTACATCTAAAATAAAATCAATTTCTGGGTTCATAGTTATATATGTTTAAGAATGCCTT
This sequence comes from Tenacibaculum sp., assembly GCA_047971505.1. Lineage (GTDB taxonomy): Bacteria > Bacteroidota > Bacteroidia > Flavobacteriales > Flavobacteriaceae > Polaribacter. Next base: position 50,155 of record JBKDZU010000038.1, read on the forward strand.
TGAGGCCTACTGTTAATTTATTGATTGTTGACCACGGTTCCAACTTGCGCTCCAGAAACTAGCTTTAACAAGTTTCCTTGTTTGTTTATATCAAAAACAATTATTGGAAGCTTGTTTTCCTCACTTAAAGTAAAGGCCGTTGAGTCCATTACCTTTAATCCTTTTTCAATGACGTCTTTAAAGCTGATATTGTCAAACTTTATTGCGTTTTTATTCTTTTCTGGATCGTCATTATAAATACCGTCTACACGAGTTCCTTTTAAAATAACATCTGCATTTACTTCAATAGCCCTTAAAACTGCAGCCGTATCGGTTGTAAAATACGGATTCCCTGTTCCCCCACCAAATATAACTACCCGTCCTTTTTCTAAATGCCTGTTAGCTCTTCTTTTTATATAAGGCTCTGCAATTTCCTTAATTTCAATAGCGGTTTGCAATCTTGTTTGAACCCCTTGATCTTCTAGAGCACTTTGAAGTGCTAAGCCATTAATACAAGTGGCAAGCATGCCCATGTGATCACCCTGAACTCTGTCCATACCGTCGCTTGCGCCAGCTACACCTCTAAAAATATTCCCACCTCCTATAACAATAGCAACTTCTAACCCTTTATCGACTACTTGCTTAATTTCATGTGCATATGCTTTAAGTCTTTCCGGGTCTATGCCGTATTGTTTTTTGCCCATCAAAGCCTCACCACTTAGCTTTAAGAGAACTCTTTTATAGTACATAATTTTACTCAAAGTTGGGCAAAATTAATCATTTTTTTTGATTCTGTTTTTTATATTAAACTCTATGACAATAAAAATAAAACACAAGTCAAAATATTTTAAAGCGAATTGTATTTGCAAATATCATATTAATAGTCTTTTAATTAAATACTTGCACTTTAACCCTAGCCTAAAGCAACTCGTATAAAATTTTTAACCTCAACATTGCCGTAATTTTTTACATATTGGGCAACGCTTTTCTTTTCGTCTTTAATAAACTTTTGATCCAGCAAAGCCTGTTCTTGGTCTAAGCTAGTATTATCAACTATAAATCTTTCTATTTTACCAGGTAAAATTTTATCCCAAATTTTTTCAGGCTTACCCTCAGTTTTTAATTGGTTTTTGATCTCTTTTTCTGCTTCGGCAATAACTGAGTCAGTTAATTGCTGTCTGGAAACAAATTTTGGAATATTTTTAAGACTTTTGCCCAAACGAGCCAACTCCTCATTGTCTTTAATAACAGCTGCTATCCTCACTTGAGTTTCAGAGTTAACATATTCATAATCAAAATCTTTATACGATAATTTAACAGCTCCCATAGAGGCAACTTGCATAGCCAAGTCTTTAGTTAAAACCTCAGCCTTATCAACAGTTTCACTTATACCTACCACAGCTGCTATTTTACCAGCATGTGTATAAGCTCCCACATAAGGTGCTTCAATTGTTTTAAAGGAAGTAATATCTATTTTTTCACCGATAATTCCTGTTTGCTCTATCAACTTTTCAGCCACACTAATGCTTCCAAAATTAGCAGCTAACAATTCGTCCTTAGTTTTACATTTAATAGCTATATCTACAAAATCTGACGCTAACTGTTTAAACGATTCGTTTTTTGCAACAAAATCTGTTTCACATGCCAAAACTATGGCAACCCCGTAGGTGTTGCTATTGTTAATTTTAGTAATTGCCAAACCTTCACTTATTTTGCGGTCGGCTCTTTTAGCAGCTATTTTTTGTCCTCTTTTACGCAAAATTTGAACTGACTTATCAAAATCGCCTTTGGCTTCTAACAAGGCATTTTTGCAGTCCATCATACCAGCTCCAGTAATTTCTCTTAATTTTTTTACCTCTGTAGCACTTATTTTTACTGACATTATAATTGTTTTTTTTAGTTGTATTTATTTTTTATACAAAATATTAAGCAATTTATCTAAAACACCATCTTATCTTTTATATACTATAGCTAAACTATTGTAAAAACTCAAAAATATAAAAAATATAGTCAATTAAAATTTATTTTAAAAAGCATTTTTACAATTACAAATACGCTTTATTAAGCTAGTAGGCATAAATATTGGCTCGGACTACACCTGCAAAAGTATTTAATGATGCAAGTAATAATCATAATAAACTGCAATATTTTATAAATAACTACCGCTAACTGTTAAGGCTGTTATAAAATAATAGGTTAATTAAAATGTTTTAATACAATGAATTGTAATTAATTTGATTGTTTTTCAGAAATTTCTTTTGACGCTTTAACCTTTTCTTTATCTACTTTTCTATTTGTTAAGCCACTAGCAATTGCATCTGCAACAAAAGTCAGCACTCTGTTTATCGATTTTGATGCATCGTCATTAGCAGGAATTACAAAGTCAATTGGTCTTGGGTCAGAATTTGTATCTACTATTGCAAAAATTGGGATGTTTAATTTTTGAGCCTCAGCAACAGCAATATGTTCTTTTTTAATATCAACTACAAACAAAGCACCCGGTAAACGCATCATATCTGAAATTGAGCCCAGGTTTTTCTCAAGCTTTTCACGCTGACGATTAATTTGAAGCCTTTCCCTTTTAGATAAAGCAACATAAGAGCCATCTTGCTTCATCCTATCGATGGCAACCATTTTTTTAACCGCTTTTCTAATTGTGACAAAATTTGTAAGCATTCCCCCTGGCCATCTTTCAGTAATATAAGGCATTTTCACACTTTTGGCCTTTTCGGCAACAAGGTCTTTTGCTTGTTTTTTTGTGGCGACAAACAAAATTTTACGCCCCGAGCTAGCTATCTTTTGTAAAGCGTTACAAGCTTCTTCAATTTTAGCAACTGTTTTATACAAATCAATGATATGCACACCATTGCGTTCAGTATATATATAAGGAGCCATATTGGGATTCCACTTTCTGGTTAAGTGCCCAAAGTGCACTCCGCTGTCTAATAATTCTTGGATATTTATCATTTAAAATAAGTTTACTTTCTGTTTTTACAATACTTCAGTAGTTTTTAAGTCTGAAATATTTAGATGCTAAACTGCTTATTAATTGTACTAATACTTTTAATAAATTTATTGGTTTGTTAAAAGGCTTAAATCCTGATATTGATATTTTTATCGATAACAGCTAATATAAGCAATTAACGCTTAGAGAATTGAAATTTCTTCCGTGATTTTTTTTGACCGTATTTTTTGCGTTCAACCATTCTGGGATCGCGAGTTAGCAAACCTTCAGGTTTTAAAACAACTTTGTTTTCGCTGTCAATTTCAACCAATGCCTTAGTGATGGCTAAACGAACAGCTTCCGCCTGACCCGTAATGCCACCTCCCTTTACATTAACTTTAATATCGTAAGATTCCAAGTTTTTAGTAAGCATTAAGGGTTGTTTAACTTTATACTGCAAAGTTGGAGTAGTAAAATACAACTTTAACTCTCTTTTATTTATGCTTATATTGCCACTGCCCTGCGAAACATAGATGCGAGCAACCGCTGTTTTTCTTCTGCCAGTTTTATGTACAACTTCCATTATTTAAGATTGTTAAGGTTAATATTTTTAGGATTTTGAGCTTTTTGTTTATACTCAGTTCCTGTGTAAACATATAGGTTTTTAAATAAAGCACTGCCTAATTTATTTTTAGGCAACATTCCTTTTACGGCTTTTTCTATCAATCTAGTAGGGTTTTTCTGAAACATTTCAGTAGCTGTAAGCGATCTTTGACCACCTGGATATCCAGTATGACGTATATAAGTTTTATCCGTCCACTTTTTGCCTGTTAAGCTGATTTTTTCAGCATTTATAACAATAACATTGTCTCCGCAATCAACATGCGGAGTAAAATTTGATTTGTTTTTGCCTCTGATAAGTTTTGCAACTTTTGAAGCCAGACGACCCAATGTTTGCCCGTCCGCATCAACTAAAAGCCATTCCTTATTTACGGTAGCCTTGTTAGCCGACACTGTTTTGTAACTCAACGTGTTCATAATTACACTATTAGTTTTTGTTAAACTTTAAACTATTCAATATTTTCTTATAAAAAGAAGAGTTTGCAAATTTATAATTATTTATTTTATTGGCAAATTATTGTTTGTACAATTAATTATATTTATTTTAAAAAAATAGCATAAGTTATTTTTTGTCATTACCTTTGTACTTAAAGTTAATACTTAATCTGTTTTAGATATGATAAAAGTTTCAAATACAGCAAAAAAGAAAGTTGTTGAGTTGATGACTGACGATGGGTTTAGTTCAACTGATGATTTTATAAGAGTTGGCGTTAAAAGTGGGGGTTGCTCAGGACTTTCGTACGAATTAAAATTTGACAAAAATCAACAAAAAAACGATAAGGTATTTGAAGACAACGGAGTAAAAATTATTGTTGATAAAAAAAGTTTTTTATACCTAGTGGGTACTACCTTAGAATATTCAGGAGGTTTAAACGGTAAAGGATTTGTTTTTAACAATCCGAATGCCAACCGAACTTGTGGTTGCGGAGAGAGTTTTTCATTGTAAAGCAGACTAGCAGAATTCAAAAACTAATGAGTAAATATACTGAGGACGATTTAAGAGAAGAACTAAAAAACAAAAAATATAAGTACGGTTTTTACACAGAAATTGAAAGCGAAAAGTTTTCAAAGGGTATAAGCGAAGATATAGTTAGGGCTATTTCTGAAAAGAAAAATGAACCTGAGTGGATGACGCAATGGCGCTTAAGAGCATATAAAGTTTGGAAACAAATGGAAGAGCCCACTTGGGCTAATATCGCTTATAAAAAATGTAATTTTCAAGACATTTCATACTATGCAGCCCCCAAGAAAAAGCCTGAATTAAATAGCCTAGATGAGGTAGACCCAACCTTGTTGGCTACTTTCGAAAAATTAGGCATTTCTTTAGAAGAGCAAAAGCGCCTAGCAAATGTTGCAGTTGATGTGGTTATGGATTCCGTGTCGGTTGCTACAACATTTAAAGAAACACTTGCCAAGAAAGGAATAATATTTATGCCTATTTCAGAAGCCATAAAAGAGCATCCTGAGTTGGTAAAAAAATATATAGGTTCTGTAGTGCCACCTACAGATAATTTTTATGCTGCCTTAAATTCAGCAGTATTTTCCGACGGTTCATTCTGTTACATCCCCAAAGGAGTTAAATGTCCTATGGAACTATCTACCTATTTTCGAATTAATGAAGGAGGAACAGGTCAATTTGAACGCACTTTGGTCATTGCTGACAAAAGCAGTTATGTATCTTACTTGGAAGGTTGTACAGCACCTCAACGCGATGAAAATCAACTACATGCAGCAGTAGTGGAACTTATAGCCTTAGACAATGCTGAAATAAAATACTCAACTGTACAAAACTGGTTTCCTGGAGACTCAGCTGGTAAAGGAGGAGTTTTTAACTTTGTAACAAAGAGAGGCTTGTGCGAAACCAATGCTAAAATTTCCTGGACACAGGTTGAAACAGGTTCTGCAATTACTTGGAAATATCCAAGTTGTTTGTTAAAGGGCAATAATGCTGTTGGTGAATTTTACTCAATTGCAGTAACCAACAATTATCAACAGGCCGATACAGGAACAAAAATGATTCACTTGGGTAAAAACACCAAATCAACCATTATTTCAAAGGGCATCTCAGCAGGCAAATCTCAAAACAGTTACAGAGGGCTTGTACATGTTAGTCCGCGTGCCGAAAATGCTAGAAATTTTTCGCAATGCGATAGCCTACTGATGGGAAATCAATGTGGAGCACACACCTTTCCTTATATAGAAGTAAAAAATAAAACTGCTCAAATAGAGCACGAAGCTACTACAAGCAAAATAGGCAAAGACCAATTGTTTTATTGCAATCAAAGAGGAATTGACACAGAAAAAGCCATTGCTCTTATAGTAAATGGTTTTAGCAAAGAAGTTTTAAATAAATTGCCTATGGAATTTGCTGTAGAAGCTCAAAAATTACTAGAAATTTCGCTTGAAGGAAGTGTTGGCTAATAAAAATTTAAAACTATTAATATGAAAAAAATACTAGCATTACTTTTAATTATAAACACTTTCTCTTGCAAACATGCAAAGAAAAAAGTTGAGACAACCGATAAAAAAGTCACAAAATTTACCAAACCTGAAGTTAAGCTTTATACCTTTAATGGAGGAACTGTTATGGTAAACAAATTAGAGCTTTTTTCACAAGATACCACCTATATGGGTCAATCTAAAGAATTTGCAGATGCATTTTACGTGATAAGTCATCCAAAAGGAAATTTAATGTGGGACGCAGGTCTTCCAGAAAAGTTAGTCGGACTTCCTAAACCATTTACCGATTCAAATGGAGCTTTTACAGTTTCTAGAAAAGACTCTGTTGTCAATCAATTAAAAAGCATAGGTTTAAAAATAGACGATATAGATTTTATTTCACTTTCACACACCCATTTTGACCATACTGGGCATGCCAATGTATTTTCGGAATCCACTTGGTTAGTGCAGGAAGCGGAATACAATTATATCACCAGTGAAGAAACACAAAAAAATAAACCTGATAATTACAATGCCATTAAAGGGCTTCAAAAAATTCAAAAGTTAAATGGAGACTACGATGTTTTTGAAGATGGAAGCGTTGTCATAAAATTTATGCCAGGGCACACGCCTGGTCATCAAGTACTGTACTTAGATTTAGCTGAACACGGTCCGCTATTACTTACAGGAGACCTATATCATTTTTATGAAAATAGAAAACACCAAAGAGTGCCCATTTTTAATACAAATGTAACACAAACCAAGGCTAGTATGATAGCTTTTGAAGCCTTTGCCAAAGAAAAAGGAGCAAAGGTATATTTGCAGCATGCCAAAGGTGACTTTGAAAAATTACCCAAAGCACCAAACTATTTAAAATAATACTGAGGGAGGACAAAATGTTAGAAATAAAAAATTTACACGCAAGTGTAGAAAATAAAGTAATTTTAAGAGGAATTAACCTAGAGGTAAATGCAGGAGAGGTGCATGCAGTTATGGGACCTAATGGTTCGGGAAAAAGCACCTTATCTTCAGTAATAGCGGGCAACGAAGACTACGAAGTTACTGCTGGATCAATTGAACTATATGGAGAGGATATAAGCGAATTAGCACCCGAGGAAAGAGCCCATGCAGGAATATTTATGTCGTTTCAATATCCTGTTGAAATACCAGGTATTACAGTTACAAATTTTATAAAAACAGCAATTAACGAGTCGCGTAAGGCAAAAGGCGAAGAGGAAATGCCTGCTAAAGATATGCTTAAAAAAATACGTGAAAAATCTGAATTACTTGAAATTGATCGCAAGTTTTTATCTCGTTCTATAAACGAGGGTTTTTCTGGAGGAGAAAAAAAGCGCAATGAAATTTTTCAAATGGCAATGCTTGAACCCAAACTAGCCATTTTAGATGAAACCGATTCGGGCTTAGACATTGACGCTTTACGCATAGTTGCCAACGGAGTAAACAAGTTAAAAAATAAAAGCAATGCAGTAATTATAATTACTCATTATCAGCGATTGTTAGACTATATTATCCCTGATTATGTACATGTTTTACATCAAGGGAAAATTGCAAAAACAGGCAATGCCTCCTTGGCTTTAGAACTTGAAGAGAAAGGTTATGATTGGATAAAAGAAAAAGTTAGCAGATAAAAAATATAAACAAACTGCTAAAATAAGCACCGTATCTTTTATAGATTTTAAATTAAGAATCGATGGAATTAAAAGAAAAATTATTATCGTCATACGTAGCCTTTGAAAACGGTTTAAACACCAACTCTGACATTCACGAAATACGCAACAAGGCTTTACAAAATTTTGAAGAATTAGGCTTCCCTTCTAAAAAACTGGAAGCTTGGAAATACACCTCTTTGCAATCTATTTTAAATTGCGATTACAATATATTTCATCACCGTGAAATTGCCATTGGCTTAGCAGAGGTAAAAAAGTACTTTGTTCACGATATTGAAAGTTATAAAATTGTATTTATCAATGGTAAGTACAGTTCGTTTTTATCTGAAACTACTCATGAAGGTATGGATATATGCCTGTTATCAGCAGCTATAGCAAAGCCTAAATACAAAGAGGTAATTCAAAAATACTTTAACAAGGTGGCAGTTCAGGACTCTATGACCTCACTAAATACCGCCTATGCCAGTGAGGGAGCTTTTATTCATATACCTAAAGGAATTGAGGTAGAAAAGCCTATTCAAATTATTAATTTTGCTACAGGAAGTGAGGTTGCTGTTATGTTACAGCCAAGAAATTTAATTGTAGTTGACACTCAAGCTCAGGTTCAAATTATAGAACGCCATCAAAGCTTAACAAGCAATGCGGCACTTACAAACTCAGTAAGCGAAATATACAGCCATGAACAAGCTAGTGTTGACTATTACAAAATTCAAAACGACCACAGTAGAGCTTCTTTAATTGACAATACTTTTATAGAGCAACAAAAACATAGCACCTGCTCTGTTCACACTTTTTCTTTGGGAGGCACTGTAACGCGCAATAATCTCAATTTTTTTCAAAAAGGGAAAGGTGTTAATTCCATTTTAAAAGGAATAACAATTACTGAGAATAAACAACTTGTTGACCATTACACTCTTGTACATCATACTGAACCCAACTGCGAAAGCCATCAGGATTACAAAGGTATTTTTAACGACCGCTCAACAGGAGTGTTCAACGGCAAGGTAATTGTTGAAAAAGAAGCGCAAAAAACCAATGCCTATCAACAAAATAACAATATACTTGTAAGTGAAAAAGCCACGGTTAACGCAAAACCTCAGCTAGAAATTTTTGCCGATGATGTAAAATGTTCACACGGTTGCACCACAGGTCAGCTAGACCAACAAGCCTTATTTTATATGCAACAAAGAGGCATTCCTAAAAAAGAGGGCAAAGCGCTACTAATGTATGCCTTTGCAAACACGGTTTTAGAAAGCGTAAAAATACCTGCTGTAAAAAAGAGAATTACCCAATTTATTGCCGATAAACTCCATATAAATTTAGGGTTCAACTTGTAAATCTATGCAAATTAATATACAGCTATACAAAATAAATATAATTGATATCAGCACTTAGCTATATATATTTCCTTGATTTAAATTATTAGGTGTCTCTACCATTTTTTTTGTCAGATTATCAAGCACTTTTTTTTGCTTTGTAAGCGATTAATTAAACTACAAAATTCATTAAAATATCGCTGTATACGTTTTTTAAACACCTGTGAATAAATAGTTCTAATCCAATACTTTATTTAATGTACTATAGTGTGTAATATCAATAAATTCTTCCCTTATCGCGCTTTCTATTTGCTCTTATGCTGTGCTGTTTTGAAATAGGTCTGTATCCTCCTTATTTATCTGTAGTTACTTTTGCTGTTTTATCAATGTATTTGTCAAATAAAACTTTTAGCAATTTTGAAGAAAAGTTGTTGATTTTCATTACATAAAATAGTTTTACTTTGCCTTTTTCATTTAGCTCAATACCACAAAAACAGCTTTCCCCTTTTTTACTGTCATAACTACGCCTCTGTTTTGCTGCTTCTTATCTGCCGATGACAAATTCATCTGCTTGAATATTACCTTTCATGGCGTAGCGCTCATTATACTTGATAGCTTCTCTTACTTTATGCATAAACAAACGTGCTGTTCTATCTGTAACTTTATGTTTAACAGCAATTTTACGAATAGAAAGGCTTTTTTTAGTAGTCAACATTTCAAAGTAAATAAAGAAAGCTTTTCTTAAACCAAACTTTACTTTATGAAATAGTGTGCCAGCAGTTGGAGATTCTGTATCGCTGCAAATATTACAAGTACGTGATAAATTCTTGCGAACCTGTGCTTTGGTATGCTTACATTTTCTGCAAACAAAACCGTTTTCCCATTTAATTTTTGATAAATATGCTTTGCAGTCTTCATCAGTTTTGAAGCGTTCAGTAAACTCTAGGAGGCTTTGATCTTTAAAAAAATCCATAATTAACTATTTTAGTTACTACAAATATATGAAAATAAAGACTGACTTCAAAAATATAAATTTTTAAAGCGGCAATATATTAACTCTTTTTATTAGGGAGATAAATTTTGAGGAGTACTATTGTTTATAAAACTCTTTTTTACTCTTAATCAGCTTATTATTTAATTTAGTTTTAAGTCCTTTTGAACTTGACTTTTTTTCAAAGCGCAAACAAATTGTACCATTTTTTAAAACATATTTACCACGTATTATATCCTCTTTTTTTAAAGCGTTGTACAAGGAATAAAAGCTCATCCCGAACTACTTAACGAGCGGGTTTCATTATTATAATCGTTTGTGTATAATTTAAAAAAAATAAAAACTTCTGAAATAAAACTAATATCATACAATAAGATTAATGTATTAAAGATAAGAATATAATTTAAGTATCAAAAAATAAATGTAGTATATTCAGTTACTTTTTTAACCATAACATATTGTCTAATAGTGCTATATATATTTTTATGCAGAAACTATATAGCCAAGTAATTAAATCAATTAAATTATATTGTATTTTTGGGCTTACAAAACAAAAATAATGTTTTTGCAAAAAAGATAGTTAAAATGCAAAAAAGCAAATTGTTAGTATTAAGTTTGAATTGCAATTTTTGCCTTTGAGTTAAATGCTTTTTTAATTATTATCAAAGTTTACTAGTATGAAAAAAATACAAATGGTTGACCTCCAAAGTCAATATAAAAAAATTAAAAAAACAGTAAATGCTTATATTCAAGAGGTTTTAAATTCATCAGCGTATATAAATGGCACTTATGTGCACGATTTTCAAAAACAATTAGAAGAGTACTTAGGTGTTAAGCACGTAATACCTTGTGCCAACGGTACTGATGCTTTACAAATTGCTCTAATGGGCTTGGGACTAAAACCTGGAGACGAAATTATTACGGTTAATTTCACCTTTGCCTCTACCGTTGAGGTTATAGCTTTATTAAATTTAGTTCCTGTTTTAGTGGATGTTGAGCTTGATACTTTTAACATAGACATAAAGGCATTAAAAAAGGCTATCAGTTCTAAAACTAAGGCTATTATTCCAGTGCATTTGTTTGGTCAGTGTGCAAATATGGAAGCAATTACAGCTATTGCTGATGAGCATAATTTATTTGTTGTTGAAGATACCGCACAAGCCCTAGGTTCAGATTATATTTTTTCAAACCAAAGTCAAAAAAAGGCAGGCACTATAGGACATATTGGCACTACTTCATTTTTTCCTTCAAAAAACTTAGGTTGCTACGGCGACGGTGGTGCAATTTTTACTAATGATGATTTACTGGCTAAAACACTTAGAGGTATAGTTAATCACGGTATGTACAAAAAGTACTATCACGATATTATAGGAGTCAACTCTCGCCTCGATAGCGTACAAGCAGCGGTATTAAAAGCTAAATTACCCTTGCTTGATAGTTATTGTAGCGCGAGGATAAAAGCCGCGGAGTATTATACTACTGCCTTTAAAAACAATGCAAATTTAATAACTCCTGTTATAAGCAATTATAGCACCCATGTTTTTCATCAATATACCTTAAGAATATCTAACGGAAAAAGAGATGAACTTTGTCAATATTTATTAGAAAAAAACATTCCTAATGCAATTTATTATCCAGTTCCTTTGCATGCTCAAAAGGCTTATAAAAGCCAAAGGTACAAAGAAAGTGATTTTAAAAATACTAATAAATTGGTAAATGAGGTTATATCATTGCCTATGCATACAGAGTTAGAAACTGACCAACTTAAATATATCAGTCAAACGGTAAATAACTTTTTAAACTAGGTGTTTAGCTAAACTATATTTGATTTGTTGCTAAATAAGCTGTAATATTTTAAAATCTGAACTTTAAAATTGTATATAGTAAAAAAAGTATATTTGTATTTTAATCTACTGATTTTTAAATAATCTATAAAAAATAATATAAAAACATGAATAAAATTTTAGTAACTGGTGGCTTGGGCTTTATAGGCTCCCATACAGTTGTGGAGCTGCAAAACAAAAACTTCAAAGTTGTTGTTATTGACAATTTATCTAATTCAAAAATAGAAGTTTTAAATAATATAGTTGAAATTACAGGTGTAAAACCAGATTTTTATCAATTAGACTTAAGAGAAAAAACAGAGGTAAAAAGTTTTTTTAAACACAATAAAGTTGATGGAATAATACATTTTGCTGCCTTTAAGGCTGTTGGAGAAAGTGTAGAAAAACCTCTGAACTACTACGAAAACAATATTAATAGCTTAGTTTACTTATTGCAAGAAATGCTTGACAAAGGGATAGATAATTTTATATTTAGCTCATCTTGCACCATTTATGGTCAGGCAACTGAGTTGCCCATAACAGAGAATGCACCCGTAAAACCTGCAGTTTCTCCTTACGGCAATACCAAACAAATTGGTGAAGAAATTATAAAAGACACCTGTAATGCCTATAACTTAAACGCTATTGCACTGCGTTATTTTAACCCAATTGGAGCGCATAAGAGCGCAAAAATAGGTGAATTACCCTTGGGGATACCGCAAAATTTAATTCCGTTTATAACACAAACAGCAGCAGGAATTAGAAAGCAGTTACTTGTGTTTGGAGACGATTATCCTACCCGTGACGGAACAGCTATCAGAGACTATATTCACGTTGTTGATTTAGCAAAAGCCCATATAGTTGCCTTACAAAGATTACTAACTAAAAGCAACAAGCAAAATTTTGAGTTCTTTAATGTTGGAACAGGAAAGGGAAGCACTGTTTTAGAGATACTTAATTTATTTGAAAAAGTAACTTCAAAAAAAATAAACTACAAAATAGCTGAAAGACGTGCTGGAGATATTACAGCTGCCTATGCCGATACTACCTTAGCCGCTGAGGTGCTAAACTGGAAAACTACAAAAACATTAGGTGAAGCTTTAGAATCGGCGTGGAAATGGCAACAAAAAAACTAATTTTATATTTTGTAATACCTTAAAAAATAATACTTGCTAAGAAGCAGCTTTTAATTTAGTTAACGAGCTTTTAGTAACTCGAGCTTGGGCGTAATTTTTATCTACTTTAAGTGTTTTTTGGTCAGAACTTGGCAGTTCAAACATAGCTTCTGTTAAAATAGCTTCACATAAAGAGCGCAGCCCACGGGCACCTAATTTGTATTCTACAGCCTTATCTACTATAAATTGCAATGCTTCATCGGTAATAGAAAAATCAACCTCATCCATAGCAAATAATTTAGTGTACTGCTTTATTATAGAGTTTTTAGGTTCGGTTAATATAGCTCGCAGTGCTTTGGCATTTAAAGGATTCATATAGCTTAGCACGGGTAATCTGCCTATAATTTCGGGTATTAAACCGTAGTTTTTTAAATCGGAGGGCATAATATATTGCAGTAAGTTATTTTCATCAACCTTATCTTCATCTATAGAAGCACTGTATCCTACAGCTTGAATATTTAAGCGCTTGCTGATAATTTTGTCTATGCCCGAAAAGGCACCTCCAGCTATAAATAAAATATCCTTAGTGTTTACTTCGATAAATTTTTGCTCCGGATGCTTTCTGCCTCCCTTAGGAGCTACATTAACAACCGCGCCTTCTAGCAATTTTAACAAGGCTTGTTGTACGCCCTCACCTGATACATCTCTAGTTATAGAAGGATTATCACCTTTACGCGCAATTTTATCAATTTCATCAATAAATACAATTCCTCGTTCAGCCTTGTCAACATCGTAATCTGCTGACTGCAGTAAACGACTTAAAATGCTTTCTACATCTTCGCCTACATAACCCGCTTGAGTTAGTACTGTGGCATCGACAATAGAAAAAGGAACGTTTAGCATTTTTGCTATAGTTCGAGCTAGTAGTGTTTTACCTGTACCTGTTTCGCCTACTAAAACTATATTTGACTTTTCTATTTCAATCTCATTTTCCTCATCTACTGTTTGCAACAACCTCTTGTAATGATTGTAAACCGCTACTGACATTGCTTTTTTAGTTTGGTCTTGCCCAATAATATATTGATCTAAAAAATCTTTTATTTCTTTGGGCTTCTTCAAAATTAAATCAGACGATATGTTGTTTTTCTTTGCCTCAATTACTTCTTCTTCAACAATTCCATAGGCTTGCTCTATACACTTATCGCATATATGCGCATCTAAACCCGCAATTAACAAATCGGTTTCAGGCTTTTTCCGCCCACAAAATGAGCATTCTAAGTTTTCTTTTTTTACCATTTATCAGCTTGTATTTTATTTGTTTTTTACTTTCTGGTTAAAATTTCATCTACCATTCCGTATTCTTTAGCTTCGACGGCTTTCATCCAATAATCTCTGTCAGAATCTTCAAACACCTTTTCATAGGGCTGTTTTGTGTGATGGGAAATAATTTTGTACAGTTCCGTTTTTAACTTTCCTATTTCTTTAACAGTGATTTCCATATCGGATGCTTGCCCTTGTACTCCGCCTATAGGCTGGTGAATCATAATGCGAGAATGAGGCAGAGCAGAGCGTTTGTTCTTTTCTCCAGCACACATTAATACTGCTCCCATAGAGGCTGCCATGCCTGTACAAATAGTAGATACATTGGGCTTTATAAACTGCATGGTATCGTATATACCTAATCCGGCGTAAACGCTACCGCCTGGCGAATTGATGTAAATAGAAATATCTTTTGATGAGTCAACACTCTCTAAAAAAAGCAATTGCGCTTGTATTATATTAGCTACCTGATCGTTAATGGCTGTACCTAAGAAAATAATTCTGTCCATCATTAGACGAGAAAAAACATCCATCTGAGTTATGTTTAACTGGCGCTCTTCCATAATATACGGAGTTAAGCTACTGGTAATTTTACCGTAGTAGGCACTGCTTACTCCATGATGCTTGGTGGCGTATTTTTTAAACTCTTCTCCGTAATTCATCATAAAAAGTTTCTTAATTATATTTCTTGATTATAAAGTGCAAATATAAGGACTATTAAATTAAAGAAAAAGCAAAGAGCAAATTGCCAATGGCTCATGCATTAAAATCTTTTGTTTTATTGTAGCGATAATTAGTTTAGCTTTTTGCTTTAAAGCATTGTAAAATATTGCTTTTGTAGCTTGCTTTATTTCTTTTATTAAACACAAAATTTTTTACACTATTTACTAAGCTTAATTGCTTATTGATAACCGGTTTAGTTGATTGAAGATTCAACTTTATCTTTTTGCGTTAGTTTTGAAAATTCACTAAAAGTAATGTCTTTTGGTAATAAATTGACTTGAGTCTTAAAATAGCTTAATATCTTGTCTTGAATTATTTTTGTTTCAATAATATACGATTTCTTTTTATTTAACAAAATCTCTTTTGTTAAGTTTTCTAACCATTCCTTGCTTTGTTTGTTTGTGCTGTAAAAAACAGACTGTTGTTTATCTTTAATAATTTCCATGGTATAGTTTCTCAATTCGTCTGGATTTGCTTTTTTAATCTTTTGGTCTTCTATTACTTTCATTTTAATTAGATCTAAGCAAATCTCTCTTTCTAAGTCTTTGTGTTCAACGCCAACTTCTTTTTCTGGTTTTAATTCTTCTACTAAATAATATTGCGAGCATCTTTTTAAAAAATCAATTGGCAAGCCAAGTGAAATATTTTCGATTAATGTTTCAATAATTTCATAATAAAGCCTTTTGTCTGCTACTTTCTTATATAGACCTTCTATTTTTTCTTTAACTTTCTTCTTTAAGTCAAATGTGTTTTTAACACTGTCGTCTGGATACAATTTATTAAAAAAATTGTTATTTGAGTCAATTTTTTTTAGTTTAATAATTTCTTTAATATTAAAGTTAATCTTTATTCCTAAATCATCTAGATTATCGCCATAAGCATCTAATAAAATTCTCTTCGATTTTGTTGATTCTTTAAATAAATTTTTAGCATTTAGTTCAACTTCACTATTTTTTTCAAGTCCGATAAACTTTTCTATGTTTTCCTCTGTAAGATGGTCAGTAAAAAAACTGACCTCTTCGCTTATTTGATCTTTTTCATTTACAAAAAATCCATATAGTATAATATCTCTGTAGCTTTCTTTATCAATTATTTCTTCTGATGAATAGTCGTGATGAATAATTTGCTCTCTTCTAATCTTTTCTTCAATAAACTCATCTTCAACCTCAATTTTATAATAATTTACTTTAATTGATTTTAGATCTAAGTCAAATTCAGGTCTTATGCCTACTTCAAATTTAAAGGTAAAGTCATTGGCGTCCCAGCTAAATTCATCGTTTTCTTTTAGTATAGGTCTGCCTATAACATTTGATTCTTCCTCAGTTAAAAAGTTTGATATGGCACCTTTTAGCAATTTAATTACTTGATCGATAATTATTTCTCTACCGTATTGCTTTTTTAACACACTCATAGGCACTTGACCTTTTCTGAATCCTCGAATATTAGCTTTTTTACGGTATTCTTTTAAAGTTTTCGTCACTTCGTCTTTATAGTCATCCTCAACTATATCTACACTTAATATAACATTTAAATCATCTATCTTCTCTTTAGATATATTCATACTTTACAATACTAGACATTAAAAATTAGCGGCAAAATTACTTTATTCCTCGCTTTGAAACAAAATTTAAAACAAATATGCTCAACCAAAAACTGAATCTAGTATTTGTCACAAAGACTATCTAAAAACCATTTATTTTTTATAAGTGATTATTTTTGCTATTTTTTAAAAATTCTATTTTAACTTATGCTGAACTAGTGTTTTTATATCTGTTTTTAATCAACTCATTATCAATACGCACCTCTCCCCTATTGCGTTGTCGATCTACAAAACTGGCATCTATAATTTCCTCCTTTATTGACTGTCATCCCTAACTTTTCTAGTTCTTTACCAACCTAAATTGCGCAAGTATATTTTAAAAACTCTATGGGCTACCCCACAATAGCCTTAAATTGAGTAAGAGGTTTTGTGTCTGTCCTGCTAAAAAAACACTTATTTTAAAAAAAAATTGAGCTTTCAAGAGCACTTCTATTTTAAATGGACTAAACTCCTAGAGACTTGCGGATTTTAGGTTATATTATTTTAGTTAAATAGATGCTTCCAAAAACAGCTAAAAAACCGAAAATAAAACTAGTAAGTGTATAAATGGTAAACAAACCTAAACTCCCTGACTTTAAAAACTCATAATTTTCATAAGCAAAACTCGAAAAGGTTGTAAGACCACCACAAAAACCAGTAGCCAAAAAAAGTATGCTGTTTTGTGTTAATACTTGACTTTTTGCCGCTAAACCAAGGATAAAGCCTATTAGCAAGCTCCCCAATATATTAGCTACAAATGTGCCTAAGGGAATAGCGTTTTGAAAATTATTAAAAAGTTTAAACATAAAATATCTCATAACACTTCCCAATCCGCCTCCTACAAAAATCAACATCCATTGCTTCATCTATCTAAATTTTACAACTAACTAAAAAACAACGTTTTTACTAAATTTATAATCATTTTACTATATGTTTAAAAATTAATCATAAATGCTTTATTTGTATACTTTTATAGATAGATTATAATTAACACACTTATAAGTACTAGGTAATTTGCAAGCATATATTAGTCTGTTTTTTTATAAAAACTTGTTTTAAACTAATGCTTAAAGTCTTAACTAGTGGCTTAGCCCCCTATTAATCGGACTTTAACATTTTTAGATTTTCAAAGTTAGTAATTTTTGTGTTTAGATTTGCAGAGCGAGGAACAACCGAGGGTGATTTTTTATACCGTAAGTTGTTTGAGATCTTGGCGTCACTGAGAACTGCCCTCGGTTTATCAACCCGAAGGAATAAAGGGTTAAAACTCTTAATCTAAATTATAGCTAGTTGTGAATTGCTAATTTACAGTTAATGAGAAAAAGCAAATATCTGCAGTAGTCTTTATAAAACCCGCTAATTACAACTGTTTAAAAACCTAAGTAAAGTTTAAAATTTTTTTTAGCATAATTATTGTTTTTTTTGTCTATTACAATAATGCCTAATTTATAAAAATTAATGGAATAGCTGTATTTACTTTGCAAAATATACTTCCAAACTCGTGTCGTTTCCCCACTCCAATTAATATCGTCAAAAACAAATATGACTCTATCTAAAATACTGTTTTTAAGTAAATTAAAATATTTTATTGTGAATTCAAATTTGTTATTGCTCTCTATAAAATACAAAGTCAAATTTAGTGTCCTCTTTAGTAATTTGAGGTAGCATATCGTCGTACAATCCACAGATGAGATTAAAATTGTTTTTGTCTGAAATTTCTTTAAATCTTTTTTCAGCAATACTGTATAAGCCCTTTACTCTTTCTATGGTTGTAAAGTTAATGTCAAAGTGCTTTTTATTATGTTGTAATGCTTTTAAAAAATACTGTCCAGAAACTCCTAAGTTAGTGCCGATCTCTAGTATTTTTGACAACCTACATTTGCATACCAACAAAAAAAAGAACTTACACCATAGCTGGGAAGTGGATGTATTTTGACATATTTCGCTAATATTTTTTTGTCTTTATTAAACAAACCAAAATCTATCGAATCGTAATTTTGTAAAAGATCTGCTCTAAACTTTTATAATTAATCAAACTCTAAAACAATTTTTTTTAGGAAATTGTTTTTTTTCAGATAAAAACTCTTTGCTAATAAATTATTTATGTGCTTTAAAAACTTTTTATTGCTAAGTTGAGTTTTTGCGATTTTATATATTTTAAGGATAACCCAAAAAACTTTGGCGTATTACGTGTTAAGTTGTATTTTCGCACACTGTTAATCATTTACAGTATAAGCCCTACTATTGAGTTTTTGGCAGCATAAAATTTAACAACAAAGTAATATTAGGGCTAATAACCAATAAAAAACAATTAAAATAAACACAGAAAAAAATGGCAATTTTATCGAAAATTAGAGAGCGTTCATTGTTCTTAATTATAGTTGTTGGTTTAGCATTGTTTGCCTTTGTGTTAGACCCTTCTACCATTGGTGATTTTTTTAATGCAAGTAAAGTAAACGAAATTGGGAAAGTAAATGGGCAAAGTATATCGCGTCGAGAATTTTCTGAGGCCTTAGAAACCTACAAGCAGCAAACAAGTGGCAGGGTTTCTGAAATGCAGGCAGCTAAAAATGTATGGAACAACTTATTGCGTCAAAAAATATATCAAACCCAACTAGAAAATGCAGGTATAACAGTTGGAGAAACCGATATATTAAACGCATTAATTGAGTCGTCAGGAGTTCAAAATCAACAGAGATTTCAAACAAATGGTCTGTTTGACAAAGATAAGTTTACTGAATTTTTAGCACTTATAAAAGCTGAAAATACAGGCGAATGGAAAGCCTGGCAAAATTATATGAAATCTGTAAAAAACAACTTAGAAAAATCTACCTACGACAATTTAGTAGCGTCAGGCCTAGGAGCTTCCTTAAAAGAAGGCGAAGCAAAACACCTTGCAGATAACACAAAAATATTTGGCAACTATATTTACGTTCCATATGCCTCAATAAACGATAGCCTTGTCAATACAAGTAAATCGGAAGTAAAAAGTTATATTAAAAACCACTCAGAAAAATATCAAGTAGAAGCAAGTAGAGATATAAAATTTGTAAAATTTGAAGTAAAACCAACTGACCAAGATCAGCAGTCAATCAAAATGGAAGTAGCTGGGCTTATTGAAGATTTTGAACTCGACGGCACTCCTTTTAAGGGCTTTAAAAATATTAGTGATTACTCGAATTTTTTTCAAGAAAACAATGCCGATTTTGCCATAGAGCCTAAATTTATCTACAAATCAGAAGTTCCACAAATTATTGCCGACAGTGTTTTTAAAGCAAAACAAGGCAGTGTTTTTGGTCCTTACAAAGATCAAAACTACTTTAAACTATCAAAAATTACTCAAATAGCCCAACTACCCGACTCTGTACAAGCAAGGCATATTCTAATTCCATTTACAGGTGCGAGAAGTGCCGATCCTAATATAACAAAATCTGAAGAAGATGCAAAAAAAATGGCAGATAGCTTGTTAGCTGTAGTTAAGCAAAACCCTTCAAAATTTGCCGATTTAGCTAAAGAATTATCCTCTGACAAGGGTTCGGCAACCAAGGGAGGTTTTTACGATTGGTTTACATACAACAGAATGGTTGCCGAGTTTAGAGATTTTGTTTTTGAAGGAAAGAAAAACGACGTTGGAGTAGTAAAAACCATATTTGGCTTTCATGTAATTAGAATTGAAAATCAGAAAAACTTTCAAAAGGTTGTAAAACTAGCAAGTTTTGGCAAAGCTATAGAAGCCTCTGAAGCTACCGAAAATAGAGCCTTTCAAAATGCCGAAATGTTTGCGCAAAACTTAGCACAGGGCAAAGACTACAATCAAATTGTCAAAGACAATAATTTAAAGTCTTTACTGGCAGTTGGGCTTAAGTCACTCGACGAAAATGTGCCTAATTTAGGAAAAGAAAGAGAGCTTGTATCTTGGGTATTTGACAAAAAGGTTAAAGTAAATGATTTTAAACGCTTTGATGTTGAAAGTGGGTTTGTAGTAGCAGTGTTAACTAACAAAACAGAAAAAGGACTGATGCCTGTTGAAAAAGCAATAACACCGGTAAGACCTATACTTATTAACGATAAAAAAGCCCAAATAATTAAAGGTAAAATGAACGGAATTAGCTTAGACGAAATTTCTAAATCGTCGGGCGAAATTATAAGAACAGCTAGTAGTATAAGCCTGCAATCGCCTACTTTATCAGGTGTTGGATACGAACCTAAAATAGTGGGCGCTATGTTAACCGCTAAAAAAGATAAGGTTTACAATCACCTACAAGGCGACAAAGGAGTATATGCCTTTGTGGTAAAAAAAAGAGAACTGCCAACGGCTTTACCCAATTACGATACTTACCGAAAAAGAATAGCAAATCAAAGAAAAAACAAGTCTTTTCAAATATTTGAAGCACTAAAAAAAGCTTCAAAAATAGAGAATAAACTAAGTAGCTTTTACGGAATACAACAATAGCTTCCTTTGCTGTTGGTTGCCTTTAATTTCTTAATTGAGTATATAACCACTAAGTTATCTGCTGAACTTGCACTTTATATCCAAACCATTTCTAACCAAAACATTTTGATGTCCATCTCCAGCACCTCTAAAGGGCGCGTAGGGTGTACTTTGCGGTATTTTACATAGATCTTCCCCGTCTGCTTTCGCTTAGGGTGTAATAATTGATTTTCTTTCATGAGTTGGTACACTTTTTTGTGATTTACTTGATAGCTCTCTTGTTGCAGTTGTTTGGTCATTAGAATAGTTTTTTTAAGTAAATTCAGTTAATTTAAAGATTTATATTTACTTTTAGAGGATAACTAAATATCTTAATCATCGATTCGCAGATACTTGACATTCATCAATTATATGACCATCTCATTCTGTCGAAAGAGTCTGGAATGGTCATATATATATTGGACTCAAAAATCAAGACTGGAAAATTATCAAAGCACTTTATTGAAAGACCACCAAATGATGAACTTAAATTTGCACTTACAGACTACGCAAAAGAGCTTATTGAATTAATTGATAAAAAGTTACATAGTCTTTTAAAAAATTTCCCTTTAAAGAAAACCTTTAAAAAGTTTACAAAATTTAAAGCTGCAAAAATCAAGATTTTAGAAGACTTTGAAATCTGGCATAGACTGGAATTTAGTACTGCTGGCAAGCATACTATCATAGACCACTTAGAGGCTCTAAAATATGTAGTTAAAACATCAATTAACAGACTCAATAACCTTTTAAAAGCAGAATCTGAAGACCTTGTAACACTTACCAAAGAATTTGCTAATGCTCGGCATTTTTAAGCATACAAAAGATAAGTACAACGAATATTGCGATACCGTCAAGGCTCTTAACAAATTCTTCAAGGGCAAAAAAATCAGTGATAAATATTACTTCCAAATAGAGTTTAACGCTCCACAAAATTTTGATATTAAATGGATTAATGAGTTGCAAATATCCTCACAACAAGTTTACAAGAGTGGAGAACTGCCTGTTGGTGATTCAGTATAAAAATTTGTTGAATATTTCTTTATTAAAGCCACGCCAAAGGTTAATCAGCGTATTAAGTTCTCCAACCTTCTCGACCCAAAAACTTATTTTGAGTTGAAGACCAAGTTTACGGATGAATTTGATATAGAAAAACCCGATGGAAGTACTTGTGAAAATTACACAGCTATAGTACTACTTGGTATCGGTAGGTTATCTGTAGTGTTAGACGCAAACCGTCCAGGTCTTGAGTTCCTTATCTTAGAAGAAGTGTCCAACTTGGATAGTTTGAACTTTAGCACGTTCCCTAATATCGCTGAAGAGTTTGGGTATCAAATTTTAACAATGACCCCAAGACCTTTTGGCTCAGATACCAAACAAGGTTGTTATCTGCACCACCTAATTGAAGGTGCGGGTGATAAAAACATCAACTACCCAACACCTAACAGTTATTTTAAAACTAATGAGGGTAGAGAGGATTTAGAAATCTACTTAAAAACACAGTTAAATTAATATGAATTGAACTGTCCTTAAATCACTTAATTCACTTAATGAGCTTTATCATCATAGGATAAGTCAAAAAAAAGGCTTCATTAGAAAATGATTCTGAGTTCAATTTCTTACTGGCCACAAAAGAGATACGAAACAATGATAAATTCTATATACCTAACGAGCAGTTGTACAATCAATACTACGAAAAACATCATCTTGAAAACTTCGATATTTACTATAGATTCCTAGAGAAGTACAATCTTTTAAAAAAGCGTTTTGAGGAAGACGACATTAAAAAATTGATTGAGCTGGAAACTAAGAATGATGCTCAAACTCTTATTCTTTCACGCGAGTAGTTAATTGAAGCACAAGAAACCGTAAGAGGTTTTTCAACTATGTTTTTTAAACACGACAAATATCTAGACCGTAAAGATTCACTCATTAATACCATAAATACTATTCTAAATATAAAACTGGTCGAAAATAAAGATCAACAATATTTGTATGTTCTTCAATGTGACAACCCTAAAACGATAGTACTCTGTGAGAATTTAGACTTTTTGAGAAAAGATAAAATGCCAAGAGCAAACAATATAGAATTATGGTATGCTGGTGGTAGAAATGTAAAAAAGCTAAAATACGCAGACACAAGAGGAATCCGTATTTTCTATTCAGGGTATTGGGATAAGGACGGCTTGAAAATCTTTGAATTGGCAAAAGCGATTATCCCTCAAATAGAATTGTTATATCCAACCGCTGAAAGTAAAAGTATAGTAGATACTGACCACAGTAGTTTATGTAAGCATCCAGAAAACCCTGAACTACTTTCAGGGCTTAATAAAGATTTATATTCTAGAAGAATATCAAAATAAAATTAAATCATTAATTGTAGATAATACTTGGGTAGTTGAAGAATCTAATGATTTGAAAAAAATGTTAAACTTTTTATCGTAAAATATTGGTGTTTAATTTAATATATCTTTAAAATTTAACCGATAGAGTGCACATCTATTTTTTGTTAAGCAATGCTTTCAATTCTATTTTAATGGACGAAACCTCTAGAGACTTGCGGATTTTAGGTCAAATAATTAGTTGAGTCAAAACGACTAACTTTGAAAATATAAAATGTTAAAGTCTAAGTTAACAGGGAGCTAAGCCAAGGCACCTTTGATGAACCGCTGTATACGGAACCGTACGTACGGTGGTGTGAGAGGACAGATAGGGAAATAATCCCTATCTTGCTTACCCGATCTAAATTTTCAACAGAATTTTTAAAATATACTTGCGGAATTGAGGAATTAATTGACTTAAAAAATATAATATTTGCTAAATAAAATTTATATACATTTGTAGTGCGAAATAGGGGCATTAATCTTTTATGCATATAAGCTAAATTAACATTTGGCAAATTATCTGATAAACTATTAAAAAAGTAAAATGACAATTATAAATATATGAAAACAATTAGAACTATTAAGCTGCTAGTCAGTTTTTTATGGCTAACAAATCTTTGCTCGCAAGACTTAGAAAATATTTTGCTCGCAAAAGACGACGCTCAAATATTGGCAGGTGCCTATTTAGCACCCGCTTTTAAGGGATTAATTTACAGTATGAACAACGGTTGGTATCACACGGCTAAGGTTCACAAAAAGTTTGGATTTGATATCAGCATTGGTGCTAATGCCGCTTTTGTACCTTCAAAAGACGAAATTTTTAATTTAGCAGCACTTAATTTATCGGAAAAAACAAGTGTAACCAACGGGCTTACTAGCTCTCCAACTTTAGCAGGGAGCAACAATATAAGTCCTGCAGAGCTCGAATATACAACAACACTACAGGGGCAAGATGTTTCTGTTGATTTCACACTGCCAGAAGGTGTAAAAGAAGACCTACCCATAAGTGCAGTTCCTGCTCCAGTAGTACAAGTTAGCTTAGGTTTGCCTTTTAAGTTGGACGCTATTGTTCGCTATGTTCCTAAAGTTGGCTCTGACGATGTAAAAGCAGGACTTTTTGGACTTGGTGTTAAAAAAGAAATAACCGATTGGCTGGGTGTATTAGGCAAAACACCTTTGCATATTTCTGTACTGGCGGCTTATTCAAATATGAGTGTTGATTATAATATTGATACAGATGAAGCTGAAAGTGGAAATGTAATTACTCGAAACGCTTCTGCTGAATTTGGCTTAAATACCTTTAGTCTTCAAGCTATTGCTTCGTTAAATTTTCCTATTATAAATTTATACGGGGGGCTTGGTTACAATACAGGGAGTGTAAAATTAAATATGCTTGGAAGTTATGAACTATTTTACCAGCCTAGCGATATAGCTGAAGAAGCAGTTTCAGAAACAATTACCGATCCAGTTTCTTTAAAAACAAGCACAGGTAGCCTTAACGCAACCTTAGGTGCAAGGATAAGTTTGGGTTTCTTTAAAATTTACGGAAGCTATACCTTACAAGAGTACAATACTTTAAACGCTGGGATAGCTTTTAGTATTAGATAAAATTATATATTTGTTTTAGCTTAAATAAATAACACTTTTGCATTAATAGCAAGTTTTGCTTTTAATTGCTAATTATTTATTCAGATTATAGTTTATACACAACTAAAACTAATGTTTTACAACAGTTATTTAATTATGTTAACTAAATTTACCTTATTAGACATACAACCTAATACTTAAAATAATTGAATGTTTACAACTAATTTTTAGACAAATAACAGTATGATTATAAATTTACAAAATTCTGTTTTTTTAAGTATTGCAAATTAAAAACACATGAAAATTAAAATATTATTTCTTATCTCTTTAATATCTTTTATAAGTTATTCTCAAAAACAAGCAGAGAGCACCATTGGTTTGAACAGTAAGATAACCCAAATTGATCTTCATCGCCTAACAGGAATACCTGTAGTAACAACGCAAGATGCTGTTTATGGTATTGATGGAGAAACGGGTCAAAAAATTTGGGAATTTAAAGAGTCGACCCTTATAAAAACCTTAAACGCCCTTGGGCAAACTAATCAATCTTCCTTTAGTGAAATTCCTTTATCTCCTTTTGGAAAATTCAACGAAACTGTTTTTGATATTAAGTCGGGTCAAAAAATTATTGATGACAAATCAAATGGATACAAAACTATCATAGATAACAGATATGTTTCAGGTGACAAATCTATTCTCTTTTTTGCTAAAACAGATAAGAATAAAGCCAAGTTATTTTTAGTTAGCTTAGGGGATAATGCTATTTTGTGGGAAGCAAAAATAAGTGCTCATAAAAAACTAGAAGGATTTATGGGTTTTGGAGGTGTTACAAACTTTATTCAAAATGAAGATAAAATAGCTTTTATTGCGGGGAAAACAATTTTTTTACTAGAAAAAAAAGATGGCTCTGTTATTTTGAGTAATAAGTACGATGCTGGCAAATTGTTTTTTACTGAAGATAACAAAAGTTTGATAGCTGTTGAAAATAAAAGCAGTTCATTAATTGGCGGAGCCATAAAAGCGAGTTTTACTATGGGGCTTTCTTTGCTGAGTAAAAAAGTTATAGGCAAGGAGGTTTTAGCTTTTGATGTCAATTCTGGAGAAAAAGTTTGGAAAAAACCAATTAAATTAGAAGATGGCTTTGTTGATTATCAATTTGAAAGTGATAAACTGTTTGCTATTTACAAAGGCGGAGCTATGCTTTATAATTACAATTCGGGCAAGCAAGTATGGAAAAAAGAATTTAAAAAAAGCAAGGTTAAGAGTATAGAAAAAACCGATGAAGGATATATGGTTTATTATAAAAATAGGAAGCATTTAGTCGATAACAACGGTAAAAAAATTTGGAAAAAGCCTAAAAAAGTTATTTCAAATGTTGATTTTGAAGTAGATGATGATGAAGAGTTTACTGTATTTGAGTACAGTGCTGGAAATATCTTTTTAACACCTAAAAGAATTGAATACTTTGAAAATGGCAAAGAGAAAAGAGTGTATAAAATTAGTTTAGATGAAAATAAGGACAAGCTTTCATACGATGCAATTAACAAAAATTTGATTTTAATTAAAGGTAAGAAATTGTATGTCTTAAACCCAGATCAAGGCTTGGGAGAAGCCCAGGTAAAAAAAGTTAATTTTAATGACCCCGATAAAATAAACTCGATTGAAATTAGGGATAAGGGGTACTTTATAAATAGCAATTGGGAGTATTTGATTGTAGATTTTAAAGGAAATACTGTAAAAAAAGAGTATTTTCAACAACCTGGAGAAGGGCTTCGTCAATTAAAAAATGTAGGAAGTGCTCTTTTTGCATTGGGGGCATCAAAAGCGTATACAACAACGGATGCCGAAAGTAAAAATGTCATGGCTATATCATCTTCAGCAGATATTGTAAATAATCAAAATGCTAAAGACGGAGTGTATATTTCTACATATGGCAAAGATTTTGAAGACCTCAGCAACTATTTATATACACCAAAAAGATACAATGCTTTTAAGGCAACTAAAAACAGTGCCTTTTTTTATACCCGAAAGAACGATAAAAAAGTTTTGTTGCAAATTGACAAAGACAACGGCAATATTATTGATAGCTATGAGTTTGGGGTAAACAATCCAATGTATAAAATTGACCAACCCTCAAAGAAGATTTTTTTCAGAAAAGAAAATAAGCTAATGATATTTAGTTATAATGACTAGCATAGTTTTGTTTTTTTAGCAAATTATTACTTTTGTGCCACACTCCTTATTAAAAGAAATTTATTTTAAAATAATTTATAAATGAAGATAACAGTTGTTGGAGCAGGTGCAGTAGGTGCGAGTTGTGCTGAGTACATTGCTATTAAAAATTTTGCATCGGAGGTTGTATTGCTCGATATTATCGATGGTTTTGCTGAGGGTAAGGCTATGGATTTAATGCAAACAGCCTCTTTAAATGCTTTTGATACTAAAATTGTTGGAACTACTAAGGACTATAACAAAACAGCCCAATCGGACATATGCGTAATTACCTCGGGCGTTGCTCGCAAACCCGGAATGAGTAGAAGTGAATTATTGGAAATTAATGCAGGCATAGTAAAAAGTGTTGCTTTTAATTTAATTGAGCAGTCGCCCGATACTATTATTATTGTGGTATCTAATCCTATGGATACTATGACTTATCTAGTTCACAAGTCAACCCAATTGCCTAAAAACAGAATTATAGGTATGGGTGGCGCTTTAGATTCAGCCCGTTTCAAATACCGTTTAGCGGAAGCTTTGTGCGCTCCTATTTCAGATGTCGATGGCATAGTTATAGGTGGTCACTCCGACAAAGGGATGCTGCCTTTGGTTCGCTTAGCTACTAGAAATACAGTTCCTGTCACTGAATTTTTATCTGCCGAAAAACTAAATAAGGTAAAAGAAGATACTAAGCTTGGGGGCGCAACTCTAACTAAACTACTAGGCACTTCTGCTTGGTATGCTCCGGGGGCTGCAGTTTCGGGTTTGGTACAGGCAATTGCTTGTGATCAAAAAAAGATCTTCCCCTGTTCTGCTCTATTACAAGGAGAGTACGGCTTAGAAGATTTGTGTATAGGTGTTCCTGTTGTTTTAGGTAAAAACGGAATTGAAAGCATAGTTGAAATCAACTTAAACGATGAGGAAAAACAGCTGTTAACCAGCTCTGCTACTGAGGTTAGCAAGAATAATACTTCCTTATTTTTAAGCTAAGGCTTTAAAAAGATAAAAATTGTTTGTTAAAAAAATGTTAAAATAGAATACTCTGTGTAATTTTTTAAAACATATTTCGTCTACTAAAATGAGAAACATGGTCTATGTTTCTTTTTCATAGTTTTTCATAGCAATTTTCCCACTTCTACTCAAGAAGTGGGTTTTTTTATTTCAATATGCTTCAACACTTAAAAATAGAATTTTAGTCAAATTAAAGTACAATAAACTAAAGGCTTTTTTGTTTTATTTAATGTTTTTTATAGCAATGAGTTAAATATACTGATAGCTGACAAAAACTTTGATTTACAGCAGTATATTATACCATTTACAGATTTTTATTTCGCATAAAAAGAGTTTAAATAATGTTTGTTTCCCACAATAGATTTTATTGTTTCTTGACTCATCTTTTCGACAAACTCTTTTAGCCAATCTTTTAAGTCTTGTAAATTTTGATAAATTTTATTTTTGAATCTACACAGCAACAAGAGGGCTATCAAGTAAATCACAAAAAAGTGTACCGACTCATGAAAGAAAATCAATTATTACATCCCAAGCGAA
>JBKDZU010000039.1:0-3657 GCA_047971505.1 Tenacibaculum sp.
GGAGATGGATATCAAAATGGTTTGGGTAGAAATTTTAGATATAAATGGGAATACCTGATTAAATACTATACAACCCGCTGATTTGTTGCAAAAAAAATCTTCACATAGACATCCGAAACGACAACGACAAACAATTTCCTGCCAATATGATTCAAACATTTTTTAAATAAAACCACCACCATCAGGTGTTTACACATCCCTACACACCTCAAGAAAACGGGCATGTAGAGAGTTTTCACAGTGTTTTGGGCAACACATCTTAAGCACTACAACTTTTGGCCTTTACAGGGAACTGAAACAAAATCCTCTGATTTTTCAAGAAAAGTACAATAATGTCCACCTACATGGTAGCATTGCCCACCTCTGTCCCAATGATTTTGAAATGCTCCAAAAACAAGGATTTATAACCCAATATTCAAACATAAAACAAAGAAAAAGCCGATTCACACTTACCATCCCCCGATGTGAAATACAACAATATACGGGTAATGATGAGCCCGAGGGCAGTTCTCAGTGGTGCCAAGATCTCAAACAACTTATAACTGATACTATTTATTTTCTTACGGTCATCAATTTCTATTGAAATATCAGAAAAGGGAAAAACTACTCTTCCCTTTTGGAAAAGTAAAAAAAATCGAGCCTTGCAAATATTTGTAAGACTTTATTTTAGTAAGCTTTCAACATGTTTTTTAAAATATACTTGCGGAATTGAGGAAATATATTAAATTAAAAAATAATATATTCAATTGCTAGCGCAATGAATTGCTAATCACTATAAATGGTTTATAAACATATTTTAGCTTGCAATCTCAACTAAAAAGGTTTGTGAATTGCACTTAGGTTTTTTATTTTTGTTAGCCTAAAGATTAAAGCTAATGGAGCATTTTGTAGTATCGGCACGCAAATACCGCCCTCAAACTTTTAAAGAAGTTGTTGGTCAGCAAGCAATTACTCATACGCTTGAAAATGCTATAAAAAACAATCACCTAGCACAGGCTTTATTGTTTACAGGTCCTAGAGGTGTAGGCAAAACCTCCTGTGCCAGAATACTTGCCAAGCAAATTAATCAAGATCTAGAAATCGGTTCAAGTAAGGATTTTGCCTTTAATATTTTTGAGCTCGATGCAGCCTCTAATAACTCAGTTGACGATATAAGAAACTTAATTGATCAGGTACGCATACCTCCACAAATAGGAAAGTACAAGGTTTATATTATTGACGAGGTGCATATGTTGTCGCAGGCTGCATTTAATGCCTTTTTAAAAACATTGGAAGAACCCCCTGCACACGCTATTTTTATTTTAGCAACCACCGAAAAACACAAAATTATACCTACTATTTTATCGCGATGTCAAATATTTGATTTTAAGCGAATAAGTGTTTCAGATGCCAAAGATTTTTTAAAACATATTTGCGATAAGGAAGGTATTACTGCCGAGGATGACGCTCTGTATATCATTGCGCAAAAGGCAGATGGTGCTATGCGTGATGCTCTATCTATTTTTGACCGTGTAATTAGCTTTTCGGGTAATAATTTAACTCGTCAGGCAGTTGCTCAAAACTTAAATGTATTAGATTATCAGGTGTATTTTCAAATTACCGATTTGCTTTTGCAAAACAAAATACCCAATATTTTAATATCTTTTGATAAGATATTGGCTAAGGGTTTTGAAGGTCAACATTTTATCAATGGTTTGGCAATGCACTTCAGAGACTTGCTAGTTGCTAAAGACAGCAGTACCCTTGCCTTGCTTGAAGTGGGAGCAAATACCAAAAAAAACTATTTAAAACAAGCTGTGCAAGCAAGCGTGCCTTTTTTACTACAAGCTATAGACAAGGCTAATAGTTGTGATTTAAACTACAAAACAAGCAAGAATCAACGTTTGTTGGTAGAGCTTACCTTGATGCAAATTGCTTCTATAACCTTTGATAAGCAAAAAAAAAAATCGGATGATTATATAATTCCATCGCATTTAATTAAAAATTCACTTTCTTCTAAATCAAAAAATTCAAGTTCTGAACAAATTGCTGAACTTAAAAATAATACTACCCCTATCAATAAGGATAATTCAAATACAGAGTATACTAAGAATCAGAATACATCTGTGTTAGAAAACACAAGAAGAGGCTTGTCAGCTCTTTCTCTAAAAAATGTAAACAGTAAAGAGGAGCTTCCTGTTAAAAATATAGAAGAAAACGAAAAATTAGCTAAAACAAACTTTACTGAACAACAGCTAAAAGATGCTTGGAAAAATTATTATCTAAAACTACAAGAACAAGGAGAGCACAGTATGGCTGCCATTATAACTTTAGACAAGCCTGTACTACTCAAAAATTTTAAAATTCAAATAGCAGCTCCCAATCAACTTATAAAACAGCAGCTTGAAGATGGGAAGTCAAAATTTGTTGCATTTTTGCGCAAAAAACTTAACAATTACAAAATTCAACTTGACTTTATACTAGATAAAACTATTGAAAAGAAACACGCCTATACCTCGGATGAAAAATACCAAAAACTCAAACAAAAAAATCCTTTGCTTGAAAAGCTAAAAGATACTTTTGGGCTTGAGATTTAATTTTTGTATATCAATTAGCATAAAAATAAGAAACACAGCACAGCTAAAACTCATTAAAAAACAGAGCTTATTATATTGATTTGCTGAAACTAAAAGCAAAAAATATTAAAAATGAAGTTTAAAACAGATTATTCGTATCAACAACACAAAGCAGCTATATATTACAAGTCGCTTTTTAGTTGGAGTGGTGGAAAAGACAGTGCTTTGGCACTATATTATGCCTTGCAAGACAAATCCTTGCAAATTAAAGAACTTTTAGTCAATATTAATAAAGAAGCACTGAGAGTTTCTATGCACGGCTTAAGGCTAAGGCTAGCTCAAAAACAAGCACGAGCTATTGGCATGCCTTTAAATGTGCTTGGTCTTTCTTCAGAAATAACTATGGAAGATTACAATTCGTTGATGCATGGCAAAATGCGGAAGGCAAAAAAACAAGGAATTACAAGGGTGATTTTTGGAGATATTTGTTTGGATGATTTAAAGAGTTACCGAGAAAGGCAACTAGCTAAGTGTGGTATAAAAGGACATTACCCGCTGTGGAAAAAAAACACCTTAACACTTGTCAAGGAATTTATCCAATTAGGTTTTAAGGCAATATTGATTGCTGTTGACGCTAGCAAGCTCGATAAATCTTTTGTAGGAAGAGCGATAGATCACAACTTGTTGTCGGACCTGCCTCCAAGTGTAGACCCTTGTGGCGAAAATGGAGAATTTCACTCTTTTGTTTTTGAGGGTCCTATATTTAAAAAACCTATTAGTTTTAAAAAAGGCGAAATTGTTTCTAAAACCTATAAACTATCTGCAAAAAGCAATAAAAATTTTGTTTACTGGTTTCAAGATTTGTACTAGGTGCTGTTCCAGCCCCCTAATTAGTCGGACAAGATTATATATAGAAATCTATACTAGTTTTGTCAATTATGAAAACAAAATGCACCTTTAGCACAGAAGAAAAGCTCTCGATATTGCGAGAGGCATCAGAAAATGGAGTAAAACCTACACTAGATAAACACGGTATTTACCCTGCCACTTATTACAGTTGGCGAAAAAAGTTTAACGAAATGGGTGAAGAAGGATTATCTCA
>JBKDZU010000040.1:0-2628 GCA_047971505.1 Tenacibaculum sp.
ATTCCTTAAAATAAAAATACAAAAAAATACTAAATTATACTTACCTTGCAACGGTCTTATGTTATTAAAGAGTGAAGAAACACAAAGTGAGTGAAGCAACACAAAGTAATATTCTTAATTCTGAAGAATATAAAATTCTTCCGTACGATCCTACAAAAATTACAAAAATACCACTGTCGTATTCTCAAAGAAGTACTTGGTTTTCAGAAAAAACGTTTGGGAACCAAATCAATATGACACATAATAAGTCTAGGTTGTTGGCTTTCCACAATTGCGAAATTGCTCACTATTTCTCGCTACTGCCGTTTAAAGTCCTGCTTATCTAAAGTAATTCTGTAAACTTGCTTAATTAGCTTAAAGTAAATTTTTACTTTATTAAAAGATATTAAAACGTAATATTATGTTTTAAAAAAATAGAGTTTGCTAGCGGACACTATTTAAAAAAACACTTACTTTCTAAAACTGATAACTCATTGCCAAACGACCATTAATGCCTTCTCCAGCAATAATGAGTTGCCCATTTGAGGTTGGTGATGCCCACTGTGCTCTTGTAGGTAAAAAGAATGTGTTTAGCAAATTATTAACTCCTAATGAAAAATTTAGTTTTTCATTAACCTGATAATTACCAGTAAAGTTTATTAAGGTGTAACCTTTTATCGGTACTTGGGCATAAGCATAATTATAAGAAATAGAACCATCTTCTTTTTTAACTTCATTAACATTAAACCTCTCTCTATTGCCCACTTGTATCATGCGTAGAGAAGTGCTAAGCTTTTCTATGGGTTTTACAGTAATATAAGCAGTGGTCTTAGGTGGAGAAATAACATCACTGCCTATATAGCTAAGATTATGCGGGTCGTTTAATGGAAATTTTAGCCCTTCTACATAAGAATACGAACCGCCAAATTGTAGCTTATCGTTTAAGAAAGTAAAGTCAAGTGCAACTTCCCCGCCATAAATTCTTTGCGGAGTTTTTAACTGTACAAATCTATTAGCTGCTGCATCAAAGGTAGACCCTGTGCCGAGGTTAGAAGTACTGTAATATATAGCTGCTTCAAACCTTAAATGTTTAAACTTTGAAAGAAAGCCAAATTCATAATTATTGG
This sequence comes from Tenacibaculum sp., assembly GCA_047971505.1. Taxonomy (GTDB): domain Bacteria; phylum Bacteroidota; class Bacteroidia; order Flavobacteriales; family Flavobacteriaceae; genus Polaribacter. The sequence continues at coordinate 1,107 of JBKDZU010000040.1, forward strand.
TTTTAACAGCTTCTAAATCTATTTCCTCAACGCTATCTATTTCTTCATCAGCATTTTTACCTCTAGGAGATCTAAGTGTTCGTCCCAAATCTGGCAGTGAAAAACCCTGAGAATAACTCACAAAAGGAATAAACTCATCGTGTTTGGTATAGCGGATACCTACATTTGTAGAAATATTTGTGAATTTGAGCTTTCCTCCAGCAATTCCGACAGATTCAGAATAAGTTCCGTCTCCTAGCAATGTTGACAAGGTTGTGTAATCATTGACAAGTATTCTCATATTATCATAGCGCAAGCCCGCTTTAAAAACCCAGTCTTCCTTGTATTTAAACTTTGACTGCACAAAAGGGGCAAGACTCAGCAAGTCCATATTTGGAGCCCATACACGTCCGTCGAGTAAGAATTGATTGGTTTTATCTTTTAATATATCAAACCCATAGGTAAAAGATAAGGAAGCGGTAGTTACCAATGTTAAGTCAGTAAATAAAACTGGTCTGACTCCTAATTTGTTTGAATTATTGACAGATTGCCCTCCATTTTTAAATACTTTTGAGTAGAAAAATATATTTCTCCCTTTTTGATAATAGGCATCTAAATCAAATTTAGTAGTGTTGTTGATTAAGTTTTTTAAGATATATTTTAATTGGGCATTTGTAGTAGTAATTCCCATTGGAGCTCCCAAAAGAGGGTTTTCCTCGGTTGGCAATGCACCTATTGTTGGGGTAATTTTAAAATCACCTTGAGCATTAAACACTTTCAATCCACCTTTAATTTCTATAAAGGGGGTCTTTTGTCTGGTTTGGTAGTGGTTGAGCATAAGGTCAATTTGTTGATTTTCTCCTATTTGATAGCTAAAATTTCCTAAAGCACTAACGATGTTTGTGTTGTCTAACCCATAGGTTGGCGATATTAAATTACCTTTACCATCGTACCTGTTTGCAGTTTGTTCAAAACTACCCGATACGTAATAGGAAAACTTGTTTAGAGCACCTGTAAATGATTGTTGAACTCCCCAGCCTAAGGCATCCAAAGCATCCTTGCTTTTTGACAAATTAAACGTATTCCAAAGATTAGAGTTTGCTGAAAAGACACTGTTTTTTTTAGGTTTTTTTGTGATGTAATTAATGATGCCTCCATCACCACCGTTGCCGTAAATGGCTGCTGCTCCTTTGATGATTTCCACTCTTTCGATGTCTCCAGGCTGTACACTTTTTATATCTAGTGAACCTTTTCTTAATGGGGTAGATTGTGGAATACCATCGACCATTACCAATAAGCGACGACCGCGCAAAGTTTGTCCAAAATTTAAAAAAGTACCTGTGCTAGGTGCCAATCCAGGCACAGCAAACTCTAAAATATCATTAATAACTGTGGTATTAGTACTCAAACTTTTGAGTTCCGTTGAACCTACTATAGTTACCGAGGCAGGAATATCAGAAATTTTTTCGGGTATTCTGCTTGCTGAGATCACCACTTGATCAAAGGTTGTATGGCTTTCTTCTAAGGTAATGTTAAGATTAAG
>JBKDZU010000041.1:0-74019 GCA_047971505.1 Tenacibaculum sp.
AAAGGTTTGATTACCCACCTGATGAAGCAGGTTCTAATCCTAACACACCTGTAAATAAGAATACTGATGAGCCTATGTGGTTTGAAAATTTATAACAAAATACTATTACTTATGAAGAAAATTAAATATTACATATTAACTTTCCTTATCATTGCGCTTTTTGGTTGTAGTGAAGAGTACAGTTTAGAAGACCAAGGAATAACCCTTGCAGAACTACCTGGTTATGTTGCCTTTGACGCTCCAGGTACTAGTACCAATTTGGTTGCTTTTAACGCTGCTGAAAGCGACGATAATCTAAAAATAAAAGTTGAAGTTCCCACTGGGACACTCTCAAATGTTTTAGTTGGGTACTCATTATCGGGTACTGCTATTTTTGGTACTGATTATACTATTTCAGATGCAGACTCATCGGGGGGTACTTTGGTGATACCTCATATTCAAAGTACAGATCCTACGTTTTCTGTTCCCGATTTTGCTGAAATTGAAATAGATTTCTTAATTGACAACGTTGCTGATGGTGATAAGACAATAGTAATTACACTTTTAAGTGCTTCAAACGATGAAAAAACCTTAGCTGTAGGTAGAGGTGGTACAGATTTTTTAAAAACAGCAACAGTTAATATAGCCGATGTAGATTAAACAAAGCTTTTGTAAGCAAATAAAAAATGTCAATAAATATTTTTTAACAAAACAAAACCCGTATTATTACGGGTTTTTTTGTTGTAATACTTCTAAAACAAAAAGCATAGTTCATTTAAAAAAGGGGTTGTATAACTTTTAGGGCATCGGAATAAATCTTAACCTTTATATTACAATACTTTAGGTTTGTTTTTGAAAAAGTTTGCAGAAAAATTTATTTGTTGCCAAGCTAGAGGCTTGGTGTTAAAACAACCTTTAAAAACTAAAAAAAGCTTGATTTTGTTAAATCAATTTTAATATTAACACATTGATTAATAATATTTTATGAATTTTAGTACAGAAACTAAACATTTACAATATCAAATTTAGACTCTTTTTTATAAACACCTATTTTTATCTTTTAATCAAAAATCTATTCTTTTTCCAGCCAATACAACAAATAGGGAATATTATATGCATGAGTCCATCCAAATACACGAAGTCCTTGGTTTATTTGCCAATTAGTAAAACTCTTTTTGCTATTTGGTAAATTGGAAATTTTTAATAAATCATTGCTAAAGGCTTCTGCATTTTTATATGTTTCGGGTTCTTTTGGCAGTTTTGCAACCTTTAGTACCTTAGCTCTTTTAATAGCTTGGTTGAGATACACTTTTTCTCCGCTAAACTCATACCCAATAAGCAAAGGATATATAGTTGCCAAATAGGATTCCATTTCGTGGTTCAATGGCGGAACATTTCTCACCCAACGCGCGTGCTTTAAAAGAGCTTGTCTTGTTTTTTTATCACCTGTTATCTGCTGGTACTTATAAAGTCCTTGGGCAACATAGGTTTGGCTATACCCGTATCTATCTAGCAGTAAATTTCCACCTTGGCGCTGCTGAAATTCAAGCATTAACCTAATTCTATCGTCTAATTCTGTCTTGTACTTTTTAAGTTTAGTAGCATCGTAGAGCTCAACAAGATTTAAAACCGATAGGTATAGTCTTCTACCCCTTAAATCGTGTTCTCCCCAAATTCTATTTATATAAGCATCTCCTGTCATTTTAGCTACCTCGAGAGCTCTGTGATCAGCTGAAATATAATAGGAAGCAATCCAACCTTGTACCCACACATGAGCACTTAACAGCGCATACCAATGTTCATTGGCGTGTCTTCTCCCTATACCCAAATAAGGAGTAGACTCAGGTTCATCCTTGTAATTCCAAAAATCTATTGCATCATTTAGCTCACCATAATATATCCTTTTTTTAGGCCAGTGAACATTATCTATATCCATAGTATGCCTACTCATAGCTTGAGCTAATTTGTAGTATTTAGGATTACCTGTCCTTATAAAATTAGTCCAAAGCATAAAATCGACAGCTGGCTCGTTATTAGTCCACTGAAGCCATTTTCCATTGATAAAATAATTCTTCCCATCTCCGTAGTTAAACATACCGTACCACGGTTCACGCCTTTGGTTATAAGCCCACCATTGATATTTGTATTGCAGAGCATTTTCAAACTCTAAAAATTTAGAAGAAAAAGGAGATATATTGCCATAAACCTTAGACTCGGCATACCAGTAAGGTGCTACATGAGCCACAGGGTTTTCAATGACATAATCCATTTTTTTGTCAATTTCATCAATGGTTGCATTATTGTGAAAATAGTAAATAAATTCAGTGGTCTTGGTAATGCCTTGTGCAAAATTACCCAACATGCCTCCTTCAGGCTCAGTATTATGCCTTGCAAAACTCATAGGATTATTTTCCTTAGGCCAAATACTTCCTAAAAAAATTTTACTGACAGGATTAACCTCAATACCTTTAGGATATTCCTTTACAAAGTTCTTAATCCCTATAGCAATTCCTCGCGTTGAGTCAGTAATACTAAGCCATCCCTTAGCTCTTTGTGCTTTTGTAAGCTCTTCTTCTCCTTTAAAAATACTGGCATTAAATTTTGAAACTCTATTGGATTTTTCTTTTAAATAAAGGCTATCTAAACCGTTAATAATTTCTTTTTTAGGTCCTTGCTGTAATATTTTTATAGAAACTTGTGCATCTGCAGCAACCTCTTCTACAGCAGCATGGGTTTTGTCTTCTTGCCATGTTTGTTCGGATAAGGGAATTGAAGCATTTACATTATCATCATATAGATGGTATTTAATCTGAAGTCCGCAGGCTGCTATTTGATCATTAGGTTGAGTCCAACCTATATCATCCTCAGTATTTTCTGTAATAATCTTTTTGTTTTGAGTACAAATATTAGCGTGCTCCCCTTCTTGTTGCTTGTGCTTATCTGGAATACCTGTATAGGTCATTGTATGCAGAACTTTTATATAACTTTTCCCAGCATAGGCATGCAACCATATAGTAAAAGGCGATAGGTTGTTGTCTGGTCTGTTGTAAGTATAGGTTCCCTCTATCCTAAACACACTGTGCATTGGACCTGAGCCCTTTTCTCTAAACACCTCATTTATAATTGCTTTTGAACTATCTATGCCGTTATCATCTAAAAGATCTAAAAAAGAACCTCTGTTTTTATCAGGTGACGAAGCTATTAGTTCTTCTTTTTCAAACTTCCCATTTTTATTTGAATCTAAAAACACCTCATCTAAGAATCCATTTCCTTTTTTATGAATTGAAAAAGACAGCGGTCCTGTATTTACATATATCCCTCCCTGAGATCTCATATTGTTAATAGAAATAATTTTGTCTTGAGAAAGCATAGGCTCAACAGACTTACCGTATTCTAATGTATAATTGTAATCTGCCTCAGAAAAAAAGAAGACCCATATCCATTTAACGCTATTATCTATTGGTTCCCAAGTGCTTACTTCTGTAGTTTGACAAGGAATCTCAACGCCTTTAGAAGTCAGTAAACGAAGATGATCAACTGAATAGAGCTCCCCCTTTGGAAAGGGTATTCCTAAAGTTATAGGCGCACCTACTTTATGGTTTTTTATAGTAATACTAACTTGCTTAACTTGTTTTAGTTTTGTACAAGCCTTTAATAAAAAGCACACTACTAGTATGGTTGTTAATATTCTCATTTGTGTAATACAATTGTACATTTTACATACATAGGGCTATTGCACCTAAAGTTGAAGCGTTTATCAAATCTGATTTTTCAATTTTTGTATATTTTAACTGCTTTTGATAGGTGTACGAACCTAATATTTCTTGTATTGATTCTTCAAAAAAAGCATAAGCATTACTTATAGAACCACTAAGTATAATTGCCTGAGGGGCATATAAATACATAATTACTTTAATTGCCTCGCCCAAATGAATCCCGTATTCTTTAAAAGCATGTAATGCCAGCCTATCTTTTTTAATGGCTTTCTCATAAAGAGACTTTGCCGATTCTCCGTATTTTTTATCAAAGAAAAAACTTCCTGTATAATGTTCTATAACTCCATCTTTATAAGGAAGCATGCCCACTTCTCCTGCTCCACACATAACACCATTATACAACTTATTGTCAATTAAAATACCCATACCTAGCCCTGTACCTAAACAAAGTACTACATAATTTTTGTATTCTTTGCCTCTGCCAAAATACTTTTCTCCCAATGCCAAACAATTGGCGTCATTATTTATACTTACCGTTACTTTATAGTGAGTTTGTATCAATTTTTTTAAAGGAACTTTTTTCCAAGCTGGTATATTTTGCACATTGTACACTGTTCCAGAATTAGGGTCAACCACAGAGGGAACACCTATCCCAATAGCACTTACTGAATTTGTTATAAGTGCATCAATAGCTTTAAAAACTTTGCGCAAAACAACATTATAAGAATCTTTACGAGTTACTTCAATTAGATGGTAGATGGGTTTGAACAATTTTATTGTCCTTTAGTCTGCCAGACTTAATCTTAGTACCTCCTATGTCAACACCTATAATCTCTGCATTTGCTTTTTTCACTGTTGTTTCTTTAATCTTATGGTTTTATTGCCTACTAGAGGTTTAGCCCAAAAACCAATACTCAGTATAAATGCCAGAGGTATTGTTAAAAAAAGCATTCCAAATTTTAAGCTTATCATTTCACCTAAACCACCCACTATAAATGGAATTACTGCTCCGCCTGCTATACCAGTACACAAAATTCCAGACAAAGAGCCGTGATGTTGATCAACCGAATTTAGTGCTAGTGAAAATATTATTGAATACATAACTGAAATAAAAAAACCTATCAATGGAAAACCTATCAATGCCATTTTAACAGAACCAGTCAAGGTAAAAACAAGACAGATAATTGTTGTGAATGTAGCCATAATTAACAATTTCCTACTATCGATAAGTTTTAATAACAATAGGCCTAAAAAATATCCAATTGTTAGCATTGCCCAAAAATAAGAAACTGTATCGGCACCTAGTGTTTGTGGGTTAATACTGTGATAATTATATAAAAACTGAGATATCCAATTTCCTACACATTGTTCAGTGCCCACATAACAAAATATACCTAAAAAATACAATACAGCCCACTTGTTTTTTAACAAATTTTGATACGAACTTCCATCTCCTGCTCTTTCATTTTCAGTCTTTTCAAATTTCGGGTACTTAGTAAAAAATACATAGAAAAGCAGCAGTAACGAAATAATGGCAAATACTATATAAAGAGACACCCAAGGTAAATTTGCGGGTATCCACCCATGTAATATCTCTGCAATTATCTTATTAGATCCAGTTTTATTGTTTACCAAATATTTATACAGATAAGGACTGACAAAAGATGCTGCTCCAAAAACTAGTTGTGCTAATACAGAATTAAATGCAAAGTGCTCTTCGCCTCCAGCTACACGCAGCATAGGGTTAATAATTACCTGAAGAACAGCCATACAACAGCCCAGTATAAAAAGGGTTATACTAAAAACACTGTAATTTGGATATTGACTAAAGATTAGACAAACGAGAGTCATCAGCAAAAAAGACACAGATAACAAAGTTTTTTGACTGTACTTTTCGGAAAGTAGCCCTGCAGGGATAGACATAATTCCGTAAGCAATAAAGAATGTAAACGGCAACAGACCTGTTAGGGTTAAGCTTAGGTTAAAACTGTCTTTAATATCAACAATAATTGAATTTAAAATATTGGTAATAAACGATATAACAAAGAAAATTATCATTACCAACCCAATCGTATTAAAATGTATTTTATTTGCTGCCTTGCTATTATTCATTATTATATATTGGTTATTTATAGTATTAAATTTATGGTATTGGTTGCTCTTTACTTTGTTCCTAGCATAGGAAACAGTTTCTTTATTTGCTCTTCAGTGGGCTGCTTGCCGTACTCACAAATTTCAAAGAGTTCTACTTGTGTAACCTTAGAAATATCAACCTCAGGATACCATTTTTTAACAACTTCTAAAGTGCTAGAATCAGGTTTTTTACTCATCCATTTGCCTTTAAGCCATGCCAATCGCTCTTTTTCTCCCTTGGGAATGGCAGAAAGATCTATTCCTTGGGTCCAGGGCAACCACTCGAACATTTGAGATTTATGAGCTCCTAAAGCTCTGACTTTGATATCTATTACATCATCTATTATTACTGCAATATCTTTTTTAAATGGATAAGGTTTCTCAAAGGGATCACTCATATAGAGAAAAACAGGATTTTTTTTAAGCGGTTCTGTATCGGGTGCAATATTGGGTACTATGTTCATATAGGCAGCATCCTGTACTACTGAGCCTGCATTTCTATGGTCAGGGTGATAGTCATAGGGTCTTAATCCTAAAACAATATCGGCATTCCATTGCCGTATTCTTCGGATAACTTCCAGCCTAACATTCAAGGTGGGAAACAGCTCACCATCGTGGAAGTCGAGCACTTCGTATGCTGCAATGCCCATAGTATTAGCTGCTTGCTCAGACTCTTTTCTGCGTCTTTTAGCAAGTGGTCCTCCGCCCATACTTTGATGCCCTGCATCTCCATTAGTCAAAGATAAAAACTTTACATTGTGCCCCATTTTGGCGTAAAGAGTTGCAGTTCCTCCAAATTTTGAATCGCAGTCATCAGGATGCGCTCCTATGGCTATAATATTCAATACTTTTTTTTGCTGTGACTTAATTGTTGTAAATGCAATGCAAAGGCAAATGGCAATTAATAATTTTTTCATCGTATAATTTATATTTAGTTTTTTAAAGTAAAGACAGAGTAGTCTTAATAATCATTCAATTAATTCTGCACAAAATTTGGATTTATATCCATTTCGCGTTGTGGGATATAAAAAAATTCTCTTATCTGGGTAATAAGCGGTTCCGCTCCTTGAACTTTTTCCAGCATTCCAAAACGCTTTAGGTCTGACCATCTATGGTTTTCAAAAGCAAGTTCAACTCTTCTTTCGTGCAACAGTTTTTCTTTAAAAGTTCCAGGTGTAGATATACCAATATCTGCTAAACCAGCCCTATTTCTTACTTTATTTATCAAATTGTAACTTTCATCTGTTTCCCCTAGTGCCTCGGCCAGCATAAGAAGTATATCGGCATATCTGAAAACCACAAAGTTGATATCAGAGTCGTTTTCAATTGCCAAATCAGAATGATACTTTTTTATATATCTAGCTTCAACAGTATTGCCTTCTGAGTTAATATAAGAGTCTCCCATGGATACATCGTAACGCAAATCGCCTTCTTCATATGCTTCCAACATTGATATTGTAGGTCTATTTCGCCCAAATCCAGAACCTGTCTGTAAATTAGTGCTTGGCGAAAAATCGTTGGTAAAAAGACTTCCTTGACCAATTCCGCCACTTATATATTGAACCTCAAAAATTGATTCTGTGTTGTTCTCATTAGCAACTCCCCATAAATCAGCATAATCCGGAAGCAGTTCATACTTGTAATTTGCTATGATTCTTCTGAGTACTTGTTCAGCAGCAGAATTATCGCCCAAGGTTAACAACACCTTTGCCAAAAGACTTGCAGCGGCTCCTTTTGTGGCTTTTCCTATTTCACTACCCAAATAAGAAACTGGAAGAAAATCCTCAGCAATACTCAAATCGGTTACTAATTGCTCTAAAACTGTATTTTGATCAACTTGCACTAACTCATCGCCCGATATATACGGACTGAGTTGTAAAGGAATGTTGCCAAAACCAATGGACATATGGTAGTAAATTAATGACCTGATAAACAGAGCTTCTCCAATAATACTGTTCTTTACAGCAGCATCCATATCTACGAAACGAATCCTATCTAAAACTGTATTGCAATTGGCAATTACTCTATAAGATTCAATCCAAGCTGCGGTAATCTGTTCGTTGAGAGCATCTTCGGTAAAGGAATTGATTTCGGTATATTGGCGCGCCAATCCAGTAGCATCCAAGCCCTGATCGGTGTTGTCGCTTCGCATTTCAAACATAGTCCAATATCCCCTTCCGTAAATACCTGTGCTTTGCAGCCCTGAATAGCTTGCGTTAATGGCTACTTTAAAATCGTCTACAGAATTATAGAAATCGACCTCATTCCGATTTGAAATAGGCGCCAGATCAGTAAAATTTTCACTGCATCCAGTAAATAAAATCGCATACAGTATATATATAATTTGTTTCATATTTTCAGTTTTTTAAATTATAATTTTAAATTTATGCCAAGGGTAAAAGACTTTGTCAACGGATATGCTCCATAATCCTCGCCAGGGGTTAAACTGCTATTGGCAATACTGCTTACCTCTGGATTATAGCCTAAGTAATCGGTAAGAGTAAGAAGGTTTGTTCCTGTAATGTAGAGCCTAAGATTTTGTACCCTACCACCTAAAATATTATTTATTGGCAAGTTGTAGCCTAAGGTTACATTTCTCAATCGAATATAAGACCCATCCTCAACCTGAAAAGAAGAGGGTCTGTTGTTGTTTCCGTGATTTCCTGATTCTCTGTCAGCTCTAGGTATAAGTCCATTACCTGGCTGAGAAGGAGATTTCCATCTTTCGTTAAAAACGGCATAGGAATTAAAATTTGCCTCCCCGTTCTTTAAATGCCTCGAAGTTAGGTTAAGTATTTCGTTACCTTCAACTCCTTGAATCAAAAAACTCAAATCTATATTCTTGTATTCAAATTTATTGTTTATCCCCCAGGTAAAATTTGGGAAATAACTCCCTATAGTAGTTCTATCATCTGGGGTAATTTTACCATCTCCATCAATATCCTTGAACCTAAAATCTCCAACACCTGGGTCAAAAGCTTGAGTATCTGCAGGAGCGTTATCTATTTCTTGTTGCGATTGATATATACCATTTACCACATATCCATAATAGCTTCCTATAGGATCTCCAACTCTTGTTACATGTCGTACACCAGCACTACCCGAAGAGTAAATAGGTTCATTTTCTTCATTAAGTGAAAGGACTTTGTTCTTATTGGTTGAAAAATTAATATGGGTATTCCAAGTAAAGTTACCTACAAAATTTTTGGTGCTCAAGGCAACTTCAAAGCCTCTATTTTGAACCTCGCCGAGGTTTCTCAATGCTGTTTCAAAGCCAGATACAGAAGAAATGGCAACGTTTAACAATAAATCCTTAGTTTTTGTATCGTAATAATCGGCTAGCAAAAAAAACCTATTATTGAACAACCCCAACTCTACACCTATATTTATTTGTGATGATTTTTCCCAAGTTAAATTAGGGTTGGAAATAGTGCCTTGTATCAAACCGTTAATTTCATTTCCACCCAAATTGTAGTTTTGAGAAGTTAATAAACCAATTGCTCCGTAATTAGGGATTTCAAAGTTTCCTGTTTGACCCCAACTCAATCTGAATTTTAATTCTGAAATTGCTTTTAAATTAGTTAAAAAAGACTCTTTATTTAATCGCCATCCAGCTGAAAGGGAAGGAAAATATCCTGTTTGATTGTTTTTTCCGAATCTGGATGACTTATCAGAGCGAATTGTGCCCGTAAACAAATACTTATTTTTATAGCTGTAATTAACCCTAAAAAGAGATGATAACAATGACCACTGTTCCTTTATAGAAGTGCCGTCAAATACCTGTCCTCCACTTATGGTGGTAACCAAATCATCTGGGTAATTGTTAGCTAACACTTGCTTAAATGCCAAGTTGTTCTTTTGGGCGGCATAGCCCAAAACGGCATCTATATAGTGATCGTTAAATTCTTTTTTCCATTGGAGGGTGTTTTCCCAAATCCAATTAGATTCAGTTGATGAGGATGCCTGACCGTATGGATTTCCTTCCGATGAATCTCTAAACAACAATGTGTTAGCTCGATAAAAATCTTGGTTATACAAGTTGATGTACACTCCACCAAAACTTTTAAAACTCAATTCTGGCAATAATTTGTAGGTTAAGGCAAGGTTTCCCCTTGTTTGAAAATGAAAAATTTGATCATCTACAGCCTCAATAATAGCCAGTGGATTGCTAGCCGTTGTGGTTCCCCCTCCCAAATATGATTGATTATCTAATTGATTAATAGTACCATCTGCATTGAAGGGGCTTACTGTAGGAGAGTGCACTATTGCCGAATATACTATGCCTGGTGGAGTAGCAAAATAGGGTGAAGATGCAGGCACTCGTTGGTTTTCGGTAAGGGCTGGTGCCAAACTTAAGTCTAAATTTAGCTTTTCTGAAGGTTGAGAGTTTAGGTTTAGCAATACCGAATATCGTTCAAATTTTGCTTTGTCTATAATTCCTGTTTGAGAAAAATAACCAGCTGATAAGTAAAAACTTGTGTTATTCCTCAGAGGAGATGCATAAGAGATATTGTAGTTGTGAACTATGCCTTTTTTAAAGATAATGTCTTGCCAATCGGTATCTGTGCCATCCCAATTTAAAAAAGACTCTGGCAATTCGTAATTGGTATTGTCTCTATCACCTGGCCCAATAGGGTCATCTGCAGAAGCCCCTTCAATTGAAGCTAAATAGTTGTTATTTCTTGCATCTGTAGTGTAGTCTATTAGTTCTTGTGCGTTCATCAAATCCAATTTGTTGGCTAATGATTGTACACTTATATAAGAATCAAAAAGAAACACTCCTTCTTCAGAATTAGAACCTTTTTTAGTGCTGATTAAAAGGACTCCGTTACCTCCTCTAGATCCGTAAATTGCAGTAGCGCTTGCATCTTTGAGCACTTGAATAGACTCAATGTCATTTGGATTTAGAGTGGCTAATGGATTAATAATAGGTGGTTGAAATGTGGCTCTTCTATTAGCAATACCTCCCAATTGACTCGACGAGGTAAGGTTACGCGAAATAGGCATTCCGTCGACCACAAAAAGCGGATCGTTCCCCGCCGAAATAGATCCTGAACCTCGTACTCGAATGTTTGGAACTGCTCCTGGTTCGCCGGAAACTTCCTGTACCTGCACGCCAGAAACCTGACCTATCAACGCTCCCTCTGTACTAAGTGCAGGTATACCAACTATAGTTTCGGGACTGATGGAAACCACAGAACCTGTTATCTTTTTCTTGGCTAATGTTCCGTATCCTACTAATACAACCTCCTGTAAAACTGTAGCATCTTGCTCCATGGTAACAGTAATATAGGTTTGTTTTGCTATATTTACCTCTTTTGATCTATAGCCAATATAGCTTATTTGAATTGCGCTTACACCTAATGGCAATGTGATATTAAATTTTCCGTCAAAATCGGTAGTTGTTCCTACTGTTGTTCCTTTAGCAACTACACTTGCTCCTGGCAAGGGCATGCCTAATTCGTCTAGCACAACGCCCGACAGATAAGACTGCGATTTAGCCAGTTTAATTTTTTTCTCATCAAACATTATAGGTAGTTGAGTTTTCTGTTTTTTCTTTATCACAATTTGATTTTCAACTACCTCAAAGAGCAAGTCTGTATTCTTAAAAAGCTCTTTTACGAAGTCTTCAATACAAAGATCTTTGCTATATACAGATACTTTTCGGTTTAAATCTACCTCTGAAGTTTGATAAAAAAAATTGTATCCAGTCAATTTGGTAATCATTTCAAATACATCGCCCAACTTCTTATTTTCAAAGCTAATAGTAATTATATCCTCTTGTGTGCACGATATAGCATTCACGTAACCAAACATAAACAGCAAAAAAAAGCAGTGCAATATCTTTGTGCCTAATCTTGACGACAAAGCGCAAATAGTTTTGGGTTTTTTCATAATTTATTTAGTTTACTAAGTTAGTATTAAATGTTGTAATTTATTTTAATTATATATACCACATCTAGTTAGGTTCTTTAAGGATTATTGTATTTCCTTCTCTTTGGTAATTAAAAGGTGTATGAGTCTGAATTGTTTTTAAAACACAATTTATATCTTCTTTATCAAACTTTCCCGTAAATCTCTTCTCTGACAGTTTTTCAAATTGATTAATAATATGTATATTATACCTGCGTTTGAGTTTTTTTATAATTTCAAACATGGTTTCGTTCTCAAAGGTCAACAGTCCTTTAGTCCATGATAGGTAAGGAGTAATATCTACATCTTCAATAACAAAATCGCTCTTTACGCCCAATGTTTTTGAGGCTTTTTGCGAGGGCTTTAGCTTTAAGGATGCTTTGTGTATATCTGCGCCAAGTTCTGCTAATCTTACCGAACCTTCTGCCAAAACTACTTCTGTGGTAGGATCTTCTGCATAAGCCGATACGTTGAACATAGTGCTGTAAACTCTAATGTATATCTTATCAGTATTGACAATAAATGGCTTTACACAATTCTTACTCACTTTAAAAAATGCTTCTCCTTGTAAATAAACCTCTCTTTTATCATTTGCTAAAAAACTAGATGGATAACTCAAGGTTGAACCCGAATTGAGCATAACTACGGTACCATCTTGTAGTATAACCGAAAGTTTTTTTCCATAAGGAATATTTAACTCATTATTTTTTTGTTTACTTTCTTTGTTAACTCCATTTTTTTGAGTGAGCATACCGTCAATTAACGAAACAGTGATTTCTTCTTTTTTACTCTTAATATTTAGGTTGGTATTTGGATCTAGGTTTAACACTTCGCCATTGTCTAATCGCAGTGTAATTAAGTTAGAATTTAATTGTATATCTCTGTTTTGTTGCACAGTGTTGTATAGCCGTGCAAACATCAATGTAAAAGCGATTAGCGTTATGGCAACTGCGTATTTCCAAATGCTATTGCGAAAGGGTTTTGTTTTCTGGGTATTATTCTCTTTGATGTTTTTCAAAAATTTTTTAAAGGCTTCTTCAGTTTTCCAATTTCTATTGTGGTAATTAATCAAAAAATGAGTCTGTACATGTTTTTTAAACACTTGTTGATTGTTATCTTTTTTTACCCATTTATGTAAAATTGACAATTCTTCTTGAGTGGCTTTGCAATTGATATATCTTGTGATAATTCTTTCAATATCTGACTTAGTCATTGACAAGTATTTACATCATTTATAAAATAGACGTAAATTGCAAAAAAAACCCTTACTCAATTTTATTTTTTTTTGCACAAATTATTATTTGGAATACGACAAATTTATTGCTAATTGCTTTATAGCTTATACTGTGTAATTAAGCTAAATATCTTTAGTTGAAATTAATTTTAAGGTTAAATAGTTAAACCTCAAGTACAATAAAACTGATGCTGTAGTTAACCCTGCAAGCAAGCCAAGCCAAATACCAAAGCTACCATACATGTTTTGTTTGCCTAAGTAAAAACTAATTGGGAAACCAATAATCCAATACGACACTAGTGTGATAAAGGTTGGTATTAAAACATCTTGTAAGCCTCTGAGTGCTCCCAAAACTATAACCTGCAAAATATCGCTTATTTGAAAAATAGCAGCGGCAATTAATAAGTTTGAAGCTATTTTTAACACTTCATTATTATCTGAGTAATTTGCCACATCATTTAAGTCAATATACAAAAGAGGCAGTTGCTTATGAAAAATAAAAAACAAAATACAAAAAAATAGAGCTAGCATAGCTCCCATCAAAAAAATTGAAAATGCAATTCTTCTGACTTCTTTATAATTCCGAAGCCCTTTTTGATTACCAACTCTAATCATTGAAACAGCACTTAACCCATAGGCTATCATAAAGGTCATTGACGATAAGTTTAGAGCTATCTGATTTGCCGCCTGCGGATTTTTCCCTAGCAAGCCGCTAAGCCAAATGGCTACTGTAAAAATAGTTACTTCAAAAAACATTTGCATAGCACTAGGAGTACCCAAACTGAGTATTCTTGTTAGCATATCAATGTTCAAATTGAGTATTTTAACTTTTGAAATCAATTTTTTTAAATGTTTTTTTTGCGATAGCAGATACCATAAAACCAATAACATCAGCAGCCTAGATATCAAGGTTCCGTAGGCAGCCCCAACAATTCCCATAGCAGGGAAGCCAAGTTTGCCAAAAATCAACAAATAGCTAAATGCTATATTAGCCAAATTTGCAATAACAGTAGCATGCATAGGGTATTTAGTCATTGACAGCCCATCGCTAAACTGCTTTAACCCTTGAAAGATAATTAGAGGTATGAGTGAAAAAGCTACCAAGTCAATATATGGCATAGCCAAATTGACTACCTCAGGAGGCTGTTTCATAAAATATATCATTGGCTTTAAAAAGTACACTGCTATAAACATAAAAACCCCAATGCTAAAGCACAAAACCAAGCCGTTTTTAAAAATAGACCTCAGTCTAGAAAAATTAGCCGTTGAATCTGCCTCGGCAGTTAAAGGAGTTATTGCAGTAGAAAACCCTACCCCTAAAGATATTGCTATAAAAATAAAACTATTTCCTAACGAAACCGCCGCAAGCTCAGCTGTACCTAATTTACCAACCATTATACTATCAACAAAACCAACAAAGGCATGCCCAAGCATACCTAGCATTACAGGAGCTGACAGTTTCCAATTATAGCTAAACTCTTTAATATATTGCTTTAAAACCAACTTTAATCACTTGTATTAAATAGTTTTGCGAATATACTTTTTTAAATACAATTACACAGTTCCGCAATTAATTTTTTAAAATATTTAGCTACCTTTGACAAGCGTTAAAAATAAAAATACAGTTAAAAAACAACAAGCGTATAATTACTTGTAACTCATTTTACAAGTTTTACATAGTAAACTTTAATGCTAAGCAAATAACTAACAGTAAATTTTAAGCAGTAAATTTTAAAGTAAGTGAAAGTAAAAACTACATTTATATCAACTGTAATACAAAGTATAAAATATGCCTTTAAAGGTATAAAAGTATTAGTAAGCACTGAAACTAATGCAAAAACACAAGCCATATTAGGTATTTTAGCCATTCTTATGGGCTTTTGCTTTTCTATTTCAGCTACTGAATGGATGGTGCAAATTTTAATTATCGCACTTGTTTTGGTAGCCGAAACTATAAACACTGCCATTGAAAAGCTAGCCGACTTTGTACACCCAGATTATCACGAAAAAATTGGTGCTATTAAAGATATTTCAGCTGGAGCACCCACTTTTGCTGCCTTATTTTCACTTATTATTGCAAGTATTATCTATATTCCTAAAATTATAGCAGTATTTTAACATTTAAAAAAAAGTTATTTTTTTAACTATGCCAACTAAAAACATCAGTTAATAATGGGTAAAAAGTCAATAGCTGCATTTTCAAAACTAAAGGCTTTTGCAAACAACAGGCAAAACCAAACCATATTGGGAGCTTTTTTAATTCTATTTTCTATATTTTTAACAATAGCTTTTACTTCATTCTTTTATACTTGGAAACAAGATCAAAGCACGTTAAAACTATTTGCTGACAAAAACATAGCTGTAAAAAATCTATTGGGGAAAGTAGGCTCTTATTTAAGCAATATGTTGGTGTTTAAAGGCTTTGGCTTAGGGAGTTTTATTTTAAATGGACTGTTGTTTTTTACAGGAGTTTACATTGTGCTCAAACAAAGCATCAAAAAGATAATTAGCCTTTGGAATTGGGGCTTAATAGCTGTACTTTGGGTTTCTATTAGTTTGGGCTTTATAAAGAGTAAATACGCTATTTTATCGGGCATTACAGGCTATGAACTCAATGAATACCTGCAAACTTTTTTAGGCAAAACAGGCTTAATTATTTTGTTATTCTTTTTTTTTGTTTCCTATTTAATAATACATTTTAGCATTGACCTCTATACTTTTTTTCAAAATACTAAAACTAATAAGCAAAATGCAGTAACCCAAATACAAAAAAAAACAAACAACAATACAGAGGCAAAAGCTAGTAAAGAGGAAGATTGTAAAAAATCAAAATTATATAATAAAAACTCACAAACGAATCAAATAAATCAGGTGTTAAAACCTGAGGAATACAAAAACTCTGAAATAACATTAAGCCCAAAACATCCTTCAAAGCTAAAAGTTTCTGACCAAACACTTAAAGAAGTTGAGGTAGCTATTGAAAAAGTATCTGAAGAAAAGAGCCTAACAGAAAACCTATCGGACAAGTTATTAAAAAACTTTGGAGAGTTTGACCCTAAACTTGAACTGAGTAATTTTAAATTTCCGAGTTTTAATTTATTAAAAGAATACAACGAGAGTATTTCCATTAACCCAGTTGAACTAGAATCTAACAAAAATCAAATTGTTGAAACATTAAAAAACTACAAAATTGGCATAGCTCAAATTAAGGCAACCGTAGGACCTACCATAACACTGTATGAAATAGTGCCCGAGGCAGGCATACGAATTTCAAAAATTAAAAGTCTAGAAGACGATATCGCCCTTTCGCTATCTGCCCTAGGAATACGAATTATAGCCCCAATACCTGGCAAAGGAACCATAGGCATAGAGGTGCCAAATAAGAAGTCAACCACAGTGTCGATGCATTCTGTAATTTCTTCAAAAAAATTTCAAGAATCTCCCATGGAGCTTCCCCTTGCACTTGGCAAAACTATTTCAAATGAAACCTATGTTGTCGATTTGGTTAAAATGCCTCATCTTTTAATGGCAGGTGCAACAGGACAAGGAAAGTCAGTTGGATTAAATGCTATACTTACCTCGTTGCTTTATAAAAAACACCCTGGCGAAGTAAAATTTGTTTTAGTAGATCCAAAAAAAGTTGAACTAACCCTATTTAATAAAATTGAAAGACATTACTTGGCAAAGTTGCCCGATGAACCCGACGCTATAATTACCGATACAGCAAAAGTGGTAAACACCCTAAACTCGCTGTGTATTGAAATGGAAAACAGATACAATCTGTTAAAAGAAGCCATGGTGCGTAATATTAAGGAGTACAACACTAAATTTAAACTGCGCAAATTAAATCCTGAAAACGGGCATCAGTTTCTGCCCTATATAGTTCTAGTAATTGACGAGTTTGCCGATTTAATAATGACAGCAGGCAAAGAAATAGAAACTCCAATTGCTCGCCTTGCTCAATTAGCCCGTGCAGTTGGCATACATTTGATAGTTGCCACCCAGCGCCCATCAGTTAATGTTATAACAGGTATTATAAAAGCTAATTTTCCTTCGCGAATTGCCTTTCGAGTAAGCTCTAAAATTGACAGCCGAACTATTTTAGACGCCCCTGGCGCAAATCAGTTAATTGGTCGTGGCGATATGCTCTACTCTGGAGCTAACGACCTTATCAGAATACAATGCGCCTTTGTTGATACTCCCGAAATAGAAAAAATAACCTCCTTTATTGGTTCGCAAAGAGCCTATTCTGAGGCACATTTACTTCCAGAATTTGAAGGTGAAGAAGGTGGCACAAATCTTGATATTGATATAGAAGATAGAGATAAACTATTTCGCGAAGCTGCCGAAATAATAGTAAATGCCCAGCAAGGTTCTGCCTCACTACTGCAACGCAAGTTAAAGCTAGGTTACAACCGAGCTGGTAGACTAATTGATCAATTAGAATTGGCTGGTATTATCGGGCCTTTTGAGGGCAGTAAGGCAAGGCAAGTTTTAATTCCCGATATAATTGCCCTCGAACAATTGTTTAAAAGCAAAAAAATCAGTGATTAAAAGCCAACTAAATTATATACAGAAATATCAATACAAGCACTTGCAAATTAACATATAACTATTAAAACATAAATATTTATGAACACATGAAAAACATTGGTTTATTTTTTACAGTATTTTTTATAAGTATCAATGCTTTTAATCAAAACTCATCACTTAAAGCAAAGCAATTGCTAGATGAGGTATCCTCTAAAATGGGGGCCTATAAAAATATGATAATTGGCTTTAATTCTACCCTAGTCAATAAACAAGCAGGCATTACTAACGACCCTCCAATAAGAGGAAATATAATTATTGCTGGCGATAAATACAATTTAGAATATCTGGGAAACAGCTTTCTTTTTGATGGAAAAAACCTTGCAGTAGTAAACCACGAGGAAAAGGAAATAACCTTATCGGACTATAATTTAGAAGACCAAGACAACTTTATTTATCCTTATAAGCTATTGAACTTTTACAAGCAAGGCTACCACTACAAAATGGGAAAGCTTGAAAACGGTCGTGGGAAAAAAATACAATACATTAATTTAACTCCCATTGACAGCAATTCAGATATAATAGAAGTAAAGCTAGGAGTAGATGCTAAAACCAAGCATATTTACGAACTTGTACAAATTGGTTCAAACGGCGTACAAACCACCTTTACCATAACGAGGTTTAAAAGCAACCAGCCCATTTCAGAAAAAGCATTTTCACTTGACAGAGAAAAGTACACCAGTTTAGGATACTTAATTGACTAAGTGTAATCAAGCAATAGTTATTATATCTTTTTATAATGCACTACCTTTGCCTTTGTGAAAACATTAGACAAATACATATTAAAAAGCTTTTTAATTCCCTTTTTAACCACTTTCTTTATTATCCTATTTGTTTTGATAATGCAAATACTGTGGTTAGCTTTTGACAACTTTGCAGGCAAAGGAATTGGAATAGTAATTATTTTAAAATTTTTGTGGTACTCAGCCCTAATGACAACTCCGCAAGCGTTACCCATAGGAGTATTGTTATCTTCTATAATGACCTTGGGAAGCTTATCTGAAAACTACGAATTTGCCGCTGCAAAATCTGCTGGAGTTTCATTAAAACGCATGGTAAGACCCCTTGTACTTTTAGCCTTATTTTTAAGCGTTATCAATTTTATGTTTCTAAATCACATTTACCCCTACGCTGTTTTAAGACAACTCAACCTAAGACACAACATCAAAAAAAAACAACCTGCTTTAGCCTTAATACCTGGAAGTTTTAATACTGAAATACCTAATTATCAAATTAAATTTGATGAAAAATACGGAGAAAACAAAAATTTATTAAAAAAAGTTTTAATTTACGATTTATCTTCAAGAAAAGGGAATAACAAAATTATAACCGCTCAAAGAGGAGAAATTGCTTCTAACCCATCAAGCCGATATATGACCTTGATTTTAAAAAACGGTTACTATTTTGAACAACATCTAAAAGCAGAATCAGCATATAAAGAGCGGATAAAAATGCCAGCATCTCATGCTTTTTTTGATCAATATACAATTAATATAGACATATCATCACTTGATGGAACAGATTTAGACCAATTAAGATACACTAAAAACTTTAATATGCTGAACTTAAAACAGCTTAAAGACACCATACCTACACTTAAAAAAAACTACGACCAATACATAGAAAACAGAGCAAAAAACCTATTTTTAAGCATTGATATCAACCACCTACACAGCTACCCCGATTCATTGACAAACAAGGAACTTTCTTTAAACATACTCGACAATTTTAAACTCAAAGAACAAAACGCAGTTCTGAGAACAGCTAATTCTAAATTAGAAAGAACCCTAAACAATCATAAATCATATAGCGAAAGTCTTAAAAATCGCAGAAAATGGCTCAACCTCCACGATATTGAATACTACAACCGACTAGCCTTTTCTCTTTCCTGCCTATTACTGTTTTTTATAGGCGCTCCTTTGGGTTCTATTATCAGAAAAGGCGGCATGGGACTTCCTATGATATTAGCCATATCTATATATATATTATTTTTATTTACCAACACCTTTGGCAGAAACATGGCAGAAGAAAGCTCCGTAACAGCAATTGTTGGCTCGTGGATGTCAGTAGCTATAATGACCCCCCTAGCCCTTACCCTTACCCTAAGAGCATCTAAAGATAAAGGTCTGTTAGATGTTAACAGCTTTTTTGGCTCAATAATAGCCTTTTTAAAAACCTCAGTAAAAAAAGCGAGCAAGTTTAAAATTATGGACAAAAAACAAAAGAAATACAATAACTAGCTAAGCTTATTAATATCTGTATAAAACAAGTAATAAATACATATAAAATTAACAGTAGTAAACATGCAAAATTCATCTGAAATTCAATTAAATTCAATTGAAGAAGCTATTAAAGATATAAAAAACGGTAAAATAATTATAGTTGTAGATGATAAAGACAGGGAAAACGAAGGAGATTTTGTGGCTGCTGCCCAATGCATAACTGACCAAACGGTTAATTTTATGGCAACACACGGACGTGGATTAATTTGTGTTCCCCTTACCGAAACCCGCTGTAAGGAATTAAAATTAGATATGATGGTAAGCAATAATACCGACCCTATGGAAACCGCATTTACTGTATCGGTCGATTTAAAAGGCAACGGAGTTACCACGGGCATTTCAGCATCCGACAGAGCCAAAACCATCGAGGCACTATTTAACCCAAAAACCAAACCCAATGAACTTTCCAGACCAGGTCATATTTTTCCTCTAAAAGCAAAAAACGGCGGAGTTTTAAGAAGAACCGGTCATACAGAAGCTGCCATTGACTTTGCTCGTTTAGCAGGCTTAAAGCCAGCTGGAGTAATTGTAGAAATTATGAACCCCGACGGTACCATGGCGCGCTTACCCGAGTTACTTAAAGTGGCCAAAAAATTTGGACTTAAAATAGTTTCAATTGAAGATTTAGTAGCCTATCGTATGGAACACGATTCTTTGATAGAAAAAAAAGAAGATTTTACTGTTCAAACCCGCTTTGGCAAATTCCGTTTGCGCGCCTATAAGCAAACCACCAACAATCATATACACTTAGCACTAACCAAAGGGAACTGGACTAAGGATGAGCCCATTTTGACAAGAATTAACTCATCCTTAGTAAATAACGATATTTTAGGAACGTTAACCAGTCAGGTCGATCAGAAATTAGATCAAATGTTTAGGCTTATCAATAGCGAAGGCAGAGGAGCTATGGTGTTTATAGATAAACAAACACAACCTTTAAACCTGTTGAGCAGACTAAAAACCTTAAAAGAAAATCAAATTAAAGGAAATATCAAAGCCCCTAGCATAGTTATAGACAATAAAGACTTTGGGATAGGAGCTCAAATACTACACGACCTTCATATACACAAGCTAAAATTAATATCAAACACCCAACAAAAAAAACGAGTGGGCATGATAGGCTATGGTTTAGAAATTGTAAAATACGTAACTTTTTAAAAATACTTTTTAGTATACTTAAACTCAATCACTGGCAAAAGATATTAAACAAATAATTTAAAAAATATTTTTTTATACCAAAAACTATTTAATATATTTGTCGCACTATGCGTATAAATAAAATATACAAAATAATACCCAGTTTGTCAGTGCGGTAATACCCAGCACTGAACCTATCCCGTTTTACTAACTGAGTAATGATTAATTGTATAATTTTATTTTTTTTGTTTTGATTTTAAACTACTTTTTTTACCGCTCTTTCAATCACTTTTTAAATAAGTTTTTACAACAGCTAGTTCAAGCAAATAGCTATACGTTTAAAGATCCTCTAAATTTGATTTTACCTTTAAACCCTTGCTTACAGTTTGATTCATATAAATTTATTATATCAACACATACTTTTTTGTAATATAAAAAACAATTAATATGAAAATTGTAACTGCAAATACAAGTCATCTCAAATATGCTCAAACCATTTGCGATACCATTGAAGAGGCTGCCAAAAAAAGAGGCACAGGCATTGCTAAGCGCAGTTCTGCCTATCTTATTTCAAAAATAAGGCAAGGAAAAGCTGTTATTGCTCTCGACGGACAAAGCTTTGCAGGTTTTTGCTATATAGAATCGTGGGAACACGGAAAATTTGTTGCCAATTCAGGTTTAATTGTACATCCCAATTATCGAGGAAAAGGGCTTGCAAAAAAAATTAAAGAGCATATCTTTAACCTATCGAGAGTCAAGTATCCAAAGGCTAAGATATTTGGCATAACAACTGGCTTGGCTGTAATTAAAATAAACAGCTATTTGGGTTATCAGCCAGTAACCTTTTCAGAGCTCACAACAGATTCATCATTTTGGGAAGGATGTAAAACCTGCACAAACTACGATATTTTGCAGAGAACCCAACAAAAAATGTGTTTGTGTACCGGTATGCTATACGACCCTGAAAACAAATTACAAAAGATAAGAATTAAGGATAAGGTTTTTCAAAGACTTAAAAGAATTAAAGAAAACCTATTTTTTAAAAGAGAAATAAAGAAAAAACAACAACAAAAATTAAACATAAAAAACCTATTTCTCAAAACAAAAGTATAGTTTAATAATCCAATAAATACTGATATAAATGAAAAAGTTAGTTATTGCTTACAGTGGCGGACTCGATACTTCGTACTGTGCCCTAAGTCTTTCAAAACAAGGATATGAAGTACATGCACTTAGTGTAAATACTGGAGGTTTTTCTTCAGATGAAATAAAGGAGCTAGAGCAAAAAGCTTACAATTTAGGAGTGTTTAGTTATAAAAACATACAGGCTGTTGAAAGTTTTTACCACAAAGTAGTTAAATATTTAATTTTTGGCAATGTGCTAAAAAACAACTGCTATCCGCTTTCAGTGAGTGCCGAAAGAATTGTGCAAGCCATTGAGGTGGTAAAATACGCTAAAAAGATTAAAGCTAATTATATTGCCCATGGAAGTACAGGAGCTGGAAATGATCAAATCAGGTTTGACCTTATTTTTCAAACCCTAATGCCCGAAATTAAAATAATAACTCCCATCAGAGACAAAAAACTATCCAGACAACAAGAGCTTAACTACCTAAAGGCTAACGGAATTGACCTTTTGTGGGAAAAAGCAAAATACTCTGTAAATAAGGGTCTGTGGGGCACTAGCATTGGTGGCGAAGAAACCCTAGGTTCAGATAAACCCTTGCCCAAACATGCCTATCCCTCACAGCTAAGCCAAACTAAGCCAGTGCAAATTAAGCTTAGTTTTTATAAAGGAGAGCCTGTAGCATTGAACAACAACAAACAAGAGCCTGTAAAAATTATTAAGCAGTTAAACACACTAGCTTCAAGTTATGCCATTGGCAGAGACATACATGTAGGCGACACCTTAGTTGGTATTAAAGGCAGGGTTGGTTTTGAAGCTCCCGCAGCCTTAATTATCATCAAGGCACACCATTTATTAGAAAAGCACAACCTAACAAAATGGCAATTGCAACACAAGGATTATTTAGCCAGTTTTTACGGTATGCACCTACACGAAGGTCAGTACCTAGACCCTGTAATGAGAAATATAGAAGCTTTCCTTGAAAACAGTCAAGCCAAAGTTAGTGGAAATGTTTTGTTAACACTTAAACCCTACCATTTTACCTTAGATGGTATCGACTCTCCTCACGATTTGATGAATGCTAAATTTGGAAATTATGGAGAAACCAACACTACGTGGACAGCAAATGAGGTTAAAGGTTATATTAAACTACTGTCAAATCAAAACAAAATATATCATCAAACAAATTTAAAATGATACAAGTAGGAATTATCGGCGGCGCAGGATATACTGCAGGTGAGTTAATCAGACTGTTATTAGAACATCCAAATACTGAGTTAAACTTTGTGTTTAGCAGTTCAAAGGCAAACAATAAGCTATCGGCAGTACATCAGGATTTGATTGGAAGTACCAACTTAAAATTTACAGATAAAATAAACAAAGACGTCGATTTAGTTTTCCTATGCCTTGGACATGGCAATTCTAAAAAATTTTTAGAGGAGCACAACTTTTCAAAGCACACTAAAGTTATTGATTTAAGTAGCGACTTCAGACTTAAAGCAAACAGTAGCTTTAAAGGAAACGAATTTGTTTACGGCTTGCCTGAACTCCAAAAAAAAGCTATACAAAACGCCTGCCATATTGCCAATCCTGGTTGTTTTGCCACAGCCATACAGCTGGCTTTACTGCCCTTAGCTAAGGCGGGTTTGCTAACAAATCATGTACATGTAAATGCAGTTACAGGTGCCACAGGAGCTGGCAGCTCTCTATCTGCTACCACTCATTACACTTGGAGGGCTAATAACTTTTCGTACTATAAACCCTTTGAACATCAGCACCTATCGGAAATAAACCAAACGTTACACTGGCTTAAAACCAAACCCCAGATAATGTTTTTGCCCAACAGAGGAGGTTTTTCAAGAGGCATATACTCTAGTTTATACACAACCTTTAACGGTAGTCAAGATAAGGCACAGCAACTGTATAGAAGCTATTATAAGGAGGTTGTTTTTACGCATATATCTGAAAATCAGTTGCATTTAAAACAAGTATTAAACACTAATAAATGTTTAATTCATCTGCACAAGCATCAAAACCTATTACTTATAACCAGTATTATTGACAATTTGCTAAAAGGTGCTTCGGGTCAGGCAGTGCAAAACATGAACCTATTGTTTGGATTTGATGAAGATGCAGGACTTAAGCTAAAAGCCCATTATTTTTAAATTCACACAAAGTTAATATGCAAAAATCAATAACTTATACTAAATAATAGATGCAAATTAACAAATATTATTTTCTTTATTTTTAACTAAATTTATAAATAATTCTATTTTAACCTAAACAATATGAAAATAGCTATTATAGGAGCAGGCAACTTAGGCAAATCGATAGCCAAAGGATTGATAAAAAATCATTCGTGCACACAACTCTATTTAACCAAAAGAAATACCGAAAAACTGACCGAGTTTAAAACCTTGTCAAATGTTTTTATAAGTTCAAACAACGAGGAAGCGGTTAATAACTCCAACATTTTAATCTTCGCTGTTCAGCCAAGGCAGTTTGAAACAGTTTTAAAACAACTAACGCCTTTTTTAAAAATTGATCATTTACTTATTTCAACAGTTACTGGTTTTTCTATCACCAAAATAGAAAAGCTAACAGGTACAGATAAAAGTATTGTTAGAGCCATGCCTAATACGGCTATTGCCGTTTGCAAATCTATGACCTGCATTTGTAACAATGCAATAGCTAAGAATAAAATTAGCATGGCTTGCAATATTTTTAATCAACTAGGAACCACCCTACTTATCCCAGAAAATCAAATGCAAGCAGCAACCGTAGTATGCGCTAGTGGCATCGCCTTTTGGATGCGTCTAATACGAGCCACTACCCAAGCCGCTATTCAGTTGGGCTTCGACGCAAAAGATGCTCAAAAATTAGCCATGCATACCAGTCAGGGAGCTGCCAACTTATTGATAAGCACAAAAAATCATCCCGAACAAGAAATAGACAAGGTTACCACCCCTAAGGGCTGTACCATTGAAGGTTTAAACGAAATGGAACACAAAGGACTCAGTTCAGCACTTATTCAAGGAATGGTAACCTCATTTAACAAAATTAACTTTATCAAAAAAAGTTAACCGTGAATTTATTTAAAGTATACTCGCTGTTTGATATAAACTTAGTAGGTGCCAACAATATATATCTTTACGATGACAAAGGCACAAAATACTTAGACTTATACGGGGGTCATGCCGTAATATCAATAGGGCATTCGCATCCCACTTATGTAAAAAAGATAAGTGAACAAATAGCCCGTTTGGGCTTTTACAGCAATTCGGTTCAAAATCCGCTACAAATTAAACTGGCTCAGCAAATTCAAAGTTCATCAGGATGTAAATATTACCAGTTATTTATGTGTAATTCAGGAGCCGAGGCAAACGAAAATGCTTTAAAACTGGCATCATTTTACACAGGCAAAAAAAAAGTAATCGCTTTTAAAGGTGCTTTTCACGGACGTACTTCGGCAGCCGTTGCAACAACGGATAATCCTAAGCTTATTGCACCTATTAACGCCCAGCACGAAGTTGATTTTTTTGAATTTGAAGATTTAAAAGGAGTTGAAAAATCATTGCAAAACAATAACATATGTGCTGTTATTACCGAAACCATACAAGGCGTTGGCGGACTTAACGAAGCTTCTACCGCGTTTTACCAACAACTTGAAAAGCTGTGCAAACAATACAAAGCTGTATTAATTGCCGATGAGGTGCAGAGTGGTTTTGGCAGAACGGGTAGCTTTTTTGCCTTTCAAAAACACAACATCCATCCTCATATTATTTCAATGGCAAAAGGTATGGGCAATGGCTTTCCTGTTGGAGGCATCTTAGTTCATCCAAACATACAAGCATCTAAAGGCATATTAGGCACCACTTTTGGAGGCAATCACCTAGCCTGCACTGCAACTTTAGCAGTATTATCAACACTAAAAAACGAACAACTCATAGAGCATACTAAAAAAATTTCAAGTTATTTTATAAAGCAATTAAGGCAAGTGCCTAAAATAAATTGTATAAAAGGCAGGGGCTTGATGTTAGGGCTAGAATTTGATTTTCCAATAACTAACCTAAGAAAAGCGCTATTGTACAAGCAACACGTATTTACAGGTAATGCCAAAAACCCAAACCTACTGCGAATTTTGCCACCGCTAAGCATACAAAAAACTCATGTTGACCAATTTATATCTGCATTAAAACAAGAGTTATAACTTTTATAAAGAGAAGCTAAACTAGCTAATTAAACTTATAGTAAATTAATCTTATGAACAAATTTATCAGCCTAAACGATATATTAAACCTAAACCAGTTTATTAAAAAGGCTCTGTATTTAAAGAGCAATCCCTATCAATTTTCCCATTTGGGCAAAAATAAAACCTTAGTTATGCTTTTTTTTAATGCCAGTTTGCGCACGAGGCTAAGCACTGAAAAGGCAGCTAAAAACTTGGGAATAAATGTAAGTATTTTAAACATTTCGCAAACATGGAACATTGAATTTGACGATGGTGCAATTATGAATTTAAACACCTCCGAACATGTTAAAGAAGTGGCAAGAGTACTTTCTCAGTATGCTGATATGATTGCTATACGAGCCTTCCCATCCTTAAAAAATAAAGAAAAAGACAACTCAGAATATATTATTAACAGTTTTGTGAAATACGCTCGAGTACCTGTTATCAACATGGAAAGTGCTACTAGCCATCCATTACAAGCCTTAGCCGATGCCATTACTATTACTGAAACACAAACCGTTATCAATCCAAAGATAGTGCTCTCGTGGGTACCTCATCCTAAAGCCCTACCACACTCGGTAGCTAACGTCTTTGTGCAACTTATGCACAGAATGCAAGTTGAATTTGTTATCACTCATCCAAAAAAATACGAACTAAACCCTGCTATTACCAAAAACACCCCTATTGAGTACAACCAAAAAGAGGCTTTTAAAGATGCTCATTTTATCTATGCCAAAATCTGGAGTTATTATATTGATTACGGCAAGGTTATCAATCAAGACCCTAATTGGATGATTACCCTTGAAAAACTAGGCAAGGCTAAGTTTATGCACTGCCTGCCCATACGCAGAAATGTAGTTGCAGAAGATGCTGTTTTAAACAGCAATAACTCATTAGTTATTCACCAAGCTAACAACCGAACCTTTGCCACTCAGGCTGTTTTACAACAAATTTTACTCAATTTGTAAGTTTTAGTAAATCGTGATTTTTAAAATTGAAAATGAAGAAAAACGCAATGTAGCAGAAACTATTGCCAAAGATATTATCGTAAGGTAAGCAAGAAGCATCCATAAGCCTTTATTCCTTAAGCTCTCCAAAGAAAGACGGCTCTTTCTCTAAATTAGCTGCAGATGGGCAACACATACTATAACACGTGATAAATACATTTTAAAAAATATAGTTTTTTGGCGGGCACTATATAAAAACAATATTTTTAATGAAATAAATGATAGAAGTTATTTAAACTACCATCTGTTCAGTGAGTTATTGTAATATTCCTTAATTTAAAAAGGGCTTTATGGTTTTGAAAACATTTTCAAAAAAAACACTAGTTACTGTTTAAGTTTAAGAGTAATTTAAGAAGAAGTTTAGCCTAAATCAATTAATTTTACAGCATTTTATACAAAAAACATGAGGTTAAGGGCTGAGGGAATACAAAAGGTTTACGGCAAGCGCAAGGTAGTAAAATCTATTTCTTTAAAGGTTAAGCAAGGTGAAATAATAGGGCTACTTGGTCCTAATGGAGCTGGGAAAACCACTTCTTTTTACATGATAGTTGGCATGATAAAGCCTAATGCAGGGGCTATATATTTAGACGATGAAGAAATTACCGAAGATGCCATGTATAAAAGAGCGCAAAAGGGTATAGGATACCTAGCGCAAGAGGCTTCTGTTTTTAGAAAGCTGTCGGTTGAAAACAATATAATGTCGGTTTTAGAATTCACAAAATTAAACAAAGAACAAAGAAAAAAACGTTTAGAAGAGTTAATTGAAGAGTTTAATTTAGGTCATGTTCGCAAAAATAGAGGTGATCTACTTTCGGGCGGTGAGAGAAGGCGCACAGAAATTGCTCGTTGCTTGGCATCGAGCCCTAAGTTTATTTTACTCGACGAACCTTTTGCTGGTGTTGATCCCATTGCAGTTGAAGATATACAAAGTATAGTAGCGCAACTAAAAAATAAAAATATAGGTATTTTAATTACTGATCACGATGTACAAGCTACCTTGGCAATAACTGACCGAACTTATTTAATGTACAACGGAAGCATTTTAAAGGAAGGCACTCCCGAAGAACTAGCCGAAGATAAAACTGTTCGCAGAGTGTATTTAGGTAAAGACTTTGAATTAAAGAAAAAAAAGTTTTAAAAAACTATAATATAGCTAATTAATAAGGTGTAAATTATAAACCTTATCCTTTTTCGGTAATTTGACCTTGTATTTTTCTGTGTATTTCATCAAAATTGCTGCGTATATATGTGTTGAGTTTCTTTCGATAATCCTCTTGTAGCCAATCAATAAAATTACGAGTACTCTTGCAAATACACTTTGAGTAGCGAAAAATTCTATCGTCAATATCTCCTCCTAGTTTTTTAGCTAAAATTAAAGCATCAAATACATCTTCGCTGTTTTCTACACACAATTTTGCGTGCTGTTGTATAGACTTTTCAAGCACTTTTTTTGAAGATTGACCCGATTGTACAGTTTGAGTATAAATTTTCTTTACATCAAAGTGTAAATTTTCAGATTTTGCAAACTCTTTTTTTAGTTCTTTAGGTAATTCATAAATAAAGTCGCTTTCAATTTCTTCATCAGTAAGCAAATTATCTAGATAAAAATCAGGGGCTTTAAACATTTTTTGCCAGTTTAGGTCAGCTCCCCAAGGACCAAAGCGATGAAAATTATTACCTAAGTCAATTACATTAAAAGTTGATTTATTGGGCAATATACGCGAGCCCCTGCCAATCATCTGATAGTATAGGGTTAAAGATTTTGTCGCTCTGTTTAAAATAATTGATTGTACCGATGGCTCGTCAAAGCCCGTAGTCAATATACTTACCGAAGTTATTATAGCATTTGGAGTTTTATTAAACCATTTTAAAATAGCGTTGCGTTCATTTTTAGCATGAGTATTATCTAGGTGTGCAATAGGGTAGCCTGCTCTGTTAAAAGTATTGTAAACATGCAAAGAGGTGTTAATACCGTTATTAAAAATTAAGGTTTTTGTTCCTTTTGCCCTTTCTTCATAAGCCTGAAGCAGCTTGTATAACATGTTAGCATTAGTGTATAGGTCTTCCGACGATTTAACTGTATAATCGCCATTAACTCCAATTTCTAAACAACTCAACCCAACATTATATGAATACACCTTTGCTTTTGCCAAATAAGCATTTTCAATCAGCATAGCAATACTCTCGCCCACTATTAACTCGTCATAGTTATCTTTCATAGGCAGCTTTATATTTGAACTCAGCGGAGTTGCTGTAACTCCTAGTATTTTTGATTGATCAAAAAACTTAAAAAGCTTAGTAAAGGAGTTATAATGCGCCTCGTCAATAATTACCAAGCCAACGTCAGAGATGTCAAGCATATCGTCATTTAAACGATTGTTTAATGTTTCAACCATAGCTACAAAGCAATCAAAATTACCTTGATTATCTAGGCTTGCCTTACTGTCAATAATTTTATTGTCTACCCCAAATTCGCAAAGTGTCTTTGCTGTTTGCTTACAAAGTTCAATTCTGTGAGTCATTATCAATACTTTTTTTTGATAATGCTTTAAGTACTGTCGGGCTATTTCGCTAAATATTACAGTTTTACCTCCACCTGTTGGCAATTGAAACAATAAGTGGTAATTATTTCCAGCCTTTTCAAAACTTTTAAATATTTTATGAATAGCCTCTTTTTGATAACTATACAAACTCTTAGTTGCAATATTGCTGACTGTTGTGATAGGTTTTTTATTCAATTTTTTCTTTTTTTATATGTAAATACAATTATTTAGATATACAGATTTAATTAAATTAGACGTAAAAGCAATTAAAAGGCTTATATACTTATCCCGTTGCTTCTCTAATTTGGTTTTAAGCCTTGTTTAATTTTGCTTTTTTCAAAGCTCAAAAATTGATATTTACCTCTTATTAGTATTTTGCTAATAATAACAAAGGTTTTATGCTTGTAAAAGCTATTGAAGACTTTAACGGACAAGCATTAAAATTTATATGTTTTTTAATTCAATATCTAAAATACTGTGGTGCGAAGCATGGTTTACCACAGTTTTGTTTTTGATAATCAACAACTGTGGTGATTGGTGAACTACCCCGTATTTTGTAGCCACTTGGTTTGATATACTTCTGAAATTCAGCAAATCTAAGTAAAAAGTCTTTAATTTTTTTGCACTTTCATCAAAGCTATCCTCAAAGCGCTTTAATACCATTTTGCTTATCCCGCAACTTGTTGAGTGTTTAAAAATTAAAACTATATGCGTTTCAGATAACTTGTTAAGTTCCTCTAATTGTTCAACTTTTTCTAAAGCAATCCAATTTACCAAAGACCTATTTTGCTTAACCGACGACTTTCTTTTTTTAAAAAGTGATAAATTACATTTCATATCCTTGTTCTATTTGTGTGTTTATATAACTTACAGTAAGTATTTTATTGTTTTTAAATTATTATCAAACTTGTTTTATTTGCTAATTATTTTGTTGCAGTTTTAATATAAGCAACTTAGCAAAAAATTATTACTATTAAAGCAATTTGGGTTTATAAACCTTATTGATTAAATTATAAAGTATGTTTAGTTGAAAAATCATTTGGCACTAGTACAAAGCAAAAACTCGCTAATCTATTTCTAATAGTTATATATTATACTTTAATAACCAATATATTAAAAATAAAACTAATTTATAGTTAAAAATTTACTTAGTCATTATATATTGACAAACACTGTATTGAAACAGCAAAATTAAGCTAAAAAAATAAAACATTAAACTAACAATATTTAAATTTTAGCACAAATAAATTAACTAACAATTGAATAATAGTATATATAACCAAAACTTATACTTTAGCAAGCATTAATTTTTCTATTCCCTTTTTAATTAGCATTAGTATGATTAAATTTACAAAATTAAAGTCACTATAATATTTATAGTCTTTAAAAAAAGCGCAACATGACAATACGGCAGTTTATTACATTTAAAAATGACATAATGACTTAATTTTAAAATCTTACAAATTTGGTATTGATTTTGACTTATTTTCAAAAAAGTAAACAAGCAATGAATTTTAATAATTACACCATAAAATCGCAAGAAACCCTACAACAAGCGCAACAATTAGCACTTAGTTACCAGCACAATCAAATTGAAAACGAGCATTTATTTAAATCATTGTTTTTAGTTGACAAAAACATCTTGCCCTTTATATTAAAAAAACTAAATGTAAATATCAATATTGTTGATCAGGTTTTAGACAAGCAACTAAAAAGCTTTAGCAAAGTTACAGGTGCTCAAATAACACTGTCAAGAGAAACTGCAAAAAGTTTAACGGAAGCTTCTTTAATTGCAAAAAAAATGAAGGATGACTATATATCAATTGAACACTTAACTTTGGCTATTTTTAAATCAAATAGCCCAATAGCCCAAGTTTTAAAAGATCAGGGCGTAACTGAAAAAAATTTAACAGCAGCAATTAAAGAGTTGAGAAAAGGAAATAGAGTAACCTCACAAAATGCAGAAGAAACTTATAATGCCCTTAATAAATACGCAAAAAATTTAAATAAGCTAGCACAAAACGGCAAGTTAGATCCTGTTATTGGCAGAGATGAAGAAATAAGACGTTTACTGCAAATTCTATCTCGCAGAACAAAAAACAACCCTATTTTGGTTGGCGAACCCGGAACAGGAAAAACAGCAATTGCCGAAGGCTTAGCACATCGAATTATACGCGAGGATGTTCCTGAAAACCTAAAAAACAAACAAATCTTTTCATTAGATATGGGCGCACTTATAGCAGGTGCAAAATACAAAGGCGAGTTTGAAGAGCGTTTAAAAGCAGTTGTTAAAGAGGTAACTACCTCAGATGGCGATATAGTTCTTTTTATAGATGAAATACACACTCTAGTTGGTGTAGGTGGAGGCGAAGGAGCTCTAGATGCTGCCAATATACTTAAACCCGCATTGGCAAGAGGAGAGCTAAGAGCCATCGGCGCTACTACTTTAGATGAGTACCAAAAGTATTTTGAAAAAGACAAAGCCCTTGAAAGGCGTTTTCAAAAAGTAATTGTCGACGAGCCAGATACAGACAGTGCAATTTCTATTTTAAGAGGAATTAAAGACAAATACGAAGCTCATCACAAAGTCCGCATTAAAGACGAAGCTATTATAGGAGCCGTTGAGCTGTCGCAACGCTATATTACCAATAGGTTTTTACCAGACAAGGCTATTGATTTAATGGATGAAGCAGCCTCAAAACTATGTATGGAAATAAACTCAAAACCTGAAGAGTTAGACGTTCTAGACCGAAAGATAATGCAACTCGAAATAGAAATTGAAGCAATAAAGCGAGAAAATGACGAACAAAAGCTAAAAGTCTTACACGCCGAACTAGCTAATTTAAAAGAAAACAGAAACGAGGTAAATGCTAAATGGCAAACTGAAAAAAGCGGAGTCGAGACTATTCAGCAATTAAAGTCTGATATTGAAAATTATAAACTAGAAGCTGAGAAAGCTGAACGCAACGGCAATTATGGCAAGGTTGCCGAACTGCGGTATGGAAAAATAAAAGAAACCCAAAAAAAACTCGACAAACAACAAAGTATTTTAGCCGAAAAACAAGAAAATGCTTTGATAAAAGAAGAAGTTACCTATGACGATATAGCCGAGGTAGTTGCTAAGTGGACAGGAATACCAGTTACCAAAATGTTGCAATCGGAACGAGAAAAATTATTAAATCTCGAAAGAGAACTACACAAAAGAGTAGTAGGGCAGCAAGAGGCAGTGCAAGCAGTTTCCGATGCTGTACGTCGTTCAAGAGCAGGTTTACAAAACCCCAACAAACCCATAGGTTCGTTTTTATTTTTAGGTTCAACAGGTGTTGGCAAAACAGAGCTAGCAAAAGCTCTTGCCGAATATTTATTTGATAACGAAAACGCAATGACACGTATTGACATGAGCGAATACCAAGAGCGTCATTCTGTTAGCAGGCTAATAGGAGCACCTCCAGGTTATGTAGGCTATAATGAAAGCGGACAGCTAACCGAAGCTGTAAGAAGAAAACCTTATTCGGTAGTATTACTAGACGAGATTGAAAAGGCCCACCCCGATACTTTTAATATTTTACTGCAAGTATTGGACGAAGGCAGATTAACTGACAATAAAGGGCGTATTGCAGATTTTAAAAACACTTTAGTCATTATGACTTCAAATATGGGAAGCCACCTAATACGAGAAAAGTTTGAAAATGCAAAGAGAGACATGCAATCAAGCATAGAATTAGCAAAAGACGAGGTTTTGAATTTGCTTAAACAAAGTTTGCGTCCAGAGTTTTTGAACAGAATTGACGATATTATTATGTTTACGCCTCTAACAGAAAGCCATATTAAAAACATAGTTAAATTGCATTTAAACAAGCTAAAAAAAATGATAGGCAAGCAAAGTATTACCCTTGATGCCACCGAACAAGCCATAGAGTATTTAGCATATAAAGGATATCAACCAGAATTTGGCGCGCGTCCAGTAAAGAGAATTATTCAAAAAGAAGTGTTAAGTGAGTTGTCAAAAAAGATTTTGTCGGGCGAAATTACCACCGACAGCATAATATTGTTAGATGCCTTTGATGATTTTTTAGTGTTCAGAAATCAAGCCAAAGAACAATCAAAATTTGTTAAATAGTATCAACTATATAAAAAAACAGTTTTTTAAAATACAAAAATAGCAATTATTTAAAATACAATATCAATAGAGTTTGGCATACACCAAAAAGTTACAGGCTTATATATAAAAATAACAAACAACGGGCTTAATAATTTTTACTAATCTTAC
Source organism: Tenacibaculum sp. (assembly GCA_047971505.1). Taxonomy (GTDB): domain Bacteria; phylum Bacteroidota; class Bacteroidia; order Flavobacteriales; family Flavobacteriaceae; genus Polaribacter. The sequence continues at coordinate 34,162 of JBKDZU010000041.1, forward strand.
TAAAATTCTGAAAACAAAATGTTTAATATAAATTTATTTAAGTGAAAATACTGATGGTTTGCCTAGGCAATATATGTCGTTCTCCTTTAGCTGAGGGCATTTTAAAGTCTAAAGTAGATTTGACTAATATTGTAGTCGATTCGGCTGGAACAGCAGAATATCACATCGGAGAACCGCCAGATAAGAGATCTGTTGCAGTAGCTAAAAAATATGGTATTGATATTGGCAATCAACGCTCTAGGAAATTTACTCTGTCCGATTTCAATAATTTTGATATTATTTATTCAATGGATAAAAGTAATTATCAAAACATCGTATCTTTGGCTCAAAATACTAAAGATAGCGCTAAAGTTAAACTGATTTTAAAGGAATTATATCCTGATAAAAACTTGGAAATTCCTGACCCATATTACGGTAAAGAACAAGATTTTGAAGATGTATACAAAATACTCAACAAAGTTTGTACTGTTATTGCCTGCAAACTAAAAAAAAGTGAAAGGTAAATTATATTTAATTCCAACAACCTTAGGTGATACAGAGCCCTTAGAGGTGATGCCTATTTCTGTAAAAAAAATTGTTGAACAATTAACCTGTTTTATTGTAGAAAACGAAAAATCGGCAAGAAAATTTATTAAAAAAATTACTCCAACTAAATCACAGGGCTCTTTGCAAATAATGCTATTAGATAAGTATTCTGATGAAATAGAAATCACAAATTATTTAGATGATTGCCAAAAAGGTAAATCTGTAGGCTTACTTTCGGAAGCTGGTGTGCCATGCATTGCCGATCCTGGCTCAGTAATAGCTAAATTAGCACATAAAAAGAAAATTCAAGTGGTTCCACTTGTTGGTCCTTCATCTATATTACTTGCCGTAATGGCTTCTGGGCTCAACGGTCAAAACTTTGCCTTTAACGGTTATTTACCTATTGATAAAACAAATAGAAAAATTGCTATTAAAAGGCTAGAAAGACTCTCTTTTGAAAAAAATCAATCGCAGATATTTATTGAAACCCCTTACAGAAATGATAAAATGATCGTCGATTTATGTGCTAACCTATCTGAACAAACTAGAATATGTATAGCCTGCGATATTACCCTAGCAACTGAATACATAAAAACACAAACGGTTGAAGAATGGCGAAAAGAAAAAATTAATTTACACAAGCACCCAACGGTATTTATTATTCACAAATAATTATCTTTTAAACTATTGCAAACTCATCTGTAGCAATAACTAATATAGTGTCCTTTATTTTTTTTGAGATAATGTTCAGGCAAAATACAAGCGATAAAAAAAATATTAATATTGGTATTTAGTTACATATACAGTTTTTTTCTTTTTACTGTCATAACTACGTTCACATTTTGCTGTTTTTCATCCGCCGATGGCAAATTTATCTACTTAAACAACACGCTTGCGCGATAAGAAGGTTTTTTAGCGTTTTATAGACAAATACATTACAATAAAGAAAACACTTTCAGCGGATAAAAATTTGCAAAAATTTGAAAATGGCGAATCTTTAATTTTATAATTAAGTAATTTAAAGGCTTTTAAAAACACAATAAAAGTATCAATATATGGTATAAATTCCCTATAAATAAAAATAAATAATTGTTTTTGGTGTAAAAATGATATATATTAAATCAATATACTATATTTTATTAAATTATGGTAAGACAAAGCATTTATTAACTCAGTTGAATAATCAATGGCTGAAATAACAAATTGACAATAAGGAATATGGCAGCAAAAGCAAATTAATTGATGACTTGATAAGACAGACAAGAAGTCAACAACATAGGGTTGATTAGTTAAGAATGAAGTTTGAGAAAGGAGAGAAAAGTGGTTTTACTATAAACTCTTAAAGAAGAAATTTTGGCGAAAGCTAAAGCAGAGTCAAAATAATATATATTATTGAGTAAAGAAGTTGAAAAGAATCTGAATATTATTTATTAAATAGTTAAAAATGAAAAGAAAAATAGTTATATTAACAGGGGCAGGCATGAGTGCTGAAAGTGGGATTAAAACCTTTAGAGGTTCGAGTGGCTTGTGGGAAGGTCATAATATTAGCGAAGTGGCATCGCCTGAAGGTTTTAAAAAAAATCCTGAATTGGTTTTGCAATTTTACAATCAACGACGAAAGCAACTGCTTTTAGCAGCTCCAAATGAAGGTCATAAAGACTTGGTAAAACTAGAGGATTTTTACGAGGTTTATATCATTACTCAAAATATTGACGACTTACATGAGCGGGCAGGCAGCTCGCAAGTAATACACCTACATGGAGAACTGAGAAAAGCACAAAGCACTTTAAATAAAAATTTAGTTTATCCTTGGGATAAAGATATTGTTATAGGTGATTTATGCAAAGAAAAATCCCAATTACGACCCTATATAGTGTGGTTTGGAGAGGAAGTGCCTATGCTTGAAAAAGCTGTTGAACTTACACAAATTGCAGATATTTTAGTTGTTATTGGAACTTCAATGCAAGTATATCCTGCGGCTAGTTTAATACACTATGCTAAGCCATATATTCCTATTTATTTTATTGATCCTAACCCTGCTATAAATAAAAATAGTTTTAAAAAATTAACAATTATTCAAAACATTGCTAGCTTAGGAGTTAAAAAATTGCTAACTTTTTTAACAAATTCTAAAGGCTAAGTTCATCAAATTGCTACAAAAAGTGTTTTTACTGAAGTTTTTTAAACACAGGGCATAGTATTTTGGAGACAAATTAATGTTTAAAATTAATTTTTTGCATATATAAGCTTTACAGCTTAACTACTAAGTGCTTAAATAAACAAATAAAAAAGTATAAATTGTGTTTTATGCATAGCTTCATAGATTTTTGCTATAATTTTATTCTTTTGAGATAAGATAGTTTTGCTTGTAAAATATCCAAACTGTTTTTGTACTGTTGCACTTCTTTTATTACTTTAACAACCAAAGGATTATCGCTTTTAGCATTTGATATAAAACTCAAGTTATTTTCTAATTGCTGCATTTCGCGAACATTTTCTTCTATTTTTCTCTTTATAAAATATTTTTCATCATCGATTTTTTGATAGTTTTTCTGAGCAATATAATCGTTAATAATATTTTTAAATTTCAGCAGCTCTATTTCGATATTGCTCAAATCTAATTTTTTTAGATGATGCCCAAGTAAGTTGTTAAACTTTTCGTTTAAGTGGCGCAGTTCCCTTGGAAGCGACCCTAGCTCTTTCCATTTATTCATAAATTCTTTAGCTTGTTCTATGCTAATATTTTTTTGATTTTTTACCTTTTCAAAAAAATCTTTTTTATTTTTAATAATTTCTATTTGATCTTCGTTAAAATTGTTTTTATACTTGTGGTATCTGTCAAAATAATAGTTGCAGGCATCTTTAAATCTAACCCAAAGTAATTCAGCTTGTTTTTTGGGAATATATCCAATTTTTTTCCAATCCGATTGAATTTGCTTCATAACACTTGTTGTTTGTTCCCAATCCTGACTGTCTTTCAAGCTCTCTGCTAAGTCAACTAGCTCTATTTTCTTTTTTAAATTGCTGCTTTGAATATCTTTTTCTTCTTTATAAAATGCATTTCTTTTTGAAGTAAAATCTTTTAAAGCTATTTTAAATTTTCCCCAAGCTGCTTCGTTTTTAATATGAGGTAACTTTCCTATGTTTAAGTATTTTTGTTTTAAAGCCTCTATATGTGTTAAACTGTTTTTCCAATCTTTATGTGTCTTGTTTTTAGAGGTGTCATAATTGCTAATTTGTTCAATAATCTTAAACTTTTCGTCTATCAAATTTTGATGCTTCTGTTTTAACTCTTTGAATTGGAAATGACGTTTATCGTGAATTTTTTTTGTAGCTCTGCTAAACCTATCCCAAATCATTTCTCGATGCTCTATAGCCACAGGTCCAGTTTCTTCTTTCCACAAGCGGTGTAGCTCTTGTAGTTCTTTAAACGCCTCGTTTATATCGCTTTTTTTATCTAGAGATTCTGCTAATTCAACTAAGCGCAACTTTTCTTCAAAATTGTGCTTAAAATCAAGTTCTCTGAGGTCTTTATTTAGATGAAGCAAACTGTAAAAGCGTTCTACATGGTGGTGATAAGTTTTCCAAATGTTGTTATATTTAGTTTTTGGAACTGAGCCTATCAATTTCCATTTTTTTTGAATTTCCTTAAACTCTCGATAAATGGTATCTGTATCACCCTGTTCAATTAATTTTTTTAGCTCTTGAATCAATGCATTTCTTTTTTCAAGATTCTCTTTTAATTGTTTTTCTAATTTGTTGTAATATGCATCCCTTTTTTGTTTGTATTCAAATAACAACTTATTGTAACTGGTTTTTACTGGACTTGAAAATTGAAAATCTATTGAATTACCTCCTTGCGCCAAAAAAGCTGCTTTTTTAGCTGCCAACAACTTTCCAAACTTTGAGTTAAATGTAGTTTTGATAATTTCAATATGATTTTTTACTTGCTGTACAGGGTATTTTGACAACAATTTTTTAAACTGTTCAACTAATTTTTCTAGATCCATATCTTGATAATTTTGAATAGGGATGCTTTGTGTTTTAGTTGAACTTTCTGATTCCTGAACTTTAATACTTTCAGTTTCAGTTTTATTAGTTTGATCAACTGTTTTTTCGTTGTCAACTATATCGTTTTGTTGCTTATTTGCTGCTTGTTCAAGCTTTTTATCATCACTTTGTAACATAGGTGTAGTGTTTGGTTTTGGCTTGGTTCATTAGATAAAGGATAAAGATAAGCATTATTGAGTAAATACAAACTATATTTTTTATCTTTCTGCTATATATTCCATATTTCCCAAGCTTTTTCAGCTTGTTGTTTTAGCATTTCCAATCCGTTTACTGTAAGAGCGTTGTTTTTTTTGCCTTGCTCTAAGAAACTTGTATGCGCTGGATTGTAAATTAAATCGTAGAGCAAATGTTTATTTGTTATGTAGTTATACGGAATACTGGGAGCTTTTTCAACTTCGGGATAAGTTCCTAAAGGAGTGCAGTTAACTATTATTAAATTCGAGTTTATAATTATTTTATTCAAATCTTTATACATTATGTATAACGGACTCTGCTGTTTGGTTCTCGATACAATTTTAAAGTTGATACCGAGTTGCTTAAACACGTGAGCAACGGCTTTTGATGCCCCTCCAGTTCCCAAAATTAGGGCGCTTTTATGATATTTTTGCAGTAAGGGTTGTAGGGATTTTTTAAATCCGTAGGCATCAGTATTAAATCCAATTAATTTACCGTTTTTTGTAAATTTTACTGTGTTTACAGCTCCTATTTTCTTTGCCTCTGAGTCTATTTTATCTAAAAAATCAAATATTTTAACCTTATACGGAATAGTTATATTTAAGCCTTTTAGCTCTTGTTTGTTTTTTTTTAGTACTTTGTGAAAATCACTAATATCTTGTAGATCAAAATTTAAATACTGATAATTTTTTAAACCTAAGTTTTTAAATTTGTTGCTAAAATATTCTCTTGAAAAAGAATATGAAATATTTTTGCCAATTAGTCCAAATGTTTTTTTACTTTCTTCTTTTTTCATAAAGATCGATTATTAAAATAAACGCAATACCCACAACTATAAAACCTATTGCTGCTAAAGTTTCATGTTCTTTAATATTAGGCATATAGCGTTGATAGGCTTCTATAATTTTATCTCCGTTTTGATCGTGCATATAATTCGATCCTATTTTTTTGTACAGTATCCTTTTCCAAGGCCATACATTGCCCAATGAGCCTGCAATAAAACCGATAATAAGGGCAGTTACTATTTGATGCCAGCGCTTTAAAACATAGCCCAAAATATGTGATATTGAAATTAACCCAAAGATAGAGCCTGCTGTAAAGACCCCTATTATTTTTAGATACCTTACCTTTAGCGGATTTTTAAGAACTTCTAAATTTCCCGAAATTAAACTTGTTATAATATTTCCTAAAACATTTACACTGTCAACTAATAACAAAACATAATTTCCTAACAATATCAGAATAAATGAACCCGACAAGCCTGGCAGAGTCATTCCCGAGACTCCTATTATTCCGCATAGGAAAATAAACCAAAGATTGTCGTTTTCCTTAGCAGGATTCATAAAGCTAATAGCTAAACCTGTTAAAGTCCCAATCAAAAGGGCAACAATACTTTTTAAATGCCAATTGCCAAAGTTTTTGGCTATATAGTAAATTGATCCTATGATCATTCCAAAAAACCAAGCCCATACGTATATTTGATAATTGTTTAAAAAATAATCAAGCAGAAGCGATATGCTGAAATAGCTAAAAATACTTCCAGACATTATATATATTAAAAATTCTAAATTACTGTAGTTAGCAAAACTCTTAAAGCGTCCGCTAAACAGTAATTTTAAGGCTTTTAAATTAATGCGCTGAAAGGTGAAAATTAGTTCTTTATAAAAACCCATTACAAAAGCTACCATACCTCCAGATACTCCAGGCACTTTATTTGCCCCTCCCATAATTAATCCTTTTAAAAAGAGGTTAATTTTTTGAGTAAGTGTGCGTTTTTTGTGCATTCAGGTTTGCTTAAAAAGAAACGAAGTTACATTATTTATATGGTTTTTTCACTGCTGTTTTTTCTAATAAGACTATTGCGCTGAAACCCAATACAGCTAGTGTTATAGCTGCTAGGAGTTGAGGGTTTCCTCGATAAGAGCTTGGCAAAACCGACAACTCATAAAGAGGCATCAAAGTTCCTTCTGAGTTTACTCTGTGTAAAAGTGCTTTTTTCCAAGGCCAAATTTTATTTAATGACCCTAAAATAAAACCAGCTAATACTGCTAAAGTATAATTTTTATAGTTTACAAACAACCACTTTAAAGCTCTTGAAAAAATTAATAAGCCTGCAAAAGCTCCTGCGCCTACTAGGGCAATAATATAAAGGTTTTTATTGTTAATAGCTTCTAAAACAGGTTTGTACACTCCGAGCAGCAAAAGTATAAATGAGCCTGATATTCCAGGTAAAATCATGGCACATATAGCTAAGGCACCTGCTAAAAACAAAAAAAGGTCAGATGGTTTTTTAGTTTCCAAAGGACTTAGTACAGTTAGGTAGTAGGCTAGTATTGTTCCAATTGCAAACAGTATGACAACAATAAAATTCCATCTGCTAACTTGTTTTACAAGGTAAATAATACTTGCCGATACTAAGCCGAAAAAGAAAGACCAAAGCAAAATAGGTTGCTCTTTAAGAAGCCAGGCAATAATTTTTGCTAAAGATAAAATACTGATCAATATTCCTAAAAACAGAGAAATTAGAAAGTTTCCATTTAGTTGAATCCAAGCTTTTTTAACACCTTCTTTTAACAATACTTGCAGTAACCCTGTATTAATGCTGCTAAGAGTTTTTAACAGTTCTTGATAAATACCAGATATAAGGGCAATGGTTCCGCCTGAAACTCCAGGTACAACATCAGCAGCACCCATTGCCATTCCTTTTAAACCTAGCAGCAAATAATGCTTAATTGTTTTGTTCATAAAAATTAACCGGTTTTCTTTTTTTAGGCTTAAAATAAATTAACTTATTGGCAATACTGTCTTTTTGTTTTTTTGTTTCCTTTTTCTTTTTTATCCCAGTCTTTTCAATTAACTCTTTTAGGTTGTTAAAATTTACTTGATATGACAAACCTATTCCTTGAGTATAACCCTCATCCTCTACTGAATACTGTATATCGTTTTGTCTGTTAAATACTGTTCCTCTAAGATTTCCCTCTTCATTTATCAAAACCTCCACCTTTAACTCTCCAACTACACTAGTTTGAGTATTATTACCTAACGGCACCCCAACCTTTCCGTTTACCAATATTCTGTCGTTTAACTGTGTGCTTACTGAAACATCTACTTGATTGTCGGTTTGAAGATTAGCAATCTCACTCCTATCACCTTGAGTATATTCCAAGCCCACTTTAAACTTGTTGTCCTTACTGTTTAGCATACCTGAAAGCACACTAGAAACTATATCGGAAGCTGTGCCAGTAATACCAGTAGTTGCGCTTTCTCCTATGGTTTCTGCATTGTAAAAGGTTCCAAATGCTAGTAAAAACGAAAAATGTTGCATTTTTGTATTAAGGTCATTTTCGTTCAAAATAAAATCTAGTTCCGAACTTAGAGTTGAATTGGCATTCGGAATTTTTATGTCAAACTCTTGTTTTGAGTCAAACAAGCCTCCTGTTATTTTTGTATATAGATCTATGGGCAGTTTTCGGTTAAAATTAGCATTGTCTATTATTTGAGCAGGATTTGCCTTAGTTCTGTATATTGCGGTTATATCGAGTTCAGCATCAAAAGGACTCCCGTTCCACGATATAGTGCCTCCTCTTTGAACTTCAAACGGCTTGGTAATACCAGCATATTTAAAGTTGTACAAACCCTTTTCAACTACAAATTCGCCATACATGATAAACTTACCGCGGGTATTTATATCAATTGATAAGTTTCCTTGTCCGCTTCCTTTTAGTTCACTTCCAGTTACCTTATCTATTACTACTTGAGCTAAGGCGTCTTTTGTTACATCTAATTTTATTTTAAGGTCTAATCCTTTGATTTCTTCAATATACTTTCCTTCGCTTTGTTGTTCTGCAGATCTTTCTCCAAAATGTATTAGCTTATAGTTGTCAATGGTTTTAATATTTGTAAGCGGAATTACAAATACAGTTCCTGGTTGTGTTTGTCCAACTATTACTATATCTAAATTGCTTGTCAAGCCTGTTATTTGAGCAAATCATTTTAAGTAACCTGTTCCGTAATAAGATATTTGTTCGTCTTCTCGGGTATCTAAAATTAGCAAATTATCAGTTGATATGTCTAGATCTAAAAACCACATTTCAAAATTTTGGTGGGCTATATAACCCGATAGTACACCTTGGGTTTTGTGTTTGCTGTCTTCTAAAATTATATTGTTAAGTTTAAATTGCTGACCTTCAAGTTCAACAAAAGTATTGCCCTTTAGTTTGTAATCTACATTTAGATAGGGAAAGGTCAAACCTACATCTTCAATTTTTAGCATTCCGTCAAGATCGGGATTTCTAAGCACTCCCCTTGCTGTAAAATTTCCTGAAACTTTTCCTCTTAAATGCGATAGCACCTCTTGTCCTAAGGGGCTAAAAGCTTCAATTTGATATTCTTGTAAAGAAAAATCTAAGTTTATTTGAGGTCTTTTTGACGAAAAATCCAAACTGCCTCGAGCTGAAATACTCTTAGCTTTTTGGTTTTCTAATGACATATTTGCAGTGTATTTGCTAAAAGAATTATCTCCTGCAATTGTTAAATGTAAATTCCCTTGCTCAAAATTGTTAATCTTAAAATTTTCAACTAATAGCTTTGCTTTAGGGCTTATATTATCTGGAGTTTGTTCAATAGCAACTCTTCCGCTTAGCTTGCCTTTTAAAGCTAAGCTATCAATAGCAGGCAAAAAGCTCTTTAGTTTAACCTGACTAAAGTTGGCTTGTATATTTTTAAATTCCTTTGCTTTAAGTTCGCCTTTTACTTCAATTTTTTGCTCGCCAGAAACAAAAACAAAGGGGCTAATTGTATAATTGCCATCCTTAATACTAAAACTTACTTTGTTTTGTTTGTCGTTTTTGGGATTTACCACCCAGCTAAAACCTTTGTAATTTACGGTAGATTTTTGAATGCCTAGCACTCCTTTTTCATCTGCATTTATTGTGTAGTAAAAATCTAAATTAAAGTTTTCTTTAAAATTTTCACCGCCTTTAAAAAGTGATTTAAAAAACAAGGTGTCGTTTTCGATACGGTTGAGCAAGTTTAGCTTTTCAATGTTATAGTACTTTGTGCGCACCTTACCCGCAGTAATATGAGCGCTGTACAAAGGATTTTTGTTGTCCAATCTTAAAACTATATCAGCTATCAAATTGTTGTTCAAACTTATTTTGGGAGATGAAAAGGTGAGTTTTAGTAAATTTTCGTCAGAGTTTATCTTTCCTCTTAGAACGGTGTTTTTATCGACAGAAATACGAGGGAAAAACACGTCGATTATTTGATTGTAAATTGTAAAGTCAAAAGCTAAAAACTGACCCGGTGTTACCTTGGCAGGTTTGTAGTTTGCATAAACACTCCCTAAGGCGTTTTGTGTGATTGTCAGCAGTTCTTTAAACAAAAAACTTCCTTTTATTTTTCCTTTAACAAGGTTTTCCGAGTTGAGTTCAATTGTTTTAACTCCTTCTTTTAACTCAGAGTTTAGGCTAAAGGCTTTAAATGTATAGGCTTGCTTTTGATTGGTATATACTATATTTTTAAATTCAGCTTTCCCAATTACATCGTCAAAAGTATTCCCTAGCAGTCTTAGGTTGAGATTCCCTTTTAATTGAGCAATGCTATCTCTTGTAAATAGTTTGGTTTCTTTTAAATTGATGTTGTTAATGTCAGCTTTGAAATTAAACTTATTTACTGTGGATGAAAAATCGGCTATACCCTGAAAATCAATATTAAAGTTTTTATCTTTCGAACTTATAAATCCAATAAATTTTTTATTTTGAAACTCGCCATTAACTTGTATGTCCTTATATGGATAATTATTAAATTCTAAGCTATCAATTTTCCCTATAAACTTTGTGTATTTATGCTTTGTTTTAAAGCCCTCGCCACTTAGATTGGCTTTTAATGAAACTTTTCCAAGCATGGGCTTGCTTGCAAAAGCGCCTAAGTCAAAGCTTTTAAATTCAATATCTCCTGTATAATGAGCAGTTTCGATAGTATTTATATGGCTGAGCTGTAGTTGGGTAATTGCTGTGCCAAGGGCTGAATTTACAGATAAATCAGCCTGTAGTTGTTCAGCATTTAATTCTAGAAAGCCTAATAGGTTAAACTTTCCAAGTTTTTGAAATTCAGAAGCTATGCTCCTTGACATTATATTTGGCAATATGTTTTTTAAAGAGTGATAATTTGCTGCAATTTTTTTTATATCGGCTCTAAAAACAAAGTCTTTTAAGGAGTTTAAACTGTTTATAAAGTCAAAGTTGCCCTTAATGTCTATGCCACTTTTTGAGCGTAGTCTTAAATTTTTGGCTTTAAAATTGTTTAAAGTTCCGTGTAAGTTGCCTGTAAATTGCAGTAAATCCTGACCTTTAAATTCTCGATATAGCTTGTTTAAATCTTTAACTGCTAGATGACTTTCTTTAAAATTTGCTTTAAATTGAACCTTGTTGTTAAAATTTTTTAAGTCTTCCCGCTGATATTTTAAGTATATATCTGCGTTAAGTTTTGTTGTATTATCTGTTTGTACAATAGTATTTTTAAACTGCATACTTGTTTTGGTGTAGCTAAAAAGGGTGCTTAAGAGGTTTATCTTAAACCCTCTGCTTTCAGTAAAGTACATTTTTTTAATTTTAGCACTCACGTTGGGTCCGTCAATCAAAAAATCACTCAACTCAACACCGCCATTTTGGGCAGAAAATTGTAACGGTATTTTTTTATTATCGTTGTACAGTTTAAAGTTTAATCCTTTTAAATTAATTTTTTCGCTTCGCAAAGCAAAAGAATTTTTAGGCTTTGTTTTATCACTTTTAAAACTATCGATAAAAATGGTGAGGTTGTCTTTTGTTTCTCCTGTATAAGTCTTTAAGTTAAAATTTACTCCAAAAAGTGAAACCTCAGCAAGTTTAACCTTGTTGTCAATAATTTTTTTTGCATCGAGCAATGAAGTTTTTAAATTACTGACAAAAATAAGTGTATCGTGTTGGTGATCTCTAATTTCAATGCCTTTAAGTTGTACACTTCCAAGCCAAGATAAATCTAACCCTTTAATGAGTATATGTGTGCCAAACTTTTTGTTTATATATCGGGTTGTGTAGTTTGCTAGCTTACTTTGAACAAATGGCAAGGAAAGTGACAAACTTATAAATAGCAATAAAAGCACTGTGTACTTTAATGTTTTGATTGCTATTTTTTTTACCCTTTTAATAATGCTTGTCTTTAACACAATTATATACTTGGTTAGCTGCACCAATTGAACTTAGAGTAAAAAGCTAATAAAATGCTGTTTATATTAAAAATTAATCAATAATAGTGGCTTAATAATCCTTAAATATGGCGTGCATTAAGCGCTTTTTATCGTTTATACTCTCTTCTAAGGATATCATGGTTTCCGTCCTGCTAACTCCGTGTATATCATCAATTCTGTATATAATATTTTTTGCATTATTGGTGCTTTTAGCTCTTACCTTACAAAAAATATTGTACTTGCCAGCTGTAACATAGGCTACCGTTACGTTAGGAATTAGTCGTAGGTTGTCTAAAACATGCTGTGTCATTGACGATTTTTCTAAAAAAACACCTACATGAGCTATAAACGAATAACCCATTTTTTCGTAGTTAAGTATTAATGTAGAACCTTCGATAATCCCTTCATCTTCCATTTTTTTAACCCTAACATGAATAGTACCAGCAGATACTAACAACTTCTTAGCTATATCTGTAAAGGGTGTTCTAGCATTCTCAATTAAGATGTCTAAAATTTGATGATCAATTTCATCTAATACAAATTTTTTCATTTTATAATTATTCAAATAATAATGCAAATATTATATTTTTTTTTAAATATTGTAATCTTTTTTTATAAAAAAAATAAACATCAATTATTTGCCTTAAATTCTTTATGGCTTAAATAGGAGGATAGATCCCCTTCTTTTTTTTTAACCAAAGTAAGTACAAATTTATTATTTTTAATTTGTTCTGTATACTGATAAGCTATGTCTTTTTTATTTTTTTTTGAGCGATGAATTACATCGTAAAAGTTTTTAATATTGTTGGGGATAGAAAAGTATTCCTTATAAGTTGTGAAGTTCTTATTTTCAGCTATATGGAAAATTCCCTGAATTAAAGCATAGAAATTAAACTTTCTAACTTGTTCGCGCTCGTAATCTTCGTGATAATGTCCTGCCTCAATTAAAATTGTGCTATAACCCATTTTTTGGAAATTATCTCCTGTTGCCGTAGGGTAAAACTCATCTGAATACCTTCCTACCTGATTAGGTATTGCTTTTTGCAACAACCTATTCATTGCTGCTATAACATTCATGGTTTTAATACGCCCTTTGGTAATTTTTCTAGTTTTATCTTCTGAAGGAGCTAAAAAAGAAATAGTTGCTGGTTTGTTTAAGCCCTCTAAACCAAATATTGTTCTTTGATCGTGTAGGTTAAAACAAAAGTCTGGATTTAACCTTTTAAGTGCTTTTATTAAAATTTTACTTTCCTTAGCTTTCAAGTCTACAGCATCTCTATTTAAGTCTATACCGCGAGCGTTTACTCGAGTATACACCTGAGCGCCATCTGGATTTAACATAGGTATTATGTGTATTTCTGTTTTTGACAATACACTTGCACAAATTGGGTGTTTTGGCTGTTGATTTAAAAAATTTAAAAAATCAAAAACAGCTTTGGTGCCAGTACTTTCATTGCCGTGCATTTGACTCCAAATTAAAATTTTTTTGTTGCCCCAACCTATTTTTAGCTTGTTTATGGGGAGTCCTTGTTCAGAATTGCCTATCCTTTCACATTTTATAAGCCCTGTAAAACTGGCGTATATACCCTTCAGATTGCTGTAACTTATCCATCTGCCACTTAGGGATTTTTCTTTAATGTTTAAATATTCTTTTTCTAAAAAGAGCAAATCAATTAAACTCATTTAATTTAAAATTTAAAATAAGTTTTTTGCTAAACCATATTTTTAAACTGCAAACCAATTACTTACTAACTCTTGCTCGGCAGGTATTGCTACTTTATGAACGTAGTCGTTTTTTAAAGAATCGTATTTATAGTCTTTTGACCATAATTCAATATTTTGAGCTAGTGTTTTAAGAGAATCGCAAATATAGGCAACTTCCTTGTCAGTAATTGTTGGATGAATTGACAATCGAACCCAACCAGGTTTTTCTGTATTGCAACCTTCTTTAATTTGATCTTTAATTTTATGAGATGTAAGTTGGTCAACGTTTAACAAAAAGTGTCCATAAGTGCCTGCGCACGAACAACCTCCTCTAGTTTGTATACCAAATCGGTCGTTGAGTAACTTAACTACTAAATTAAAGTGGTATTTTTCAAAGTAGAACGAAAAAATACTCAATCTGTCTTTGTGGTTGGGAGCTAAAATCTTAAGTCCTTCTATGTTTTCTAAACAATTAAAGATAACTGAGTTAATTTCGTCTTCTCTCTCTTTTATATTATCTGTGCCCATCTGCTCCTTTAATTGTATTGAAAGAGCTATTTTAATAGTTTGCAAAAATGCCGGAGTACCTCCGTCTTCCCTTGTTTCAACATCGTCAATATAATCGTGTTCACCCCACGGATTTGTATAGGTTACCGTGCCTCCTCCTGGGTTGTCTGGAATGGTATTTTTATACAGCCTTTTATTGAATAGCAGCACTCCTGAACTGCCTGGTCCGCCCAAAAATTTATGTGGCGAAAAAAAGATAGCATCTAAGTATTCATCTTTTTTCTCTGGATGCATGTTTATAGGAACATAGGGTGCAGAACAGGCAAAGTCAACAAAGCACAAGCCGTTGTATTTATGAATAAGTGTCGCTACTTTATGATATTCTGTTTTTATACCTGTTACATTTGAGCCCGCAATTATAGAGGCTATTTTTATTGGTCTATCTATGTGTTTTTTTATGCTTTCTTCAAAAGCGTCTAAACAAATAAGTCCCTCGTTATTACAAGGCACTACTTCAACATCAGCAATGGTTTCATACCAAGAGGTTTGATTTGAATGGTGCTCCATATGACTTATAAATACAATAGGTCGTTTCTCGTTGGGCACATTAGTATGAGCTCTTAGGTTTTCTGAAATTTTCAAACCTAAAATACGCTGAAATTTGTTAATAACTCCTGTCATGCCCGAGCCTTCGGTTATCAGTACATCGTCTGCACTTGCATTTACGTGCTTTTTTATAATATTTCGAGCTTGGTGATATGCCAATGTCATTGCTGCACCACTAGTTGTTGTTTCGGTATGAGTATTGGCTACAAAAGGACCAAATTGATTTAGTAATTTGTCTTCAATAGGTTTGTATAATCTGCCACTTGCAGTCCAATCGGCATATACTAGTTTTTTTTCTCCATAAGCTGTGCTAAAACTCTGGTCAATGCCTACTATATTTTTTCTAAATTTTTCAAAATAAGACTCTAAAACTATGTGCAAATCTTTAATATCGTACATTGCTATCAATAAATTAGTTAAACTTTTACAATTAATTACTTTTGAGTAATTTAACAACATTACAAGCACTATATTAATTAATATTTTAATTATTTGTTAATTATAATATTGTATTGTTAAAATTTAACAAACTATTACTGTGACTTGATACAGATGTTTTTAACACTATTATATTGTTTTTCTTTTTTATAAGGGGTTATTTTGTGCAAAGTTATTAAATAATTTCTTTAATTTCTTTTAAAAATTTATCAGCCAATTGCGTTGCTTTTTTCTCTGTGCGGGCTTCGGTATAAATTCTAATTATAGGCTCTGTATTTGATTTGCGCAAATGTACCCAATGGTCAGCAAAGTCAATTTTAAGCCCGTCAATAGTGTTTATTTGTTCATCCTTGTATTTGGTCAACATTTTTTGCAGTATACTCTCGGGTTTTATCTCAGGGGTTAATTCAATTTTTTCCTTGCTCATAAAATAGCTTGGATAGCTATTTCTCAACTCTTTACAGGATATTTTTTGGTTTGCTAAATGCGACAAAAACAAGGCTGTTCCCACCAAAGAGTCTCTGCCGTAATGCGATGCAGGATAAATAATACCTCCGTTTCCTTCACCTCCAATTACAGCATCTGTTTCTTTCATTTTTTTAACTACGTTAACCTCTCCTACAGCACTTGCGGTATAGCTTGCTCTGTGTTTTTTGGCAATATCTCGCAAAGCTCTTGAAGATGAAAGGTTAGATACAACTGATTTTTGACCCTTTAGTTTTCCTAAAACATAGTCAGCACAAGCAACTAGAGTGTATTCTTCTCCAAACATAGACCCATCTTCTGAAACTATAGCTAAACGATCTACATCAGGATCAACCACTATGCCTAAATGAGCTTTCTTTTTTACAACCAACTCAGATATAACTGTTAAGTGTTCTTCTAAAGGCTCTGGATTGTGAGGAAACTGTCCGTTTGGATTGCAGTACAATTCAATGCATTTAACCCCTAAGGCTTTTAACAACATAGGTATAGCAATGCCTCCTGTTGAGTTTACTCCATCAACTACTGCCTTAAATTTAGCTTTTTTAATGGCTTTTTTATCAACTAAATTGAGTTTTAATACTTGTTTTATATGTTTTTCTATATAGTTCTTTTCTTTTTTATATTTACCTAATTTATCTACTTGAGCAAATTTTAGGTCATTGCTTTCTGCCAGTTTTAAAACTTCCGCCCCGTTTTGCTGATCGATAAATTCTCCTTTTTCATTTAGTAGCTTTAAAGCATTCCACTGCTTTGGGTTATGCGATGCTGTTATAATGATTCCTGCTATAGCTCTTTCTAAAATAACAGCCATTTCAACTGTAGGAGTGGTTGACAAGCCAAGGTCAATAACATCAATACCTAAGCCAATTAAAACATCAGAAACCAAACTGCTTATCATTTTACCCGAAATACGGGCATCTCTACCTATTACAACTTTTAGCTTTTCTTTTGTTTTACAATTTTTTCTGAGCACAAAACTGCCGTATGCCGCTGCAAATTTTACAGCATCAATGGGAGTTAGATTATCTCCAACTTTACCTCCTATTGTGCCTCTTATTCCTGAAATAGATTTTATTAAAGGCATATAATATTACTTATTTAACAGCAAAGATAAGGCTATATTTAAGGAATTAAAACCAATAGAGGTTTTTATAAAATTTATCGAAAAGAACTATTCTAGTTTATCTATCAACAATAAAATAAAGAATATTTTACAACAAGTCTTAACTGTATAAATAGTTTATTAAAATTTTATAATTATTTGGTGTTAACCAGTTTAGTAAATGTACTATTATTGTTTTAGTATACTAAAAATCAAATATTTACAATATTGTATTTCAAAAAATTTAACAACCTAGTGGGGTTGTTGTATTAATAAAGAATTAGCAAAAGTGGCAATAAATACAAACAGGAAATTTAAAAGCAAAAACTTGTTAAACCTTACGTAATAGTACAGCATGAATATTAAATTTAAAACCCCCACAGCACTTATAGTGTACTTAACAAAAATGTTTTTGGGTAAATACAAATCTAGTATAGAGAGGACTAAAAGAATAGTAAAGAGCAATCCTGTAAATATTAAGGTAACTTTTTTTTGGATATATTTTTTATACAAATAGAGCAAATACCTTATAGGGAAAAAATAAAGTGAAATAATAATAGCAATAAAAGTGTATACATAAACAGGAAAAACATTTTTTGAAACCAAAAGCAGCAAAATTATAGCTGCTGAAGTTATTGCATAATCTAACTTTGTTTCAATTTTATTTACATTACTCATTTGGCAATGGGATTTTGTATTATATAATTAATTTTAGTGTAAAACAAAAAAATTATATAGTTTTATAACTATAACTGTTTAAGTATTATTTTATTTGACACAATTAATTTTATGAATTTAATATTTAAAAAGCTTTATAATATTTATTACAAGTAATCTCCGCTATATAGAATGATAAACTAAAAGCAATCCCATGCACATGAAACAAACCTATTGTTTTTATAAAAACCCTTTATTGCGCATCCAATCATCATTAAATATTTTTGCTACATATCGGCTTCCGTGATCGTGAAACAGAACAACAACAACATCGTCAGGCTTAAATTTGTCAGCTAACTGAAGCAATCCCTTTACTGCTGCTCCTGCTGAGTTACCTACAAATATACCTTCTTCCTTTGCAAGTCTGCGTGTGTATACTGCCGCATCTTTATCAGTTACTTTGGTAAAGCCGTCAATTAAATTAAAATCTACATTTTTTGGCAGTATATCTTCCCCTATTCCTTCTGTTAGATAAGGAAATATTTCATTTTTATCAAAAATTCCTGTTTCGTGATATTTTTTAAAAACAGAACCATAAGTGTCAATTCCCCAAATTTTTATAGCTGGATTTTTCTCTTTTAAATACTTAGCTGTTCCTGAAATAGTGCCTCCTGTTCCTACTCCCACTACAAAATGAGTTATTTTACCACCTGTTTGCTTCCATATCTCAGGACCTGTTTGTTGATAATGCGCCAAGGTATTTGAAGGATTGTCGTATTGATTTACATACCAGGAGTTTGGAATTTCACAACTCAGCTTTTTTGATACCGAATAATAAGACTTTGGGTCTTCAGGCTCAACATTTGCAGGGCATACTACAACTTCTGCCCCTACTGCTTTTAAAATGTCAATTTTTTCTTTTGATTGCTTGTCAGACATAACAAAAACACATTGATAACCCTTAACTATTGACGCCAAAGCCAAGCCCATGCCTGTGTTTCCTGAGGTTCCTTCTATAATTGTTCCGCCAGGTTGCAATCTGCCATCTGCCTCGGCATCTTCTATCATTTTTAATGCCATACGATCTTTTACAGAGTTCCCTGGATTAAAAGTTTCTACTTTTGCCAAAACCAATGCGTTTATTTCTTTAGTTATAGTATTTAAGCGTACCAAAGGAGTATTCCCGATAGTTTCAAGTATATTTTTTGCGTAGTTCATTTTTAAGTTATCAGCTTTCAGCTACAAAGTAACAAAATTATAGTGTAAAATTAAGCAAACTTTATAGCCTTTGAAGGCTGTATTTTTGTAATAATATACGAGGGCACTACTAGCATTAAAAGGCAAAGCAATAAGGTTCCTACATTTAACAGCAAAATCGATAGTGGACTTATGTAAATTGGAACAGTTGATACATAGTAGTTTTCTGAGTTTAATTTTATAAACTTAAAATATTTTTGAACGCCTAAAAAAGCAAGCCCTATTAAGTTGCCGTATAGCAAGCCTTTTACAATTAAATACGAGGCATTGTACAGAAATATTTTTCTGATACTCCAGTTTAGGCAACCCAGTGCTTTTAAAATTCCTACCATCTGTACCTGTTCTAAAATAAGCACCAACAAAGCAGTTACCATATTAATACCTGCTACAAATATCATAATTCCTATAATTAGCCAAACATTATTATCAAGTATATTGAGCCAATTAAAAATTAAGGGATACCTCTCTGCTATGGTTTCACTGTTTAAAGCGGGGTCTATTGCATTGTAAATTTGATTGCCTTTTTGGGCTAGATCATCAAAATTATCTATCAAAACTTCAAACCCACCAACTTGGGTCGAATCCCAATTATTTAGCCTTTGAACCTCTCTTATATCGCCTAAAAGCACAGTTTTATCAAATTGTTCAAATCCTGTATTGTACACGCCAACTACAATGGGCTTTCGAGTGGCATATGGACTTCTTCTATTTTGTGTGTTAAAAACTATTTGAATAGTATCGTTAAGACTTAGCCTAAGACTGCTGGCTAGGCTTTGGGAAATTAAAATTTCTCTATTCCTTTTTAAACTAAAGTTTGGCAGCCTTCCCTCCACTAGGTATTCTTTAAAAAAGGTAAAGTCGTAATCGGCTGATATGCCTTTTAAAATAATCCCTTCAAAAGCACTTTTTGTCCTTATGAGTCCAAATTTATTAGCAAAAACTTGTACCTTTTTTATTCCTTTTACCTGCTTGAATTTTGGATAAAAATCTTGATTTTTACTTATCGGAACTACAGAAGCATCTGAATTGTTATTGTCGTAATTCACAATTTGTACATGTCCTTTAAAGCCCGACATTTTGTCTTTAATCTTTTTTTGAAACCCTGAACCAATTGAAACTGCAACTAGCATTACACCTATACCTAAACTTATAGCAATTGAAGCAATTTTTATTATTGGTCGTGATATACTACTTTTATACGCCTTGCCAATTATGATTTGCTTGGCTATAAATAATTCAAAATTCAAAACATTATGGTTTTAAAGGCTGTCAAAAATAAGTATTTATTTTGGGTTTTTATCCTCTGCTTTATACTTGTTTTACTTGGCATTAGTGTAAGTGAAACTAAAATCGCAATACAAGATAATGCCCTCGATATAAAAACGGGCGCAGATAGGGTTGAATTGTATATCGACAAATTAAAAAACAAAAATATAGCACTTGTAGCTAATCAAAGTTCAATTATTAATTTTGCCGATAAAAAACGGCTTGGGTCAAATCAAAAATTACACCAGCACCTAGTTGATTTTTTGTACAACTACAAAAATATATTTGTTAAAAAAGTTTTTGCCCCTGAGCACGGATTTAGAGGAAAGGCAGATGCTGGCGAGACTGTTAAAGATAGGGTTGATGCTTTAACTGGCATACCTATAATTTCTTTATACGGTAGAAACAAAAAACCTCTTCCCAAGCAGTTGAGAGGTATTGATATTTTAGTTTTTGATATACAAGATGTTGGGGTTAGATTTTACACCTATATTTCAACCTTGCACTACGTGATGGAAGCTTGTGCAGAACTGGGTATTAAAGTATTGATTTTGGACAGACCTAACCCCAATGCACACTATATTGACGGTCCTATTTTAGAACCAAAACACCAAAGCTTTGTAGGCATGCACCCTGTGCCTGTTGTATACGGAATGACAATTGGCGAATACGCAAAAATGATAAATGGTCAAAAATGGCTAAAAAATGGAATTCAGTGTAATTTAACTGTAATTCCTATTTTAAACTATCAACATAAAGCCCAATACCCTTTGCCTGTAAAACCTTCTCCCAATTTACCTAATGCCGTTTCAGTAAATCTGTATCCCAGTTTAGGTTTTTTTGAAGGCACGCATATTTCTGTAGGAAGGGGAACCGATAAACCGTTTCAAATAGTGGGTAGCCCCTTTTACAAATTAAAAAAATACAATTATTACTTTACCCCTTTGCCCAATAACGGAGCTAAAAATCCAAAGCACAATGGTAAAACTTGCTATGGATACAACTTGAGTTATGAGCCTAGCCTTAAACAATTAGAGTTAAAGTGGTTAGTTGACTTTTATCAGACCTACACCGAGCATCATCCTAAAGAAAAACCCTTCTTTAATTCATTTTTTACTAAACTTGCAGGCACCGAAAACTTACAGCAACAAATTGAAAAGGGCTTTACTATTAGTCAAATTAGGGCTTCTTGGAAAAAAGACTTAGGTATTTTTAAAGAAATTAGAAAAAAATACCTTCTCTACAAGTAAAGATTCATTCTTTATGCAATGTGTTTTAATTAATTTAGGATCAGCTATAAAAGTTTATTTTTTAAAATGTATTTATCACTTGTTACACACCCTTTACACTTATAAATCAATTTTTACTTTAAATTAATTTGAGCTAATTAACAAGTTTATAGAATTACTTTGATAAGTAGGATTCTAAAGGGCTGTAGCGAGAAATAGTGATCGGAAAGAAAGGCTAGAGGTGTTGTGAAAAGCACAAGGTGTGAAAGCCTGAAAGCGAGCGGTAAGTGAGCAATTTCCTAGCTGCAACCTCAAATTAAAGAAAAACAGAGTCTTATACACCTCTTTTTTAAGGTAAGGCATTGTAAAAGGATTAAAAAATTGTTCCGCTCAACTAACGGGTGGGTTTCGTTACTTAAATAGTTTACGCATAATCTGAAAAAACTAAAAGAATTCCTGAAATAAGGTAAATATAATACAATTAATGCGTTAAAAATAAGCATTTTAATTTAAATATCAAAAAATTAAGTGTAATGTATTCAATTATCTTTTTAAACGTAATACATTGATTAATAATACTTTATTAATTTTCTGATGAACATTAGTTAAAAAAGATATTAAATTTATTTATTGGGTACACATACTTGTGCTTTACACTTTTTTAGGGTATAATTTATTGTAATACTGCAGTGTAATTGCTGATAAAAACACCAAAGCACAACCCAAGGCATTGAGCCATAAATAGCTTATAATAGGCTCATTGCCTTGTTGTTCTTGTATAAAAATCCCAAAGTAATAAGTACAAGTAATTAAAACTTGAGTAATTATAGCTGCCAAAAATACTGCATTCCCCTTTACTTTGCCTGCAAAGAAAGCCAACAGGAAAATCCCTAATATATTGCCGTAAAAAATTGAACCAATGATATTTACAAGCTGAATTAAATTGTCAAACAAATTAGCGATACAAGCAATTGCAATTGCCAAAATCCCCCAAGCCAAAGTAAACCATTTTGATGCATTTACATAGTGCTTATCGGAGTGTTTTTTAGTTGTATTTCTCTTGTACAAATCAATGGTTGTAGTCGATGCCAAGGCATTTAACTCAGAAGCCGTTGACGACATAGCTGCCGATAAAATAACTGCTAACAACAAGCCAATTAAACCCTTGGGCAAATACTTTAAAATAAATTGTATAAACACATAATCCTTGTCGTTAGTTTCAATCCTAGCATTAGCTTTTTTAATAAGTTTTTTAGCTTTTTGCTTTAAATTTTTGTCTTTTATATTGAGCTTTTGAATTTGGTTTTTATTTTCGGAGGTTAAGCCACTTAGAATAAGAGATTTTTTTTTCTTTTCTATATTTTTGTGCTCTATAGCTAGCCTTTTGTAATCATCGGCATACTTAGAACTAAGCACTGCCTCTGTGGCTTTGGGGTTAAAGTTCAAGGGCGAGTGATTGAATTGATAAAAAACAAAGACCATAACTCCTGTGAGCAGGATAAAAAATTGCATAGGCACTTTTAACAAGCCATTAAAAATCATGCCTAATTGACTTTCTTTAGCTGACTTACCTGAAAGATACCTTTGAACCTGGCTTTGATCAGTGCCAAAATACGAAAGCATTAAAAAGGTTCCACCTAAAATACCTGTCCAAACGGTATAGCGATTGTTTAAATCCCATGAAAAATCTAAGATTTGCAATTTTTCACTAGCAGCTGCAATTTTCAAAGCATAACTAAAGTTAATTTGTTCAGGCAGTTTTTGTACTATAATAAAAAAAGCAGTAAACATACCAGTAAAAATTACTGCCATTTGCTGTTTTTGGGTTACACTTACAGCCTTAGTACCTCCCGAAACTGTGTATATAATTACTACAAACCCAATAAGTATATTTAATAAAAGCAAGTCCCAACCCAATACGGCCGACAAAATAATTGCAGGTGCAAATATGGTAATACCCGCTGCCAAGCCTCTTTGAATTAAAAATAAAACAGCGGTTAAAACTCTAGTTTTTTTGTCAAATCTATTTTCTAAATACTCATAAGCCGTATATACATTGAGTTTGTGGTATATAGGTATAAAAATCAAGCAAATTATCACCATGGCAATAGGCAGTCCGAAGTAAAATTGAACAAAGCCCATACCGCTGTCAAATGCTTGACCTGGAGTAGATAAAAATGTAATTGCGCTGGCCTGAGTAGCCATAACTGACAAGCCAATAGTCCACCATTTAGACTGCTTTCCTCCCTTTATAAAATCTTCAACACTCTTGTTATCCTTAGTTTTCCAAACACCGTAAATAACTATAAAGGTAAGACTTATCAAAAGAACAATCCAATCAACACTTTGCATTTTAGGCTGAAAATTTAATCGTAATAAAATAAAAAATTAGCCCGTAAATCAAATTGGCTATCAGTACAACACTATATTGGGTTTTCCAACTATATTTTTGCTTATCTTCCATATCTATTTATATTGTTTTTTAATTCACTAGTTACTAAACAAGCTAATTTAGTGTTTTTTACTGTAATGGCTTTTTAAAAAAGCTGCTATCTAAGGTTTGTTTGCTTATTTGGGCGTGCAAAAAGTTCAACTGTTTTTCGGTAGCTTTTTTAGGATTTCCTCTTTCGTCGCTTTGATACCAAGTTATAAGCTTAGGCAGTAGTAAACCTTGAGTGTGCTCCCAATTATTGTATCGAATAAGCTTAGGCTTTAATGTGGTTTTTTTAGAATTATAAGTAGCAGTGTATCCAAGCCATTGCATTTGATAGGTTTTAGGATGAAAGTACAAATAATAATTGTCATCGGGTGTACTGCCAATGCCGTTTTGATAGCTTATTTTAATACCTGGATAAGATTCACCTTGAAAAGTTATAGACGGAGTATTTGAGTATTCAATACCGTTATCTGCCAACACAAAGGGCATGGCATAGAAATAAAAATATAGATTGTAGTAAAATTCGGGCTTTCTTTTAAATGTAGCAGAGTCTTTTTGCAATAGCCACACTTGATTGCCGTCAAATCCAAGTGAGTAATTATTTGAGCGCACTACTGTTTTTCTGCTGCTTAACTCAACAGTGTGTTTTTCATCTTTTAAATAAAACACAAGAGTTTTTGCATTCTTCCAATTTGTTAAACCACCATGAGCCTTAAGTATTTTTAACAAATTTTCAGGATAATTGACAGACTTTGTAATATTGTTGTTTAAACTTTCTTTTTTATCTGACAATCTGCACGATAAAAGCACCGTTGTCATAAATATTACAATAAGTACGAATTTCATTATTTTAGAGTGTATAAACTATCTGTCGAAATTATCTGGTTAAATTACATAAGGATTAAAGTTAAGCATTGCTTTTTTAGCTAGTCTTCTTTGTGTAAAAAACGCTGCTTTACCAACAACTCATTTTCAGTTTCTATATTGTTTTGATCCAACACACAGCAATCTACAGGACAAACAGCTGCGCATTGTGGCTCTTCGTGAAAGCCCTTGCACTCCGTACATTTATCTACCACTATATAGTATATTTCGTCAGATATTGGTTCCTGCTCCTCCTCCGCATTTACTCTTTGCCCGTTAGGCAGTAAAATATCACCTTTTAACTCAGTGCCATCGGCAAAGCACCATTCATCCGCACCCTCATATATAGCTGTGTTAGGGCATTCAAGTTCGCAGGCTCCACAATTTATGCATTCGTCAGTAATTACAATTGCCATAACAAACTACTTTCAGTTTTGTAACTTTGCAAATGCAAAATTAGTTCCAATTTAACTTAGAACCAACATAAATGGAAAATATAAGAAGCTATATTGATGCTTTTAGCGAATTAGGAGGCTTTTTAACTCAGTTTATTACAGCAAAAAACACAGCCCAATACAGTTCTAATACCTTACACAATTTATATTTTAACAAGCTCGATAAGCAATTAAAGTTAGCCCAACAAAACAATGCGTGGTTTACTCAAGAAAATTTGCTTTTTACTCTCAAATACTGGTCAAAAGCTTTAAATAAAAAAAACTTAACAAACTGGCTTAAAAATCAAAACCTGCAAACGTCCAAGTCAAAAAAAATTGCTTTAATAACAGCGGGCAACATACCTATTGTAGGTTTTCACGACTTTATATCGATTTTAATTTCAGGTCATATAGTGCTGATAAAGCAGTCTTCAAAAGATATGCAATTACTCCCCTTGCTAGCTAAATACCTTCAAGCAGTTTTGCCCGAGTTTAAACATAAGATTTTATTTGCAGAAAACAAACTGTCTAATTTTGATGCCGTAATTGCGACAGGCAGCAATAATACGGCTCGATATTTTGAGTACTATTTTAAGAATAAACCTAGTATTATCAGAAAAAACAAAAACTCAGTTGCTGTTATAAAAGGAGACGAAAGCCAACAGGACTTAATGAGTTTAAGTGAAGATATTTTTAGATATTTTGGTTTGGGATGTCGTTCAGTATCTAAGTTATATGTTCCAGAAAATTATAATTTTAACAATATTTTTAATGCAGTATATCACAAGCATAAAATTATCGAAAATTGCAAATACGCCAATAACTACGATTACAACAAGGCGGTTTACCTAATGAGTGAATTTAATTTTTTAGACAATGGATTTTTAATGATCAAGGAAGATAAAGCATACTGTTCGCCTATTGCCACTGTTTTTTATGAGCACTATAAAACTCTCGATCAGCTAAGAACAAGAATTAACAGAGATAGCGATAAAATTCAATGCGTGGTAGCCAGTAATTTTGATCAAAATGATATAGCCTTTGGCAAAGCACAACTTCCTGATTTACATGACTATGCTGATGGAGTAAATACCTTAGAGTTTTTGGCAAACCTATAAACTTACACTCTGCAACTTACACTCTTTACGGCAGTTAAACTAAACACTTATTTAATAGCAAAATACTACTTAACTCAATAATTAGAAATAAAACTGCTTATTGCAAATACAGCAAAATATTAAATAAACACCTAGAAACACAAACTGTATTTTTATTAAAATCTATAATAATTAACGATATCTAACATATAAAACCATGAACAAACACAATTTTAGCGCCGGACCTTGCACCTTACCTAAGGAGGTTTTGCAAAAGGCATCAGAAGCATTGATTAATTTTAACGGCAGCAACCTATCGATAGTTGAAATATCGCACAGAAGCAAGGCTTTTATAGATATTTTAGAAAAAGCAAAGCATCTAGCTCTCGAGTTGTTAGGTCTTCAAAACAAAGCCTATAAAGTACTGTTTTTACAAGGAGGTGCAAGCAGTCAATTTTTAATGACAGCTTATAATTTTTTAAATAAAAAAGCAGCATACTTAAACACAGGTGTTTGGAGCAGTAAGGCTATTAAAGAAGCTAGTATGTTTGGAGATTTGCTCGAAGTTGCCTCATCAAAAAACAAAAATTTTAACTATATTCCTAAGAACTATAGCGTACCACCCGAAGTTGATTATTTTCACTGCACCAGCAATAATACTATATATGGAACTCAATTAAATAGCTTTCCAAATACTAGTGTTCCCTTATTTTGCGATATGAGTTCTGATATATTTTCGCGCCAATTAAATTTTTCAGAATTTGATTTAATTTATGCAGGAGCTCAAAAAAACATAGGTCCTGCAGGAATCACTCTAGTACTTATTAAAGAAACTTTACTGACTAGGGTTGAAAGAAAAATTCCATCTATGCTAAGCTATAAATTGCATATTGATAAGCAAAGCATATTTAACACACCTGCTGTATTTGCAATTTATGTTTCAATGCTAAACCTCAAATGGCTAAAAAACTTAGGAGGCATAAGTTTTATTGAAAAGGTTAACAAGCAAAAATCGTCGCTTTTATACGGTGAAATTGACAGAAATCCACTTTTTAAAGGATTGGCAAAAAAAGAAGATCGAAGCTGTATGAACGCTACCTTTAAACTAACTGAGCCAACTCTTACTATTAAATTTGACTCTATGTGGCAACAAGCAAACGTATATGGCTTGCACGGTCATAGAAACCTAGGTCACTACCGAGCAAGCATGTACAATGCCTTGCCTCTGTACAGCGTTCAACTTTTGGTAGATATTATGCAGGAATTAGAGCAAAAGGCTTAATTTACATTCTATTGTGCACTATAACTAGCTCAGTAAGCAATGTACAATTGAGTTTACGGTATAGTTAGTGCCTGCTAATTAAAGATCTATTTTTTAAAATATATTTATCACTTGTTATAATCCTTATAAAACCACTTATAAAAATTAGAACTTTTATTTTAAGTTAGATTTGAGTTGTAAATTTGGGTGTTTATATTAAAAATACAATTTTATAGTTTTGCTGTCATGTCAGTATTTAACACTTCTTGATTTATCTGCAAACGATACTTTTTAAATTATTTAGCTTTTTTTGACGTGTTTTGATTCATTTTTTAATTGTTTTTTTAAAACCCAAGCCGATATATAGATGCTTAACTCGTATAAAATCATAATAGGCACCGATACAATAATTTGACTAGCAACATCAGGTGGAGTAATAATTGCAGATAAAGCCAATACAACAACTAGGGCGTGTTTGCGGTACTTTTTTAGAAAACTAGGTGTAACTAACCCTATTTTTGACAAAAAATAAATAAGTACTGGTAGCTCAAAAAACAAGGCAACTCCTAAAATTGTGTTGTTTACAAGGCTAGTGTAGGCTTCTATTTTAAAATTATTTTGAATAGAATCAGAAATTTGAAAGTTGTAAAAAAAATACACTGACATGGGTATAATTACAAAATAGCTAAACAAAACTCCTAAAAAGAATAGAAAAGATGAAATAAAAATAAAGCCCCTTGATTTTTTTATTTCACTTTTGTGTAAGCCTGGAGAAATAAAACGCCATAATTCCCATAAAATATAAGGAAAAGCAAATATAAAACCAAAGATAAGCGAAGACCAAATTGCGGTCATTAGCTGTTGGGTTGGGTTGAGAGATTGCAAGTTTTGATCGAGGTCTATTTTACAAAAATCACTCTCAATGCCAATTAAAGAAAAAGCTTTGCAAAAAAATTGATAGGTTGAAAAATTGGGTTTTAAATGCGCCAACAAAACATTGTCAAACACAAAGTTGATATTGATAAATACTATCAAGACCAATATGAGAATAGCCGAAAAACTTCTTATTAAATGCCATCTTAGTTCTTCAAGATGTTCTAAAAAAGACATTTCTTTTGCCGCCACAATTACAATATTCCTTCTTTAATTAAATCGTGCAAATGCACAACCCCTGTGTACTGACCTTTATTGTCAACTGCCAGTACTTGGGTAATACTATTGTTTTTTAATACTTTAAGTGCATCAATCGCAAGAGCATCTTCATGTATTAATACAGGTGTTTTACTCATAATATCTGTAGCTTTAAGCCCGTTAATTTGAGTAGTTTTGCTTAACATACGCCTTATATCACCGTCGGTTATAACTCCAATTACTTTGTTTAATTTATCGATCACAGCTGTAATACCTAGTCTTTTTTCAGAAATTTCAACTATAACTTTTGCAACAGAACAAGTTGCAGTTACCTGCGGCAGTTGGTTGTTTACAATAAAATCTGAAACACGTAAATAAAGTTTTTTGCCCAAAGTGCCGCCAGGGTGATATTTAGCAAAATCACTGCTACTAAAGCCTCTTAACTTAAGAAGACAAATAGCCAAAGCATCTCCAAGCACTAACTGCGCAGTGGTACTTGTTGTAGGAGCCAAATTGTTTGGACATGCCTCTTTTGCAACATAAGAGTTAAGTAAAAAATCAGCATTTTTCCCTAGAAAAGAATCGGGGTTACTTGTTATTGCGATAACCTTGTTTTTTAAATTTTTAATAAAAGGCACTAAAACCTTAATCTCAGGGGTATTTCCACTTTTAGAAATGCAAATAACAGCATCATTTTTTTGAACATTCCCCAAATCACCGTGAATAGCATCAGCAGCATGCATAAAAACAGCAGGGGTACCCGTTGAGTTTAAAGTAGCTGCAATTTTAGCACCAATATTAGCACTCTTTCCAATACCTGTTACTATTACACGACCTTCGGTGTTTAATATAAAATTTACAGCCTCGGCAAATGAATTATTTAATAAATTTATTAAATTAGCAACAGCATTACTTTGCAAAAGGATAGTATCTTTGGCAGTTGAAATAATATCGCTTAAATTTTTCAAGGTTTTTTAAAATTTGTTTATAAAAATCAAGTTGTAAAAATAGAAATATTTTAAGCATCAGTTTCACAAAAGATAATAACTTTTTACTTTAGGGGTTTAATATTTTTTTGGTTTTTAATTTTGGTATTAAAAAAATGAACACAAAACAATCAGATTTACACAAATCATTAAAAAAAATCTTTGGATTTAACGAGTTTATAGGTTTACAAGAAGCCGTAATAAGCAGTGTTTTAAACAACAAAAACACCTTTGTGATAATGCCTACAGGAGGCGGAAAATCACTGTGTTATCAACTGCCTGCACTTATGAAAGAAGGTACAGCTATAGTAATTTCGCCTTTAATTGCGTTGATGAAAAATCAAGTAGATGCCATTAGAGGAATATCTGAAAAATACGGAGTTGCCCATGTGCTAAACTCTTTGCTCAGCAGGGCTGAAATAAATCAAGTTAAGCAAGATATAGAAAAAGGAGTAACCAAACTGCTTTACGTTGCACCCGAATCATTGATCAAAGAAGAATATGTTGAATTTTTAAAAGCTAAAAATATTTCTTTTGTTGCCATTGACGAAGCTCACTGTATCTCAGAATGGGGGCACGATTTTAGACCCGAATACAGAAATTTAAAAAACATTATTAAGCAAGTAGGCAATGTGCCAGTTATAGGTTTGACAGCCACAGCTACCAAAAAAGTTCAAGAAGACATATTAAAAACTCTAGGCATTACCGATGCTAATGTTTTTAAAGCCTCGTTTAACAGAGCAAATTTGTTTTACGAGGTGCGACCTAAAACCAAAGAGGTAGAAAAAGATATTATAAAATTCATTAAGCAACACTTAGGAAAATCTGGCATAATTTACTGCTTAAGTCGTAAAAAAGTTGAAGAAATTACTAATGTTTTACTAGTTAATGGAATAAAAGCAGTTCCATATCACGCTGGGTTAGATGCTAAAACTAGGGCTAAGCATCAAGATATGTTTTTAATGGAAGATTGTCAGGTTGTAGTTGCGACCATAGCTTTTGGTATGGGGATTGACAAGCCCGATGTAAGGTATGTTATACACCACGATATTCCGAAAAGTCTAGAGAGTTATTATCAAGAAACTGGCAGAGCAGGGCGTGATGGTGGCGAAGGATACTGCTTAACTTTTTATTCGTATAAAGATATTGAAAAGCTAGAAAAATTTATAGCCAATAAACCTGTTGCCGAACAGGAAGTGGGTCATGCCTTATTACAAGAGGTAGTGGGTTATGCTGAAACTTCGATGAACAGACGCAAGTATTTATTGCATTATTTTGGAGAAGAATTTGACGAGGTAAACGGAGAGGGCGCTGATATGGATGATAATATGCGCAATCCTAAGAAAAAAACTGAAGCCCAAGTAGAGGTAGTAAAACTCTTATCGATAGTACTGCAAACCAATGAAATGTACAAATCAAAAGAAATTATAAATACTTTAATAGGTAAGGAAAACGCTTTGCTAAAGTCGCATAAAACTAACGAGCAACTATTTTTTGGAGTAGGTAAGGAAAAAGAATCTCATTTTTGGAGTGCTTTAATAAGGCAGGTACTGGTAGCCAATTTTATAAAAAAGGAAATTGAGCAATACGGGGTTATAAAAATTACAGAAAAAGGCAGGGATTTTATAAAGAACCCTACTTCATTTATGATGACCGAAGACCATAGCTATATAACTGATAATAGCAACACTATTATTAGTAACGGCAAGTTTATAAAGGGTAGTGGGATTGACCAAAAATTAATGGGGTTGCTTAAGGATTTAAGAAAAAAGGTTGGGAAAAAATTAAATGTACCTCCTTTTGCTGTGTTTCAAGATCCGTCAATAGAAGATATGACTCTAAAGTACCCAATTAACTTTCAAGAGCTTTCAAAAGTACACGGAGTTGGAGAAGGAAAAGCAAAAAAATATGGTGCAGATTTTATCGAACTAATAGCTACTTATGTAGAAGATAACAATATAGTTCGTCCTGACGATTTGATAGTAAAAAGCACAGGTCTCAATTCAGGGTTAAAACTCTATATTATTCAAAATACCGATAGAAAACTGCCTTTGGAAGATATAGCAAATTCAAAGGGACTTGAAATGTCAGAGCTAATTAAAGAGATGGAGGTAATAGTTTTTTCGGGAACCAAACTAAATATTGACTATGCTATTGATGATCTATTAGATGAAGAACAACAACAAGAAATTTACGAGTATTTTATGGAAGCCGAAACAGATAAGATACAAGATGCCTTAAACGAGTTTGACGGAGATTACGACGATGATGAACTGCGCTTAATGCGCATTAAATTTACAAGCGATATAGCAAATTAACAACAAGTAATACCTTGTTTCATTCAGCAGAAATCACTTAGAAATAACGCACTTTTACACCATGACTTTAGGTGGAAAAAACATCTGTACTTGCACAAATTTAAAGAGGAAAAACCTAATGCGCCCAAACATAATTTTAATATTTGGACTAAGTACACTATAAACCAAGGATTGTTTAACTGATTAGGCTTAGGCTTTGGTTATAATTACATAAGCCAGCTAAATGGGATACTAGATTTAGAAGATACTGATGAAATTACAGTTTTTCCAAGTTATGGGCTAGTAAATACCGCCTTGTACTACAATATAAGCAAGTTTCAAATACAGTTAAATTTAAACAATGTTTTTAACAAAACTCATTGGGTAGGTGGTTGGGATTTACTCAGAGCTTTTCCTGGACAACCCCGAAATATAGCAACCACTGTTTCTTATACTTTTTAACAGAAGTAAACAATTAGCTAAAAGCATTGCATGTAATATTTTATGCTATCTTGAATACAGCAAAGAAAAACAAATTAAAGCAGTATTAGGTATAGAACAGCAATTGAGAATTGCAATTTTAAAATTCTGTATATTTTTGTGTATTATTAGTTGATTCTTTCAATATGGGCTCCTAGTTTACGCAAGCGCAATTCTATATTTTCATAACCTCGGTCAATTTGTTCAATATTGTGAATTACACTTGTGCCCTTAGCTGAAAGTGCAGCTATTAGCAGTGAAATACCCGCTCTAATATCGGGCGAGGTCATAGTAGTTGCCTTTAACTGACTCTTAAAACCGTGCCCAATAACCGTAGCTCTATGTGGGTCGCATAAAATTACTTTTGCACCCATGTCAATAAGCTTATCAACAAAAAACAGCCTACTTTCAAACATTTTTTGATGAATAAGCACAGTGCCTTTTGCTTGAGTTGCTACCACTAGAACTACACTCAACAAATCGGGTGTAAATCCTGGCCAAGGAGCGTCGGCTATGCTAAGAATTGAACCATCTATATAATTCTGAATTTCATAGCTTTCCTGCTCAGGTATACAAATATCATCTTGTTTTTTTTCTAGTCTAATTCCCAGCTTTTTAAAAACCTTGGGTATTTGCCCTAGATGTTTCCAGCTTACATTTTTTATTCTAAGTTCTGAGCGGGTCATACTTGCCATGCCTATCCAGCTGCCTATTTCAATCATATCGGGCAAAATGGTGTGATTGCAAGCCCCTAGCTTTTCTACTCCTTTAATTGTTAAAAGATTAGAGCCTATACCTGTTATTTTAGCCCCCATGCTGTTCAACATTTTTGATAATTGCTGAATATAAGGCTCACAAGCTGCATTGTAAATAGTACTTACTCCTTGGGCTAAAACTGTAGCCATAATAATATTGGCTGTGGCTGTTACAGACGCTTCATCAAGAAGTATATTAGTTCCTTGCAGCTTGCTTTTTGTTTCTACTCCGTAAAAATAGTCTTCTTTATTGTATCTAAACTTAGCACCCATGTTTATAAAACCATCAAAATGAGTATCTAAGCGACGTCTGCCTATTTTATCACCTCCTGGTCTTGGTATGTATCCCTTTCCAAACCTAGCTAAAAGTGGTCCCACTATCATTATTGAACCTCTTAGTGAGCTTGCATTTTTTTTATATTCATCACTTTCTAAGTAGTCTAAGCTTACCTTGTATGCCCGAAAGCTATAAGTGTTTGGGGCTAATTTTAAAACTTCAACACCTAATCCTATTAGTATATCTATTAACTTATTAACATCTACTATATCGGGTATATTGCTGATAGTTATTTTTTCTGAAGTTAGTAAAGTGGCAGATATTACTTGCAAGGCTTCGTTTTTTGCGCCTTGTGGAGTTATGGCTCCTTTTAGTTTATAACCTCCTTGTATTTTAAATGATGCCATTTATTTTTTTCTGATTTTTTTGTTGGTTGCTTTTGATTTTTGTCCTTGAGAATTTCTCTTTCTCAATAAATTTTTACTGTCGGTAAGCTCCTCTTCTGTGTTTCTTATATCTATTTTTCCTTTTGATAGCTCATACAGGTGATCTAATATTACAGTATCCTCCACTATGTCCTTATTCCAATTCAAATAACACTTTTTCATATGATTGGCTATGGTAAAGACCAAAGCTTCTTTTATGTCGCTATCTTGCCAGGTTAAAGCCACATCAATCATAGCTTGTATGTTGGTTCCGTAAAAGCGGTATTTTGAAACTGACTTTGGATAGCTTAATCTTAAAGGTTTTTCGCTCAACTCTTTTTTTGATGGAATTTCATAAGGCGAATCAACATCTAGGGAAAAATTTGCCATAATATGCAACTGATCCCACAATTTGTGTTTAAAATCAGGAACATCGCGCAAATGGGGTTGTAAATTTCCCATTACATTTATAATTGCCTTTGCCATAGTATTTCTTTCAACTTTGTCTTTTAAACCTACACAGTAATTAACAAGTTTTTGTATATGTCGTCCGTACTCTGGGATGATTAAAGTTTCTCTCTCTGAATTGTATTCTAAATCAATCATGTTTTTTGTTTTAAATTAATGCAAAATAATTTGTAATTATTCTTTTATCTTTAATTTTGCATATTGTAATAATAATTTTTTACTTCCTATTTTTTCAAATTCTATTTCAGCTTTTTTATTTGAGCCTTCTCCTTCAATAGTCAGTACTTTGCCTTTGCCAAACCTGCTGTGTTCTACTGTGTTACCTACACTTAGTTTTTGATTAGCAGTATGGATGACCGAACTGCTATTGCTTATTTTTTTTAGTTTATTATATATTGGTTGATTGTGTTTTTGTTTGCTGATTTGTTCTTTTTTTAGTTTTTTATACGTGGGTTCTTGAAAGCGTATTTTTGAGGGTTTTTCAAATAAGCTAGCATCGACAAATTTATTGTCAGTTGCTTCAGGTAGTTTTGAGTAAACATTTTCTTTAAACTTTTCATCAATTTCATCTATAAACCTACTTGTGTCTGAAAAAACTATTTTTCCCCAACGATAGCGCGAAAGGGCATAGCTTAGATAAACGGTTTTTTCAGCTCGGGTTAGTGCTACGTAAAACAGTCTTCTCTCTTCTTCTAACTCACCTCTAGAATTTATGTTCATAGCTGAAGGAAATAAGTTTTCCTCCAAACCAATAATATAAACAAAAGGAAATTCAAGACCTTTTGACAGGTGCACTGTCATTAGGGAAACTCCTGGCTCGCGATCTTTTTCGTTGTCAAAATCAGTTGCCAGTGCTACATCTTCTAAAAAAGCAGTTAAAGTGATTTGATTTGTTGTTTTGCTTTTATCTGAAATAAAATACTTAATACCGCTCAGTAATTCTTGAATGTTTTCAACTTTATTAATCCCTTCTATAGACCCGTCTTTTTGCAGATTCTTAATAAATTGTGTGTTTATTATTGTTAGTTCTGCTATTTCAAAGGCATTTTTGGTTTGGACTTCTATCTGCAAGCGTTGTATCATCAGTAAAAAATCGTTTAATTTGTTTTTAGTACCTTGATTGAGTTTAATGTCAATTTTATCAAGGCTTTTTATTATTTCAAATACAGATTTTTTGTAGTGGTTGGCAGCTAGCACCAACTTGTCAACAGTGGTGGTTCCAATTCCTCTTTGTGGATAGTTAATTATTCTAAGCAAGGCCTCTTCGTCGTTGGGATTTACTAATAGGCGCAAGTAAGAGAGCAAGTCTTTTATCTCTTTGCGTTGGTAAAATGATATGCCTCCGTAAATTTTATATTTAATATTTTTCTTTCTTAGTGCATCTTCTATGGTTTTTGACTGTGCGTTGGTTCGGTATAATACGGCAAAGTTGGCAGGGTTTAAACTGTGCTTATTTAAGTTTTTAAAAATTGAATCTGCTACAAAATTTCCTTCTTCCTCACCCGATGTCAATTGAATTACTTTTACACTTTCACCAGTTTCATTGGCTGTCCAAACCTCTTTTTCTAATTTTATCTTATTGTTGTTAATTACGCTGTTTGCCGCTTGTACTATGTTTTTTGTTGAACGATAGTTTTGTTCTAACTTAAATATTTTTGCTTCTGGATAATCTTTCTGAAAATTTAAAATATTGTTAATATTTGCACCTCTAAAACTGTATATACTTTGAGAGTCATCCCCTACCACGCAAATATTTTGAAAACGATCAGCTAAGGTTCTTACTATTAGATATTGAGAATGATTAGTATCTTGATATTCATCAACCATAATATATCTGAATCGATTTTGGTATTTTGCTAATATTTCCGGGAAACGAGCCAGTAGTTCATTTGTTCTGAGTAGTAAATCGTCAAAATCCATGGCACCAGACTTAAAGCACCTGTCGACGTATTGTCTGTAAATTTCGCCAGTTTTGGGTCTGCACAATAGTTTATCTTCTTCTTGTAATTCAAAATTTTTAAAATAAGCCTTAACAGTTATAAGATTGTTTTTATAGGATGATATCCGACTCAGTATTTGCTTAGGCTTATAGCTTTCTTTTTCTAGATTCATTTCTTTAATCAAAGAGCTTATTAAACGAACTGAATCTTGAGTATCGTAAATGCTAAAGTTTTGTGGATAGCCTAGCAATGGAGCTTCTGCTCTCAAAATTCGGGCAAATGTTGAGTGAAATGTTCCCATCCATAAATTTTTTGCTTCGCTATTGCCAACAACTTGAGCAATACGCTCTTTCATTTCGCGAGCTGCTTTGTTGGTAAAGGTTAGCGAAAGTATATGAAAAGGATCTACTCCTTGTTGCAGTAAATGGGCTATTTTATAGGTTAAAACTCTTGTTTTGCCCGAGCCTGCCCCAGCTATTATTATTACTGGACCGTTTTTTTGTAAAACAGCTGCTTTTTGTGATTCGTTAAGTTGCTCTAAATAAGTACTCAATAAAAAAAAATTAAAAAAATTTCTAAAATGGAAAATTAACCATTCTTTTAGGTTTAATAAAATTATAAGGTGTTTTTTTTAATCTGCTTTGTATTTTGGTTTTTTCAGGCTTTTATACTAGTGCTTAATATAGCATTTTAACTTTGTAAAGATAATTTTATGAAATTGTTAATTAGTATCTGCACTAAAACTTATAGAGTGTTATTAATCAGTATATTACAACTAAAAAAGTAACTAAACAACTCAGTATTGACTGTTGTTTCGCAAAGCCGTTACTTATAGGTCAATCAATTGTGGCAGCATCATTGTTTTACTTGAACAAAGTGAATTTTATTCTTATTCCCTCTTACTAATTAAGATAAATGTCTTTTCAAAATCTTTCGGATGTTGCCCTTTACCATTATCACAAATTATTAAAGATGTCTTATAGCCATTACAATTAGGATGTGGTTCTTTACTATCTGCTATAATTTTGAATTTCTTCGGCTTGTTTTGTTCCAGTCCCCTAATTGTTCGGACAAGATTACATATAGAAATCTATACTAATTTTGTCAATTATGAAAACAAAACGCACCTTTAGCACAGAAGAAAAGCTCTCGATATTGCGAGAGGTATCAGAAAATGGAGTAATACCTAAAAATATAATGGATATAATTTTATACCTAAAAAAGGGTAGCTATCCTATTTCACCACCCATAGAAAAAAAGTATTGAACAATTGTGTGTATTAGTTGATAAATCTAAGTTCTATATCAATAATCTTGAAAGTTTAAATTTATTAGATTTGATAAATTACGAACGTTCTCAAGGTGTTTTTTATGAACCAATGCAATTTAAGCCTGTTAATTTATAGAGAAGAATTAAGATATTATTTGGTTTACTAAAAAAAGTAGTCCAAAAAAATACCCTTTGCAGGTAAATTAAAAAAAAATCTTTAAAATAAGACCAATATAATACAATTAATACGTTAAAGTTAAGTATTTTAAAGTCCGATTAATAGGGGCTAAGCCAACGGTAGTAGTTATTGCTCATAGATTGAGTACTATTAAAAGTGCAGATCAAATTGTTGTCATAGATAAAGGTTATATTGTAGAAGTTGGAAGCCATGAAAGTTTAATGGAGAAAAAGAAGCATTATTATACTCTTGTCTCCTCTCAAATCCAGCAGTAAATGATACTGGCTTAGCCCCTATTAATCGGTGGCTACTCCGTTTCGGATCGGATTGTACCAGTAAATTCAGTTCAAGTTGTGCCATTTTCTACAGTTTAATTTGTACCACTTATAGAGATTAAGTTAATAATTACCTTGCTGTTTTTTAATAAAGACAGTATGGCAAACAAACTCAATACTATATGGATTTAAAACAAATTTTAAATTTATATTTAGACGACTCGAGTAACCGTAAGATAGGTTTAAACTTGTGGGTATATCTCGCAACACGATAAATAGTTACTTACGCCTATTTAGTATTTTCCAAAAAACTCTATTTTTTAAGATGTATTTATCACGTATTATATACCCTTTGATAGCGCTTACAAATCAATTTTTACTTTAAGTTAATTTAAGCTAATTAACAAGTTTATAGAATTATTTTGCATAAAACAGGATTCTAAACGGCTTGTAGCTAGAAATATTGAGCGAAAGTCTGTTGGAAGTGATGTGCAAAGCACAAGGTGTGAAAACCTGAAAGCGAGCGGTAAGTGAGTAATTTCATATCTACAGCCTCAATTTTTTGCTTTGTTTTTTAGCAAAACCGTTCCGACTGCCTAATGGGTAAGTTTCATTGCTCGAATTGTTTACGCATAATCTGAAAAAATCAAAAAAGTTCCTGAAATAAAGTGAATACAATACAATTAACACACTAAATACAGTGATTTAGTTTAAATATCAAAAATAAGCGTAGTACATTAAATTACTTTTTTAAGTGTAATATATTGATTAATAGAGTTATACATATTTTCGTTCAAAGGCTAATCAACAATGTAAAAATATATAAATGATATTATACTGTTAAAAG
This sequence comes from Tenacibaculum sp., assembly GCA_047971505.1. Lineage (GTDB taxonomy): Bacteria > Bacteroidota > Bacteroidia > Flavobacteriales > Flavobacteriaceae > Polaribacter. The sequence continues at coordinate 72,830 of JBKDZU010000041.1, forward strand.
TTAAAATACCACAACAAAACTTTGACTGAGAAAGTGTTTTTTTGTACAATTCGTTTTGAGGAAGATTACAATATTTTTATTACAAACCTCATATGATATTTTTTTATATTAGCTTTGCAGGGTAAATAAAAATAATTGAATGATTAAATTGTGTAAACTTATTTTTACTTTATACTTTTGCCCACAAAGTTGTAATCTGTAAAAAAGTATTACCTTTGAATCTAATTGTCTAAACATTAACCTAAATAAGCAAAAAAAATATTTGCAGATTTTAAGTATGTATTTAATTAAATTACAAGTGTTATTTACTTATATTAAAAAATAAGCGTATATTTGCGCTAATATATTATATGTGTCTCCCTTGTGACTATTGAAGCTTATTAAACTACAATATTTTAACAACATATTATGAATAAAATAATTATCTTTTCAGTTTTATTTTTTTTATCTTCTTTAAAAATTTTTGGTCAAGTAAAAGTTGGAGAAAATCCAGATAAAATTCACAACAGTTCAGTTCTAGAACTAGAAAGCACTGACAAAGTACTAGTTATTACTAGAGTTACAGATGCTCAAATGAATGCCATATATCCTTTAGAAGGAGCCATTGTTTATAACACAGATCAAAAATGTGTTTTTCAATACAGTGGTATGATTTGGGTAAATCTATGTAATGCTATAGCTCCTAATGAGGATCTTTACTTTGATTCGTCCACTAATGAATTAAAAATAGGTGTTAGTGGCACTCCCGTAAATTTAACTTCTTTGGTAAATGATGCGGACAGTAATCCAAATAACGAAATTCAAGATTTAATTTTTGATGTTACTACAAGTGAGCTTAGCCTATCAAAAAATACAGGAAAGAATGTTAATTTAGGAAATATTGTTAAAGCCCATGAAACTCTCACTAGCATTGACATTGAAGACAACGACAACGGAACACCAAGCGATACTAGTGACGACTTTAAAGAGCTAGTATACAAGGATGAGAATGGCGATACCAACACCATAAACCTACAAAGCCTTATTAGAGCCGAAGAGACTCTCACTAGCATTGACATTAAAGACAACGACAACGGAACACCAGGCGATACTAGTGACGACTTTAAAGAGCTAGTATACAAGGATGAGAATGGCGATACCAACACCATAAACCTACAAAGCCTTATTAGAGCCGAAGAGACTCTCACTAG
>JBKDZU010000042.1:0-51972 GCA_047971505.1 Tenacibaculum sp.
AGCAAAAAAGCGCTTCGGCATGAATAGAATACGCACTAGAAACTACCAAAGTAGCTTATGCAAAATAGGCTTGATTGCTCTAGCATTGAATCTATGGAAAATCCTAAGGGATTTTCTTTGGCGATATACTTTAATTCCATTTCAGCCTCATTTTACCCATATAAAGTCATTTTTTAAAATGATTTTAGCAATCATATTGGAAATTAAACCCCTAAAACATCAAAAAATACAAAATAATCTAGTCAATACAATTATATGATTTTTAGATTTTTTAGTAAGCCCTAAGTAAACATTGCGATGCATTAACTCTTACAAAAGGTGTTACCTTTGAATTTAAGGTTTTAAACATTCACCTAAATAAGTGAAAAAAATCGAGCTTTGCAAATATTTGTAAGGCTTTATTTTAGTAAGTTTTCAACATGTTTTTTAAAATATACTTGCGGAATTGAGGTAATATATTAAAAATAATAATTTTAACTTAAATACAAAACCTCATTTTATTTAACTCGGCTTAAACTCAAATCTGCATTGTACTTTACTATAAACAAACCTTGATTATTTGCTGCGCCAAATTTGTTTTTGTGGTAATTAAATTTATTTTCTATGCGCAAGGATACTCCTTGTTTAAAGGTTTTTGCCAATTTGTTCCCCGAGGCATATCGAATAAGTATATCGTAGGCAATATCGAAACCCTTTATTGCATAGGAGCTGGGCAAGGACATATTTTTTTCTTTAAACTTTTTGTTAAATTCTTTTATAGATTGCGAATTTTCATCAGTAAAAGTATCCGAAACATAAGTAAAGTTTACAAATGCTAATTTGTTGTTGTCTATCCTGTTGTAAGCTTCGCCTTTGTTGGTTGCAAACACCTGAACTGTAGTATCTTCGGGCAGTCCTATGCTGCTGTTTAAAGCATCTTCAATTACTACGAGGTCTTCCGCAGTAACTATAAGCCAATTGTGTTTATTTGTCTGCATTTTATCTGTAAAGCGCTCTTTTTTAATATATCCATTTTCAGGCTTTAAAATGTGAATATCAGTAATAGAATCGTGCTCTTTTAGGTAGGAAACCATATTTTTAACTGTAGATTCTGAATTTTTATCAGCATTGCCTACCACAAAAATAGTTTCATCTCTATATTCCTTTTTTAAATAGGATGCTAAATATTTAGTATATAAAGATTTTTGTGGAGCTACCTTTACTATTTTGGGAGAACTCAATTTTTCTTGCTTGTTTGAGTAGTGAGGAAATACAACTGTTGCCTGAGTATTATTAACTACCTTATTAACTTTTTCTGAGTAAAACGGACCTATAATTATATCTAAGTTTTTCAATTCGTCATTTTTGATTATTTCAGAAATATTCTCTCCTCTGTTTCCTGTATCAAAAACAGCAACTTTAACATTAACTCCTTGTTTGCTAATTGAATCAATTGCCATTTCAATGCCCATATAAAAATCGGTAACCATATTGACCAACTTGTTGTTTTTAAATATGTTGCTGGCGTTAACTGTATCGTATTCCTGTGCTCTAAAAGGAAGTAATAAAGCAAGATTGATGTTAGTATTTTGCTGTATGCTATCTTGATATAGCATTAGGTTTTCGCTTTTATCTATATCATCAATAGGTTTAATTTTAAGAAACTGCCCAACCTTTAGATCATTGTTAGCAATAGAAGGGAACTCAGGGTTTAGTTTCATCAGTTGGTCTTTTGAAATATTGTAAAAACGAGTAAGGCTATAAACCGTTTCTTTAGCTCTTACTTGATGTGTTAAATATTGTTTTAATACTTCTTCTTTGCTAGTATCAATGTTGTTTTTAACAGCTTTTACTTTGAGTACTTGTCCTATTGAAAGCAAATTGTTTTTAATTTCAGGAAATTCAGGGTTTAATTCAATAAGTTGATCTTTAGTAATTTCGTATTGCTTGGTGATGCGATAAACAGTTTCGCCCGGCTTAACTTGATGAGTTTTATAATTCTCTGTTACAGTTAAAGGATATTGTGTAGTTTTTTGCTCTTTATCATTCAGTGGTTTATCAACTTGTTGTTTTGGTTGGTTGATAACGGCATAGTCTTGAGGAGCAGGAGTTTTTAAGGGCTTGTTTTTTTTTAATTTCGGATTGGGGATTACAATTACTGTATCCTCAATAGGTTTACTGCTAATATTGGGATTTAACCTGAATAAGTCTTCAATATTTAAGTTCATTCGCTTAGCAATATCGCTTATGCTTTCTCCTTTCTGCATTTTATAAGATACATAACGCCTTTGTTGACCGCAGGAAATTGCAATGCTAAGTATACTGGTCAATATCAAAAACTGTAATTTCTTCATCTGTAATTAAATATATTAATATGTTAATAAACTACTCCCATTCAATGGTTGCTGGTGGTTTTGAGCTAATATCGTAAACCACTCTGTTTACTCCTTTAACTTTGTTTATTATTTTATTTGATATTTCTTGTAAAAATTTATGAGGTAAATTAACCCAATCGGCAGTCATGCCATCGGTACTTTCAACGGCGCGTAAAGCCACCACCTTTTCATAACTACGTTGGTCGCCCATCACTCCTACTGATCTTATAGGTAGTAAAATAGCGCCCGCTTGCCATACTTTACGATACAGATTACTCTCTTTTAAACCATTGATAAAAATAGCATCTACCTCTTGTAGTACAGCTGTGTTTTCGGCAGTAACTTCGCCTAAAATTCTAATGGCTAAGCCAGGACCAGGAAAAGGATGCCTAGCCAATAGCTCGTTGTTTATACCTAAGGTAGCTCCAACTCTTCTAACCTCATCTTTAAAAATCATTCGCAGTGGCTCTATTATTTTTAGTTTCATAAAATTGGGTAAACCACCTACATTGTGATGGCTTTTTATAGTTGAGGAAGCCTCTCCATTTGCTGAAACAGATTCTATTACGTCAGGATAAATAGTTCCTTGAGCAAGCCAAGTTACGTTTTTTATTTTTTGAGATTGATTGTCAAAAACATCGATAAATGTTTTCCCTATGACCTTGCGTTTAGTCTCGGGATTGCTTATACCCGACAGTGCTTTTAAAAACTGTTGCGAAGCATTGACACCTTTTATATTTAAGCCCATGCCCTTGTATTGGTTTAAAACATCGGTAAATTCATTTTTTCGCAATAAACCGTTATTTACAAATATACAATGCAGATTTTTGCCTATGGCCTTGTGTAGTAATACGGCAGCTACCGTTGAATCGACTCCGCCCGAAATGCCTAATACTACTTTGTCGTTTCCTAATTTGTTTTTTAATTCAATAGTTGTTTGCTCGATAAATGACTTGGGTGTCCATGTTTGCAAAACTCCAGCTATGTTTACTAAAAAGTTTTTTAACAACTGCTTTCCTTCGGTTGAGTGGTAAACCTCGGGGTGAAACTGAACTGCATAGGTTGCTTCGCCTTTAAGTTTAAAGATAGCATTTTTTACTTGCTCTGTGCTTGCCAATAAAATGGCATTTTTTGGGAGCTTCTCAACTGTATCAGCATGACTCATCCAAACCTGACTCGATTGTGAAACGTTTAAAAATAAGGGGTCGTCTTTTTGAATTATCGATAAATTAGCCCTGCCGTATTCACGAGTATCTGATTGAGTTACATATCCTCCTAAAAAATGAGCTATATATTGAGCTCCGTAGCAAATGGCTAAAAGTGGTTTTTTTTTTCTAATTTGCGATAACTCAAAATGCGGAGCATCTTTAGAATGTACAGAAAAGGGACTCCCCGACATGATGACTGCTTTAAAAGAGTCTAAGTTTTGAGGTGGTTTACTATAAGGATAAATTTCGCAATACACGTTTAGCTCTCTTAGTCTGCGGGCAATTAATTGAGTGTATTGAGATCCAAAATCTATAATAAGTACATTGTGTTGTTGCATCTGCAAAAATAATATTTAGAATTTATATAACCGACAATTGTGCTTTGTTTTTATTCTTGTCAATTTATAAATGAACTATCGAACGAAAATGGGAGTAGGGATAGCAGTGAGTTTACCTTAACTATATTGCCAGTTTCGCCCATAAAAATAATTTCGATAGCTTGCTTTTGATTAATTTCGTATTCTAATAAACTTTGCCTGCATGCGCCACAAGGTCCAACGGGTTGAGTTACTTTTGAAACATAAGAAGCTCCTGTTACTGCAATTTTAATTAAATGCTTTTTTGGATATCGTGAAGCGGCTTTCCAAACAGCGATGCGTTCGGCGCACATTCCTGAAGGATAAGCGGCATTTTCTTGATTGTTACCAGTTATAATCTTCTTATTATTTAATAAAACAGCGGCGCCTACATTAAACTTTGAATATGGAGCATAGGCGTTGTTTCGAGCATATATTGCTTTGTTCATTAAAACTTGATCTTGCGTTGAAAGCTGTACAAAATCATCGTATATCACTGCCGAAATTTGAAGGTTTATCTTCTTCATATAGTTTTTTGATTTTTGTAAAGCTGTAACATAGTAATTAGTTAGTTTTATTTGTTTGGCTTATTATTTGCCTATTGTAAAGTTATTTGATTTGTGTTGTTTTCAGAGTAAAGCCTTTGCATAATAATGTAAAAAAGGCTAGTAATAATCGTAAGCTTGTCCTAAGCTAAATGATAAAGAAAAGCGCAGAGTGTTTTCAAGTGGGTTGTTTACTTGTGAGGTATTCATCAAATAAGATAAGTCTACCCCAACTAATTTAGCTTTAAAACCTAAGCCCACGGTAAAGAATTGCCGCTGTCCTTTGTCTTGGCTTTCGTGAAAAAATCCAGTTCTTAAAGCAAATTTTTTGTCGTATAAATACTCGGCACCCAATGCCCATGTTATTTCTTTTAACTCCTCTTTAAAGTTTGAATCGCTAAAAGAACTAAATATTCCTTCAAACCACCCTTTTGTTGAGTTAGAGTTAGAAAGTACTAATAGTTTTGTGAACTCAAAATTAATTCCCAATATATTGTAACTGTCAAAAATAAAATCAAAGCCGCCTCCTAATTTTAGATTTGTTGGTATAAAATTGGGGTTGCCTGAAGTGTATTCTACTTTGGGTCCTATGTTAGCAAGGTTGATGCCGAGCCGATAACGCCCGTTAAAAAGACCATAGTTTTTTTCTTCTGAACGATAAAATGCTGAAATATCAACCGCAAAAGAGTTGACAGCATTGAGGTTGTCTGATACATCTAAATTTGAATTAATATACTTTAAGCCCACTCCCATAGAAAAATTATTGCTTAGCTTCATAGCATAAGTGCCTGTTAATGCCAATTCATTAGGGTTTTTATAACCATTTGGAAGTCCGGTTTCGGTTGTTAAATCAATTCTTCCTAATGAAAAATACTTTAAGCTAAGCCCAAAGGCAGCATTTTCTTTATACCTGTATAAATAGGACAAGTTTCCTGCAAAAATATCGTCAGTTAAATTTCTCAGCCAAGGGGTGTAATTAATACCAATATTGGTTTGATTTTCTATAAAAACAATCTTAGCTGTATTGTGAAAAATGGCAAAGGCATCTGACGAAGTGGCTACTCCCATATCGGCCATGCCTCCCGATCTTGCATCGGATGCTATTAGCAGAAACGGCGTTGCAGTAGTAATACCTTGTTGGGAGTAAATATTAAAATATAATCCAAAAGCTAATAATAGGATTGCTGTTCTTTTCATGTATTTTTGTCAATTTTACAAGTAATAGCTTTTTAAAAGGTATTTCTAAAATTTATACTTTTTTTGTAACATATATTCAAATACCAATGATTTTGTTTTTTAGTGTAAATGTAAACTATTTTTCTTTTTTCTAAGATTATTTTAAAAAAAAATAATAAATCAATATAATGTATTTATTTTAAACATATTAGCAAGTGTATCAACATTTTATTAAGCCTTTGTTTTAACAGGTGTTCGCATTGTTATTATTAAAAAACTCAACATGAATCATTATTAAAATTAAAAATATAAACTGACAAACCATATTTTTACGTACTGACTGACTTATAAAACCTATCGTAAATAATAACATGGAATTACATAAAATATACTATACTTGACGGTTTAAAAGCTAACGCATCCTAAAAAGATTTATTGTTGCGTTAACAGTAATTGTTTATTAAAATGTTTATTAAAAGTTATAACTCCATTTCAATATCAACCACGGTAAGAAATAGCAAGCTATAATCATTACTGTAAAAACAAACATTAATATGTGAACCCTTTGAATAAATCCTAGTTATTTTTGCATTTTTTGTTTTAAAAAGATTTTATCCTCAATTTTATACAAGTTGTATGATTTGTTTATTTATTGAATTACCTTTTAATGTTTTATAGCCTTTTTACAAAGAGTTCTATATCAAAATTGTTGTATTTTGCAGACAAATTTTAACTCTTTTATACATTAAACCCGATGTTTATAAATGAGATAATCTTATTGTAATCAATAACTTATATTTTAAAACTTATAATTTCTTTTCTATATTGAGGATAATAGTAGTATTTAGAAATAATAAAGCGCAAATAGTGTCGTTTGAAACATATAAAACAATACTTTTTTTGTTTAGTTTTAAATTATGTTTAGTTTTAAATTAAAAACACTTTTAAATTAGCTAAAAACAAATGCGGTTAAAAGCAAATGTAATTAACGGAATTAGCTAATATTTTTATAACGCTTTTAAAAAAGTAAAAAGAGTCGTGTTGCTAATTTTAATACAATACAGATAATAGCTGAGTAGTTGTAAGCAGCCGAAATATAAAAATAAGATGAATAGATGAAAAATATCTTAAAATTACTAAGTATATTAATCCTAACCGGATTGCTAATGGTTACTTGCAATAGCAATATGGGTAACTCTGGAAGGTCGTCGCTAACGGGTTGGAACTTTAACGATCCAAATTACGGAGGCTACTTAAAAGGAAAATATAAAAAAGGTAAAGATGTGCCTCCTGGTATGATACATATAGAAGGTGGCACCTTTACTATGGGTTTGGTGCAAGACGATGTAATGTTTGATTGGAATACAACTCCGCGTCAAATGCACGTGCGTTCATTTTATATGGATGAAACAGAGGTAACCAACTCTGAATATGGTTTATTTATGCAATATATTAAAGATATTTTTCCGCCAAAAGAACCTCAATTTAAGCATATTTACACCTCTATACTCCCCGATACTTTGGTTTGGAGAAAAGGGCTTGGCAATACAAACTTGTTGTCTGAAAGCTATTTGCGTCATCCCTCTTATGCTGAGTACCCAGTTGTTGGAGTAAGCTGGATACAAGCAAATAAATACTGTAAATGGCGTACAAATGCAGTAAACCTAAAAATTTTAATGGACAAAGGAGTTATAAAAAATATTTTTAGAGATGACTCATTATATTATCAAGGGAAAGATAATTTTGATACTGATGCCTATTTAGCCAATCCTTATACGCTTTTTGATGGAGACTCAACCATATACCGAAGGGGATTACCTGTTCCGAGAACTAAAGGGCGTTCTAAGCAAGCAAGAGGTTCATTTACAGGAAGACACATAACTTCTACTGATGGTGTTTTAGCACAAAAATTTAGATTGCCCACTGAAGTAGAATGGGAGTACGCCGCCAAAGCTATTTTTGAAAACCGAGAGTACAACAATATTAGAGGAAGAAAAAAATATGCGTGGAACGGAAAATACACTCGTGACAAAAACGGAAGAAGAAGAGGCGATCAATTAGCTAATTTTAAACAAGGAAAAGGCAATTATAGTGGTATAGCCGGGTGGAGTAGCGATGGCTCGGATATTCCAAATGCTGTTAGAAGTTATCCGCCAAACGCTTTTGGCTTGTATGATATGTCGGGCAATGTTGCCGAATGGGTATCGGATGTTTACAGACCTATAATTGATACTGAAGCTAATGACTTTAATTATTTTAGAGGAAATATTTTTTCTAAAAAATTAATTGACGAGCGAGGAAAAATAGTTATAGTAAAGGATGGTTTTGGAGAAATTCAGTACGATACTCTAGAAAATGGTAAAATAGTACCCAAAGATATCCCTGGTAGTGTAAAGTATATACCTATTACTAGAGAGGACACTTATATGAGAAGAAACTACAACCTAGCCGACAACTCTAGTTTAGGAGATGGTGATCAAGCATCGTCAAAATTCTTTTATTTAGACAAAGATCAACTAGAGGGTAAACCCCGAATGTACAACTCTCCAGAAAAACCAGAATCTGAAAAAGACTCTTTGGGTAAAATTGTAAATAACTACAAATACGACAACAAGAGAAGAACCACTTTAATTAGCGATAAATCAAGAGTATTCAAAGGCGGTTCTTGGGCAGATAGAGAATATTGGTTAGATCCGGCACAAAGAAGATATTTCCCAGAATATATGGCTACAAGTTATATAGGTTTTAGATGCGCTACAGATAAAATGGGTCCTATGATGATGAATAAAACCAAAAAATCAGTTCCTAAGTTTAACTACAAATAGGCAAAAAAGTATAGAACTTGTTAAAAATAAGCTTTATTATACTTAAGCTTATTATATTTTTGCAATATGGATATAGGTAAACTGTACAAGTTGTATTCAAAAAATTACAAGGTAGATACAGACAGTAGATCAATTAGAAAGGGGAGTGTTTTTTTTGCTTTAAAGGGCAGTAAATTCAATGGCAATAAATTTGCTGAACAGGCTTTAAAAAATGGTGCTGCCTATGCAATTATAGACCAAAAAGAGTATCAAACACACAGTTCTATGTTGTTGGTTAACAATGTTTTAAAAACACTTCAAGCGCTTGCTAAATTTCACAGAAAACAACTAGCCATACCTGTAATAGCAATAACAGGAAGCAATGGTAAAACAACAACTAAAGAATTAACTAAGGCAGTTTTAAATAAAAAGTACAATGTACTTGCTACAAAGGGCAATTTAAACAATCATATTGGTGTTCCTTTAACTCTACTGTCGCTAAAACCCGATACTGAAATAGGATTAGTTGAGCTTGGAGCTAATCGCCCAAAAGAAATTGCATTTTTGACCGATATAGTAAAACCAGATTACGGATTAATTACCAACTTTGGCAAAGCACACTTAAAAGGCTTTGGTTCGGTTAAAGGGGTTATAGAGGCTAAATCTGAATTATATGATTTTATAAAAAAACAAGGCAAAACAGTTTTTGTAAATCCTGCCGATAGTGTGCAAATGGAAAAAACCAAGAACATTAAAAGAGTTGTGCTCAATAATTCTTTAAAATACTTAAACGCCTTGCCTTTTGTTAGATTAAGTTATAAAGATCAATTTATAAATAGTTGTTTAATAGGCAAATACAATTATACCAATATAGCTTTTGCAATAAGCATTGGAGAGTATTTTAAGGTGCCCGATCAAGAAATTAAACTTGCAATAGAGAACTATATGCCAAAAAACAACCGAGCTGAGATTGTTGATAAAGGTAAAATTAAAATTATTTTAGATGCTTATAATGCCAATCCCTCAAGTATGAAATGTAGTTTAGAAAGCTTTAGCCAAAGTGTAAAGGGAAGTAAAATTGCAATTTTAGGAGATATGTTTGAGTTAGGTAAAGCTAGTAAAATTGAACATCAAAAAATTGCAGATTATCTAACTAGCTTAAAAATAGACGATTCATATTTAGTAGGCGATTCTTTTTTTAAAACCAATACAAGAATTAAGAAATTTAATAATTGTGAAAATCTTATAAAACACCTTAAAAAAGACAAACCAATTACTGCTGGCACACTGCTTATTAAAGGCTCAAGGGCAATGGCACTTGAAAAATTGATAAACTACTTGTAGCTTTAAATAACTGTTGAAAATATATGTTTTTTAAAATAAATAGCAAAATACCTCTAAGCGAAGTTTTCAGTGATAATTTTGTAGATATCCACTCTCACCTTTTACCAGGTATAGATGATGGTGCAAAGAACTTAGACAATTCAATTGAGCTAATTGCCCTTATGAGTAGCTACGGAATTAAAAATTTTGTTACCACACCACATGTTTTAGGCGATGTGTACCCTAACTCATCTGAGTTAATTCAACAGAAAGCCGAACTGCTTAGGCAAGAACTGCAGCGCAGAGCAATGAAAGACATAAAGCTTCAAGCTGCAGCCGAATACATGCTGGATGAAAAATTTTTAGATAGACTAAGCAAAAACGATATATTAACTATTAGCGATAATTTGGTGCTGGTAGAAATGTCATACTTTAACTCTCCGTATAATCTTTACGATATTTTATTTGAAATACAATTAAAAGGCTATAAGCCTATTTTAGCTCATCCGGAAAGATATATTTTTTACCACAACGATTTTCAGCAGTACTACAAGCTCAAAAAAGCAGGCTGTTATTTTCAATTAAATTTTTTATCCTTAACGCAACACTACGGTAAATCAGTTAAAAAAACAACACAAAAAATACTAGATCAAGGCTTGTACGACTTTGTAGGTACAGATACTCATCATATAAATCACGTAAAACTGCTAAAAAAAATAGCAACCAAAAACACCTTAAAAAAAATTCAAGGTTTAATAAAAAGAAATGAAAGCCTTAAAGTATGTAAAACTGTTAAGGACAACCACTTTAATACATAAAATTATCGATAAAAACTCTTCTGTATATTTAGCCAACTATACAGTGCCTGCCACAAAATCCTATTTTTCAAAATATAATCACGTGTTACACACCCTTTACACTTACAAATCAATTTTTACTTTAAGTTAACTTGAGCTAATTGACAAGTTTATAGAATTACTTTGCACAAGCAGAACTTTAAACATCTGTAGCGAAAGATAGTGAGCAATTTCCTAACTGTAGCCTCAACTTAAAGAAAAACAGAGTTTTATATATCTCTTTTTTTAGGATGTTATACAAGAGATAAAAAACTGTTCCGACCACCTAACGGACAGGCTTCGTCACTCAAATCGTTTACACATAATCTGAAAAAAAATAAGCGAATAAAATATAAAGCAAAAAGTATTCATACTAGACCTAATTTCTCCTGAATGAGAACCAAAAATTCGAGGTAAAAACGAAATATTAAACCCTAAATATGATTGTGCAATGGTCTTTAAAAAAAATTGACCTAATTTTACTTATCGTTCAAATATTTAAATTTTACAAACAAGTAAAGTTGACTATTTTTGTATATTATGAATCAAAATTACACTTTGTGTCAATTAAACCTTATAGCAAAAAAAATTATTGATAATGCTAAATGTAAAGTTCTTTTATTTTACGGAGAATTAGGTGTTGGCAAAACAAGCTTAATAAAGCAAATATGTCAAAACTTAGGTGTTGAAGACCTAGTTGGGTCTCCTACATTTTCAATAATAAATCAATATAAAACTTTTGATAATCAATATGTTTATCACTTTGATTTTTACAGGATAAAAAATCAAGAAGAGGCTTACGACTTAGGGATTGAAGAGTATTTCTACAGCGGTAATTGGTGTTTTGTTGAGTGGCCCGAAAACATAAAAAATTCATTACCTTTAAAGGCTGTTAGTTTTATAATTTCACAGCTTAAAAGTGGACAACGCAATATTAAATTAAAAACTGGCTAAATGAGTTCAACTCTATTTCCTTTTACAAAAGAACAATTAATTCCGCAGCCTGAAATGCTTGAGCTTAAAAAGCAAAAAGGAGAATTATTTATCGGACTGCCTAAAGAAACTCACTTTGAAGAAAAGCGGATTAGTCTTACACCCGATGCTGTTTCGGCACTGCTGGCACACGGGCACAAAGTTGTTGTTGAAAGTGGTGCTGGCGAAGGTGCTAATTACTCTGACTCTGAGTATGCAAATTCTGGTGCTAAAATTTCGCACAGCACAAAGGAGGTGTTTGAGTCGGATGTAATTTTAAAAGTTGAACCTCCTTCTTTAGATGAAATTAAATGTTTGCGCCCTCAAGCTATTTTAATTTCTGCCTTACAGCTAAAAACTCAAAAAAGGAAATATTTTGAAGCTTTGGCAAAAAAAAAGGCTACTGCAATTGCTTTTGATTATATAAGGGATGAGTTAGGGGTGTATCCTATTGCAAAATCGTTGAGTGAAATTGCAGGCATTGCTACTATGCATATAGCTGCTGAAATTATGACCAATGCCAATGGAGGTAATGGGCTGTTAATGGGTAATATAGGCGGTGTTCCTCCTAGTGATGTTGTGGTAATTGGAGCTGGAACTGTGGGTGAGTTTGCTACCAAATCGGCAGTGGGATTGGGGGCAAGGGTTAAGGTTTTTGACAATTCTTTGTCGCGTCTTCGAAAGCTGCAACACTGTATTCAATTTCCTATTTACACTTCAACTATACAACCTAAAACTTTGGCAAAAGCATTGATGCGTTGCGATTTAGCTATTGGTGCACTTCGCGGTGAAAAAAGATCTCCAGTGGTGGTTACTAAGACTATGGTTGAACAAATGAAAGACGGTGCCGTAATTGTTGACGTTAGTATTGACAGAGGAGGGTGCTTTGAAACTTCAAAAGTTACCACTCATAGTAATCCTACCTTTAAATACTGCGATGTTGTTCACTACTGTGTTCCAAATATTCCGTCGAGGTATGCTCGAACAGCTTCAATTTCAATAAGTAATATTTTTACACCCTACCTGCTTGAAATAGCCGAACAAGGCGGTTTTGAAAATGCTGCCAAATACAATAAAAGCTTAAGAAATGGCATGTATTTTTATCACGGTATACTAACAAGTAAAATTGTTGCCGACTGGTTTAATCTTGAACACAGAGATATCAATTTATTGTTTTTATAACTAAAACACAGTTATTTAAACATAAAAGTACAATAGCGGATGCTAGCTTTACACCTGCAATCACTACTTTATTTGCAAGTTATAAAATATGTATTAGCTTTCGTTTTTATATAGCTCTATATCAATAATAGACTTAAACTTTTGCTACTGAACAGTTACGGGAAAACTAACTTCTATATCTGTTTCTCCACCTGCATTGCTAATATCTCCCTCTTTAACTCCTGTGGCAAATTTATTTGGCTGATGTTTAAGAGTAAGTGTAAAAGTTCCTGTACCTGCTTCCTTACTTGTAAGTCTAAAGTAAATTCCTACTGGGTTTCCGTTTGAGTCATTTTCGCCTCTGTATGCAAAACTTAAGTTTAGCTCTTCTGAGGCACTGTAAAAAAACTGATGATCTTCAGCCTCCTCGGCAACCTCTTCAGTAATATCAATAGCAGTAGCACTAGTTTCGTTTAATAGGCTAATTACAGCGTTGTATTGAGTATTTGCTAAAAGAGTACCTCCGCTTATCTCTGGAGGGTTAGGGCCTTGGGCATCTAAATCTTCGCTTTTAAATGTTAGGCTGTCTCCTTCATCTACAGGAGTAAGTACTATATTTACTGTGGTAATTAACTCTTCTGGGTTAATCGGCAGAGGGTCTTTTTGATCTGAGCAAGAGCTAATTACTAAAGTAAAAGCACATAAAAGGACTAAAAATTTACTGTGTGTCATTTTGATAAATTTTAATTAATTATTATTAACATGTTTATTGTTGTATTACTAAAATAAAACATTGCATTTGAGATTTTGCTAGGTAAAAATTTTAGTTTAATAGTTGATTTTTAGCTGAATTTTAAAATTTCTTCCTAGGTCATCAGCAAAAAACCTTAGTCTGTTTAAGTAGTTTCTGTACGATTTATTGAGTATATTATCGATAAAAAACTGTACATTTACCTTTGTTTTACTCATATTAAGGTTAAAACCCGTTGAGAAGTTTAATAGATGATAGGCAGGGGGTGGGCTACTGATATCGACCAATTCATAGTTGTTTATTGCAGGGATAAAGACTTTAAAATTATTGTTCGGATAAGCGTTTTGCTTAGTGTTAAACTCACTTTCGAGTTTAGTGTAAAAGTTTTTCCACTTTATTTTTTTAAAGATAAGAGCATTGCTTACTTTAAAGGGCGGTATATCTATCAAAGGGCGTTTGTTTAACATATCCTTTCCTTTTAAAATTGACATAGTATTTGACAGTAAAACAAAATTGTTAATATCGTATTGCAAATCGATATCTAAACCAAACAAATTGGCTTTTGTTTGTCGATACGACCAAACGGGAAAGGCACCTCTTAAAGAAGTTTCAATTCCCGAGGGTTCTAGGTAAATAAAATTGCTTATGCAATTGTAAAATCCCTCAAGGCTAAGGCTAATTTTATTGCTGTTTAATTTATAGGAAGCTGACAATCTGTTAGCTGTTTCGGTTTGCAAGGCCAAATAACCCAATTCTATTCTAGATGCTGATTGATGTAAGCCATCGCTAAACAATTCGGCAGGGTTTGGGTTTCTGTTAGCTAAACCGTAATTTAAAATTAACGAACTTACAGTGTTTATTTTTTGGGTTATACCTATCGAGGTTGAAAAATTGCTGAAATTAAATACAGGATTGGTAAGAATTTGAGAGCCACTAACTTGATCATCAACAATAAAATGATTAAAGGTTTGTTGATAATTTAAAGATTTCCACCTAGATTTTTGATAAAATTTCTTAGCATTTACATGTTCGTAATTGTAACGCAATCCTATATTTACAAGTGTTTTGTGTATTTTTAATTCAGATATTGCGTACATACCTAAGTTGTATTTGTCGTAGTCGGGAATAAGCCTTCGTTGTTTGGTTGCTGGATTTGAAAAATTATTTTGGTAACCAGCATTAAGCCCAAATTTAAAATGCTTCAACCTATGTTTGTCTAGGCTTATATCTGCTTTAAAATTATGTGTTTTTAAGAGCAAATCTAATGCTGGTAAATTTTTTTTATCAACTCTTCTGAGGTCAAATTCCAATCTGTTGTTTTCTTGATAATCGTACTGTATATAAATCTTAGTTTGCTCATTTATATACTTGTAAGCGCTTACTTTTAACAACTGATGATCTAACTTTTGCTTTGGGTTATTTACATTGTAACTAAATTTATTTACTATTAAAGGTTGTTTACTATTTAAGGCGTTTAGCAAATCGCTAACACTGCCGTTGTGAGCACCACTTAAAATACCTATTTCACTTTGTAAATAGCTATAAAACAATTCAAAACCTTTGTTGTGCTTTTTATATCCTGTTTCTATAGTAAAGGCTTTTAACTGTAAACCTGTGTTGCTAAGAAGGTAGTTAGCAGCTTTAAAATCACCTGCTTTTTTGTATGATGCCTGCCCGTTTATATATACACCCGAAGCATAATTTTTATACAAAGCAGAACTTACTGAAAACATACGTCCATTGCTTTGTTGAGTAAAAATACTTTTCCCGTAAAGGCTGTCTTTTAAATGATTTTTCGCTCTATTTACAATAATCATCCCCCCTATGGCATCACCGCTGTACTGAAGGGCATTAGCTCCTTTGATAAGAGAAATTGATTCGGCAATATTTACATCCACACTAGGTGCGTGCTCTACACCCCATTGCTGATCCTCAAGCCCTATATTATTAATCGAAATATGTACTCTGCTACTGTGTAGACCATTAATAACTGGTTTAACAAGGCTATTCCCCGTGTTGATTGAGCTTACACCACTTATTTTTTTTACAGCATCGCCCAAACTAGCATTGCTAAAATTATCAAGGCTTTTTGACTTTAACAAGCTCTCCTGTGCCGCTTTAGTTTTTAAGTTAGCTTTTGCTCTAATGCTTACTTTATTTAGCTTCTCTAGATGCTGTTCTAAATTGATAGTCCTATAAGTGTTACCTGTAATATTTATTTCAATAATTTTAGGTTTGTAGCCAATATGTGCAATTTCAATAACTGTTTTACCATAACACAGATTTGTAAATATAAATTTACCTTTTATATTAGATGTTGTGTGTTTATTTTGGTTTTTTATAAAAACTAAAGCACCTTCAATAGGTAGTTTATTGTAGCTATCGCTGAGCAAACCAGAAAAGCTGTATTTACATTGCTGATTATTTGCTATTGTGTTAAGGCATAAAAACAAAGTTGCCAAAACAATATTTTTTAAATTCATACAACCATTATTTAGCGGCTTTCAAACATAAAAACTCAGATTAAATGCATAATCATTAACGTATTATATATAAAGATATGGGCTAGTAGTTTTGCCTTTTATTATTTATCAACAACAGTGTTTTTACTTTAACTAAGTTCATTGCGCTTTGTTAAAATTACAATTAACATAAAGTACATAATTAAAGGTTGCTGCAGTTTATATCAGTTTTATGTAAACAAGTTATTTTTTAGGGCTTATTGTATTGGGCAAACCTAATTTTAAAATAGGTAACAAAAACAGATTGATTTTTTAAACTTGTTTTTAAAACCAATGCTTTAAACTATAAAGACTATTGAGAAAATTACTAGGCGGTGCTCTAGGAGATTTTTTTGCTACGCGATGAGCAATTATAGTTTTAGGTTGCTTGAGTTGTAAGGGATAAGCATCTTTTGAAGTTATAAAAAGAGCTGCTAAATAATTGAACGAAAATATTTCAAATTGAAAATGCAGTTCTAAACAAGTAGTTTTTTGCTCGTGAAAATGATGCTTATCTACAGCAACGCATGCAGTGTGATAGTGATCCTCAAAAGTGTGCAAAGATTGTACTATTGTAGGAAACAACAGTACAAATACGCTCAAAACTGCTATATAACTTTTAATTTCCAACTTTTAATTTCCAACACCTTAAGGTAATAATACTGGGCAAAGTTACTAAAAAAAATATATATAGTAAACTAAGTAAGCCGCTTTATGCCGTAATAAACGCATTTAAAACAACGCATTGTCAATGAGTTTGTTAGTAATTTTTTTCTTTAAAACACTTATGTGGTCTTAAAATATAACACACAATTAGTTCGCCTGTAAATTGATATTGCAATTGCCCTTACTTGTTCATTTGTTAACTAAAAAAAGTATTTTAACAATTTAATTTTTTTCTAAATTATTTCAAAAAAGATAAATGGAATTACATTTTTTTAAAAAAAATATTAGAAAGTAATTGTGTATATATTAATCTATATATATATATTTGTTTTCTGAATTATTTAAATAAATAAAGAATGAAACAAAAAACAATAATATTTATGTTTTTTTTTATTCCACTATTGGCAGTTTCTCAAAAAATAACTGTTACTGGAATTGTAAAATCTTCAGATGAAGTTTTAATGGGAGTA
Organism: Tenacibaculum sp.; assembly: GCA_047971505.1. Taxonomy (GTDB): domain Bacteria; phylum Bacteroidota; class Bacteroidia; order Flavobacteriales; family Flavobacteriaceae; genus Polaribacter. The sequence continues at coordinate 17,124 of JBKDZU010000042.1, forward strand.
AACATTATTGAAAAAAATACAACAAATGGTACAACAACAGATATAGACGGCAATTATTCAATAAAAGTTGATAAAGATGCTGTTTTAGTATTTACATACCTCGGTTTTAAAGCACAGGAAATTGCCGTTAAGGGCAAGACAACTATTGATGTAAGCTTAAAGGAAGATACCTCAGCATTTAGAATAGAAGATGTTGTGGTGCAAGGCTTCTCAGGCGTTTCTGGTAGAGCTCGACGCAGAGTAGAGTCAGTTCAAGAAATTCCCGAATCTGTAATTGCTTTTGACGCAACCTCTATTGAAACCAAAGGAATTTCTAATATTCAGTCGTTTTCAGACCAAATCCCAAATGTAAATTTCACAAATTCCCAAAGTATAGGCAATAATTTTATTACCGTAAGAGGCATCTCACACATAAGAAACGGAGAATCTCCTATAGCTTTTGTTGTAGATGGAGTAACCTTACCCGATCCAAATTTAATAAACCAAGAACTTTTTGACCTAGCCTTAATTGAAGTTGTAAAAGGTCCTCAAGGAGCTTTTTACGGAAGAAATGCTATTGCAGGGGCTATTAACATTGTAACCAACGAGCCTACAAATAGTTTTAGCAATAAGATAAGTTTAGGTTACGGCAATGGCAATTTAAAAAAACTACAATTATCTTCAACTGGACCCTTGTTAAAAGATAAATTATTTTACAGAATTTCAGGTTCTTATAAAAAAGGCGATGGGCTTCTAGACAATATTACTTTAAACAAAGCCCCAGATTTTATAGAAGATCTATCGATCAGGGGGCAATTAAAAACCAGACTATCCTCAAATTTTAATGCCACTTTAACAGGTCAGTTTATAAATGCTGAAGCAGGTGCCACTTATTATGCTACTGCACTTGAAGGCGCTAATTTTAGTCCCGATGATTTTGACAATCAAGCCATACAAGCAGATCAATTAGGCAATACAACCTTAAAAGGTATTTACGCTAATTTAAAATTAAACTTTAATTTTGAGGAGATGACTTTAACTCACTCTACCACCTATAATAAAGGAGAAAGAAGTCATTTTGGAGACTTAGATTTCAAATCTGGCGATGTATTAAGACAAATACAAGACAGTAATACAAAAACATTTAATCAAGAAATTAGACTGAGTTCAAAAGGCGAAAGAATCTTTACATGGGATTTGGGTGTCTTTTATCAAAATACCGACAAACTGCTATATACAGAAGCAACTGCAGATTTTGGCTTTATTCTTTTTACACCTCCTGCTCCAACAGGAATTCAAACTACCTTTGCTACTTCTAATTTTACAAATAACTTTTCTACCATAGCAGCTTATATTTTTGCAGATTACAAGCTAAGCGACAGGTTCAATATTTCAGCCGGATTGAGATATGACAATGACAATATATCTCAAGATAATGTAACCCTTGGCAAAAAACCGAGTAAAACCGTATCTCAACTACAGCCAAAATTATCTTTGTCGTTAAACGTTCTAGAAAAGTCTTTACTGTATGCAAATTATGGCAGAGGTTATCGCAGTGGAGGTTTTAACCAAGATAAAACAGTGCGTTTTGACGATGAATACGATGCAGAAATAACAGATAATTTTGAGCTAGGGCTAAAAAACAGTTTTTGGGAAGACAGACTTATTGTAAACCTTTCGGGCTACTATATTGATTTTTTAAATCAACAACTTTATGCACTGGTAATTGATGCAGCAAATGGCAATATATTGATAGGAAACTTTAATGTTCCAGAGAGTGAATCTTATGGTTTTGAATTGGATTTTAAAATAAGACCTTCAAAGTATTTAGATGTATTGGCTAGCTATGGACTCAGCAAGTCAAAAATAATAAAAGGAACTTCTACCTTTAGTATACCTCCATATGATGAGATAGATATTTCAGGAAAAAACACACCACTTATTCCTCAAAGTAGTTTTTTATTGGGTTTAGAGTCTAATTTCGACCTTACAGAAAAGGTGAGTTTTAACGGAAATATTAACCTAAAAGGCACTGGCAAAATATACTGGCATGAAGACAATGCTAGGTCGAGCAGAGCTTATAACCTACTCAATGCCAGATTTGGATTTAGTTTTAGCAATATATCGGCTAACTTGTGGGGCACTAACATACTCAACAAATCTTATCTCACTGAGTATGTTGAACAAAAATTTTCTGGCAGTGGTACCGGCGATGCAGTATGGCAAGGGCAACCTGTAGCTTTTGGTATTGATTTTTTGTATAAATTTTAATATTATTATATAAAAACGGAACTGTAACCTTATTGCTTTTTAGATTTTGTCTTTGTGTTAAAAAACATTTAAATTTAAATAAAAATAAAGTGTAAAAACAGTGTGTTAATTAGTAATTTCTACACCTTGGCTTGAGTGCATTTATTACTGTTAAAACTAATTTAAAACCAAAATTGCTCTTTATTTTTGATATAAACTTTAATAACACTATAACAACAATTAGTTAATATTGTAATAATACGGGCTTTTTAATTTTCAAACAAACACAAAGTTGCTTTTATAGCTTTGTAGGTTGGGTTTTACTTCTGACAATAATGACTCAAAAAAGTTATTCAGGAAAGTACAATCTCATCAGGAAAAAGGACAACCTGAAGTAGTACTTAAATTCATCTTAAATTTTAAATATCATGATAACAACAATCCCTAAATTTCAATTAAAATCATTTAAAGTTGCTATTGTAGCTTTATTGATTGGATTTTATTCCTGTACAAATAATGACCCAGAAGTAATTCAAAACGATTCAAATGCCGTTCAGCAAAAAAGCGAAGCTATTTCTGAAAACAAATCACTTCTTGTTAAGGAAAATATTGACAAAGTAAATGCACTTATAAGTAAGTTTAGAAGAGAAAGTTCCTTTAAAGATTTAAGTGCAGTACCTGTAAAATGGACCTTAACTTTATCGGAAATTTATTACACATATCTAGGCTTGGCTATAAAAGGCAGTGGCGGCGGAGGTGCTTTTGAAGATGGTTTAAAGATTATATCAAAATTAAACGGTTCAGTAGAAATTTGTGATATTTCTATTGTTGACAATAATAAATTGTACATAGTTGCTGGAGGTATAGGAGCTCCTAGTGCTGTCAATCAACGTCTTGATGATTTAATAGAGTCTATTAGGATATCTATCAATAAATTATCTAGCCTTAAAGGCATACCAGTAGGAGGAATACTTTCCGTTGAATCGGGTCCAGTAAACGCTTCTATAGCCATGCTGTTGAGCAAAAGATTGGGTATACCACTTATTAATGCCGATGGTGCAGGCAGATCGGTTCCAAAACTCAGCAATTTAACTTATGCCCATGAAAATTATAGTATAGCCCCTACAGTTTTAACTTCTGTGATAGATCATAATAATGTAATTGTTTTAAATCCAAACGATGCAGATAATGCAGAAGTACTGATAAGAAATGCTATTAGCAGCCCCGGGTTTGGTCAAATTGGCGGTCTTGCACTTTGGGCTCAAACTGGAAAAGAGTTAATTAATTCCAAAATTATAAGAAATACCTATAGCGATGCTTATGAGCTTGGCATTTATGTAAATGCAGCTATGGAAAATCCTTCTTTAATTGATAATTATTTTATAAACAAAAATCAATTAATTTTTTCTTTTGATGGAACTTTATTGAGTTTTGAAAAAAATACTGATAGTGGTTTTGATAGTATAACATTAAAAGTTGGTCTTGATAGCGGAAAAGTTTTAACTATAAAAGCCTTAAATGAAAATCTGATTTTATATGGACCAAAAAATGTATTAGTTACAGCTCCGCACCTTATCAGCTATTTAATAAAAACATCAGAATTAGAAGGAGGAGGATATTACCTTCCATATAACAATGGAGATGAAGCTAAAATGGCATCTTTTGTTGGCAATAAAATATATGTAACAACTGCATATGCCGAAAGAAGACTATACAGTTTTGATGATACGTTCTTAAGCATATTAAAAGATGCTTTTAATTACCGTGGTCCTGTTACTCCTCCTATAAACTAAGGCACACAATTAAAAGTATAGGTTAGCAGTAATAATAAATTGATATAGTAAAGTAAAAAGTAAGTATAAAGTGTTGTAAATTTATTTTAATATTTTGGCTATTTTTATATATAGCTCAAACTTAAGTTGTAAAATAAGAATGGGTTGCCGATATTTGTGTTGCAAAACATAAAATAATCAAGAGCAACCCATTTTTTATGCATTAGCATTAAGCATAAAATTATTGTTCTGATGCTTCATAAATTAAACTAAATAATTAAACTAAATAATTAAACTTTTTTATATGATTAAAAAACAAGAAAAAACAAAATGGTTTAGCTTAGCCAGCATATGGTTTGGCGGTATAGTTAGTGTACCTGCTTTGTTAATAGGAAGCATGCTAATTTCTTCTTTGCAGTTCAGCAGTTCGGTTATTGCAGGTTTTTTAGGTTTTACGGTCGTTGTAGTACTTATGTCAATTATTAGTATTTCGGCAGTTGAAAAGCAACAAAATGCAGTTTCATTAGCAGCTAGTAGCTTTGGCAATAAAGGTGCAGCTATTATTGTGGGATTGGTTTTGGGTTTATCTACCTTAGGTTGGTTTGCCATCCAAAGTAATATTGCGGGAGCTTCCTTTTCTAAAATACTCAGCAATACCTTTCAATTAAATATTCCTGCATGGTTATCTTCTGCTTTTTGGGGGCTTGTAATGATATTTACAGCAGTTTTTGGCTTTAAAATACTAAAATTACTTAATTATATAGCCGTTCCAGCCATAGTATTGCTTATTGCTTACGCTTTGTATACTGTTTTTCAAACCCATAATTTTGAAGAAATACTAAACTATCGTCCTAAAACAGAAATGCCTTTGTTACAAGCTGTCGGTCTAGCCATAGGATTTATATCTGTAGGAGTTGTAATATCACCCGACTACAACAGGTTTGCAGCCACTAAGAAAGACGCCATTTTAGGGTCTTTTTTTGGAATTTTGCCTGCCTCCCTATTTTTATTGATAACTGGAGCCCTACTGGCTATTACCCAAGGCACTTACGATATTGTAGAGATTTTTGCTAAATTAGGCTTTGCTTTTTTTGCCATGACTATTTTGATTCTCGCCACCTGGACTTCAAACGTAATGAATATATACTCGTCAGGTTTGGCATTTAACACTATGTTTAATTTTTCAGAAAATTTTAGACCCAAAATAACACTAATAGTAGGCTTAGCAGGTATAGCATTAGCTTGCATGGGGTTAATTAATTATTTTACAAATTTTATTAAGCTGCTCACTCTAACAGTTAGTCCAATAGCTGGAATTTTAGTAGCTGATTATTTCTGTAAAAAGCAAAATTTTACAGAAACAGCCATCCATTATAATTGGAAAGGAATTACTGCTTGGTGCATAGGGGTAATAACTATGCTACTAATCAAATCGTCTATAAAATATATTTTGGGGATACTAATAGCTTTACTTGCACACTATTTGCTTTCTAAAGCAAAAGCACCCATAACTAAAAGCACAAAAGGATAGTTTTATGAGAAAAATAAATACAAATAATATAGATAGCATTGCATTAGGTTCAACCATTTTAGGTACAGGAGGCGGAGGAGACCCTTATATTGGCAAATTACTTGCTAAACAAGCCATTGAAAAATACGGCAGTGTAAGTTTAATTTCACCCGACGAATTAAAAGATCAAGCCTTAGTATTGCCCATTGCTGCTTTTGGTGCACCTATGATTTTGATAGAAAAATTGTTTTCGGGCAAAGAATTTTTGCAAGCATTTACCATGATGGAAAGCTATTTAGGAAAAAAAATTGATGCAGTAATGCCTGCCGAAGCTGGGGGCTTAAATGGACTAATCCCCTTTTCAGTAGCTGCTGAGTTTAAAATACCCTTGATCGATGCAGACGGCATGGGAAGAGCTTTCCCTAGGCTGGAGATGACCACCTTTACCCTTCACAACATCCCTGTTTCGCCTATCACTCAGGCAGATGAAAAAGGAAATAAAAATGTTTATCACACTATTGATAATATTTGGGGAGAAAGCCTTGTTGGAGCAACAACCATTCAAATGGGAGGTAGCTGTGCCATTGGCTGTTATCCGATGACAGGAAAGCAAGTAAAACAAGCTTCAGTTCACGGCATAGTAACTTATGCTCAAAATTTAGGCAATGCAATATTAAATGCAAAAGAAAAAAAGTTAAATCCACTAAAGGCTTTAATCGATAAAGCTGAAGCTATAAAATTGTTTAGAGGTAAGATAAGAAATATAACTATAAAAACTGAGGGACGTTGGAATAAAGGGGTTTGTGAAATAATGGGCTTGGAAGAAAACGCTGGCTCGACAATGACTTTAGATTTTCAAAACGAATTTTTATTGGCAAAAAAAGACCAAAAAGCCGTTGCTATTACCCCCGATTTGATAGTTTTAATAGATGCAGAAAATGCTCATCCTATAACTGCTGAAGCCATACAATATGGCACTAGAGTGCTTGTGATAGGTATGAAAGCGAATCCTCAGTGGAGGACACCAGAAGGAATTTTACTTGGAGGTCCTAAAAAATTTGGATATTCAGAAAAATACATTCCAATTGAACAATTAAATAAAAATAACTACAATGCATTATAAAATAGGCGTAGATGTTGGCGGTACAAATACCGATGCTGTATTGGTTTGCGATAAAAACAAGATACACGCTAAAACAAAAGAAACTACTACCTTAGATATAAGTTCGGGTATTGAAAAGGCTTTAAAGAAAGTGCTTTCAAAAGTTGACATAACAAAACAAGATATAAGGTATATTATGCTAGGTACAACTCACTGCACCAATGCCTTGGTTGAGAGAAAAAACCTGAATAAAATAGGAGTAATAAGATTAGGTCTTCCTGCAAGTGCGGCTATTCCTAGTATGGTTGATTTTCCTGAAGAGTTAAAGCAATTGTTAAATAAACACGTGTATTTAGTTCACGGCGGGTACGAGTTTGACGGCAGATATATCAGCCCTTTAATTGAAGATGAAGTAAAAACATGCCTTAAAAAAATGAAAGGTGATGTAGAATCGATTGCAGTTACAGGGATATTCTCAAAAACAATTAAGGATCAAGAGTTAAAAGTTGCCGAATGGGCTAACGAAGTTCTAGGTAAATCTGTAAAAGTAAGTTGTTCGCACAAGTTAGGAGGCTTAGGCTTGTTAGAGCGTGAAAATGCTACTATTTTAAATGCTTCACTACAAGGAGTTGCTGCCAAAATGGTTTGTGCCTTTAAACAAACAGTTGCAAAATTAGGTTTAGATGCTCAATTGTTTATCGGTCAAAACGATGGTACATTAATGTCATTAAAGGAAGTTCAAGATTATCCAGTTCTTACCATCTCGTCAGGACCTACAAATAGCATCCGAGGTGCAGGTGCTTTATCAAAAGTAAAAAATGGACTTGTAATAGATGTTGGAGGTACTACCTCCGACGCTGGTGTTTTAGTTAATTACTTTCCTAGAGAAAGCACTCAAGCCACTCAAATTGGAGGGGTCTTAACTAACTTTAGAATGCCCGATGTAGTAGCTGTTGGCATAGGTGGCGGCACTTTGGTAAGATTTAAAAATGCAAATTGCACCCTAGGACCCGATTCTGTTGGTTATTTATTAAAAGACAAGGCACTTGCCTTTGGGGGGGATACCTTAACCTTATCAGATTTTTTTATAGCTGAGGGTAAAACTCATTTTGACGACAACTTAGATATCAATTCTTTAAAAAAAAATATTGAGAATTTAACAGGCATGCCCTACAATACGGCTTTTATAAAAGTCAAGGAAATTATACGCTCTAAAATAGAAGATTTGGTTGATAAACTAAAAACTGACGCACGTGATATTACTGTAATTGCTTGTGGTGGTGGTGCTTTTTTATTGCCTGAAAAAATTAGAGGAGCTTCGGAAGTTTTATTCCCTAAGCATAGAGAAGTTGCCAATGCTTTTGGAGCTTGTATTTCACAGATAAGTAGTGAAAAGGAAATTGTAATTAACACTTTGAACAAAGACGAAAACAAAGAACTACAAAGTCTTTTATTTGAAACCGAAAAGGATTTGTTAAAAAAAGGTGCTTCAAAAAAAAGTATCTATATTATTGCAAAAGAGTCAGTCCCTCTTGCTTATTTACCTGGAGCCACAAAGTTAAAAGTAAAATTATGCGGCAATTTAATTAATTAATTTGAATGTATATAAGGTGCTGAACAAAGGAGTGAAAGATTATCACGGTTTGAGGGGGTTACTTTGTTATTTTTAACAGTAATTGGCACTTTATTTTGGAGCTTTAGGCAAACTTTCAAAGCCCATATTAAATAGGGTAAAGGCAAAGATATCGGCATGTTGTTCTATGGCTTTAAACAGTGGAGTTCCTGCTCCATGACCTGCATCTGTCTCTATTCTGATAAGTGTCGGATTACCTCCAATTTGTTTGTCCTGTAATTCGGCAGTAAACTTAAAACTGTGTGCAGGAACCACTCTATCGTCGCGATCAGCAGTGCTTACCAAAGTAGCAGGGTATTCAACCCCAGATTTTACATTGTGCACAGGTGAATATGCCTTTAGGTATTCAAACATTTCCTTGCTTTGTGCTGAAGTTCCATAATCGTAATCCCAGCCAGCACCCGCAGTAAATGTATGATAGCGCAACATGTCTAACACTCCAACTGCAGGAAGTGCAACTTTCATCAAATCAGGACGTTGAGTCATAGTAGCACCCACTAATAAACCGCCGTTTGAACGTCCACTAATCGCCAAGAAGTTTGAAGAAGTATAATTCTGCTGAATTAAGTATTCTGCTGCTGCAATAAAATCGTCAAATACATTTTGCTTATTTAACTGCGTTCCTGCTTTATGCCATTTTTTACCATATTCGCCTCCACCTCGTAAATTTGCTACGGCATATATTCCGCCTTGTTCCATCCAAACAGCATTAGCTACGCTAAATCTTGGAGTTATGCTTATATTAAAGCCTCCGTAACCATATAAAATAGTAGGATTTTTGCCATTGATTTCTAAGCCTTTTTTATAGCTTATAATCATGGGTATTTTGGTTCCATCTTTTGATTGATAAAAAATTTGTTTGCTTTGATAAGCTTCAGAATCAAAGGATATAGTAGGTTTCCAATACAAATTATAGTTTCCGCTTTCGGGATTAAACTTATAGGAAGCCCCAGGAGTATAGTAGTTGGTAAAAGTAAAGTACAAGTCTTTATCTTTTGTTTTACCGCTAAAGCCACTAACCGAACCTACTCCTGGTAGTTTTACCTCGCGGATAAGTTTGCCGTTAAAATCGTATTGAAAAACCTTTGAAACAGCATCAACCATATATTTAGCAAAAAAATAACCTCCCCCTGTAGAAACCGACAATACATTATCAGTTTCAGGGATAAAGTCTTTCCAGTTTTCAGGACTTGGATTTGTAGCTTCAACCGTTACCACCTTTTTGTTAGGTGTATTTAAATTAGTAACTAAAAACAACTTACTGCCACGGTTATCTATTACATAAGTATCGCTATCAAAATTGTTTATCACAGGTACTAATTTGCTATTTGTTTGGCTGAGGTCTTTAATAAATAGCTTATTACCTGAGGTAGAGACAGAGGCAGAAATTAATAAGTATTTATTGTCTTGGGTTAAATAACCTTGAACATAGCGATGTTTTTGATTAGGCACAGAACCAAAAACTACCTCGTCTGAACTTTGTGGAGTTCCCAGCTTGTGGTAGTAAAGCTTATGCTGATTTGTTTTTGCCGACAACTCACTACCCTTTGGCTTGTCGTAGCTTGAATAATAAAACCCTTCATTAGCTTTCCAAGCAATGCCCGAAAATTTAATATCGACCAAAGTATCTTCCTTAATTTCTTTAGTTTCGGCATCCATAATTATAATTTTCCTCCAATCGCTCCCTCCTTCGGATATAGAATAAGCTAGTTTAGTGCCATCCTTACTAAAGCTAAGTGACCCTAGGGAAATTGTACCATCTTTAGCAAAAGTATTTGGGTCTAAAAACACTTGTTCATTTCCTTGCTTATCTTTTCTGTACAACACATATTGGTTTTGCAAGCCGTTGTTTTTGTAATAATAAATATACTTGCCTTCTTTAAAAGGAGTTCCAATTTTTTGAAAGTTCCACAGTTCCGACAAGCGATCTTTTAATTGATTTCTATACGAAATTTTATTCAAATAATCAAAGGTAATTTGATTTTCCGCCTTTATCCATGCTTTGGTTTCAGGGCTTCTATCATCCTCTAGCCAACGGTAATTATCTGTTATATTCACGCCAAAATACTGATCAACTACAGGTTTTTTTTGGGTTGGTGGATAGTTCACTGCTGTAGCCTTTTTCGCATATTTATTACACGATATAAGCACTGTACTTATTAAAAAAATTACAAAACTGGTTTTAATCATCAAAAATAGATTTAAGTTAAATACTTACTTGTAACTTGGTTTAAATTTAAAAAATTACACCACTAGAAAATGTTTTAAGCTTTAGCCTTATTATTGATGTATTTTTAAAAGCTTTAAAGCTAAAAGATGTAAACAAAAATATGAAAACTTATTTATTTTTATCAAAAATATTTATAAAATATCTATCTTAGCCTGATGATTATACTTAACTTATAGTTTGTAATTGTATTTATTGAACTTATTGTTTTAATAAAGCACAATTTTAAGAGTAAACTTAAATAATTTCAGCCACAAAACCCTATTTTTCAAAATATAATCACTTGTTATACATTCTTTAATATCACTTACAAACCATCCTGCAGATAGAGCTATCTCAGAATTGTGCACAGGATCGCCCTTGCAAGGTTTTTTAACACAATTGCCGTTCTTGTCTTTAAAATTCACACTTAAAGTTTAATTGTTTGATCACACAAAAAGATCAACTAGGTTCATGGCGTTTTATTGATAAATATGTATATGTGAAATTTTTCTCTGGAATAAAAGTAGACAATGCCACTTCAAAATTGCCAACCTACGTCAATAAATATTTAGGAGAATATACGGACGGAATTACCAGCATTCAACTTGCTTTTCAAACTTTAGAAGACATATACTTAAAATCAGATTTAACCAAAGAAATCTCAATAAATGGGAATGGTAAATTTGTGTGGTTCATGTTGTTAATCGCAGCGTTGATTTTAATAATTGCCTATGTAAACTACATCAATCTATTTGAATCTTGTTTTATAACTTGGGCAAATGCCTTTAAACAAGGAGTAAAAAGCAAACGACTTAAAGCCACTTTTGATAGCAAATACCTACTGAAAATACTGAACTTATAATGCTTTTGCCCTGACTTGCTAGTCGAGTTTGACTATGGTGCTCAAAAGCAATAATAAGGTGAGTTAAATAATACTTTCTCCGTTTATATTTGTTGTTAATACTCTTGACATATAATCAAAATAAGGACGGAGTGCTAAAAAAGACGCATTGACTTCATCTATAAAGCTCTTTGATAAAACCTCTTTATCTAAAAAATTTTTTTTAGCTATAAATGCTTTTTTCTTGATTAAATATATGGCAGGATGTTCTTTGTCAAATCCTTTTGGGGCTGTTTTTAGTTCCTCACCCATTAGCTTTCCTCCAAAGTGCTTAACAAATTTTTTTTCGGATAAAATGGCTTTGATATCCGAGTCATTAAATTCAAATTCTTTTCTTATTCTATATAAATCCTGTTTGTTAGGCTCCCAAAATCCTCCAGCCAAAAAACTCTCTTCAGGTCTTATCCTCAAATAATATCCCCCTCTTAAATGCGCTCCTTTTCTTGAAAAAGAAACTGCAAAATGCGGTTGATAAGGCGATTTGTCTTTGCTAAAACGAAGGTCTCGGTAAATTCGGTAAAGTTTAACTTTATCAATTTCATCTTTCTCTTCTAGTTTAGCTTTAACGGTTAAAAAAAAGGCTTTAAAATTTTCTTGCGCTTTAATAAGTTTATTTTTGTTATCGGCAAACCATTCTCTGTTGTTATTTTGTTTTAAATCTTTTAAAAATTGCAGGCTGTTATTTTCAAATACCATCAGTTTATATATTTTATAATATATTTAATTTCAAAAGTTTATAATTTAATAATTTTGTTAAAAGTTTAGTAGGCAGTTTCAACTAGCAAGTGCAAGTATTCATTTTTTACTTATTTTTAGGTAAATGTTTAAAACATTAAATTCAAAGGTAATACTTTTTGGCGGATTACACCTTATACACAAAAGATTGAGTTCAAAAAAGTTTGCACAATTAATTTATAATTAACTGTATATCGTATAAAAAATGCCATGGTACAGCTATTTTAGATTTCTTTTTAAAATGTCTTAATTTTAATAAATTTGTTAACTGTATTTTATGAGTTTTTGCATAGAGGAACTAAATGGCGGTGTTTCTCTGGGATGTTGTATTTTTTCTGAAGAATATTGGTTAAATCTTATCAGAATGTATTTTGATCGATCTAAATTTGTCGGCATATTGTATTGTGCGTGGTCTTTCCGAAGACATAAATACAACAATAAAATAGTTTGGGATAAAAATACTGTGATAAAACTTGATAAAAGATGCTTTCAAATAAAAAAATAGTCTATATTAGCACCTTGTAAATTAATGTTATAGTCTTTAAAAATTTCAACTAATTCATTTGAATACAAATATTGAAAACCTATTTAAAAGTAAAGTGTTAGGGCATCCTGTTGCCTTGTTTGTGTTGTTTTTTACAGAAATGTGGGAACGTTTTTCTTATTACGGAATGCGCGCTTTACTGGTTATGTTTTTTACCGCTTCTATTTTGGATGAAGGCTGGGGTTGGCCTAGAGAATGGGCCTTTGCCATTTTTGGCACCTATGCTTCTTTAGTGTATCTTTCTACTATGTTGGGAGGCTATTTTGCCGATAATATCATTGGAATTAGAAAAGCAGTGGTAATAGGTGCTTTACTCATGACTTTAGGTCATGGCGCTATGGCATTTGAAAGTCCTTTTTTTGTTTATACTGGATTGAGTTTGCTGGTATTAGGGAGTGGTTTTTTTAAACCCAATATGACTTCTATTATTTCAGAAATGTACACAAAAAATGCTAAAAAAAAAGATGGTGCATATACCATTTTTTATATGGGCGTAAATGCTGGAGCTTTTTTAGGTATTTTACTTTGTGGTTATTTAGGTGAAAAAATAGGTTGGTCTTTGGGTTTTGGAGTAGCAGGAATATTTATGTTGTTTGGCTTACTTCAATTTTGGCTAATTCAAGATATGTTTGGCGAAATAGGTAAAAAGCCTAAAAATAAAAGCCATGTTGTATCGGTTAAGGGTTTAAGTACTGAAAGCAAAAATGAGCAAAATAACAGTGAAAAGCGAAATCCTTTTACTGTATTTCAGAAAACATTGATAAGCCTTTGTTCTGCATTGGGACTTTTATGGATTTTTAACGATCCTATTTCAAAAATTTCAGAAGGAAAATTCAATTTTTTTCCCTTTGAATTAGCAGGATATTCAGGTGCTACTATAGCTATTATACTTGCTTTTATAATTTTTGTGACCTTGCTAATTATACGCATTCCTCTGTATGAAAAAATAATAAGAGATAGAATGCTAGCTGTAGTGTTCTTTGCTTTTATAACTATATTTTTTTGGGCTGTATTTGAACAATCGCCAAGTTCTTTGACCATATTTGCCAAGCATTATACCCGCAGAATTTTAGAAGGAAATGCTAGTTTGTTTTTTAAAATCTTCAACACTGTGTTAGTGGTAATACCTCTGCTTATCATAAATGGAGTATTGTATTTATTAGTTAGGAAAACCTTTAAGAAGTATTTGCTTTCAAATCTTATATTAATTTTAAGTTTTGTAGTTATTTGGATTATAGCTTATGGTATGTTGAGGAATCAGTTATCAGAAGAAACAACTGAAATTCCTGCTTCTTGGTTTTCATTGTTAAACAATATATTTATCATTACAATGGCGCCGCTTTTTTCAAAGTGGTGGGAAAGCAAATACAACCCTAACGCAAATATAAAATGGGCAATTGGCATGCTGTTTTTAGGTTTAGGCATGGTGGCTATAGCATTAGGTGCTAGTGGTATAGAACCAGGAGCAAGAACAGCTTCTGTAAGTATAATATGGTTAATTTTAGTTTATTTTTTTCACACTATGGGAGAGTTATGCGTTTCACCTGTGGCTTTGTCATATGTATCAAAGCTAGTTCCAGGTCGTATGATAGCCTTTATGTTTGGCATTTGGTATTTAGCAGTAGCCATAGGTATGAAGTTGGCAGGAGTTTTTGCTGAAACTTCTGAAGCTATATCTAAAAAACAAGGTATAAGCAACTTTTTTTGGCTACTTACCTTTGTTTCTTTTGGGTTTGCTGTTATATCTGTTGTTCTACAACCCTTGGTTAAAAAGCTGATGCACGGTATTAAATAATATCGTAAATAAAAATTTACAGATTATTATCGTTAAATTTGGAATAATTATTGATGCTTAAACTAGCTGAGTTTGTATAATTAACTAAAAAAGAAAATAACACTAACTTATGAATAAAATTATTATTAGCCTGTTTGTTTTGACTTTTTGGAGTGCAAGTGCTCAAGATAAAATAGAGTGGCTTAGCATTGAAGATGCTGTAAAAATGAACAGTAAAAATCCCAAGCCTATTTTAATTGATATTTATACAAATTGGTGTGGTTGGTGTAAAAAAATGGACAATACAACTTATAAAAACCAAGTAATTGTCAATTATATTAACAAGCATTATTATCCTGTAAAACTCAATGGCGAGGAAAGGAGAGATATTACTTTTCAAGGAAAAAAATTTATGTATAAAGCTCAAGGAAGAAGAGGTTATCACGAACTTGCTGCAGCTATTATGAAAGGTAACTTAAGTTATCCTTCAACTGCTTTTTTTAATAAAGAGTTTCAACTGCTACAAAATATTCCTGGCTTTATGACTGAAAAAAGATTTGAAAAACTAATTGCTTTTTTTAACGACGGAAATTATTTAAAACTAAGTTGGCGAGATTTTGAAAAAAAATTTAAAAGTTCAATTTAGCGTTTTAGTTTAAAAATACCGGTTAGTTTAATTTTTTAGCAATTCTTTACACTAAATAATTGCTTAGGTTTGAGTTTAAACAAAATAATGAAAAATATTTAGTATCCGCCAAAAAGTTCTATTTTTTAAAATGTATTTATTACTTGTTACACACCCTTTATAGCGCTTATAAATCAATTTTTACTTCAAGTTAATTTGAGCTAATTAACAAGTGTTTATAGAATTACTTTTTTATTTAATATTGTAAGCTCCCTGTCCTGTGTAGTGGAAGGCTATATTTTGTTCGGAACAACTTTTTTGCCATTTATTGACAAAGGTATTGTAATTACTACCATCGGCTATAATTAATTTTGGACTTTTGTTTTTCAGCAAACGACTGAGGTTTAGCTTGGGTGAGTTTCTTATAATAATCACAATGTTTTTAGGTATAATTTCTACAAGATTTGAGTTTTTATCATCTAACACAAAAATCGTTCTGCTGCCTAAAGGAATTAGGCTAGGTAAGGAGTCACTGTAAGTTATTCGTACATTTTCATTGCTGCTATAAGCTTTTAAAAAGCTATTTTCTGTAATGAGACCACTGTTTAGGCTGTGATATATTTTTAGTTGTTTTCCCTGCCGCATACCAATAATTGACTGCCTGTTTTTGTGAAAAACAACTAGCATGTTTTTATTGCTAACCTTGTATTTGTTTAGTAGGTAAACTGTTTGAACAATGAGTATGCCTACAAGTAATAAAAGCAGATTTTTAGATGAAAACCTGTTCATTGCTCTAAAAAATAATATTATCAGTAAATACCAAACAATGGCTTGGTATAGTGTTAAAGGCACTTCAGAGAAAATAAATTTTTCTTGAGCAGAAACCCATTCTACAAACAAATTCATCAATTGTATTAACTCATTGTAAAACCACACTATAAAATTAGGAAGCCTGCCTAAACATGCTAGTACAATACACAAAATGCCCAGACTTAAAATAATACTTAAAAAAGGGATTATAACTAAATTTGACAGTAAAAACAAGCTAGGGAACTGATGAAAATAATACAAGCTAAGGGGTAAAATTCCAATTTGTGCAGCTAAAGATACTGTTATAAGTTGCCATGATTTTTTTAAAATCAAATTCTTTGGTTTTAACAAGGAACTGAGAAAGGGCTGTATAAAAACTATGCCAAATACTGCTAAATAGCTCAACTGAAAACCTATATCGAGTAAAAACAAAGGCTTTATCAACAATAAAATTAACATAGAGCTTGTTAAAGAGTGTTCAATATGTTTTTTTCTTTTAAAGGATGCTCCTATTGAAACAAAGCTAAACATGCTTACTGCCCTTACTACAGATGCTGATAAACCAGTAATAAAAGCAAAACTCCAAAGCAATACTAAAACAATTATTGTTCTTAAAAGATTTTTATTTCTAAATATATAAAGTGCTTTTAAAAAGTAGTTAAAGATAAGTAATAAAACACCTACATGTAATCCTGACACTGCTAATATATGTATTGCTCCAGCCTTGGTGTAATGGCTTAGGAGTTCTTTTGAGATTTCATTTCGCTGTCCTAAAACTAGCGCATTTACTATTGGTAAAACATCTTTTGAAAAGGAGTATTTTCTCAATCTAGTTTGAATATAGCTGCGTGTG
Source organism: Tenacibaculum sp. (assembly GCA_047971505.1). GTDB lineage: Bacteria > Bacteroidota > Bacteroidia > Flavobacteriales > Flavobacteriaceae > Polaribacter. Next base: position 33,821 of record JBKDZU010000042.1, read on the forward strand.
CTTTGGGCAATTCCATATACAGAACAATTTTTGTTTTTTTTTAAAATATACTCTTTGGTACTCAGTAAAACTTGATGATATACCTTTGCTTTTGCTAAATAGTCCTTATAGCTAAACTGATGTTGGTTTAGGGGCGCTTTAATGTTTTTAAAATTTGCCTTAATTACAATTTGCTGATCTATTTTTAATGTTTCTCTAGTACTGTCTTTTTCTATGCTGACCAATACCTTGCCTATAGTTGGTGTACTATCTATACTAATTACTTGCGCTAAGTACTTGTCGTAAAATTTTCCAGACCTGAGAGTTTTGTTAACTTTTAGATGTGCAATTGAGTTTTTGTTTAGGTTTTTTAAAAAAAAAGAATTGTGATTTTGAGGATTTTGTATATAAACCAGCCCCATGCCAATAAAAACAAAAGTTATAAGTAGTTGTGGCAAAAAAAACAGATTGTTTTTGTAATTTTTAAATACCAACAATAGGGCTACACACAAGGCAAAGCCACCTAACAAATAACTTAGGCTGTATTGCCATAGTTTTAAATAGTATTGCAACATAATGCCAATACTCAGCGAAATAAGAAAGTAAAAGGGCAAATACTCTAGCAATTTTTTCATTAGTTTGGAAGTTTGTTAAAGTTTTATTAGCTAGTAAGTTAATGTTTTATTTTTAACAGTATTAACATAATTTAAAATGAGTCAACTGATTAATTTTTTACAAGTATTTTGCTTGTTAAATTAGCTTTTGCTTGTTTGTTGTCTCCAAACAGCCACTGTAAAATATTGTTTTCCCATATTTGATCGCGCTCTATTTCTGAAATAATTTTTCTATCAATAGCCAAATCCAATATTTTACCTGGGTAGGAAGATTGTTTGTCGCTTTCCATTTCTCCTAACGGATAGGGATCGTCTAAGCCTAGTAGTACTTGTTTTGATGTTTGGTTTTTTATCAGTAGTTCTAAAGAGCCAGTATCATGTACCAAAGTGTCAAAAAAAATGTTTTTATGAGCTACTGCTTTTCTCGGATGCTTTTTTTCTTTAAATAAATCGGGTCTGCCGTCAAAGCCTTGAATTCTTCTGCCTAAATTCATTTGTGCTAATTGTCCGCCGTGGGCAAAGCACACTCTCATATTGGGATATTTTTCGTAATATCCGTTTAGTGTTAAAAAATGATAAGCATCGGCACACTGAGCTAGCATCCAAATTAGGTGAAAACGCCAGGAAGTATTTTCTAGTTTGATAAACTTTTCACCGTCGTAAGGATGAATTTCAATCGCCAAATTGTATTTATCGGCTAGTTGAAATATCAATTCATTTTCTTGATCAAAAATACAACGCCAGGTGCCAATAGTATCCATATAATGGGTAGGCAAACACAATAGGTGCATATTTAATTCTTCAACACAGCGTTCAATTTCCCAGCAGGCACCTCTTACAAATCCTGGGTGTACAACAAAGCCACAGGTAAATTTTGATGGATGCTCCCGTTGAATTTTGGCATTAAAATTATTTTGAAAACGCAGGGCTTGCTTCATTTCCTCTAAGCGCAAACCATTGCCGTATAGTTGCGAAAGGTTTAAAACCACTGCATGGTCAATTTTAAAGTGTTCCATCCAAGCTAGTTTTTCGTTTAAAAAGAAGCTGGAGTGAGTAACAGGTCTTTTCCAGTTTTTTTGCAACATAAATTTTTTGTCCTTATCTACCCAAAATATCTCTTTATCTTTCATAAATTGAGGTATTTCCTCGGGATAGGGCAGTAAATGCGAGTGTCCGTTTATTCGAAGTTTTTTATTTGTCAAGTTTTACTTTCTTTAAGTTGGGGATAAGTTGTTGTGTTTTTTGCACCTATTTGCAACTGTTTTTAAGTATATGCCAATATTTTTTGTCAGCAAATTTTAATGGCTTTTAAAACATTTTAATAAAAAATGCAGCTTATATTTTGGCAGGTGCATCCATTACCGTTTTGCAATTAGAACAGGTACACTTGTTTTTATCTGAATAATAGTTGTTAAAAATTACAGGCATATCGGTTTCAATATCTTTAAGTGCAAACTCTTCACGATACAGTTGACTACCACAATTTTCACAATACCACTCAAGCGCATCTAGCACTCCTCGAGGTCTTGGATATTCAATAACTAAGCCCACTGTATTGGCTTTTCTCTGCGGTGAATGAGGTATTTTTTTTGGCAATAAATAAATATCGCCTTCTTTTATTTCAACATCAAGCATTTTACCGTTATCATCAATTATTTTTAACAACATATCGCCTTCTATCTGATAAAAAAATTCGGGTGTTTCGTTGTAGTGATAGTCCTTTCTGTTATTAGGTCCGCCAACCACCATAACTATGTAGTCTCCATTTTTCCAAACTTGTTTATTGCCAACAGGAGGCTTTAGTAAGCTGCGGTTTTCATCAATCCAATTTTTAAAATTTAAAGGTTGTACTAACTTGCTCATAATTGTTATTTTAAAAAGAATATTTTTTATGGGTTTTAAAAATATGCTAATGGGGTTTGTTTCTTTAGCGAATGTATTTTGTTTTTTTACAAAGTAAGCATTCAAATATATTGACAAACTGTTAAAGCAATAGGCTTTATACTTCTTATAAACTAAGGTTTAGTTTGATTTCGAAATATACTGCTTTTTTATTATTTGTACACCTTGACAAATGAGCTTTTTATAAACATTTTGTTCTGCCTCCATCAACTGGAAGATTAATGCCATTTATGTAACTTGCTTTTTCGCTGGCTAAAAACACCACAGCATTTGCTATTTCACTGGCTTGAGCAAATCGATTTACAGGACAAGCCTTTTTTATGCTTTCAGTAAGCTCTTCTACCGATTTTCCTGTTTGGGCAGCTTTATTATTGATAATTTCCTTTAAACGCTCGGTTTCTGTTGATCCCGGCAAAACATTATTAACCGTAATAAGAAATTGCCCTAATTCGTTTGCTAAGGTTTTTGACCAACCGGCTACTGCACCTCTGATGGTGTTTGAAACTCCCAAGTTATCTATCGGTTGTTTTACCGAGGTAGAAATAATATTTATAATTCTTCCATATTTTACCTTTTTCATAAAAGGCACAACAGCCTGTGTTAAAACGTGGTTGCACTTTAGGTGCTGTGTAAAGGCACTTTCAAAGGCTTCAATATTTGCAGTAAAGATAGGACCTGCAAGCGGACCTCCTGTGTTGTTTACCAATATATGGTAGTTTAAAACATTAGCTTGTAGCTTTTTACTTAAGTTTTTTGGGTTTAAGAAATCAGCAACTATACAGTTGTGTTCTCGCTTGTTATTTGGCAGTTCTGAAAGTGTTTTTTTTAGCTTCACTTCATCTCTAGCTACCAAAGTTATCCTAGCTCCTTCTTTGGCTAGTTGTATTGCTGAGGCTTTCCCTATTCCTTGGGTGCTTCCACATACTAGAGCGTTTTTGTTTTGTAATCCTAAATCCATTTGCTTTCACTTAAAACCAGTTAGTATTTTATACATATATTTTTAGCTTCGGTAAAAAACCTAAGTGCTTCAAAGCCTCCCTCTCTACCTAAGCCACTTTTTTTTACTCCTCCAAAGGGAGTTCTTAAATCGCGAAACAACCAAGTATTTACCCAAACAATGCCAACTTCCAACTGTTTACTCATCCGCAGGCTTCTGTTGATGTCTTGAGTCCACAAGCTAGCCGACAAGCCAAATTTTACGGCATTTGCCATTTGCAACACTTCGTCTTCTTGCTTAAAGGGCATTAGGCTTACTACAGGTCCAAAAACTTCCTCTTGATTCAATTGGCAATTGTTATTGCTAACTTCTATTATAGTAGGTTGCAAAAAATAACCTTTTTCACAGTTTTTAACAACAAGTTTATTCCCTCCATATAAAATTTTCCCTCCCTCAGCATGAGCAAGGTCAATATGCGATTGTACTTTTTTTAGATGTGTTTCTGAAACTAAGGCTCCTAAGTTGGTGCCTTGGTCAAAGGGATTTCCTACTTTTAACTCAGATACTTTTTTTATAAAGTCGCTTTTAAATTGCTCGTAAATAATTTCTTCAACAAAAATTCTGCTCCCGCATAAGCATAACTGACCTTGATTTGTGAAAGAAGAAAATAGGGTGGTATGGAGCATTTTTTTGTAATTGCAATCGGCAAAGATGATATTTGGATTTTTACCTCCCAATTCTAGCGATAATTTTTTAAACATAGGTGCTGCTGTTTTTGCAATTTGAATTCCTGTAGCTGTTCCGCCTGTAAATGATATTGCTTTGATTTTTGGATGCGCAACTATTGCTTGCCCAGCAGTAGCTCCTCGACCGTGAATTATGTTTAAAACACCTTTGGGCAAGCCTGCTTTATGACAAATTTTTGCTAATAAATAAGCTGTTACCGGGCTTATTTCACTAGGTTTTGCTATCACACAGTTTCCTGCCGCAAGGGCAGGGGCAATTTTCCATGTAAACAAATAAAGGGGTAAATTCCAAGGTGAAATACACGCTGCTACTCCGATCGGTTGACGCAGGGTAAAGTTTATAGCGTTTAAGCCTGTACTTTCGTGGGCTTCGGATGAAAACTGAGTAAGAGCACTGGCAAAAAAACGGAAGTTGGTTACTGCCCTAGGTAGATCTATTTTAACAGCTAGGCTTAAAGGTTTGCCGTTGTCTTTTACTTCTGCCTTTGCTAAGAACATTAATTTATCTTCAATGCCTTGTGCTATTTTAAACAAAATGGCACTTCTTTGTTCTAAAGTTGTATTTGACCAAGATGGGAATGCTTTTTGAGCTGCCCAAACTGCCAAATTAACATCTTCTGCTGTCGAATCTGGAATTTGTCCATACACTTCTGCCTTTGACGGATTGTAGTTGTCGATCCATCTATTGTTTACAGGAAGTGTAAACTTTCCGTTTATGTAGTTTTGTATCTTCAAATTAATTTAAAACTTGCTAAACACCTTATAATTGAGTATCTTACTTATTTTGCTTAAAAACAGTTTTTTACTAGAATCTTTCCTCTTTATTTATTGTTTTTTATAGGCAATAGCTTTAATTTCAATTAACAAATGCGGGTGAGGTAATTGGTGGACTGCTACTGTTGTTCTTGTGGGTCCGTTATAGTCAAAATACATGGCATATACTTCGTTATAACCGCCAAAATCATTCATATTTACCAAATATGTAGTTATGTCTATAATATCTTTTAAATTTGCATTAAATTCTTGCAAAATATCTTTGATATTTCCAATAACAGCACTTGTTTGCTTTCTTATATCTAAATTGCAAGTTCCAAATGAGTCTACCTCAACACCTACAAAAGAGTTGTCGGGCTTACGTGAACTGATTCCTGACAAGTAAATAAAATCTCCAACTTGCTTTATATGCGGAAACTTCCCCCTAGGAATTGCTTTTCCTTTTACCACTTTGCTATCCATCTTTTAAGTAAGTCAATAATTAAAACAAATGCCTTTACTACACGGTAAAATATTTTTATATCGAGTAACAAATATATATAATTTTCTGTTTATCAAATTAATATTAATAAATTATTGAAGTTATTAATTAGTTATATATTAAATTTATTTGTGTTAAATTAAAAGTTGAGTTTAATAAGCTTATTTAGAGTATTTATTTTGCTTTATTTGCTTTTCTTTATTTTACATTAAGATTATATTTTGTTAATGTTTTGATAAATTTAACTGCTCTATTTTTTTAGTATTTTAGTTGTGTAATGTCATTGCTTTTTATTTACTATTAATTACAATAATTAATTAAAACTTTGAAAAAATTATTGAGCATTCCTTTTGTTTTTTTTATTGCTTTGAGTTGTTTATATGCGCAAGATGTAAAGTTTAAAATTAGCAATACAGATCACGGACTTTCCAATAACTCGGTAAATGACTTTTTAAACGACAGCCAAGGCAGATTGTGGATTGCAACCTGGGACGGAATATCTATTTACAATGGACATAGATTTGTGGTTTACAAGCACAATACCCACGATACTACAAGTTTGGGGGGAAACAGAGTTTTTGAACTCCAAAAAGATATTAACAACACTATTTGGGCACTGACAGATAACAAAAATGTAAGCAAGTATAAAAAAGGCAAAGAGTTTAAAAACTTTCGCTTTAAAGACATACCCACCTCACTGCTAGTTTCTAAATCGGGAAATTTATTGGTAAAGACAAAAAACGACAAATATTTTGAGTATGCAAAAAAGGTTTTTATAGAAGTTAGCTCTGCAAGGGTTAAAGAGAATAAAAAAAAATCTATCGATCAAATACTACTTAACAAATACCCAAAGTTAATTATTACCAGTTCACTTCAGGATAAAGAAGGAAATTTGTGGTATGCCACCCGAAGTAGCGGACTATTTCTTATCAGTGGTTATGATAGTGTAATTTCAGATTCTGAACTTATTCACTATATACCTGATAAATACGATAAATACAGCATTCCATCAAACGAAATAGAAACACTATTTGAAGATTTTTTAGGAAATATCTGGCTCGGATTTAAAGATGGTGGCATAGGTTTGGCGTCTGCCGAACTCGGAAAAATAGGAAATATAAGCGCACACCCTACAAAATATCCTCATTTACCCAATGAAACAATAAGAGCTATAACTAAAGATTTTAACAATAATATTTGGCTGGGTTATTACAGCAAAGGAATCTTTGTATTTAACAGAAAAAACAATTGTTTTGTTTCTTATTCAATTAAAAGTAAAGACAAAGATTGGCAAAGAGTTAGAAGCTTATACACAACCACTGATAAGTCAATTTGGGCAGGCACCTATGCAGGTATTATTCGCATTAACAACAATAAGCAAACTTTTTACACTGCTCAAAATCATCAAAATATTCCTCAAAATAGAAATTACGCTTTTTTAGAAGATGCTAATAACTTGTGGGTGGCTTGTTGGGGAGGATTGGCTAAATTTAATTTTAATAAAAACGATTTTATATCTTTTAAAGGACAGGAACAGTTAACAAAATTTCACATTAGGCATATAGTTAAAAGCAGTAATAATATTTATCTGGCTACAGAAAAACACGGAGTGGTAATACTAGACGAACTCACTGGAAAAATTTCATTTATCGACAAAAACAAAGGGCTTCTCAACAACAATTGTTACTCTCTATACAAAGATAACGATACAAATAAATTGTGGATATCTTGTTTTGGTGGTGTGAGTATTGTTAATTTAAATGACTATGAAAAATCTCATAAGCATATCTATCTTACTGAAAACAATGGTATTCCAAGTAATTTAGTATATAGTTTGCTAGCTGAAAACAACAGGATTTGGATAAGCACCACTAAGGGCATAGCCTTTGTAAACAAAAAAAATTTAGAAGTAACTCAGTACAAGCCAAGCTTTGGATGGCAGGGAGCAGAGTTTGCCGAAGGAGCCTTTTATAAAGACAGTAGAGGGGTAATTTTTTATGGAGGAAATAATGGATTAAATTACTTTTTACCATCGCATATAAATACAACATTTCAATGGTCTTCAACGTGTATAACTGCCAATGGGAATACAGGTTTAATAAAAAACACTTATAAAAACAATAATATTGAAATACATATTGAACAAATATCATATCAAAATACCAGTAATAAAAAAATTGCTTACAAGCTTGAAAACAAAGATACTGTTTGGACTAAGTTTAAAGGACTGCCTATTTTTTACAAAGATTTGAGTCCTGGTAAATACATCTTTAAGGTTAAAAACTCAAATCAAGCGGAAGGGGGAAACACAGCTAAACTATCTATAATTATACAACCTGCTTTTTATCAAACCAAAAGTTTTTTTATTGTCTTACTGCTATTTTTAATTGGGCTTATTGTTTTAGCCTTGCTTTTTAAAAATAAAAAAGCCGTTGAGCAACAAAAAAAGCTAGAAAGGCAAGTGCAAAGGCGTACAAAAATTATTGAAGAACAAAAACACAGTTTGTCACAAAAAAACAAAAAAATAAGCAAGCAAAAGCAATTACTTGAACAAGCGCATGTTAGACTAAAGGATGAGGATATAGAAATTGATAAATTTAGGACATTTGTTCTTTCAGAATTTAAAAAACCGATAACTCAAATACTGCAAAGCAGTACTTGTAATTTTGAACAAGAGGGTGCAAAAAAAACCATAGTCAACAATGCATTTAACTTAATGAAAACTCTCAAAGAATGGGATTACTTAGATCATATCGATGCCATAGGCTCTTTGTCAATTTCTTGGGTAAACAGTAAAGATTTGTCAAAAAATATCATGGATTATTGCAAGTTAAATGCAGATAAATGCAAAATAAAACTACAATATAAGCTAGAGGTAAATGACGAAAAAATAGGAATTGACCTACTGCGATTTAAATTACTTTGCAAGTATATTATCCACGAACTGTTTAAGTACGCAAGTGCCGAAGATAAGTTTTATGTACACTACAAAGAGCAAACTAAAATGATAGTTCTTTTTGTAAGCACAAACAGTAGACTATTGATCGAAAATATTTTTAATATTGAGCATTACAGCCCTTATTACAAGGCAGGTAAAACCTTGTTAAAATCCTTAAACGCATCGATTAGTTGGAAGCTAAACAAAGACCTAGAACTAACACTCAGCATTCCGTTTAAAGACAAGAAGCAAGCCCAGTACAGTGAAGAACTTAAATGGAATCACGCCAGTATGGCAAACTGCCTTGACAACTCAAAAGAAAACCTATTAGTGTTGAGCAATAAGTTAAATGCCCTAGTGGTTTATCAATTGTTAAAAAGCGATAGCACTCACGTATTGATAGAACACAGTGTCACAGGAATTATATCTGCACTTAAACAACTGCCTGTAAGTTTATTGCTTGTTTACGATGAGCCTATAAGCCCGAGTTTACTTAAAATATTTGAAAGTGAATTAAAAAGACAAGATGAAGTAAAAATACCGCTTGTATATATCTCGGAGCAAATAGATCTTTTACTTAAAGAGCATCTTTTAGAAATAGGATTTGACTTACACGTGCAAATGCCCTTGAGCAAGCAATTTCTTCAAAAGCAATTACAAAAAATAAGTAGTTACAGAAAAGAATATTTAAAAGCCAAACACATAAATATTTTATTCAAAGCAGGAGGGCATAGCGAAAGCAAACCCAGTTCAATTAATGAAAAATTAGTTAAAAAAGCGGTTAGTATAATTGAAACCAATTTAGCAGATTCTTCTTTTTCTATAGAAAAACTTCAGCAAACATTAGGCGTATCTAAAGCCAAGTGCTACAGATTGTTTAAAGAAGTTTTAAACACTTCGCCCTCAGGCACTATTATAAGTTTGCGCCTGCAAAAGGCTAGCTATCTAATGATAAATACTAGCTTAAATATATCAGAAATAGCCTTTGAAACAGGCTTTAAAGACCCTAAATATTTCAGTAAGTCATTTAAAAAAAGATATAAAAGCACTCCAAAGACCTATATAGAAAAACACAGAAAAGTTTCTCTGTAAGATTAACAAAATGTTAACTCAATGTAAATGAGTTAAAAGTACTAAAAACAAAGGCATTAAACCCTCTGTTTGAATCTATAGTCCTCCTTTTATGAGCCATTTTTACCCTTTTTTACTCAACGACAAGCTTAGTTTAGCCTAACAAATTATTATATATGAAAACAATTATTTTACTTTTTATTTTAGGTTTAACTTATGGCTTATATGCACAAACTACCGTTACAGGTACTGTAATAGCCAAAAGCGACAGCATGCCTTTATCAGGAGTAACTGTTATCCCAAATGGGGATACAGCCTTAGGTACAGATACTGATCTTGACGGACGCTTTAAACTAAGTCTTTCAGCATCTGTAGGCAAACTCAAGTTTTCTTTTGTTGGCTTTAAAAGCCTTGAAGTATCTTATAGGGCAAACCAAGACTTAACTATTGAACTGCAAGAAGATTTCACACAGCTCAACGAGGTAGTATTAATTGGTTACGGACAACAAAGTAAAAGAAAACTTACAGGCGCCATTGAAAATGCAGATTTAGAAACTACATTTGAAAGAGGAGTTAAGGGTGTAGATGAATTTTTACAAGGTCAACTTGCAGGAGTTTCAGTTATAAACAACGGAGGCAACCCTACAGATAATCCTAGTATAATTATAAGGGGATTAGCATCTCCAGAATTTAACACACCTTTAATTATATTAGACGGAGTGCCTTATGAAGGAAGGCTTAACAGTATAAATCCCGAAGATATCGAAACAGTTTCAGTAGTTAAAGACGCTGCAGCATCTATATACGGGGCAAGGGCTACTTCAGGAGTTATTTTAATCAATACCAAAAAAGGCAAACAAGGCAGGTTATCAATAAATTTAAACACTGCTGTTGGCTTTAAAAAAGCATATAAATTGCTGTATTCTTTAGATGCTGCTAGCTTTGCCGATATCAGAAATTTAGCCGCCGACAATGCAGGGGTAATCAGAGAACCTGCCTTTGATATTGCCCAAAACCCCTTGGCGAGAACCACACGCACCAATTGGATTGACGAAATATTTAGAGCAGGGCAGCTAACAAAAAACAATTTATCTATATCCTATGGAAACGATAAAATACAAGCCTTTACCTCTTTAGGACATTTCAAAGAAGAAGGCATACTGTTAAACACACAATTTCAGCGCTATAACTATAAGTTAAACCTAGATTACGATATTTCCGATAAGTTAAAACTAGGTATGCGGGTAAACTACAGTTATTTAAATGCCAATGGTGCCAATACCAACGGCGCTTATTTTGGAACCATTTTTACAGCCTTGTCCTATCCTACTAACGCAACGGTTTACGACCCCGAAAGCCCTAGTGGTTTTGGCGGAGTAGGTCCAATTGAATTTGCAGGTTCTTATGGTGATTTAAAAAATCCAGTAGCAGAATTACTGCGCAGAGACGAAAAATATCCTAGCACAGATTTTTTTGCTTTGGTTAACTTGGAATACAATCCTTTTCAAAGCTTTTCTTACAAATTTAATATTAGCGCAAATATGTTTAATGAAAACTACAAGCGCTTCCAAACCAAGGAGCCTGAAATTGGAAGACCTTCCATTGAAAATTATCTTATAAAAAGAAATATTAAAAGAAAAAGGATACTGTACGAACATATATTGGAGTACAAGCCCAAGTTTGAAAATCACGATATAGGCATACTATTGGGTTATTCTAATCAAAAGGACTTAAATAAAATTAGTCAAATAAGAGGCTTTGGGTTTGATTCTGAATTTAAAGAACACCGCTATTTAATCAATGCTCATAATATTGATAAGGACAGAACCTTTAACAATGCTGAAGAAAAAGTATTGATATCTTATTTCTCACGTCTTTCTTACGACTACAAAGATAAATATCTGTTTAGTGCCATTCTAAGGCGAGATGGTTCTTCAAAATTAGTGTCAACTAATCGCTTTGGCTATTTCTCTTCATTTTTAGGTGCTTGGATTATATCAAATGAATCTTTTTTCAACTCTAACACCATAGGTCATCTCAAATTAAGAGGAAGTTGGGGGCAGCAGGGTAATGAATCGGTTTTGTCGGCCTATCAAATATTTGCTATCCTAGACCGAATAGACCCAATATTTGGAGATATTCCCTCCTTGCAAACTGGTTTAGTTTCCAATCGAGTTATAAATACTGATCTAAGGTGGGAGCTAAGCGAGCAAGGCAATCTAGGCTTAGACATTGCACTTTTTAGCAATAAACTGAATTTCAGTGCTGATTACTATATAAAAGACAGCAAAGATTTTCATATAGAACTACCCTTATTAGCAACATCAGGCGTTTCGCCAGCAAAAACTTTGATCAACGCAGGAAAGGTTCGCAATCAAGGTTATGAGTTTTCTTTGGCTTACAGAGCAATTAAAAAAGACTTTAATTTTCATATAAATGCCAATGCTTCATTTAACAGCAACGAAGTACTTGAGATTGATAGTGAAAGAACATTTATTAATGCCAGCGATGAGGTGCGAGACATATTAAGACCTGTGCGAACTCAAGTAGGGCAACCTGTTTATGCTTTTTACGGACAAAGGGTTGCGGGTATTTTTCAGTCGCAGGAAGAGATAGACAACCATGTTGGACCTAGTGGCAATTTATTGCAAAACAAAGCTAGACCAGGAGATTTTAAATTTATTAACACCAATGGAGATGATGCTATTGATGAAAAAGACCGTGTATTTCTAGGCGATCCTTATGCTGATATTAGCTACTCATTTACTGGAAACTTTAATTATAAAAACTTTGACCTGAGCTTATTTTTTCAAGGAGTAGCCGATGTACAAGCAGTAAATGCACTAAAGTTAACAGGCTATAATGCTTCACAACAAGGCTATAATATGCTAGAGGGCATAAAAGATGCTTGGTCTCCCAGCAATCCCTCAGGCAGCATCCCTATTGTATCTTTAAGCGACGACAATAAAAACTTTACAACCTTTTCTGATTTTTATGTAGAAGACGCCTCTTATCTGCGTTTAAGAAATATAACCCTAGGCTACTCTTTACCTGAGCATATTATAAAAAAATTGAATTTAAGCAAACTGCGCTTGTACTATTCAATTGACAATTTGTTTACCCTAACCAACTATTCGGGCTTTGATCCAGAAGTAGGTATAGATGATAGAAAAGGTATAGATATAGGAAGATATCCTCAATCTAGAACCTTATTATTTGGAATTAATGCAAACTTTTAATAAAAAAAAATGAATACATTAAAATACAAACCTTTTATTTTTTTAGCAACTGTTTTACTATTGCTTGCTAACATTTCTTGTGAGAGTGATTTGAATGTAATCCCCCAAGGATTACCCACTGAAGACTTATATTGGAGAACAGAGGCAGAGGCCATAATAGGCATTAATGGAGTGTATGCTGATTTATCAACTGAAAACCACGGCAGTGAAGCCATGTACGGCAGAGGCTACTTTTGGCTGGGCTGTGTAAGCGACGATATGGCAATAGGTAGAAGCAGAGCCAGAGTTGAATCGATGAGGGACTTTACAGCTTCGGGTAATGAAAGTGAATTATACAATTTGTGGAGAGTTCCTTATCTTATTATAAAAAGAGCTAATGATGTTTTGCGAAATGTGCCCAACATGTCTATTGATGAAAAAATCAAAAAGAAAATTATTGCAGAGGCTTCATTTTTGTCAGGACTTATGTATTTTCAACTAGCCCCTATATACGGCGATGAAAAAGCAGGAGTACCCATTTTAGATCCCTTAAAACCCCTTGATTACAACAAGCCTAGGGCAACTAACGTTACTGAAAATTACAATTATATCATTTCATTGTTGCAAGCCGCAGCTGAAGATTTACCTTATTTTCACGAGTTAAAACCTTCTGAATACGGCAGGGCGCACAAAACGGCCGCTTGGGCTTATTTGGCAAAAACCCACTTGTATGCAAAAAATTATGAAGAAGCTGAAAAAGTAGCCTCTAAAATTGTAAGCAGTGGCAACCACACCTTATTAAAACCTTTTGAAGCCGTTTTTAAGGTAAAAAACAATTTTAGTACAGAGTACATATGGTCGGCACTTGGCAGTGTAAACCCTATAAGAGGCTCTATGTTGCCTGGAGTAATGCTCGAAAATAAGGGTTGGGGTCAGTACAACGGATGGGGTTATATGAAGCCCACTAAAGAGTTGTACGACTCTTTTGAAGAGGGCGACCCTAGAAGAGAAGCTACTATTTTAAAACCTGGGGATATATTTACTTATTTTGGAAATGAGAATTTTGAATATAAACCTGGAGGAGATCTTTCCTATCACACAGGCTTGCAATTTAAAAAGTATATGGACCCCTTTAAAGATGTTGACTTAGTGAGTTCAAATGGTAATTACCCCACCACAGAACTTGATATTCCGCTGATGCGCTATGCTGAGGTCCTTTTAATTTTGGCTGAGGCAAAGTTGATGCAAGGTAAAAATGCCGATGCAGAAATTAACGAAATCAGAAATCGCGTTGGGCTTCCTGAGCTTACGGGTGTTAGCCTAGCCGACTTAAAAAGAGAGAGAAGAAGCGAGCTAGCAGGCGAGATAAACTACAGACACTTCGATCTAATACGATGGGGAGATGCTCAACAGGTTTACAGCAAGCCTAAACACAAGTTTGACGGCACTCAACTTATACCCGGTCGCAAATTTAATCCAGAGATACACCATGTTTGGCCTCTTCCTCCCGAAGAGATAGTTAGAAGCGAAGGGGTGCTCGTACAAAATCAAGGATGGTAATTTGATTTTTTGTTAACATACATATTTAATTAATACAAGGGCAAAGCTATAGCTTTGCCCTTTAAATATTTTAGTAAATGATAGCTAAACTTATATTTTTTTTTATCCTTATGCTTTCATCAAATAGTTTTGCACAGCATTTCAAGTGGCATTCCCATAATGATTACCAGCAAAATACACCGTTTTGGACGGCATACAACAACGGAAGCAATTCAATTGAGATAGATGTTTTTTTAAAAAACAACACTCTTTATGTAGCTCATTCAGAAAGCGAAATAATTGAAAACAGAACCCTTGAAAGTCTTTACTTAAAGCCCCTAATAAGAGCATTAAAACTAAATATACAAAGCAGCGACAAGCTTCAGTTTTTAATAGATATAAAGTCCGATAGCTACAAAACGCTAAAACGAATTGTAGAGACACTAAAAAAGTATCCTTCTTTGTTGCAAAACAAAAAGTTTTCATTTGTTATATCGGGTAACAGACCTAACCCAAAAGACTACGGTAAATACCCTGATTTTATACAATTCGACTATCAATCTCTTCAAAAAGCAAAAGATGTAAATTGGGATAAGGTTGCCCTAATAAGTCTTGATTTTAAAAATTACTCAAATTGGAATGGCAAAGGAAGGTTAACTCACTCCGATAAAAAATCTGTGCTAAGCGTTGTAAAAAAAGCCCATTCTATGGGTAAGCCATTTAGGTTTTGGGGTGCTCCAGACAGCAAAACAGCATGGAAGGCTTTTGCCGATTTGGGTATAGACTTCATAAATACAGATAAGCCTTATCAAGCTTCAAAATACCTTTTATCACTGCCAAAAAACACTGCAAAAACATTTGTTCAATCAAAGGTATATAAGCCACTTTACAACTATAATCCGTCATCTAAGCCTAAAAACATTATCTTGCTTATTGGTGATGGCAATGGCTTGACACAAATATCGGCGGCAATGCTTGCTAATGGAGGAGAGTTGAGTATTACTCAATTACAAAGCATAGGTTTGTTAAAAACAGCATCTGCGGACGATTTTACTACCGATTCTGCAGCGGCAGCCACTGCAATGGCTACGGGTAAATCTACAAATAACAGGGCAATTGGTGTCAATACAAAAGGAGAGGCTGTTAAAAATTTAGCCGAAATACTTCAGGAAAAGGGGTTTTTAACTGGAATTGTAACAACTGATAAAA
This sequence comes from Tenacibaculum sp., assembly GCA_047971505.1. GTDB lineage: Bacteria > Bacteroidota > Bacteroidia > Flavobacteriales > Flavobacteriaceae > Polaribacter. The sequence continues at coordinate 49,229 of JBKDZU010000042.1, forward strand.
TCACTGGAGCCACACCTGCTGCCTTTTATGCGCATCAAGGTGAAAGAGATGATACAGAAAATATTAAAACCGATTTAGTTAAAAGTAAACTGAATTTATTTATGGGTGGTGGTAAAAGCGACTTTAGCAATACTGTGCTTTCTTCAAACTTTAATATAGTTAGTAGGTTAGAAGATATAAGTGAAAATCCTAAGTCAAAAATAGCTTATTTTTTTTCAGAAAAAGAAGTGCCCTCAATGCTAGAGGGAAGAAAAAATTTATTAGCTAGGGCTACCCAAGAGGCTCTTAATTATATGAGTTCTAAAGGGCAACCTTTCTTTTTGTTAATTGAAAGTTCGTATATTGATTATTTTGGTCATTTTAATATTCCAAAAGGCATAACTGAAGAGGGCATCGATTTTGACAGAGCAATTAGCAAAGCTTTAAAATTTGCTGATACCAACTCAGAAACTTTAGTTGTTATAACTGCAGACCACGAAACGGGTGGTTTTAGTATACCTCAGGGTGATATTAAAAAAGGAATTGTTGAGGGGAGCTTTACTACCGATGATCACACGGGTGGTATGATTCCTATTTTTTGTTACGGTCCTCAATCAAACAACTTTCAAGGAGTTTATCAAAACACTGAGGTTTTTCACAAAATTTTAGAATCTTTAAATATTTCTAAAAAAAAATGAAAAATAAACTACTTGTAGTTGTGCTTATATTTAACCTTAGCCAACTTATTTTAGGTCAGCAAAGGCAAGTTAGAGGAACTGTTTTTGTAGATTTTAACAGTAACGGACTTTTAGATAAAGGTGAAAAACCCTTGCCAAAAGTAGCTGTAAGCAACGGCATTGATCTTGTTATGACAAACAAACAAGGAAAGTACAACTTGCAAAGCATAGCAAAAAAACCAATATTTATAATAAAACCATCGGGATATATAAGCCCTTTAAGCAAAAGTAATACTGCAAAATTTTACTATTTAACAGAGGAAATACAAAGTGCAAGTTCAGCATTTGAATTTAATTTTCCACTTGTAAAAAACCCAGAATACAAAAGTACAAAAGCCGTTTTACTAGGCGATGTACAGGTAAATATTATTGATGATTTGCATCATGTTGGAAAATTAGTGGTAAGCGAATTGGCAAAAAATCCTCCTGATTTTATTGTACCTCTAGGAGATCTGTCCTTTGATAATTTAGCTATTTTTCCCGACTTGTCAAATACTTTGGGCTTAATAGGCTCTCCAGTATTTTATGTAATGGGCAATCACGATATAGACACTGCATATAATGATTTTGAGGATAGGGATGCCTCTTTTAAAAAAAACTTCGGACCCTCATATTACGCTTTTGAATTTGGGAAAAAACTTTATTTAGTTCTAAACACAAACTATCCTACTGAAAAGAATAAATATATTGCCAAAATAGACAAATCACAACTGCAATTTGTCAGCAACTTAGCTGCTCTAAAAAATAAAAGTCATAAAACTTTAACTATTTTTATGCATATACCTTTTGAAGAATTAACAAATAAAACTCAGTTAATGTTGAATATAAATGCGTTTGACGATATTTTTATAGTTGCAGGTCATACACATACACAATACCACAGTTATATAAAGCGCAGTCAAAAAAAAGCTGTACATCAACTAGTAGCAGGGGCTGTTTGTGGTGCGTGGTGGCAGGGTCCGCGTGATAGTAACGGAATACCTTTCTCTTTAATGTACGATGGCACACCAAAAGGCTATTGGTGGCTTTTACAAAACACAAACAATTATAAACTATCTTATAAGGTTTCAGGGAAAAATAAAGATAAACAAATTCAAATTACAGTGCCAGAATACAATAAATGGGATACTGCTTTAAATTCAATATATGATAACTATATATATGACAATGTTTTTGCGGCTGACAAAAATACAAAAGTAGAATATAAAATTGACAGTGATAATTGGAAACCTATGACTTATTATGAAGGAATTTCGCCGCAATTAAAAAGGTTATACACCCTGCAGCAAATAGGGAGATATAAAAGTTTACAGGTTTCGCCTATACTCGCCCCAAAAATTAAGAGCAAACACCTTTGGAAAGCAGAACTCCCCATAAGTTTAAAAAGCGGGTTTCACAAAATTGAAGTCCGCGCCTACAATCCTAAACTAGGTTTAAAAGCTGCTGAAGTAAAAGTTTACTATCAAAGCCCTTTAAATAAGTCCTAGTTATTTTTGTGTTTTTTGTTTTAAAAAGATTTTATCCTCAATTCTGCATTTTTTACTCAATTGCTGGCAACTTGGTTTTTATTTGTTTTTAATTGCTGTTACTTTAATTTTCAAGTTTTATCCGCTCATCGTGAAATTGAGAGTCCCAATAGCTGTAAGAGTCGGTTTAATGGCTCAACTAATTATTTGACTCACCTTACGCAAGATTTGTTTAATTTTTACTAGTTTTAACCTTTAGATTGTTGATAACTATTTTTAGATTGGATATGGAAAATTTTGTTGATCTCTACACGGATTACTTAATCACCTCAAGTTCCTATACAACCGCGACAGGTATGGCTTGTTTACTATCGATAAATCATGATAAGATAACCCGTGAATTATCAACAGGGATTTACGACAGTAAATTTTTATGGAAAAAAGCAAAGCCTTACGTTGAAGAGTTAACTCAATCTAAAAAGATGGTAGTTTTAAGTTTTGATGATTCGATACAAGAGAAGCGATATACAGATGAGAGTGAGTTGAATTGTTGGCATTATGA
>JBKDZU010000043.1:0-31366 GCA_047971505.1 Tenacibaculum sp.
CTCATCTTAAAAAGTAATAAACCGCTATAGCTGGGTTTACCTGTTGCACTTGTTCCTTTGGTGTAATACTGGTTTATCAATTCTGTAATTGGTTGCCAATCTATAAGTGTATTGATTTGATTGAAAAATGTTCGCTTTATCTTTCGTGAACGTAAATCGCAAATGCTATCCGCTAATGTGGGATGATGTATTAATTTCATAAAATAAAGATACAAAAAAATATAAAATTATACTAACCTTGCAACGGTCTTAGATTATTTATAGCTTTACCCTTTTATCCAGGTATTTTTAAGCTGTTTTTGCTCAGGACTAGCATTGGGGTTTTCTACCAAGCTTTTTCCTGTGGTATACGATTGTGTTAAAACGGTTTTAAGTTGCAATTCCTCTCCGTTTCTTTCCAGCACTAGCTCTACCTGATCGCCTGGTTTCCACATAAACATTTTAGTTAGTAGTTGATTAGCGTTTTTTGTGCTCAATATTTCACCATTTACTTTTTTTAGTACATCGTTGGGCAGGATACCATTTTCTGTCCAAAAGCTATTGTTTTTAACAGCACTGTTAAAGTGTATATTTTGACTTTTCGTATCGGCTTTTAGTATTAGAGTTCCGCTGTTTTGAATATAGTTGGTTTTAATTTTTGATTCGCTAAACGCCAAACCTACTTTTTTAAAAAAACTATCGTAGCTTATAGGCGTTGTTCCTATAACATGTTTTTTAAAAAATTCACCAATTGACGGATAGGTCATTTGAGTTATCTCTTCTATTATGGCGTCATCGTTAAAGGGCTTGTCTTTGCCGTACTTTAAAGATAATTCTTTCATTAAAGATAATATTCCTCTGCTTCCATTGCTTTCTTCCCTTAGCAAAATATCGAGGCACATTCCTATTAGGGCACCTTTTTGATAAACATTTATATACTGAGATGCATAGGGTTCACTTAAAATATTCTCGCTCATAGTGGTAAAACTCATAGTGTCATTCATTGAAGATGCTGCCTTTATCTTATTTATAATTTTGTTAAAAAACTCATCTTGTTTAACTAAGTTTTGATTTACTTGAAATAAGGTGGCAAAATATTCTGTAACGCCTTCATACATCCACAAGTGCTTTGAAAAAGTAGGTTGATTGTAATCAAAATAGTGCACATCTTCTGAATGCACACTCAGTGGGCTTACTATATGGAAAAACTCGTGCGATACCACATCGATCATACTTTTGTTTAAGGCTTGTTCGGGCAGGGCTTCAGGTAGTACAACCACCGTTGAGGTTTGATGCTCTAGGGCACCAAATCCTTTGGGGGCTTTTTCAGTTCTGTCAGATAGATAAAGATAAATATCATAACGAGGGGTGCTGTTCATGCTTCCTAAGTAAGCTTTTTGGGCTTGCATCATCTTTTCTATAACGATTTTTATTTTTTTTGCTGAGTGTATTTTGTTGGGAGAATAAACACTTAAAACTATTTTTATATCGCCTACGTTAAATTCTTCTATGTCTAGGTCTCCGTAAAACATAGGATTGTCAGTGATATCAAAATAACGAGGCGCAAAATAACTTGAATTAACACTTTGTCCATCCTCACTTGTTTCGCTGTTAACTACTTGCAGTGCCGAACTTCTTTTAAAACCGACAGGCGAAATTACGTTGAGCTTATAGGGGTTGTTTTTTAAAGAATCAAAATACCCAATAAAACCGTGAAGGTTCAACACGTAATTTGTGCTTTCTATATTGGTGCCCGAAGGTGAAAAAGGAATTTCTTTTCCAAATCCTCCTTCCTTTTCTATGTCAAAAGTATCGTTTACCCAATACTGTATTTTGTCGAGTTTTTCAGCTTCGTTAATTTCCCAACTATTAGTGTCGAGTTGGTTTACTTGCAACTCATTACCGCTGTAATCATAAGCCTTAAAATCATCTACATATTTGCCAAAATTACTCACAGAGTAGGTTCCTTGAACTACACGTGGTAGCCTGTAAATTACCTTGTTAAGATTAAAGCGCCCTGGATTAATGCTTATAGGCAATTTATCGTTATTAACCTTGGTTAGGTTTATGTTTGCTATAATTGGAGTGGTTGTTGCTAAATCGTTTATTATTGCTTTTTTTGCTGTTCCACAAGCCGATAAAAGTAATGCTGTAATAAGTGTACTAAGTATATTTTTATTCATTTCTTATTTTTTATTATAAATAATATAACTATAACTGTCAAAGTTACAAATTGCAATTTAATTTTTATATAAATTTTAGTTAATAATATTGAATTTTAATAATATTGAATTTTAAAAATAGTTGGTTTTAGTATGTATTGCTATTTTAACTAAATGTTTAATAATTATATACTTATATTTTTTAAAGCATTTAATGTAAGGTCAATTTCTTTTTTGGTATTGAGTTTGCTAAATGAAAATCTGATCGAGGTTTTTTCTTTTTCTGAGTTATTTAAAAAAGCCTCTAACACATGCGAGCCTTTTGAACTTCCACTTTGACAGGCACTTCCTCCCGAAGTGGCTATCCCTTTTAAGTCGAGCTGAAATAGTGTCATTTTGCTAGCAAATGGTAATCTGACATTTAAAATTTTAAATGAGCCGTTTTGTAAGCTCTCTGATTCTCCGTTAAATTCAATATCAGGAAACTGACTTTTTAATCCTTTTATAAAGTATTTTTTTAGCTTCTTTAGTCTTAGTTGGGTTTGGGTCATATCATTATAAGAAATTTCTAATGCCTTTTCCATTCCTAAAATAGAATGTAGGTTTTCAGTACTTGACCTTATGCCTCTTTCTTGGTTTCCACCGTGAAATAAGGGTTTTACTAGCAATCCTTTTCTTATAAAGGCAAAGCCAACTCCTTTTGGACCGTGAAATTTATGAGCACTGCCAAGTATAAAGTCTAGAGGTGTTTTTTGCAAGTCAATTGGATAGTAGCCTATGGCTTGCACTGTATCGGAATGAAACAAAGCGCGGTATTTTTTGCATATACTCGCTACCTCGTTTATATTTAGCATATTGCCAATTTCATTATTAACCCACATTAGAGAAACCAAAGTTTTTGTTTTATTGTTTTTTAATATAGCTTCAAGCTCTTCTAGCTTAAAATTAGCTTTGCTGTCTAAATTTAGATAAATAACTTTTATATTGTAAATATTTTGTAAATACCTTATTGTATGTAAAACAGCATGGTGCTCAATTTGCGATGTTATTATAGTTTTTACTGCTAAATTTAAAACTGCGTTTTGAAGTATTAAATTGTCGGCTTCGGTTCCTCCTGAACAAAACACTATTTCGCTTGCTAAAACATTAAAATAATTGGCAATGTTTTTTCTTGCTCGTTCAAGGGCTGCCTTTGCTGCTCTACCCCATTGGTGGCTTGATGATGGGTTGCCAAAATTGCTTTCCATTGATTGGCTTACTAATTGAATAACCTCAGGTAAAATTGGCGTTGTTGCAGCATTATCTAAATACACCTTAATCATATTATTGACTTTTTTATAAACCCCTCTTTACTGTTAATTAACTTGTAAAGTATCATTAGTTTTATTGGTACAAATTTTAATCTTTTACGAGTATTTATAAACTATTTTAACTGCAAATTTTTGTGTTATTTAGCATTTATTTGTTGTAGGGCTTTAAGCAATTTTTTGTTTTCTGTTTTTTTTCCTATGCCTAGTCGCAAGCAATTTTTTACGGGGCTTTTTCTAACAACAATTTTTTTGCTTATCAAATAATTGTAAACTTGTTGGGCGTTTGAAATTTCAACCAAAATAAAATTAGCCTGCGAAGGATGTATCTTTTTTACCGCTTTTACTTTTTTTAGATTTAATGACATTTTTATCTTTTCGCTGATAAGATAGTCTTTCTCTTTTTCAAATTCGTGTAACTTATCAAGTTTACTCAATACAGCCTCTTGGTTTAAAGTACTGATATTGTAAGGTGCCTTTACTTTATTAAACATTTTTATAATATCTGAGTTTGCAAAGGCTGTTCCAATTCGAGCTCCTGCTAAACCCCAAGCTTTGCTAAAGGTTTGACTGACAATTAAATTTGGGTGTTCATTGATTTTTGCAATATAAGATTTACTTGTGCTAAAATCAATATAAGCTTCATCAATAAACACAATGCCTTTAAAATTATTAAGTATATACAGTACGCTTGTAGGGTCAAAGCAGTTTCCAGTTGGATTATTAGGCGAGCATATAAATATTAACTTGATATTATTGTTGGCTATAATATTTTTTAACGCCTTTACATCTATCTGAAAATCGCTGGTTAACGCTATTTCTACTAGCTCAACATTGTTAATAGCAGCACTTACCTTGTACATAGAGTAGGTTGGATAAAAACTCAGGGCTTTGTCTTTGCCTGGCTCACAGAAAATACGCAGAGCTATATCAATTGCTTCGTCACTGCCGTTTCCAATAAAAATTTGATTTATTTTTAGTTTTTTAACAATTGCTAACCGCTCTTTAACTTTTATTTGTTTAGGGTCGGGATAACGATTTAGGACTCCAAACGGACTTTCATTAGCATCTAAATACACTTCAGCCTTGCCTTTAAATTCATTTCTTGCCGATGAATAGGCTTCTAATTTTTGAATATTACTGCGCACTAAGCTGTTTAGATTAAAGTATTTCATTTTTGAAGATGTGCTTTACACTGTTTTTATGCTTATAAGCTGTGTTAATTAATGTTTTAAAGTTTATTTAATCTGATGCTTACTGCATTTTTATGACCTTGTAAGCCCTCGGCATCTGCCATTATTTCAACCGCTTTGCCAATTTGTTGAATGCCTTTTTGGCTTACTTGCTGGAAGCTAATTTTTTTCACAAAGCTATCTAGAGAAACGCCGCTGTAATTTTTTGCATATCCATTAGTTGGCAAAGTGTGATTGGTGCCTGTTGCGTAATCTCCTAGGCTTTCACAGCTGTAGTTTCCTAGAAATACCGAGCCAGCATTTGTTATTTTTTTACTGAAATTTAATGCTTTATCTGAGGCTATTATTAAATGCTCGGGCGCATATTGATTGCTGAAATTTATGCAGGCTTCAATTGAATTTAACACTATTGCAAAACTGTTTTCAATTGCTTTTTTTGCTATTTCTCTTCTCGATATATTTGCTAGTTGTAAATTTAATTCTTTGATAACCTTTAAACTTGTTTCTTTACAGTTGCTAACTAATATTGCTTGGCTATCGGGTCCGTGTTCTGCCTGCGACAATAAGTCGGCAGCTACAAAGGCAGGTTCAGCACTTGCATCAGCAATTACTATTACTTCACTGGGTCCTGCGGGCATGTCAATGGCAATACCTTGTTGCTGTACCATTTCTTTTGCTTTGGTAACAAATTTATTTCCAGGTCCTAAAATTTTATATACCTTAGGGATGCTTTCTGTTCCGTAAGCTAAGGCACCTATTGCTTGCACTCCTCCTAGTTTGTAAATTTCTTTTAATCCGAGTAAAGATGCTGTATATAAAATTGCTGGATGTATATTGCCTTGAATATCAGGTGGAGTGCATAAAATAATTTTTTTGCATCCTGCAATTTTTGCAGGAATGCCTAACATTAAGATCGTTGAAAATAAAGGAGCTGAGCCTCCAGGTATATATAACCCTACTTTTTCAATTGCTACACTTTTTCTCCAACACTTTACACCTGGGCTAGTTGTTATCTTATTTATTGTTTCTTTTTGCGATTGATGAAACTTCTCAATATTGGTTTTTGCTAATTTAATAGCATTTTTTAAAGGACTTTTTATGTGCTTTTTAGCATTTTGTATTTCTTTTTCGGTAACTTTTAAGCAAGCTAGGTCAACTTTATCAAATATTTTTGTGTACTTTTTTAGTGCAGTATCTCCATATTGCCTCACTTCCTTTAAAATGCTTTTAGTTTTGGCTTGCACTTTACTGCTATCTGTGCTTGCTCTTTTGTAAAGCACTTGTCTGTCTTTTGCTTTTGGATATAGTACAATTTTCATCTGTTAAAAAAAATCTATAAATTGCTTGTTTAACAATTATTTGTTAGCGATTTTGCTTTAGTTGTGCAAAAACTACTTGGATTTTTGTCGCTAATAGCTGTTTTGCACAAAGGAATAAGTGCTAGTGTTTTGGATTATACTCTTTGGTTAAAAGATCTTAGAGTACCATTTTTTCTATCGGGCAAACTAAAATACCTTCTGCACCCTTGCTTTTAAGTTCGTCTATAAGTTCCCAAAATTCATTTTTGTTTAAAACAGCATGCACAGAACTCCAGCCCTTTTTAGCTAAGGGCAATACAGTTGGACTTTTCATTCCTGGCAAGATCTTTACAATGCTCTCTAATTTTTCATCAGGGGCATTTAACAGTATATATCTAGATTGTCTTGCTCTTAAAACAGCTCGAATTCTAAATTGTAATTTGTTGAGTATTTTTTGTTGATTTTTGCATATTTTTGGCGAAACGGCTAATACAGCTTCCGATTTTAAAATAAGTGCTACTTCTTTTAAATTGTTTTTAAACAAGGTTGAACCACTTGAAACAATATCGCAAATAGCATCTGCCAAGCCTATATTAGGAGCTATTTCAACTGAACCGTTTATTATGTGTAGTTGAGCTTTTATTTTGTTTTTCTGAAAAAAATTCTGAACAGTATTAGGGTAGGATGTTGCAATTTTTTTATGCTGAAAATAAAGAAGACCTGAGTATTTTTCTTCTTTGGGAATAGCAAGTGAAACTCTGCATTTTGAAAATCCTAATTTTTCGATAAATTCAATATTTTTATCCTTTTCAACCAATAAGTTTTCTCCTATTATGGCTGCGCCAACTACTCCATCTTTTAAGTACTGTGGAATATCTCCATTTCTCAAATAAAAAATTTCTAAAGGGAAATTGCTCGCCAGTGTTTTTAGCTGATCTTTGCCATTGTTAATTGAAATTCCACAGTCTTTTAATATTTGTAAGGAATCGGCACTTAGCCTGCCAGATTTTTGTAAGGCTATTTTTAATTTACTCATTAAATCTCAATTTTTGTGAGGGTAAATTTTTTAGATTGACATTTTTATTTTCAATACACTTTTAAATAGCTTAAAAGCAAGGGTTAAAAATGGCGATGAATACAGTTTAGCAAGATTTGTTATTCTTTACTTATAGTAATGTGTTTTTTACTTAATAAAATTTAAAATTAAACTAAAACCATAAGCAAATTAGTGCTTTTTAACTGTAGCTACCTAATAAATAAATAATTAACACTAAAATAATTATTAAAACTTTTACGCTGCAATATATTTAACTTAAGCTATTTGCAATTTTTAATTTACCGATGTGTTATAAAGCTTTGCAAATATACTGTGTAAAAAACAAAGTTGGTTTTAACTGACCTAATACCTTAATTTTATTGCAGATATTACTTTTAAAGTAAAATTTTGCAGATAAAAAAACAAAAACCATGTTAATAGTTAAAATAGCTTAAATAGCTTATAATTGTAAAAATTTAGTTTCTTTTTTCTTTAATCCGCGCTTTTTTGCCCGTAAGACCTCGGAAGTAAAAAATACGAGCCCTTCGCACTTTTCCTCTTTTGTTAACTTCAATTTTTTGTATTGAAGGTAAATTAATTGGGAAAATACGTTCAACTCCAACAGTTCCTGACATTTTTCTGATAGTAAAAGTTTCTGAACTACCACTTCCTCTTCTTTGGATTACAACTCCTTTAAAAAACTGAGTACGAGTTTTGTTTCCTTCCTTAATTTCGTAAAATACCGTTATAGTATCACCTGCGGCAAATTTGGGTAATTCTTTTTTTACTACAAACTCATCTTGCACAAATTTAACTAGAGATTCCATTTTATAAATTTTATGATTTGAAAAAGCAACATTCACGGTTTTCGTCAGAGGTTGATTTTGTGAGTGCAAATTTACACTTTTTTATCTTTAAATAAACTAAAATACACACTTATTTACGGATGATTTTTTAAGCTATCTTATCGATATAACAACAAATGATAAGCATAAATAAATTTATATTTAGTTAAATTTTTTTTAATAAATTTGTAAACAAAGATCAGGTAAATTTCTCTAAATCACAAAATTAATTATGAATACAGCATATATTTCAAAAATAAGCAACGCAATTAGGTCTTTGCTTGTTTTAAACAAACTAAAACTAGTTTTCGTCAATTTAGCTTTTGCCGTTAAGAAACCTATTTGCATTGTATACGGAATTTTTTTTACAAGTTCTTTATTATTGGTTTCTGTTTTTAACAAATTTTCACTTCATCTTTATATTAATCAATTTCACACTTCTTTTTTTGACTTTTTTTTTAAATATGCAACCTATTTAGGTGATGGATTAATATTTGCATTTCTGGGCTTAATTTTCTTGTTTGTAAAGCGCAAAATGGCATTGGTTTTTTTGGTTAGCGGTTTGCTTACTCTTTTATTTACTCATTTTTTTAAAAAACTAATATTTAGAGGAATACCTAGACCTGTTGGTGCTCTAGGAGAAGAGGTTTTGCATTTGGTAAGCGGAGTTAAAATGGCTATGTGGAATACGTTTCCTTCGGGTCATACCACTACAGCATTTGCTGTGTTTAGTATTTTGTGTTTGTATTTTGCTAAAGACAAATTGCAATATATTTGGGTATTTTTAGCTTTAATTGCTGGTTTTTCTCGTATATACCTATCTCAGCATTTTTTAATCGATGTTTTATTTGGCTCTCTTTTGGGAATTTTTATAGGCTTTATAAGTACAGCATTGTTTTACAAAGTTAAAAGAGTACATTAAATTTTTAATTTGAGCGGTTTAATATATTGACAATAGTTGTTAAAGCGTTTGTAGCTCTGCTATTTGTGTAAAAAAAAGCATTACTTTTGATTATGCGGATTTGTTAAATGAAATTGGCTTACAATATACAATAAACTAATGCTGGTTATAAAATTAATTTAATTTCAAAACGGCGTGCAGCAAATTACAACAACTAAAATTACATATAAAAAAGCAAGTATAGCACTTATACTTTTAAGCACTTTTGTCAGATTATTTTTAGCGGCAAAACTCGAATTTGGCAATGATGAAGTGTATTACTGGTTGTATGCAAAATACCCAGATATCAGTCATTTTGATCACCCTCCATTTATAGGTTTTTTTATTCAATTTTTTACATTTAACTTATTTTTTGACAGTGAATTAGCAATTAGGCTATCGGCTGTTATTCCCGCGAGCATAAATATGTTTATCATCTTTTTAATAGCTAAAAATATAAAAGATGAACGTTTGGGTTTTTTAGCTGTTATACTTTACAATTTAAATATTTATGGGTTAGTAATTTCTGGAACCTTTATTTTGCCCGATTCTCCACTATTGCTTTTTTGGTTGTTGAGTTTTTATTTTTTGATGCAAGCTCTACCGCTTAATCCATCAAAAGAAAATAGAAAAAAATTGCTGTTGGCCTTTGTGTTTATAGGCTGTGCGTTATATTCAAAATATCAGGCTGTTTTTTTGTTGTTAGGTGTGGTTTTATACGTTGTGTTTATAAATAGAAAATGGTTAAAAGAAAGAGTTTTTTACTTGGCATTTTTATTTCCTACAGTTGCTGTGGCACTAATTTTTTATTGGAATTTTCAAAACAACTTTATCAGCTATAAGTTTCACAACAACAGAGTTGCCTTGTTTAGCTTGTCGTTTAATAAGGACTCTTTTTTGCAAGAACTCATAGGTCAATGCCTATACAATAATCCCTATATTTTTGTTTTATTTATTGGGATGCTGTTCGCTGTATTGAAAAAAAAATTTACAGTGCAAAAGCAAATTTTAGGATTGTTTTTTTTGTTTTCCCTTCCCTTAATTTTTACAACAATTTATCTGTCACTCTACAAAAGCACTTTACCTCATTGGTCGGGCGTATCTTATATAAATATTTTGCCTTTGCTAGCCTTGTATATTCATCGCAAAAAAAATATTATACGCAATAGCCTAATTGGATTGCTGTTTTTATATATAGTGCTTGTCTTTGCCTCATTTGAGATAAATAAGGGTTGGTTTTTACCTGTTGAGCAAAATGCAAGTAAAGAACTTTTGGGAAGAAAAGATCCTTTGATGGATATATATGGCTGGAAACAGGCATCTGATAAACTTTCTTCTTATTTAGAAAACAGCGGTTTAAAACAACTGTATATAGTGTGTAATAAATGGTATCCAGCCGCTCATATTGACTATTATATTGCTCGACCCAACTCAATGAAAGTATATGTTGTGGGCGACTTGCACAAAATACACAAATATCATTGGATTAACAACTCACTTGCAAACACAAAGACTCAAAAAGAGTTTTTGTATATTACCGATAGCAGAAATTACCAACACCCTGCTGAGGTTTATACCGATAAATACAAAGAGTACGAGTTGCTAAAATCTTTCCCTATAACTAGAAACAACAAAGTAGTTAAGTGGTTTTTTTTGTACAAATTGCTTAAGGATTAAACTTGTAGTTTTCGCAGTAAAAAACCCAAAATTTTCTGATTGCTTTTCCGTTTTTTAAAATAAGTATTGGTTTGAGTTCAGTTATTTTTAAAAAATGTTTTTTTAAGTTTTGACTTATTTTATTTTTCTTTTTTCTATCCTTAAATTGTGGGTCAGAGTCAATAAATAAGGCATTTTTGCCATTTAAAACTGTTAGGTCATCTCCCAAATAATCAAAATGCAGTGCCCGTTTTCCAATAATATTTTGAGCATACACTTTTTCGTTTAAAAAAAAGTTTAAGGCAGCACTAGTTTTATAGCTGTCATCAGAAAAAATAAATGAATAAGGATGTTCTTTTTTTAGCTCCTTTGTAGCTGTTGCTAACTCCTCCCATCCTATCCAAGTATCATCGCTTTTAACTGGCATCAAATAAAAAACAACTTGTATAGCTAGGAGTAAATGTAGCACTGTTGAGCATATAAGTTGCACTTTCAGCATTTTTTTGCTTATAAACATGCCTGCTAAGATAACGCCTGTTATATAAGAAGGCATCAACCAATTTATTTTCACCCAGTAAAATGGGCTAAGAAGCATAAATCCTATAAAAGTAGGAGCAAAAAAAGCTAGCAAAAAAAGTGTTTTTGAACTTGGTAATTTTAGCCTTATCAGAATTCTTTTAATATATTTAAAGCTAAAAATTACAAAGAGATAAAATAATACGGGTAGTAATAATATTAATTGATGGGCAAGGGTTCCGAGGAAAAATTTTGGATTAAAATTAAATTTTGAAATTGACTCTGTTCGATTCAATGATTGAAATGCAAAAGAAGCAAAATTGTTTTGGTAATTCCACCACCAAACAGGAAAGGCTGTTGTGACAAAAATAACTAGCGAAGCCCAAAGCCAGGGCGATAGCAAAAATTTTCTGTATTTATTTGAAATAAAGATAAATATCAAAAATCCTATGGGCAAAAGCAAGGCGCTGTACTTGCTGTTAAAAGCCAAACCCATGGCAATTCCGCTGTATATCCAATATGGTTTTTTATTTTCAAAAACAGCCTTGTACAAGGTTAAAATGCTTAAAGACCAAAACAAAAGCAAAGGCACATCGGGGGTTGAATTAAACGATAAAACGGAAATAAAAAGACTTGAAACTAGCATTACAAAACTCCGCTGTATTTTTTGCTTTGATAAAAACAACTTGCTGAGCTTGTAAAAGCTAATTAAGGTTAGAGTGGTACATACAAAATTGGCTAGCTTTAAGCTAAAAACAGTTTTGCCAAACAAATAGCTAAATAAGATTAACATATAGCCTATCATGCCAGGGTGATCAAAATAGGATAAAGACAAGTTTTCTCCGTATAAATAATAATAAGCATCTTGAGGCATTAGACCCATAAAGGGGAGTAACACAAATCTAAATAATTGAAAGCCAAATGCAATGCTTAATACAGGGTGTTTTTTAGCATAAAGTGCTAGGGTATTTAATATTACGGTCAAAGAAGTATTTATTAAATGGTTTTATTATCAGATTTTTTGTTTAGCAAATCTGGACGAATTTGTTTTGTGCGCTCAAAGGCTTGTTCAATTCTCCACTGCTCTATTTTTTGAAAATTACCTAGTAAAAGTATCTCAGGAACTTCCATTCCTTTAAAGCTAGCAGGTCTGGTATATATAGGAGGTGCTAATAAATTGTCTTGAAAAGAATCAGTAAGGGCAGAGGTTTCATCTCCCAAAACCCCAGGGATTAATCGTATAATGGCATCGCAAAGAACAGCTGCTGCCAACTCACCTCCAGTTAGCACGTAATCGCCTATAGAAATTTCTTTGGTTATATATTTGTCGCGTACACGTTGGTCAACTCCCTTGTAGTGCCCTGTTAAAATAATGATATTTTCTTTAAGCGATAAACTGTTAGCAGTAGCTTGATTTAAAGTTTTAGCATCAGGGGTCATATAAATAACATCATTATAAGTGCGTTCTGCTTGCAAACTTTCAATGCAGTTGGCAATGGGTTTAACCATCAGCACCATGCCAGCACCACCTCCATAGGGATAGTCGTCTATTTGACGATAATTTCCTAAGCCATATTCACGAAGGTCGTGTAGGTAAATATCTGCCAATTTTTTTTTAACAGCCCTTTTAATTATTGAATTTTCAAACGGGCTTTTTAATAAATTGGGTTGTACGGTTATAATATCTATTCGCATATAGCGAAAGTAAATTTTACAGTTCAAATACGCAACAAAAAGATTTAAATGTATATAAATTTGAAAGCTTAATATTGTTTTTACAGCTTTTATCAGCTTGTTTTTAAAGCTTAGCTCGCAAGTTACTACTAGCTAGCTTAAAAAGCTAAAAAAGATAGAGGTTTTTAATTATGTTGATAACAAATTGGCACAATAGAGTCAAATAATTATCATATATTCATTAAAATAGACTAATTAATAAGAATAATGCACTAATAAATTGTTGGTTTCTTTATAAATTTGCTGTACTTCAAAATTATTAATTTTTACTAATGAAAAAAACCAAGATTATTTACACAAAAACCGACGAGGCTCCTGCCTTAGCTACTCGTTCGCTTTTACCTATAGTAAGAGCTTTTACTAAATCATCGAACATAGAAATAGAACTTAAAGACATTTCGTTAGCAGGTCGTATTTTAGCCAGTTTTTCTGATTTTTTAACTGATAAACAACCTGTTGAAGATGCCTTAGCTTTGCTTGGAATGCTGGCTACTAAACCACAAACCAATATAATAAAGTTACCCAATATATCTGCATCATTACCCCAATTAAAAGCAGCTATTAAAGAACTGCAAGCACTAGGCTATACATTACCCGATTATCCTGAAAATGCAGATACTGACCGAGAAAAAGCCATTTTAGATCGCTATAACAAAATAAAAGGCTCGGCAGTAAACCCTGTTTTAAGAGAAGGAAATTCTGACAGACGAGCACCAAAGGCGGTTAAAAATTACGCCAAAAAAAACCCTCACCCTATGGGTGTTTGGAGTTCTGATTCAAAAACCCACGTAGCAAGCATGGACAACGGCGACTTTGCTCATACAGAAAAGTCAGTTACTATTGAAAATGCCACCAGTGTAAAAATTGTTTTTTTAAATGCAAAAGGAGATGTAAAAATATTAAAAGAAAGCTTTGCTTTACAAAGTGGTGAAATTATTGATGCTGCGCTTATGAGCAAGAAAAAATTAAGTGCTTTTTTAGACCAGCAAATCAAGGATGCCAAAGAAAAAGGAGTACTTTTTTCTCTACACTTAAAAGCCACTATGATGAAAGTTTCTGATCCTGTAATATTTGGTTTGGCGGTAAAGGCTTTTTTTAAAGATGTTTTTGCTAAGCACGGTAAAATTTTTAAAGAAATTGGAGTAGATATTAACAGTGGTTTTGGCAACCTAATTAATAATTTGGAGCAGCTTAGCGACGAAAAAAAATTTGAGATTTTGTCTGATATAGATACTGCTTATACAAACAATCCTGATTTGGCTATGGTTAATTCTGACAAAGGGATTAGTAATTTGCACGTTCCTTCGGATGTAATTATTGACGCTTCTATGCCTGCTATGATTCGCACTTCTGGTAAAATGTGGAATAAATACGGGAAACAACAAGATACTAAAGCTGTAATACCCGACAGTTCATATGCTGGAGTATTTCAGGAAACAATTGATTTTTGTAAAAATAATGGTGCTTTTGATCCCAGTACTATGGGAACTGTATCAAATGTTGGCTTAATGGCTGAAAAGGCAGAAGAGTATGGGTCTCACGATAAAACTTTTGAAATACCCGAAAACGGAATAGTTCAGATAATTAATGCTGACTCAGAAGTGCTAATTGAGCACGCAGTTGAACAAGGAGATATTTGGAGAATGTGCCAAACTAAAGATACCCCAATACAGGATTGGATTAAATTAGCCCTAAAAAGAGCTAAAAGAGCCAACACTCCAGCTGTTTTTTGGCTAAATAAAGAAAGGGCTCATGATGCTGAAATTATCAAAAAAATAAAAATATATTTAGGAAACCACTGCACTCAAGGCTTGGAATTGATTATACTATCTCCAATTGAAGCTGCTAAATACACCTTAAAAAGGATTAAGGCTGGTAAAGATACTATATCAGTAACAGGAAATGTTTTACGCGATTATTTAACCGATTTGTTTCCTATTCTAGAACTTGGAACCTCAGCAAAGATGCTTTCAATAGTTCCTTTAATTAAAGGTGGTGGTTTGTTTGAAACAGGTGCTGGGGGATCTGCTCCCAAGCACGTAGAGCAGTTGGTTGAAGAAAATCACCTGCGCTGGGATTCGTTAGGAGAATTTTTGGCATTAGCAGTTTCTCTACAGCACTTAGCCGATAACAATAATAATGCTAAAGCAAAAATACTGGCTGATACTCTAGATAAGGCTACAGAAAAATTATTAGAAAACAAAAAAAGTCCGTCCAGAAAAACGGGAGAGCTAGACAATCGTGGTTCGCATTTTTACTTAGCTCTTTACTGGGCAGAAGCTTTGGCTAATCAAAATAAAGACGGGCAGCTAAAAGCCATATTTAGCAAAGTAGCACAAGACTTGGCTACTAACGAGAGCCTTATTGTTAATGAGTTAAATGAAGTTCAAGGCAAAGCAGCTAATATTGGGGGATATTATCAACCCGATGATAAACTAGCAAATGCCGTAATGCGACCCAGCAGTGTTTTAAACAATATAATTGAAAGTATTTAATGTTTTTTGGTGATTATTACAACTCCTTAATAGGATTGAATATCTTATCCTATTAGGGAGTTATTAGTCAAGGAGTAAGAAGGCTGTCCTGACCATTTTTTAGCTATTTTTTAAACGTTTTTAATTGCCAAAACTTTGTGAGCTAGTTTATTTACTATAACTAGGCTTTTGTGGACTGTGATTTTTGCAAATTACACTAGTGCTTAACAGCTAAAATATCCCTTAGAGTATTGCCTAAAAGCATAAAAGCCATAACTAAGCTCATAATGGCTAAACCAGGGATTAAGGCTAAAAAGGGCTTGCCAAGCACTATGTAGTTGTAGTGATTTTTAATAATAACTCCCCAAGAGGGACTGGGAGGTTGTGCGCCAATACCTAAAAAGCTCAAACCGCTTTCAATTAATATAGCAGCTGCAAAGTTAGCAGCAGATATAACAAGTAATGGAGTGTAAATATTAGGTAAAATGTGTTTAAAGATAATCCTGAAGTTTGAAAATCCCAGCGCCTTAGCTGCTTCTACATATTGTTGTTGTTTGGCAGTTATTAATTGACCTCTTACTACTCTAGCTACTTCAACCCACATACTTAAGCCTACTGCTGTAAAAACCTGCCACAAGCCTTTACCTAAGGCTAAACTAAGGGCAATAACTAAAAGCAGTGTAGGTATTGACCATGTTATATTGATAAGCCACATAATGAAAGTGTCTGTTTTACCTCCAAAATAGCCCGCAATAGCTCCTATTGGCAAGCCTATTATTAAAGATATAGAAACAGCAATAAATCCTATAAAAAATGAAATTCTTGTACCTATTAACAAACGACTTAATAGATCTCTCCCGTATTTGTCAGTGCCAAGCCAAAAAGTTTTGTCTTTTATATAAGCTCTTGGGTTATTTTTAAAAATAGATAGTGGATAGGCTTTCACTAAGCCATCAGCATAGCTAATAATTTCTAGTTTATTGCCTTTTACATTATAAGACTTTATAGGAATTTGAACTGGTTTGTTTTCTTTTCCGTAAATTAATTGTTTAAAAAAACTGCTAGTATTGTTGCCTGCGCTAGATGGAATTTCTAGCATTTTGACCCTAAAGCCCGGTGCCTTTGAATGAATTTCGAGCTTCATTTGATTGGCATTACTGCTGTTATCTGGAGCTAAAAAATAGCAAAACACTGCTACAAATCCACATAAAAAAATATATGATAAACTGATAAAACCAATTTTGTGTTTTTTTATTTTACTGATTGAATTTTGCCAAAACCTATCTGCCATTATATAGTTTAGAAGTTTTAATATATCGTTTTAAGTACGCAATTTTAAGGCAATTGATTAAAAAATAAGCAAACCCAACTATGTTAAATAATTTTTACCAACAAGTGTTCTTCTGTTTTTTCAATTTTAGCTAAATTACTGTTAATCAAATTTTTAAATGCCTTATCCCATTTTTTATTGCTCAATTTAATGCTTTCCTTTAACTGTTTTAAGGGCATAGTGCTGTGTTGTTTTAAAATACGTATTATTTGCTTTTCTTCATCACTTAAATAAATGTGATTTGATTCTGGCTTCATTTGAGGGAAAAACAGAACTTCTTGTATAGAGGAACTGTTGGTTAAAAACATAATTAGTCTATCCATGCCAATACCCAAGCCAGCAGTTGGTGGCATTCCGTACTCTAGAGCTCTTAAAAAGTCTTGATCTATAAAATTACTCGCTTCCTCATCTCCTTTTTCACTGAGTTTTAATTGAGCTTCAAAGCGCTCGCGCTGGTCAATAGGGTCGTTTAGTTCAGAATAGGCATTGGCTATTTCTTTACCGCAAACCATTAATTCAAATCGTTCTGTTAAGCTAGGGTTAGTTCTGTGTTCTTTGCTCAAAGGCGACATCTCTTTTGGATAATCGGTAATAAAGGTGGGTTGTATATAGTTTGGTTCGCATTTTTGACCAAAAATTTCGTCAATTAGCTTTCCTTTACCCATAGTTTGATCAATTTCTATGCCTATAGATTCGGCTATTTGTTTAATTTCATTTTTATTTTTTCCACTTATATCAAAGCCTGTAAAAAGTTTAATAGAACTAGTCATGCTAACTCTTGGATAAGGCGCCTTAAAGTCTATTTCATGTTCTCCAAATTTAACTTTAGTTGTTCCATTTACAGTTAGGGCGCAGTGCTCTAATAAGTTTTCGGTAAAGGTCATCATCCAATTGTAGTCTTTGTAGGCTACGTAAATTTCCATGGCTGTAAACTCGGGGTTGTGTGTTCTGTCCATGCCTTCATTGCGAAAATTTTTTGAAAATTCGTATACTCCGTCAAAGCCCCCTATTATTAAACGTTTTAAATACAGCTCGTTGGCTATGCGCATATACAACGGAATATTTAGGGCATTGTGATGTGTTATAAATGGTTTTGCAGCTGCACCGCCTGGAATGCTCTGCAAAATAGGAGTTTCTACTTCAATATAGCCTTGATTGTTAAAAAACTCTCGCATGGCATTAAACAGCTTGCTGCGCTTGATAAACACTTGTTTTATGTGTGAGTTTACAACCAAATCGGCATAGCGTTGGCGGTAGCGCAACTCGGGGTCAGCAAAGTCGTCATAGGTGTTACCCTCAGAATCTATCTTGGGCAGTGGCAATGGCTTTAATGACTTGCTGAGCAAGCTAAACTTTTTAACCATAACTGTTTTTTCTCCTACTTGAGTGTTAAACAACACTCCTTGAACTCCGATGAAATCACCTATATCTAATAATTTTTTGTAAACCTCATTGTACAAGGCTTTGTCTTCTGTTTGGCAAATTTCATCTCTGTTAAAGTAAACTTGCACTTTTCCAAAACTGTCTTGAAGTTCAGCAAATGAGGCTTTGCCTTGAATGCGCCTAGACATTAATCTACCAGCAATTACAACTTGCTTTCCTTCCTTAAAATTGTTTTTAATAGCTTTTGAATTAGTGTTTAATGGATATAAATTTGCTGGATAAGGGTCAATGCCTAACTGCCTTAGTTTATTGAGTTTTTCCCTGCGCACTTTTTCTTGTTCTGATAATTGCATGGCTATCTTTTTAAGATAAATTAAAAAAAACCAAAGGTACAAATCAATTAGATAATTTGACAATTTTTAGCAACTGATAAATACAACTTGAAAAATAGCGTTTTTTTAGCGGGTGCTAAATACTATTTGTAATATTTTTAAAGGCAAAAACGGCATTGGTTAACTGCAGTGTTATTAGAGCTATTAAACTGTATATTTTCTTTTTCGGTAGTAAGTAAAGACAAGGGCAAAAATCAATAAAAACCCTAGGGGAAGTGTTGTGTTGTAAAGTTGCCAATAGCGTTTCTCTGTATAAGCTTTTTGTTTGTTTATAAGTTTTATTTGCAGTGTTTTGTTTCGCAAATTAACTAGTTCTGTGTTGCCTAGCATATAGTCTATCGCATTTATTAAAAAGTCTTTGTTTCCGTAGTGCTCTCCACTCCATTTATCTTTTGATAAGTCAAAGGGCTTACCTTTAAGCAGGTCATTTTTTGCCAAATCGCCGTCGGCAATTACAATCATTTTACTTTGTTTTTTATCAGAAGAAAAGTTGGTTAATTTAAAGGGTTTAACTCTGTTTTTATAAGCTGAGGTAAATTTGCCTTCTAGTAATACCCCTAATAACTCAGGCTTACCTGTGTATTGTTTTTTTTCTATTTTTTTAGCTATGCTACTTAGTTGAATAAAAGTTGGCGTTCCTACCTTTTTGCTCAATTTAGATGAAACTAGCAAAGGAGTTTTTTTAATACCACCTTTTAGCAGATCAATTTGAGTGCTAAATTGAAAGCGTACAGGAGCTATGTTTTGGGTGATGGGATGATTTGGATTTCCGCTTACTAAAGGGTAATAAAACCAGTTGAGATGCTGGTATTGGGTTTGATTGCCTATATTTCCAGTTGCTAGTGGTATTTTAGCACTGTTTAGGTCTTGTACAAGTTTGTTGTTAATTCTTATTTGATAACTAAAAAGGAGGTCGGTTAGGTTTAAATTGCGAGGAAATGCCATCATTTTTCCTTCTTTGTACAGGCTATCAGTATCTGAGTAATTGTTGTCTATCATCCAAATGCTATTGCCTCCGTTGGTGGTAAATTGGTCTAAAACAAGTTTTTCTTTTTCTGTAAATTGCTCAGTGGGCTTTGCTATAAAAATTAAATTGTATTGGTTTAATTTGTGTAGGGTTTCTCTCGGCTTTAGTTCAGCACTGTCTAAGTTAAATTTAGCTAACTTATATTTGCTTTTTAAAGAAGATAAAATACTGTATAAATAAGTATCTTTTAATTGACCATTTCCTTTGAGTACTGCAATTTTTTGTTTATCGGTATTTAAAACAGCACTTAGGGCATTTGCAAATGAGTATTCTAGCTTTTCAACAGCGTGTTGAAGTTGCGCATTTTGGGTTTTAAAACTGGTGTCGGGGAGAAGGGAAACCAGTTCGGTTTTATTTGAGTAGCTTATTGTTGCCCAAGGGAAAATAATTATTTTTGACAGCTTTCCGTTTTCTTCAATGCTGAGTTGACTTGGCAGCAGTCCTTTTTTTATAAGTTTCTCTGTGTTGTTGGGTTTTATAATTTTGAAACTTACATGCTTGTTATGGGCTTTTAGCTGATCTAAAAATTGACGGGTTTCAATTTGCAATCGTTTAAATTCAGGTGGAAGCTCTCCTTTTAAATACACTTTAATTAGCAAGGGTTTTTCTATTTTATCGAGCAGTGATTTGCTTACCTTCGATAGGGTATAACGCTTGTCTTGCGTCAGGTCAAATCGTTTGTAAAAACTTCCGCTTAGCAAATTTAATACAAGCAATATGGCGATGAGTAAAACTAGATGTTGTGTGTTTTTATTTAGCATCAAGCTGTTGTTTTGTGATAAATAGAAAGAAAAAACTTAGACTCAAAAAATAACAAATATCGCGGGTATCAACAATTCCTCTACTAATATTTTTATAATGAGTGTAAATGCTTATTTGCTTTATAAAATATCCAATATTTCCAACTGAATCTCCAAGTGTTTCTACTCCTGTGTATAAAATAAAACTGATAAGAACCGAGCTTGTAAAAGCAACTATTTGATTGTTTGACAGCGACGAGGTAAATACACCGATTGAGGTATAGCTCAAGGCGAGAAATACAAGCCCGAGATAAGATCCTGTGATACTTCCTATATCTATATCCCCTAAAGGTTCTGCCAATTGACTAAGGGTGTAAATATAGCTTGTTGTTGGCAAAACAGCAATAAGTATTAAAAGCAGACAGGCAAAGTATTTGCCCAAAACAATTTGCCAATTACTCAGAGGTTGGGTTTTTAAAATCTCAATGGTTCCGCTGGCAAACTCATCAGCAAAACTTTTCATGCTCAAAGCTGGTATTAAAAATAAAAACAACCAAGGCGCTAAATAAAAATAGCTATTTAAATCGGCAAAGCCTGCGTTAATTATATTAAAATCGCTTTTTAAGATCCATAAAAAAAGCCCATTTACCATCAAATAAACTCCAATAATCAAATAGGCAACTGGAGATGCAAAAAATAAATTAAATTCTTTTTTTAAAATTGAAAGCACAGTTTTGTTTGTTTTTAATAAAATAAATTTAGTTCAAACGCTTAATTGCTGTTCTATAAAGTACAGTATTGACTTGTTCAACACAAATTTTTGATGCCTTTATTTAGATATTTGTATATTTTAGACGCTTGTAATTCTTAATAAACGGCATTTATTGGAGTTTGGTATATGTTTGTTTTTTGTTAAAACTCATTAAATACTGACTTAGTATTGTGTTGTTTACCTTTATCTAACTACAAGTACAGTTTTGAGTTTATGTCTTTAAAATCAGCACTGTTATTGCTTTTAAATTCAACCCTAACGGTATCTTGATATTTTAAACCAAGCAAGGTAGAGGCGCTGCCTAAGGTTTCTTTATTGCTTCTGTAGATGGCTATTTCTAAATATCCTTCAGAGTTAAAAACAGCTAGCTTTTCGCCATCGTACTGCCTTTTTTCTTTGGGTAAGGAATAGTTAACTATTTCATTATAACAATTAAAAACCTTTTCAAAGCTGTATTTACCTGCTTTTATGCTAAAGCTTCTGCCTTTGCCTATGCTTGTAAATAGCTTTTTTTTGATATTGGTAATTATATTGCCATAATTATCAATATAAATAACACCTCCTTTGATTACTGTTTGCTCTTCATTGACCTTTGGTTTAATTTCAACTAGTTTTTTGTAATTGTAAATTTCTTTACCTAATTCGTTTAAACTACCTCCTTTGGCTATATGGGCTGCTACTTTTACAAAAACGTTTAAAACAGGGAAGCTAGTTTTAACTTCATTGTAAATAGTGATTTGTACAATTTTTTTTATTTTAGTTTCAGAGGCTATCATTGATATTAAACCGTTATCAGGGCATATAAAATACTGGTTGTTTAATTTCAATGCCAAGTGCTTGTTTTCTTCACTTAATTCTGTATCAACCCCTACTATATGTATGGTATTGTTCGGAAAATTTTTGTAAGCATTTTTGAGTATATAAGCAGTTTCAACTATATTAAAAGGAGATATATTGTGGCTAATATCGACAATTTTAGTGTTGGGCAAGGCAAGGTATAAAGCTCCTTTAACAGCACCCACAAAGTGGTCTTTTATTCCAAAATCTGTAGTTAAGGTGATGATAGACATTTGCTCGAGTGCTTGTTAATTACTTTGTGAAAAAAATTAAAACAAAACTAAGCAATTCGTTAAAAATAATGATTACTTTTAGACGTAATAATCTTAAACGATTAAGGCATTTGAACGAACGTATTATTGAATTAACAGAAATTAATCCAAACGATTTTTTTGGCACTCAAAATAGCACTATTTCTCAACTTACAAGGTATTTTCCTAAAATAAAAATAGTTGCTAGAGGAAATTACTTAAAAGTTTACGGTGAACCCGATATACTAGACGAGTTTGAAATGCGCCTAGAGATGCTTATTAAATATTTTAACAAATACAATAGGTTGGATGAAAATAGTATAGAGCGTATTTTAACCTCAACAGAAAAGGAGGAAGAACTCAATAGAGGTGGAAAGCACAGCGATGTTTTAGTACATGGTTTTAGTGGTAAATTAATAAGACCCGAAACCTTAAATCAGCGAAAGATGGTATCTTTGATGGAGCATCACGATATGTTGTTTGCTGTTGGTCCGGCAGGAACGGGAAAGACTTATACAGCGGTAGCTTTAGCTGTTAAGGCTTTAAAAGACAAACAAGTAAAAAGAATAATTTTAACCAGACCTGCTGTTGAATCGGGCGAAAATCTAGGCTTTTTACCAGGTGATTTAAAAGAGAAACTAGACCCTTATATCCAACCTTTATACGATGCGTTAAGAGATATGATAGCCCATGAAAAACTGCAAACCTATATTGAAAATGGAACCATACAAATTGCTCCCTTAGCTTTTATGAGAGGTAGAACGCTAGATCAGGCTTTTGTAATTTTAGATGAAGCCCAAAATACTACTCATGCTCAAATGAAAATGTTTTTAACACGTATGGGCAAGAGTGCTAAATTTATTATAACTGGCGATCCTGGACAAATTGACTTGCCTAAAAAACAAGTTTCGGGTTTAAAGGAAGCTCTTTTAGCCTTAAAAGATATTGACGGTATTGCTCAAGTTTATCTAGATGACAAAGATGTGATTAGGCATAGTTTGGTTAAAAAAATTATCAAAGCCTACAAAGGCATAGAAACTGAGTAAAAGAATAGGGTTTTATTTGGGAAGTTGGGCTGCTTTATTTTAAAAACATTAATCATTACTTTGATAGAAAAATGTATAAACTTAAGCAAAATATAAGTTACTTTATAAAACCTAGCTTTTTAAGCAAGGTGTTTTTTATAAATTGGTGTAAATAAGCGATTGTGGTTTGTTTTATTACAGAGCTAGTTTTTTAATTCTTCCTTTAACCTATTCCAGGTTTGTATAGATAAAATGGGCTTGTAGCTTGTGGCCTTATCTTTACTGTAATCAATTATATAGGCTGCTCTTTTTTTTGAATCAGGATGTGTGTTAATCCACGACAAATACTTTACTGCCTCGTGTTCTTTGCTCGATAACTTGTAGAGAAAATTAGCAAATGATTCTGGATCTATTTTTGCTTCTATCATATAATCAACCGCTTTTAGGTCTGCTTCTTTTTCTAGGCTTCTATCAAAGGCCGATGAAGAGAGTATTTTTGCTATTTTTTTTATAACTTCTGTTGCGCCACTACCTGTTGTTATTGAAATTAAAACTGAAAGTCCAATTTCTTTGATTAGCTTTTTAATTACATGATTTAGCTTAATATGTGCAATTTCATGGCAAATAACTCCAGCTAACTCTCCTTGATTGTCCGAATTTAATACAAGACCACTATAAATAATTAAATGTCCATTTGGCAGAGCAAAAGCATTGATATTATCCTTGTCAAAGACATGAATTTTTAATGTTTTTTTGTCGATATTATTTGCCTTACAAATACGGGTTAAAATACTGTCTATTGATTTTGCTACATAGGTGTTTTTATTTTCTTTTTCTGTTTTTTTTAAAACCTCTAAAATAAGTTCACCTAATTTTTGTTCTGTTTTGTCAGTTATATTTTGAACTTTAAAAACTTTAATCCAGTTTATTTGCGTTAGGGCAAACCAAATGCCGATAAATAGAAGAATTGTTAAAGTGCCTTGAATAACAATCTTTCTCATGATTTAGATTTAAGAATTAAGTTTGTTAGCCTGCCATACAACCACCATTCAACATGTATTCCTTTTCTTGTTTGTATAGCCGTGTACACAGTTGCTATAAATTCAGTTAGGTTGAAAGCTATTGCTGTAATTAGGTAAGCGAGATATTTATTAGTTATTGTTTGTTCTGTTAAGATTATTGATATGGTCCACCAAAAAGCAAAACTGTTAATTAAAAGCATGGATAACTGTGATAATAATGCTTGAGTACAGTGCCATCGAACAAATTTTGTCGATTTTAAATTACCTAAGTAAAATATTAATGTAGCTATAAGGTTTACAATTGGCAGTGGAAGCCCTACAATAATTGCAATTAACGACATTATATAGCTGTTTGAGGCTGTTTCTGTTTCATCTTCACTGGGTTTATAACTAAATTTTTTTATATGTATCATAATTTTTTTTGAATATTCCAAATCCAGTTTATTACAACAATAAATATCAATAGAATTGCATGTTTTGGTTTTGCTATAAAAGCCTCTGCTTTTTGATAAAAATAAAATAAGGTGCTTTTTTTCGTTATTATATCTAAAATTATCCAAACAGGAGCAAAGAGCATAATTACAGCAATTAGCACACCCATTGGATTAATGCTAATGGCTTTGACAAAGTTGCCCTTAGCAAGTGAAATAACTGAACGAGTAGAGCCACAAGAAAAACAGGGTATATTTGCTAGGTAATTTATTAAACACACTTTGGTTGATTTAACTAAGCTTTTTTCAATGTTAAAATAAAGCCAAGCATATCCCGTTAAACATAACACAAGTAATGTAGCATACAGTTTACTCTTTCTAAGTGCCATTGACTATTAATTTAAAAGTTGCCCAATTTTTTTAGCATTTCTTTCTCGTGTTGCTTTTTTAATTATAAATAAGTCAATAATTGACCAAACACCAAGTCCTCCACAAGTTAAAAGTTTAGCAACTCCAAGTCCTGTATCGCCAATTGTAAACCTATCAACTCCAAGCCCTCCCAAAAAAAATGATATTATAAAGGTAGTTGCTGGGTTTTTGAATTGTATAGTTGACAAGCTTGCCCATTTTGATTCGTCAAGTGCTAGTAGTTTGTCTCTGATATTATTGATTTGATTACTTTCAAAGTACTTCCCGTTTGACGTGATAAACATATCGACTTTTTGTGTACCCATTTTTTTATTATTGCTTTTTAGAATTATTATTTAAAATTATTAATTATGCTTTGTTTAATTAAATGTGTACCCCCATTATTCAGGTTAATTGTAATTTGTTTTAATGATAACACTGCTATTTAACAATTTTTGAATTTTTTCGATATTTTTTTCTTTTGTTGCTTTTTGAATCATAAACCAGTCAATAATTGTCCAAATACCAAATCCTCCACAAGTTAAAAGCTTAGCAACTCCAAGTCCTGTATCGCCAATCATAAATCTGTCTATTCCAAGGCTACCTGCTAAGAGCGACACTATAAGCGTAGTTGTTGGATCTTTAAATTGAGCAATCGATAAAGCTGTCCATTTTGATTCATCAAGTGTTAGCAACTTGTCTCTGATATTAATGATTTCATGACTTTCAAAGTATTTCCCATTTGACATGATAAACATATCGACTTTTTGTGCATCCATTTTTATTTTTTTAGAATGATTTTTTAATATTTGTAATATTTTATTAATTGTTTCACAATAATTTTTTTTTAGCAGATAGAGTAAATTTCTAAAAAAAAATTATTTTTAAATATAAACTCATTGAACACTTAATTACAGATATTTTTATTGCCTTTAAAGCTTTTTTATATTAAATTCAGGCAAAGATAACAATTCGTTAGAAAAATTTTAAAATCTTTTAATTTTTTTTTGATTATTCTAGGTTTAATTGTTATTGCAAGTAATTGCTAAAAAAAATCAAATCTTTGCATTTATGAGCTAATAAGACAATATTTTCTAAAAAACAAAATCCTTGACAATATACCAAAACAAAGAATAATAGAACGTTGTAGAGTTTTTCAATAACAAGCCTATAAAAAAACTGAATTATAAAACCCTTAAAGAAGTTTTTTATCAATATATTTACAAAAAATCAAAATTTACACTTGCTGGTTGAATTTGCTGGTCAATTCGTTTTTTTTTGTATAGTTACCTAAGTTTAGCTAAAAAAAGCAAGTATTAAAAATAGAGTATTAAGTTTACAAAATGACAAATAAAGAAATATAAACCCTGAGAATTATGCAAATATATCCTATTGAAACGGGAAATTTTAAATTAGATGGAGGTGCTATGTTTGGAGTTGTTCCTAAAACTATTTGGCAAAAAACCAATCCTGCGGATGCTGATAATTTAATCAATATGAGCATGCGTTGTATGCTTGTTGAAGATGGAAACAGATTGATTTTGATCGATGCTGGTTTGGGCAATAAGCAGTCCGAAAAATTTTTTTCTTACTACCATCTTTTTGGTGACTTTACACTAGATGGATCATTGGCAAAGCTCGGGTTTCATCGTCGCGATATTACCGATGTTTTTTTAACTCATTTACACTTTGACCACTGCGGAGGTGTAATTCAATGGAATAAAGATAAAACAGCATATTTGCCAACTTTTAAAAATGCTAGGGTTTGGAGTAATGAATCTCATTGGAATTGGGCTATTAAACCTAATGCGCGTGAAAAAGCATCATTTTTAAAAGAAAATATTTTGCCGATTGAACAAAGCGGACAGTTACATTTTATAGGTGAGCAACCTAAAAATCAAGTAGGTTTTGAGGTGATTTTTGCAGATGGGCACACCGAAAAGCAAATGTTGCCCAAAGTAAATTACCAAGGCAAAACTTTGGTCTTTACAGCCGATTTACTACCTACAATTGGCCATATTCCTCTTCCTTATATAATGGGATACGACACCAGACCTTTGATAAGTCTAAAAGAAAAACAAACCTTTTTGCAAGAAGCAGCTGATGAGCATTTTTACTTATTTCTAGAGCACGACCCTTACAATGAGTTATGTACTGTTAAGCATACTGAAAAAGGTATCCGTTTAGAAGAAAGTTATAAATTTGCAGATATTTTTAATTAAAATAATATGAAGTTTGTCAATAGTGCTCCTTACTTAGTTGTGTTGGCTTTGAGTTTAGCAGCTTGTTCGCCTATCAGTAAAATACCCGTACCTGTTGGGAGTGATAATATAATTAATATTTCGTCAAAAAAAACACCTTTAACCAATTATGAACAAAATAATTGGCAACACTTAGACTTGGCCACCGACAGTCTGCCAGGGATGAGTGTTAAAAAAGCGTATACATTTTTAGAGGGGAAAAAGCCTAGCGAGCTTATTGTTGCCGTTATTGACAGCGGTATTGACCTTATGCATGAAGACTTAAAAGACGCCACTTGGATTAATAAAAATGAAATTCCAAAAAATGGTATTGACGATGATAAAAACGGTTATATTGACGATGTTAATGGGTGGAACTTTTTAGGAAAATCTTATAAAGAACACTTAGAGTATGAGCGTATTTTGATGAACCCCTTAATTGCCGATGCAAAAACCTTAGCTGAGGTAAAAGCCTATCGGCAAGAAAAAATTGAAAAGGCTGAAAAAGAACTAAATCAATATCAAGGCATTTTTGAAAACACCAAAAAAGCACATAAAATTTTAACTGAATATTTTGGTAAAGAAACTTATACGGCTAAACAACTAGGCGATATTGACACGGATGATGATCAACTTACAACAAGTATTAGGGTTGCAGAATTTATCTTTCAATTTACCGATTCACTACCCGATGCTTTAAAAGAGTTGTCGTCAATAGTATCAAAGGCAAAAAAAATAATTAATCGAAAAAACCTTGAAACCAATTACAGAGTTGTAGTTGGAGATGATCCCTACGATATTAATAGTAAACTAGGTTATGGAGACCCTAATACAGGTCATACAGTAAAAGATGAAAGCCATGGCACTCATGTATCAGGTATTATCGCTGCAAGCAGAAATAATGCTAAAGGGATGGATGGAGTGGCTAATCGGATAAAAATAATGGCTGTTCGTGCTGTTTCTTCGGGAGATGAATACGACAAAGACGTAGCCTTGGGCATACGATACGCAGTTGATAATGGAGCAAGAGTAATTAATACTAGCTTTGGCAAGGCATTTTCTCCAAACAAAGAATGGGTTTATCAAGCTATTAAATATGCTGCTAAAAACGATGTTTTAATTGTTAATGCGGCGGGCAATGATGGAAAAAACACAGATATAGAAAAAACATTTCCAAACGATGCACCTGATCTAATAAATGAAATTGCCGATAATTTTGTTACCGTGGGTGCTATAAGTTTTAATTACAATGAAAAATTACCTGCTGAGTTTTCTAATTACGGCAAAATAAATGTTGATGTTTTTGCTCCTGGTGTTAAAATTTATTCTACAACTCCCGAAAATGAATACAAAAAATTTAGCGGAACATCAATGGCAGCACCTAATACTGCAGGGGTTGCTGCTCTGATACGCTCTTATTACCCAAAATTGACAGCCAAGCAAGTAAAGCGTATATTGATAAACTCGGGTACTAAAATTGATTTAAGAGTAATTAAACCAGGTTCTAAATCGGAGTTTAACCCAATTGGGGTTTTAGTTCCATTTTCAGATTTATCGGCTTCGGGTAGGATAATAAACGCTTATAATGCTCTAAAAATGGCCGACAAGATGCTGAACAGAAAAAAGTAATCTTTAAAACTCTGTATATAAAGTAATAGCGGTAAATACCGGGTATTAATAAAAAAAACTATTAAACTTTAGCAAAAAATAATGCTATTAAGTTACAATAACTTAAAAAAATAAAATATTGACTTACACAAATTTATAAAAATAATATATGCAGGTTTTTAAAATGTTAAATTTTTATTAAAATCAAAAACATTTGCATACAATGCTTTATATTAGATACAGTAATTAAAAACTGTATTGTTTAGTTTGCGAAAGTATAAAATCAATCTATAATAGGCTTTAGTTTTAATTAGTTCAATACAAGTAAAAAGTTTGCAGTTAAAAATATTTAGAAATTTTTTACAAAACAAAATAACATAATATGAATATAAAATTATTTGTAGTATTAATTGCTTCAATTACAGCATTGGCATGGTCAAAGATCAAACAAGTGAACTTTATTAACCAAAAAGAGACAGCAAATTTAAATAATTATTGGCAACAAAAGGTAAACTATACTATGGATATAGATGTGGATGTCAATACTTTTAAATACAAGGGAATACAAAAACTGGTTTATACCAATAACTCGCCCGATGTTTTGCACAAGGTTTTTTACCACCTTTACTTTAATGCATTTAAACCTAATTCTCAGATGGATATTCGTTCGAGAAGTATTTTAGATCCCGATAAGAGAGTAGGCGACAGAATTAGCAAGCTAACACCATCAGAAATTGGCTATATTGAGGTAAACAGTTTAAAACAAAGCGGGGAGGAAGTAAAGCACAAAACTGTAGGCACTTTATTGGAGGTTAGCTTAAATCAACCCATACTACCTGGTGAGAGTGTAACTTTTGATATGATTTTTAATGGTCAGATTCCCAACCAGATAAGGCGTTCGGGTCGCAACAACTCGGAGGGTGTTGCTCTATCTATGACTCAATGGTATCCAAAAATGGCAGAATACGATTTTGAAGGATGGCATACCCCTCCATATATAGGAAGGGAATTTTACGGAGTTTGGGGAGATTTTGATGTAAAGATTCACATAGATAAAAAATACACAGTTGGAGCAACTGGATACTTGCAAAATCCTTCAGAAATAGGTCATGGTTACAACTCGGCTAATAAACCGTTAAAGCTTCCAAAAGGCGATAAGCTAACTTGGCATTTTAAAGCTCCAAATGTGCACGATTTTACCTGGGCTGCTGACCCTGAATACATACACGATATCTTAACTATGGAAAATGGCATAGTTCTGCATTTTTTATACAAAAAAAACTTAGAAGAAAAATACCTAAATAATTGGAAGCAGTTGCCTGCCAAAACCGCTAGGCTGATGAAGTATTTTAGCCAGCAAATAGGCAAGTATCCTTATAAGCAGTACTCTGTAATTCAAGGTGGCGACGGCGGTATGGAATATGCTATGTGCACTCTTATTACAGGGAAACGCAATGCAAATAGCTTGCTAGGAGTAACAGCACACGAATTGGCACACACTTGGTTTCAGTTTCTGTTAGCCACTAATGAAAGCAAATACGCTTGGATGGATGAAGGATTTACTAGCTATATAACTAGTAGAGCAATTGACGAAGTGTTTGGGGATGGACAAGGCAATCCTCACAAAAAATCTTATGATTATTACAAATTTATTGTTAGCAAAAATATTGAAGAACCATTAACTACCCATGCTGACAGATTTAATACCAATGCTGCTTACGGTATGGCGAGTTATTCAAAAGGCAGTATTTTTCTGTCACAACTAGAATACCTAATAGGCAAAGATAATGTTGATAAGAGTTTAAAGAAATATTTTGACAATTTTTCCTTTAAGCATCCAACTCCTAATGATTTTAAAAGAACTGCTGAAAAAATTTCAGGAATTCACTTAGGTTGGTACTTAAATGAGTGGACTCAAACCACTCATACCATAGATTACGGTATTAAATCATTAAGTGCTACTGAAATAGTTGTCGAACGCATCGGGGAAATGCCCATGCCAATAGATATCGAAGTTACTTATAGCGATGGTACTAAAGAAATGTTTTATATACCCTTGCAAATGATGAGAGGCGAAAAACCAACAACAGCAACCCTACTTGAAGATTGGACCTTTGCTCATCCAAATTACAGTTTTACAACCCAAAAAGAAATAAAGCTAGTTGAAATTGATCCATCTAAATTAATGGCAGATAAAAATTTGGATAACAACCAAAAGGCTGTAGAGTAATAAATATATTAGCTTAGGCGTTTAATGGCTGATATTATGGGCTGGATTAAATTTTGATTTTTTTGTGAATATTGATAAAAAACTTCTTTAGATGATTTATAAATTTAGTTTTATCGCATAGCATAAAAGTGTTTCATAGCATAGCATGCACTTAATTAAAAGTTTTAAAAAATAGAGTTTTACAGCTGATACTAAATAGTTTCTGCACGAAAACTTATAGAGTAATGTTAATCAATGCATTGTAGTTAAAAAAGCAGTTTAATGTACTGCACTTATTTTTTTGATATTTAAATTAAAATAATTATCAAGACCGTTGCAAGGTTAGTATAATTTTGTATTTTTTTGTATCTTTATTTTATGGAATTAATACATCATCCCACATTAGCGGATAGCATTTGCGATTTACGTTCACGAAAGATAAAGCGAACATTTTTCAATCAAATCAATACACTTATAGATTGGCAACCAATTACAGGATTGATAAACCAGTATTACACCAAAGGGACAAGTGCAACAGGTAAACCCAGCTA
>JBKDZU010000044.1:0-8326 GCA_047971505.1 Tenacibaculum sp.
ATTGAAATAGTATCTGTTTTAACTATTTTTTTGTCTATTGGCGATTTTTCAGCAGAGACACTTACTTCCTTTTTACAAGAAAAAAGAAGTAGTATTTTTAAAAACAAAAGCAATGCGTTTCTCATAATATATTAGTTTAAAAAATAAAAGAAGACATAAAGAATTGCTCTATATCTTCTTTTAAAATAGTTACTTAGGACTGCTAGGTTTGAGAACTACTGTATCTAACTTGCCACACCAACCGCCTTCCCCATCACAACTACTGTCTCTTCCTACTGTTTCTACTTGTTGTGCTACTACCGTATCGGCAGTTTTAACTTTACTAAAAGCTATTACCCCAATAGCAACAGCACAAAACGCGAAAAACTTTTTCATTGTTTAAAAGTTTTATAAATTAACGGCTACTCTTTTATAGATTTTCACTAGTTCTCCATATGCTTTTATTTAAAAGCAACTTTACAAATATATACAATTTTTATCAAAACTCATTTAATAAAAGCGTTTCTTTTTAAGGTAAAAACTGGAAGGTAAATTAAAATACCCATTAAAGAAGTTAGTAGTCCTCCTATTGTTCCTACTCCTAATGAGAACCAAAACACCTCTTGTTGTCCATCTTTTATAAAAGGAATAAACCCTAATATAGTTGAGGTTATAGTAAGCAATATAGTAAATATTTTTTGCTTAAATGTTTGTAAATACAGTGTTATTTTTTCTGAATAAGGAAATTTTTTTTGCATGATATTAAATTGGCATATAAGATAAATTGAAGCATTTACAGTAATACCACTCAACAAAACGAAACTTGCTAACCCTCCTTGGTCAAAATTGAAATCAAACCAATAAAAAGTGATAAAAACTCCAATAAAAGAAATAGGAATAATGCTTAATATTATAAACGCTTGTTTAAGATTTTCAAATAAAATACTGCAAATAAAATAAATAATAACCATTATCAAAAACAAATACTTAGTGTAGTTTTCTTTCTCTTGTCGTTCTATAATCCAAGGTAAATTAGTTTTTTTAAAAGCGTAGCCCAAAGGAGCTTTAAGTTTCATTTGGTTTAAAGCTGTGTTTAAGTATTTTTTTCCTGTTGTGATAGCTCCAGTATATTTAAAATCTAATTTCCTTATATACTCTTGGTTAACTTTATATATATTTTCATCTTCTTTTTGTTTTGAAATAGTCAATACACCTTTTACTATTGTAGGTTTTTCAGAAATATATGAAGGAAGGTGTTTTATATCCCAAATATCAAAATCTTTAGAATATTTTGCTTCTAGCCTTACAGGTGTATACTTTTTATCAATGTTTAAAAACAAACTAGGTTTTTTAGATAATGTGTTGTTCTTTAAGTTATCAACAACTTCTATAGGGCTAATATTGTCAAGCGCTAGTTTTTCTTTTTTGAGTTTAAAAGAATATTCATAAGATGGTATTTTGTATCGCTTGCTATTTTCTCTCACAATAATGTTTTTTACCCTTGGATGTGTTGAAAGCAACACAGAAAGTGAATCGCACCAAGAGTTCAATTCATCATAATTATACCCTTTTGCTTCAACAGAAAAATTGATAGCCTCTCCAGCGCCAGAACCTCCTAATGCGAAAATATTTCCTACTCCATATATATTCCATTTTATCCCTTCAAAATCTGATACTTTGCCGGCTAAGCGAGATTTTAATAAAAAAGGAAAAGAACTTCTTTCATATTTAGGTTTAAATGTAACTTCTAGATGAGCGTACTGTCCACTTGCTACATATGAAGTAAACTGGTTGATCTGGTGAAATTGATAGAGGTAATTCTCTATCTCTATAAATGCTTCATTCATTTGGTGAACAGTATTTCCTTTTTCCATAGAGGCATTAACAATAATTTTGGTTTCTTCATTTAGTCTATAATTAGCATTTTCAAAAACATAATATGAAAAAAGTCGCGATGTTCCTCCCAAATAACGGTCAACATAAGGTCTTATATTCTCTTTGTAAAATTCATTTCCTATGGTTTGATTATACACTTTTTTATACCAAGTATCTTGTCCCTCCAAGCTTTGAGGAAGCATGTAAAAAGGTATCCCGAACACAAAAATAATAACTGCTATAGTCCAGCTCTTATTTTTAATCAAAAAGACCAACAAATACCTATATATACTATAAAATCCGTTTTTTAACTGCTGAATCCATCTTTTTTCTTTTTTTGTACTAAGATTAATTTTACACAATAATGCTGGAATAAAAAACAATGCTATAAATAAAGAAATAGTAAGGTTAATAATAATAACCATTGCAAAGTCAACAAGATTGATTTTAAAATCTTTATCGAGAAAATGAATAATACTCAACGCCCCAATAGTAGTAAGTGTTGATGCAAAAATTGGAATAAACGCATTTTTGTTTTTTTGATTTTTTATATGATCGATCATTACAATGCTATTGTCAATAATTAATCCCAGCGAAATGGTAATTCCTGCTAAAGAGTACAATTGTATTTCAACAGAAAAAAAATAGTAAAACAAAAATGCTAATGCTATGTTGGCGATAAGGCAAATTACAACCACAAGCAAATAATTATAGCTTCTGCTTATTCAAAATATAAACAATAATAAAATTGCAATAGTGTAAACTGTGCGTTGATAAACCTTGTCTAATTCGGCTTTTAAGTATTCTGTACTGTCGTATACCTTATTTATCAAAAACCCTTTAGGAAGTGTCTTTTTTACAAAATTCAGTCTTTTGTCAATTGAGTTAGCTAATGCAATGGAGTTTATTGTTTTTTTGGGATAAATAGTCATTATAACAGCATTTTTTCCATCAACTCGATAGTAGCTTTGAGCTTCCTGTTCCTGCTGTTTAACAGAAGCTATTTCGTCTAAAAACACAACCCTCTCTCCATTTTTTTTAATAGGAATGTGCCAATTTAATTTCTTTTTGGCAGAAATAGCAAATGTAATATAATTGTTATTGTGATATGATTCTCCTAGTGATTTAAAGGAAAAATAATTTTTAATAGCGGCAGTAATATTCTCCTTAGAAATGCCTAAAGAGTTTATTGTATTAAAATCATATTTTAAGACATATTCTAGGGGTTTTGCTCCATAAATTTCAATTCTATCAATACCTGAAATTGCACTTAAGCTTGGTTCAACTATAGTTTTTACAGTTGCTTGTATTTGTGACGGAATTGTTTTTGCGTTAATACTATAAGATAAAAACACTTTTTGCTCATCATCATTGGGTTTATTTACGGTTATAGTAGGATAACTTGTCTGTTCGGGAAGTTTTTTATAAAGCTGTCTTATTACTGTAGCTATTTCAAATCGTTTATTATCAATATCAACAGATTCATTAAAATCTAATACAATTGTACCATACCCAGTAGAGGACTTTGACCTCATTTTTTGAATTCCTTCAATGGTATTAAGCCCTCCTTCTAGTATAGATGTTATTTTTCTTTCAATATTATTAGGAGAAGCGTTGCTCCAATAGCAATTAACTGTTATAGATGGAAGAGCAGAACTTGGATTTAGCCTAATTGATATTTTAGAAACCAAAAAAAACCCTAATAAAACTAAAATTGAAGTTATTATTAATATTTTAAAGGAATATCTCAAAATAGCGTGTTTATAAAAAACTTAATTACATTACAGTTAAACTCTAAAGCGAATTGCGCTAAAAATACATATAATTTCTCATTTAATTTTTGATTTTAACAAATATACCACCTTGCGGATTTTTAGTATAGATTTTAAAATAAAACTAAAATAATTTAAAACAAAACCATATCTTTACAAAAAATAAACAAGCTAAAATTAGCTTTATATTACAAAACCTTAATGTTTGAATATTAATTTTTAAAATCAAAAAAATGAGCATTTTTACATTTATTAAAAACGCTGGTGCTAAAGTATTTGGCATTGGAAAAACCACAGAAGAAGAGGCTGCTGAAAAAGCAGAAAAACTAGCAGAGTCTGTAAGAGCACTCAACTTAGAAGTAAATGAACTATCGATAAGTATTGACGAAGACAGGGCAAAAGTAACAGGCGAAGCCATTGACTTAGCAACCAAAGAAAAAGTAATTTTAGTTGTTGGAAACACTGAAGGTATAGCCGAGGTCGAGGATAATTTAACCGTAGCTGAACTTGAAGAAATTGAAGAAGAACAAAAAGCTCAGTTTCACACAGTAGTAAAAGGAGATAGTTTAAGCAAAATAGCCAAAACTTTTTATGGCGATGCTATGAAATACCCCCAAATTTTTGAGGCAAACAAACCAATGCTATCACATCCTGATAAAATATATCCAGGTCAAGTACTGCGAATTCCTCCCTTGGCAAACTAAATATTAAGTTTAAATCAATAAACCCGCATAGAAAAACACTTAACTTAGTTTAACTCGTTAACAGTTTAGCTAGTTGGCTTGAATTAGCACACTTATCTACTGGCTTACATATTTCGTCTGTATTGTCCGCCTACTTCAAACAAAGCCGAGGTAATTTGACCCAAAGAACAAAACTTAGCAGCTTCCATTAACTGTTCAAATACATTTTTATTTTGAATGGTAGCTTGCTTAAGCGTGTTGAGAAGTTCGTTAGCCTTTTCTGTATTTGCTTTTATCATGTTTTCTTTGCTTTTGACTTGCTGTTGTTTTTCTCGTTCAGTAGCTCTGATAACCTCCTGCGGAATAACACTAGGCGAACCCTTAGAACTCAAAAAAGTATTTACACCAACAATTGGAAACTCGCCCGTGTGCTTTAACGTTTCGTAATACAAACTCTCTTGCTGTATTTTTGACCTTTGATACATAGTTTCCATAGCCCCTAAAACCCCTCCACGTTCAGTAATTCTGTCAAACTCAGCAAGCACAGCTTCTTCCACCAAATCAGTAAGTTGTTCAATAATAAAAGAGCCTTGCATTGGATTTTCATTTTTAGCCAAACCCAATTCTTTGTTTATAATTAGCTGAATAGCCATAGCTCTGCGCACGCTTTCTTCAGTTGGAGTGGTAACTGCCTCATCATAAGCGTTGGTGTGTAACGAATTACAGTTATCGTAAATAGCATAAAGAGCCTGTAAGGTAGTTCGGATGTCATTAAAATCAATTTCCTGTGCATGTAATGAGCGTCCTGAGGTTTGAATGTGATATTTTAACATTTGAGCTCTTGAATTAGCTCCGTATTTATACTTTAAAGCCTTCGCCCAAATTTTGCGAGCCACCCTGCCAATAACGGCATATTCTGGATCTATACCATTTGAAAAGAAAAAAGACAAATTAGGTCCAAATTCATCGATATCCATACCCCTCGACAAATAGTACTCCACATAAGTAAAGCCATTGGCTAGTGTAAATGCTAGTTGAGTAATTGGATTGGCACCAGCTTCTGCTATATGGTAACCAGATATAGAAACCGAATAAAAGTTCCTAACTCGCTGTTCGATAAAATACTCTTGAACATCTCCCATTAAACGCAGGGCAAATTCCGTAGAAAAAATACAAGTGTTTTGAGCCTGATCTTCTTTTAAAATATCGGCCTGCACCGTTCCTCGTACCTGAGTTAACGTGTGTTGCTTAATTTGATTGTAAACCTCTGTAGGCAGTACTTGATCACCTGTAATCCCCAAAAGAAGCAAACCCAAGCCCTTATTTCCCTGTGGAAGTGCAGCTTTATATTTAGGTCGTTCAACACCTCTGCAATTGTACAGCTCTTTAAGTTTTGCTTCTACTTGAGCCTCCAAACCGTGTTTTATTATGTACTTTTCGCAATTTTGATCAATAGCTGCATTTAGATAAAAACTCAATAGCATAGGTGCAGGACCGTTAATGGTCATAGAAACAGAGGTCATAGGGTTGCTTAAATCAAAGCCTGAATACAGTTTTTTTGCATCGTCTAAGCAACAAATAGATACTCCTGCATTGCCTATTTTTCCGTAAATATCTGGTCTGTAATCTGGGTCATTGCCGTATAGGGTTACAGAATCAAAAGCCGTAGATAAGCGCTTTGCCTGCATACCTAAACTCACATAGTGAAAACGCTTGTTGGTTCGCTCCGGACCACCTTCGCCCGCAAACATACGAGTAGGGTCCTCATCGCTGCGCTTAAAAGGATATAAGCCCGAAGTATAGGGAAATTCTCCCGGTAAATTTTCTTGTAAACTCCAGCGCAACAAATCTCCCCAAGCCTCGTATTTAGGCAAAGCTATCTTAGGAATTAAAGTATTTGAAAGAGATTTAGTTTGGGTCGCAATCTCAATTTCTTTATTGCGAACGGCAAAACGATAAACAGGGTTTTTATATCTTTTTACTTTATCATCCCAATCTAAAATAAGTTGCCAATTATAAGGGGTTAATCGTTTTTTTACCCTGTTAAACTCAGCAACTAACAGCTCTAAGAAATATTTATTGTCAGTTGTAAAGTTAATTGAACTTTTATTTATACCCGCCTTGTCAAACTGTATTTTTGACTCAGATACACTTTCAATACTTTTGTAAATACCGTATAAAGTTTGAGCTGTTTTTGTTTGATTTTTAACATTTTTATTATAAGCCCTGTTATTTTCAGCTATTTCAGATAAGTAGCGAGTCCTAGAAGGCGGTATTACAAATATCTTTTCCGATATTTTGTGGTTACTACTAAATTCAGATTTTAGATCTGCTTGTGTCTTTTCAACCAACTTATTCACAGTGGCTTTATATAAGGCATTCATGCCAGGATCGTTAAACTGAGAAGCTATGGTTCCAAAAACAGGCAAACTAGCCTCAGAGTTTTGATGAATATTGTGATTTCGTTGATACTGCTTTTTTACATCGCGCAAAGCATCTAAAGCACCTCGCTTATCAAATTTATTAAGAGCAATTACATCAGCAAAATCAAGCATGTCAATTTTTTCGAGTTGAGTAGCAGCACCAAACTCAGGGGTCATTACATAAACACAAACATCAGCGTGCTCTACAATTTCAGTATCCGACTGACCTATGCCTGAGGTTTCTAATACTATCAAACTAAACTCAGCTGCCTTTAGCACTTCAACTGCCTCAGCTATATGTTTTGACAAAACTACATTTGACTGCCTAGTTGCCAATGAGCGCATATAAACCCTTGGGTTGTTAACGGCATTCATTCTGATGCGATCGCCCAGCAAAGCGCCACCTGTTTTTCGCCTTGAAGGATCAACCGATATTATACCAACCGTTTTTTGCGGAAAGTCAATTAAAAATCGCCTTAACAACTCATCGACCAAACTCGACTTTCCTGCTCCGCCTGTACCTGTTATTCCCAACACAGGTACTTTTGAGTTTTTGTTTTTTTGATATATTTTTTTTAGCGTTTCTTCAGCTAACTCAGGATAATTTTCAGCAGCTGTAATTACTCGAGCAATACTACTCATTTCTCTATCGGCAAGCTTATTAAACTCACCGTCTAGTTTATTGCCAAGTGGAAAGTCAGCCTTTTTAACTAAGTCGTTAATCATGCCTTGCAAGCCTAGCTCTCTGCCGTCGTCGGGCGAATAAATACGGCTTATTCCATAGCTTGTCAATTCTTTTATTTCCTTTGGAAGAATCACTCCGCCACCGCCGCCAAATATTTTTATATGACCCGCTCCTTTTTTCTGAAGTAAGTCAAACATGTATTTAAAATACTCATTGTGCCCACCCTGATAAGAGGTCAGCGCAATAGCATGAACATCCTCTTGAATGGCACAGTTTACAAGCTCCTCAACACTGCGGTTGTGTCCTAAGTGAATTACCTCAACCCCTGTAGCTTGAATTATCCTCCGCATAATGTTTATAGCTACATCGTGTCCGTCAAACAAAGATGCTGCCGTTACAATTCTTATTTTGTTTTTGGGCTTATAAGGTGCTGCTTGTTTCACTCCAATAAATTTGAATTAAACATTTTTCCCTCTAGGTGTTTAACCACCTATTTATTAGGTTTTCAAAGATAATTTTTTTCACTTATTTAGGTGAATGTTTAAAACCTTAAATTCAAAGGTAACACCTTTCGGCGGATTACACCTTATACATAAAAGGTTAAGATCAAAAAAGTTTGCACAGTTGATTGATAATCACATTTGGCAAGCAGAGCAAAAAACTCAAAATACAGTTATTCAGATCTCTTTATAACACATCTTTATACCGTTTTTTGTGGAGGTAGAGCAATTGAGAATGTCAATTATCTAAAAGACCACACTCTTAAAGGTATAAAATCTTTTAAAGTGCCCTCGCCCGATACAATTTTAAGAGGCAATGCAGAACTGGCAACTAACTGTGATTACATATAAACTAACAAGGGTATTGAAAACAAAGTTAATATTAACAAGCCTATGAATAATTTACTGG
>JBKDZU010000045.1:0-2161 GCA_047971505.1 Tenacibaculum sp.
AAAGTATACATATACTCTTCGCGTTGATCGGTTAAAGGGCTACCAATTAAGTTAGCAGGAATACCTTCTAAGGCAGGAACTACTTCTTGATTGTTGGGTGTTCCGTCAGGATTAATAAAACGATCTTTATCGCCGTAAAAGAGCCAAAACAGATTTTTCTCGTTAGGATTATTAGTGCGTTTAGCCTGCATGTCTTCATTGTATATGGATATACCTGCAAAGCCCTTTATTTTTTGACTGTTATAATTAAGACGCAACTCTTGATACCATTGATCAAATAGGTTTTCTTCGAGAAAATCTAAAGCTTTGGCAGCTGCTCCGTCAGAATTCCAATACTCAGAAGAATTGACATATCTGTATGAAGACAAGTAGGTAAGACTTACTAGATTATTAAAGTAATGATCCAGCTTTGCTGTTATCATATCAATTTTGCGCTCAACACCTAAATTTTTTCCTGGTACTGCAGATATTACTCCACTAAAAAAGTCTGAATTGCCATTGGTGTTGGGAAGCCCAGTGAAAAAAGAAGTTCCTGAGGCATTATTTTTCTCAAAATCATACATGAGTTTTATTTGAGTAGAACTCAACGGGTTATAATTTAAATAAAGTTTTCCTGCAAAGGCATTTTGTCCGTTTAACTTTCCTCCAAAGGTGTTTTCTACATACCCGTCTCTATTGTTGTATATGCTGCCAACTCTTAATAGCAATTTTTGTTCAACAATAGGTGTATTTACAATGCCTGAAACAATGTTCTCTCCAAAATTACCCACGCCCATGCTAATATTCGCTTCAAAATTTTCGGATGGCATATTGGGTCGATAACTAATACCTCCCAACAGAGAGCCTTGCCCAAAGATACTGCCTTGTGGTCCTTTGATCGCCTCAACACTTAGGTCAAACAACTCCACGCTTGCTGCTGTACCCCTACTTATAGGTACACCGTTGTGATATATAGATAAACGCGAACGTGAAAAAGCTCCAAAGTCATCGCTTGTTACTCCTCTAATGGCAAACAAAGGATGGTGAGCACTCTGAACCACTATATTTAATCCGGGAGTAAAATTGCTCAGCGCAGTTAAATTAGTTACGCCCAACTCTGCTATTTTCTTATTGCTTAAAGAAGTAATCGACACAGGTACAGTTGTTAGTAATTCGCTTCTTTTTTGAGCTGTTACTACCACCTCATTGAGATAATCTGCCATCTGTTCGAGCAGTGCTACTTTTAACTTATTTTCTCCAAAAACTACCTCTGTGGTTCTTTCAACAGTTTTAAATCCAATATAGGATATTTTTAAATTAAAACTCCCTGCGGAAACTTTTGTAAATACAGCTCTGCCGTTTATATCCGACAAAGTATAAAACTTTTTGCCTGAAGCACCTATCCCTACTATATGTGCACCTGTAAGAGGCTCTTTTGTTTTTTGATCAATCACAGTAATCACAACT
Source organism: Tenacibaculum sp. (assembly GCA_047971505.1). Taxonomy (GTDB): domain Bacteria; phylum Bacteroidota; class Bacteroidia; order Flavobacteriales; family Flavobacteriaceae; genus Polaribacter. The sequence continues at coordinate 1,447 of JBKDZU010000045.1, forward strand.
GATGCGTTTCGCTGCTGACCACTTAAACTGACTGTAAACAATATAAACGCTAGGCTAAAAAGTAAAAGTGGTTGCATATTTTGAATAATCAAAGATTTTATATAATATTTTTTAAATATTTTGCACATTGTATATTCTATTTGTTTAATTATAATAATATAACGGCGAAAATATTTTAAATGCTTTATGTAAATATTTTTGCTGTGTTAACTGTGAGTTAAATTATATATATATGAGTTGCTTTATATGAATAAAATGCGCTGCCTTGTCAGCTAGCTGCTTTTTATATAATCTTGATTTTTGCAGCCTAATAGCAACTTTAAACAAATAATGATAAAATTTTTAAATAAAACTTAAATTTTATTTTTTTGTTAAGTCATAATTGATCTTTAGCCCGAAAGTTCTCGGTATTCCTGGTACATAGCCCGGCAAACCATAAGCCCTCCCTGTATTAGCACCGTTTATAAAATAGTCTTTTTTGTTGAAAAGATTATTGCTGTAAACCGAAAAGTCAATTTTTGCTTGTTCAAAGTGCAAGCCAGCAATTAAATTAAACAATCCGTATCCGTTTTGGTAAAAATTGTCGGGATCTCCTGGCTTTACATTGTTAAACAGAGCAAAACGGCTTTTGTAATTAAAAGAAGGTATGGTGTATAACTCAATCCCTTTTTTAAGGGAAGTTTTTAGTTTAGATGTAAGAGTAAAAATATGGTCG
>JBKDZU010000046.1:0-38465 GCA_047971505.1 Tenacibaculum sp.
AAGATATAGGTATTACCTGCGCTAAGGGTAATATCTCTATCTACTATTACATCTCCGTTGTCGTTTAACTTAAAGTTAAAAGGACTAGGACTGTTAGGACAGCCTAAACTAATAATTGCCTTAGCTTTGGCAGCTGTAGCAGATTCTTCATTTAGGTTTTCTACATCTTCATTTTTACAAGATGTAAGGCTTAGTGCAACAACTGTTAGCACTGAAGCAAATTTAAATAAATAATTCATATTAAATTAAGTTAAATAATAGTTACTTTTAAAAATTGTTTGTGTTCTATTTGTTTTTTCATACTTCAAGTATTATTAATTAGTTATTAAAGGTGGTAGTGTTATTATTTTTGCTCTTTTGTTTTTTCATTTTTTATTAATTTAAAATTATTTTACTTTGTTTTTATTTAAAAATTTTTTTGATAAATTTTATATTTACAAGTTGATTACCATGCCTAAGCTAAGGTATACTCCTGTTTGGTGACTCCTCTCCATATAGTCTCCTTTACCACGATCAGAATCAGCACTGCCGTATGCTATGGTATTTTCAAAGCCTGGGTCAAATTTGCCATTTCTGTTGCCGTCTCGATAAAACTGATAGGGCGAATTGAGAAGGTTTTGCGCTCCGCCCTTTATTTGCAATGCTTTGCCTAACTTTTGAGAAAAGGTAAGACCCAGCAGTTGTCGTCTATGCTCGTAAAGTGCTCCTAAATCTTGGTTAGATGCCTGCTCAACTATGCGCAAGCGATCGCCACGCGTAAAGTAAATTAAAGATACTTTGGTGGGGCTGGTGTCTTGCCCGTAGTACAGCCCTAAATTAATTAAATAGGGCGAGGTGCCTTGCATAGTGCGGGTAGCTTTAAATTCATTTCCGTTTAAATCATTGAAAAAGAGGGTAATTTTACTTTTTATAAGTGCTGCATTGCAAATTACAGATAGCTGGTTTAGCCAAGGTTTGATAAAGCCTAAATTTTTACGCGCCTCTAGTTCTACGCCCTGTATGTCTGCCCTATCGGTATTAAGGGGCTTCATATAGGGGAGAGACCATCCTGATTGGGATACATCGTAAATTTCTATAGCATTAGTTATTTTTTTTACAAAAGCGCCCAAGGCTATAAATTCTCCCGGCGCGGGGAAGTACTCCAACCTTAGGTCGTAGTTGTCTATTTCGGCATTTACTAGCAGAGGGTTACTCACTACCTGATAGCCTGCCTCAAAGTCAAAATACTCAAAACTAGATTGCTCTCTAAACTGAGGTCTATCTATGCTGCGACCCCAGGCTGCCCTCAGGGCTGTTTTTTCGTTAAAATTATAGCTTAGGTTAACAGAGGGCAGTAAAAAGGCTTGTATTTTTTTTGGGGTTTTTTCGTATATGTTGGTGCTGCTATCTCTACCTACCACTACCGAGTCTAGGGTTTTACCTTCTTCGTCAAACAGCAGGCGCTTATTGTGCTCGTAGCGTATACCTGCGTGTATTTTTAGCCGGTTTTTAAACAACTCAGCAGTGGCAGCTAAGTAGCCTGCCTTGATATTATCGTCAAAACTGTAGCGGTCGGGGAAAAAACGATCGCGATTCATCGATCGTATAGTTGTGCTAGACGACGGATCGGTTATTTTACTGTACACAGTGTCTATGCCGTTCCAAGGTTTTGCTGAGTCATAAAAGACGTCGTCGCTAGCAGCTGCAGGTCTTATCATATTAGAGTAAAACTGCCTATGGCGCTCTTCTAGGCGCAAGCCTGACAGCAACTTTAGCTTTTGCCCTAAATTTTTGGCATAGTTTAGCTGATAGATACCAGCCCTTTCGTTTGTTTTGGTTGACAGCCTAGCGCGATAGTCTCTTTCTTGTATTCCCCATAGTATATTTTCATCTCCTATAGGTTCTTTTGTGATATAAGCGAGGCGCTGTAGGTCGGGCAGGTTTTCATAGGCGCGGTTTAGCCCTGCCGACCAGCCTATATGGTGGCTGCCCAACCTATGGCTACCATTTAGCTGTGCCTGCACTATATCGCTTACCCTATAGCTATATGAAAGTACTTTAGTTCGAGAATCTAATCCTATTCCCTCTGTTTCCTCTCGGTTATAAAATTTGTCGTATGCCCTGCGGCTGCCAAAGGAGGTAAGGTGCAGGTTGTGCCTATCGTTAATTATAAGGCTTAGGTTTTGCATGGCACTAAGGCGCACGGTTTCGGTATACAGAGAGTCTGTAAACAATCCATTGTGTCCTATAGGCTTACCATTATCGTGGTATTTCCCTGCATCGTATTGTAGGTTGGTTTGGGTAAACTGGCGTTGAAACTCGTAGTTGGCATAACTCAGGTTGTTGAGCCTCCATTTGCCTAGTTTCCAAGAGTCGTTGTAGTTTATATAGGCTCTGCCGTCAAAGTTGTGGCTTTCTTTTTTGGGAACGCGCATTTTGGGCAACTGCTTTCCTATTTTAACTACTTCTTCGGTGTAAAAGGCTTTGTCAGGCACCTCATAGGTGGGGTCTAGCAAAATGGGAGGTAGTTGGCGGTCGGCCACACCACCGCCATACCAGTCTTTGCTGCTGCCTTCATAGGTGTAAAAATCGGCAAAGCTAGAACCCATGGTTCTGAACTGCTGTAGGTAGTTAATTTCTAAGCGCCGAGCTACAGCGGTTTTTTTGGTTTCTATTTTAACTATTCCGCCTCCAAAATTTCCAGGTAACTCGGGCGAGGGAGATTTTTGCACCATCATTTGGTCTATAACCGACGAGGGTAATAGGTTGTACTTAAAGGCTCGAGTGTCCATTTCAGTACTGGGGGTTATCATGCCGTTAATCATGGTTAGGTTGTAGCGGGGGTCCATACCGCGCAACACCACAAAGTCGTCTATCATGCTTACGCCCGGTACACGGCGCACTACTTCGCCTGCGCTTATGTCGAGCGAGCGGGCTATTTGCTCATTTGAGATACCTGTTAGCACTACAGGGCTGGTTTTTATGGCACTTACCATGCTCTCTTCAGTAGAGTTGCCCAAAGGGGCATATCTTATATTTAGGGGCGCGCTTACTACTACCTCGTTGAGTTTTGAACTGTTTATTTGCAAACCTATGTTTAATTCAAGTGCATTGCCTCTTAGCACTTCTGCACTAACACGACGGCTGTTGTAGCCTAAATAGGATACTTGTAGTTCGTGCTTGCCCTCGGGTAGGTTTTTTAGGTTAAAGTTTCCGTAAATGTCAGTGGCAGTGCCTATGCCTAGCTTTTTTATAAGTATTGTGGCACCTGGCAAAAAGTCTTTGGGGTTAGCGGCGTCAAAAACTTTACCTCTCAACGAACCGCTTTGTTGTGCTAATATTTTATTTTCTGCCTTATACACCGCAACATTATTGCCTATAAGGCTAAATGCTAAAGAGGTTTTTTGCTTTAGTATTTGCAAAAGTTCTTTTATACTGCCTTTGTGTAGGTGCAACCTACGTACAGATAGGTGCTTTAGCTGTGTTTTATACGCAAATTTATAGTTGCTTTGCTTTTCGACAGCTTCAAACAAATTTGCCAAAGTTACTTTTTCAAAGTTTAAGCTAATAGTGCTTTCGGGTTTTGCTTGCGCTAAGGCAGTGCTAAAATACAACACTAGTATAAGGAAACGAAATATATTCATTTGTACAATTAATTTAATAGTATTTTGTAATATTAATTTTAATGTATTTTGTTTTTTGATTTGTGATTGGGATTTTGCGTTTGTTTTGTTGCTATTTTGTTTTTAATTTGATTCTGTTTTTAACTTGTAAACAGCAGCGGGCTTTTTTTGTTTGTTTGTTGTTAGCTTTTTAATTTTTACACCTGTAGTTAGCGATATTATCCTCAGTATTTTTTGTAGAGAATCGGACTTGCTAATGCTCAGGTTTATTTTTTGGTCAAGGCTTTTTTTGCTTTCCGAGTGTTTTAGCAAAACGCCATATCTTTTTTCGAGTGTTTTGATAACTACCTTTAGTGGTGCATCTTTAAAATTGCAGTTGGGCAGTCGCCACGCACTGAGCCAGTTTTTGTTAAAAGACTGTATTTTTAATTTTTTGTTTTTAAATTGCAATTGCTGCCCAGAGGTTAATATTTTTTTGTTAGATTCATCAGAGTCTATATTTACCTGTACTGCACCTGTAAATACCGAAATTTTAGTAGCTCCAGTAAAATTGTTGTGATCTATATTAAACGAGGTTCCCAAAACATGGGTGGTTGTTTTACCAGCGGTAACCTCAAAGGGCTTAGCGGTGTTTTTTGTAACTTTAAAAAAGCTTTCGCCTTTTAGTAAAACACTGCGAGTACTGCTTTTAAAGTTTTCGGGATACACTAAGGTGCTGCCCGGACTTATAACTACTATTGTGCCGTCGTTAAGCGAGGTTTTTAAAGGGCTATTGCTATTGTTGGTCAGGTGTATTAACTCGGGCTTTAAGCTCAATTTAAAACTAATGGCTAAGGCTATTGTAACAGCTATTACAGAGGCTATTTTTATATAACTGCTCCACTTGTTATGCTTTTTTTTAGCTAGCTTTTTATAAAAACTATTCCAAGAGTTGTTTATTTGTTGCTCGCTAATGATATTTTCTGGAGCTTCCCACAACTCCTTAAAATGGATATGACTTTTTTCTTTATCCCTTTTTGTTGTCATCGCTTAAAACTGTTTCGTTTTGTATATAACAATTGGGGAAGCAAAAATTACCAATTTTTAACTTTACGATAATGTTAACAAAACTAAATCACAATGTTAACTGCTTGATTTATAGTAATTTTTGCGTTCTTTTTTAAGAAATGCCATAGCTAGATAAAGGTGGTTGGATATGGTGCTTTTAGATATATTGAGTTTTTTTGAAATTTCTAGATGACTTAGCCCTTGTAACTTGTGTAGTTCAAAAATTTCGCGTCGGCGGGCGGGCATTTCGGCAATTTTTTCGTAGAGCCAATTTAATTTGCTTTCGCTTTCTTCAGATTTTTGCTCTTTGTGATCTTCACTTTCAGCCACTAGAGTTATATCGTCAAAACTAAAAAAGCGATTTTCTCTTTTAAGTTGGTTGATTATAGTATTTTTGCTAATGGTGTAAAGTTGCTTTTCAAAAGAAACTTGATCTTTTAACTGGCTTCTGTTTTCCCAAATTTTTAAAAAGGTTTGCTGCACTATATCATCGGCAGTGAGTGTGGTAAAACTAAATTTTTTGGCAAAGCTAAAAAGCTTGGCGTAGTGTTTTTTGTACAGCTTTTCTAAGGCAGTTATTTTGCCGTGTTTAAGATTTATAATTGCCGTGTATGTAGTTTTATTAACCATAAGGGAGTTGACAAAGCAAGTAGATTTTTTTTTATAAAGCAACTTTTTGGTATTAAATAATTGTAAATTTAGTCTGAATAGGCAATATATCAGGGTTTAAGAGGTGTTGTTAAAGTTGTTTTTTTTATTTTTTTCGGCGTTATTAGTTATTTTACTAACAAAAAACAAGGCGAAAAGTTGAGGTTTAAACTTTGTTTGGGTGTTTTTTGCTGTGGTTGAGGTTGGAGTGGGGGAGGGGTTAATTTTAAAGGTATTTTAATACTGACTTTTTGGGTTTAAAAATTTAGAATATTTTTTTTAAAATGTTTTCGTCAACTAAGTTAGGAAGGCTTACTTTTAAATTGGGTGTGCGCTCTGTTTCGCGCTTAATTGCAAATAGAGCTTCTTTGTTTCTTGCCCAAGCTCTTCTGGCAATGCCGCTGTTTACATCGTAAAACAACATTTTTTTTAAACGTGTATGCGCCTTTGGAGTTCCGTCTAACAGCAAGCCAAATCCTGCGTTGATAACCTCGCCCCAGCCAACACCGCCTCCGTTGTGAATGGCAACCCATGTGGCGCCTCTAAAGCTATTGCCAATTGCGTTGTGTATAGCCATATCGGCAGTAAACTTGCTTCCGTCGTATATATTTGAGGTTTCGCGATAGGGAGAGTCGGTGCCGCTTACATCGTGGTGATCTCTTCCTAAAACAATTGGGCTTACAATGCCTGCTGCTACGGCTTTGTTAAAGGCTTCGGCAATTTTAATGCGACCTTGAGTATCGGCGTATAAGATACGAGCCTGCGAGCCTACTACCATTTTGTTTTGCTTTGCGCTGTTAATCCACTTTATGTTGTCTTGCATTTGTAGCTGAATTTGCTCTGGGGCATCTTCTGCTAATTTTTGTAAAACAGAAACTGCAATTTGATCGGTTTTGTTTAGGTCTTCAGCTTTTCCCGAAGTGCAAACCCAACGAAAAGGACCAAATCCGTAATCAAAACACATAGGTCCTAAAATGTCTTGAACATATGAGGGGTATTTAAAGTCAATACCATTTTTAGCCATAACCTCAGCACCTGCCCTTGAGCTTTCGAGTAAAAAGGCATTTCCGTAATCAAAAAAATAAGTACCTTTTTTAGTGTGCTTGTTAATTGCTTTTACATGACGACGCAGTGATTTTTGAACTTCTTGCTTGAATTTTTGAGGGTTGCTGCGCAAAAGTTTGTTTGATTCTCTATAGGATATATCTGCAGGGTAATAACCGCCACTCCACGGGTTGTGTAAGGAGGTTTGGTCTGAGCCTATGTGTACAAAAATATTTTCACAGTAAAAACGTTCCCATACGTTAATTATATTTCCTATAAAGGCTATGGATACTACTTCGTTGTTGGCTTGAGCTTTTTTAACACGAGTTATTAGGTGGTCTATATCGTTAATTAGTTCATCTACCCAGCCTTGCTGGTGGCGTTTTGTTGCAGCTTTAGGGTTAATTTCGGCAACAACGCTAATGCAGCCTGCTATATTGCCTGCTTTGGGTTGAGCTCCACTCATTCCTCCTAAACCGGCTGTTAAAAATATTTTGCCTTTGGGCGAATCGGGCTTGTTTAAAATTTTTCTAAAAGCGTTTATCACGGTAATGGTGGTGCCGTGTACTATGCCTTGCGGACCTATATACATGTACGAGCCTGCTGTCATTTGCCCGTATTGTGTAACTCCTAGGGCATTGAATTTTTCCCAATGATCGGGCTGCGAATAGTTAGGAACCATCATTCCGTTGCTAACTATAACCCTTGGTGCTTCTTTGCACGAAGGGAATAGCCCCAGAGGATGCCCTGAGTAAATATGTAAGCTTTGTTCTTCGGTCATAGTTGCTAAGTACTGCATGGTGAGTAAGTACTGTGCCCAGTTTTGAAATACGGAGCCGTTTCCGCCATAGGTTATTAACTCTTCAGGATGTTGTGCAACAGCAGGGTCTAAATTGTTTTGTATCATGAGCATAATAGCTGCTGCTTGCTGCGATTTGGCTGGATAGGCATCAATGGCTCGGGCGTAAATTTTGTACAAGGGCTTAAAGCGATACATGTATATTCTGCCAAAGCTGTTTAATTCTTGAGCAAACTCTTCGGCTAGCTTTCTATGCCATTTTTTAGGAAAGTAGCGAAGTGCGTTTTTTACTGCTAATATTTTTTCTGCTTTGTTTAAAATATCTTTTCTCTTTGGTGCTTTGTTCGCTCCATCGATATTTATCTTTGCAGGCAGCTTTGAGGGTATACCCTGTAGTATTTGTTCTTTAAATGTCATGATCATCTAACTTTAAAGGCTTGCTTTTTTACTAATTGTACTAGCTTGTTTATATCGTTTTTTAAAAGCCGATCGCTTTCTAATCGGGCAACTTCAGTTCTTATAAGACGGTGGTTATATTCGATGATTTCCGAAAATGTATTGGGTCTTCTAAACTCCATGGCTTGTGCCGCATACATGAGTTCTACAGCAAAAATCTTTTCTAAATTGCCGAGAATTTGATTGAATTTTCTCGCTGAAATACTGCCCATTGAAACATGGTCTTCTTGACCTAAGGAGGTGGGTATGCTGTCAGCAGAAGCTGGAAAACACAAAGATTTGTTTTCACTAACCAAAGCTGCTGTGGTATACTGAGGTATCATATAGCCTGAATTTAGCCCTCCGTTGATGGTTAATAGGCTGGGCAAACCGTATTTGCCTTCTAGTAGTAAATAGCATCTTCTGTCGGAAATATTCCCGAGTTCTGCAGCCGCTACTGAGGCGTAATCTAAGGCTATGGCAAGTGGTTGCCCGTGAAAATTACCTCCTGAAATAGCTTGATTATCAGTCGTAATTACAGGATTATCGGTTACTGAATTCAACTCTATTTCAGTTAGGTTTTTTAGGTGGATAAACGCATTTCTCGACGCGCCGTGTACTTGTGGTATGCAGCGTATTGAATAGGGGTCTTGAACCCTACTGCAAGCTGAATGGGCATCTAAATTTTGAGAGCCTTTTAACAGCATCCTCATTCGTTTGGCAACTTTTAAATTGCCTGAAAAAGGTCGTAGGTGGTGTAAAATTTCTTTAAAAGGTGAGGCGCTTGCTTGATAGGCTTCTAAGGTCATTGCTCCAGCAAGGTCGGCAAGGTCGAGTAAATAATTCATAGTATGCAAACCCAAAAGGGCATGGGCTAATATAAATTGCGTGCCATTGATAAGGGCTAAGCCTTCTTTGGCACTTAGTGTAAGGGGTTTTAAATTTTGCTCTTTTAGCACTTCTTTTACTGGCTTTATTTGGTTGTTTATCCAAAATTCGCCTTCGCCAATTAGGGGCAGAAATAGGTGGGATAAAGGGGCTAGATCGCCTGAAGCTCCAACAGAACCTTGCTCGGGTACAACGGGAAGTAAATTGTTTTCGATAAAGTGTAAAATGCGAATAAGTACCTCTGAACGTATACCAGAATAGCCCTGAGCTAGTGCGTGCACCTTGGCTATCATCATTAGCTTTGACAAGAATTTGTTTATAGGCTTGCCAACTCCTACCGCGTGTGTTAGCAGTAGGTTTTTTTGTAATAGGCTGGTTTGCTCGGATGAAATTAATGTTTCACACAAAGAGCCAAAACCAGTATTTATTCCATAAATGGCTTTATTTGAAGCTGCCATGCTTTCAACTCTTAGCCTACAGGTATTTACTTTATTTAAGGCTTCTCGAGTTAAAATGCCTTTTAACTCTTGACTTGCGATAGCAATAATTTTATTAACATTTAGCTTGTCAATTCCGTATTTGAACATGCTTGTTGGGCTTAATTTTTACAAATTTATTATTATTTTTGTATTAAGCTACAATGTTAAATTAGTTTGTTGTACTGGTGCTTGCTGAGTTTAATGTTTTTAATTGGCAAAATAGCTGCTTTGTTTAATTGTTTTTTAGGATTAATTAGGGCTTAAACACAGCCTTGTAGTGCTTCTTTTATCAAAGTTGAATAGTAGTTAAGGTGGCTGTAGGATACATTAAAACTTTGTTTTTTGCTTTCTTCTTCAGCTTGTCTTATCAATAAGGATTCTTTAAAATAAATTGTTTTTTCAAAGCTTTTTGCTTCTTCTTCAGTTATTAGCCCTCCTTGATACTCTAATGTTTTTTTGCTAGCATAGGTGAGCTTGTTAAAGTAGTTTGTATCGATAAAGCACAAATAGCGCTTGGATTTTACATGATTGGCAACAGGAGCTATTATACGTTCAGAGAAACCTTTTTTTCTCAAATAAGCCTCTCCCCATTTATCGTGCTGTTCTACTCCGTATATGCCCATAGTTTTTAACTTATCTTTGTTGAACTCTAAAGGTGTTAAATGTCCTATATCGTGCAAAAAACCAGCTAAAACAAGCTCGTTGTCATAGCCTTTTGCCTTAGCAACTAAACCTGTTTGTACGCTGTGCGATAGCATATTGCATTGCTCGCCGTATTCAATAAATCCGTGTTTTTTATAAATATTAATGATCTCGTCTGCAATTTTAACTGAATTCATAAGTTCGTTTTTTAAAGTAAAAAATAGAATAGGATATACAAAGTATACCTAAAATACTAGAAATATAGGCTACTTGAGTAAAGTATTTAAACATAGAGCTTTTGGGGTATAGCAGTTCTTTTATTAAAAGTATGGCAAGCACACCGCTGTAGCTTATAGCATCGGCTAGATATATTAAAAAGCCTGCGTTGCTCTTAAATGCAAATTGTGCTGAGATGCGCTCAAAAACCATACTGCCCAAGGGAACATAGGTCATAAAAAGACCTAATCCCGATAAGGTAATCCACCAAAAGGGCGATAGCAACTGAGTGCTCTGGTATATATAAGTGGTTGTAAGCTGTAATGCTAAGCCAATTAGCATTAATCCTTGCATTAAAAGCAAGGCTTTTAAATTGTTTTTTATTTGGATAAAAAAACTTAAAATTAATAAAATGCTTATGCTAATCCAAAATTCGGTTTGAGTAAAAATAGCTGCAGAATTTGTCATGCCTAGTTTTATCCAAAGTTCGGCAATAAAGTTATCTCTTAGATCTCTTAAAGCAGTTGTAGAGAACAGCAGTACAATTAGGGCAATGATACCCGGTGCTAATTTGGTAAATACTATTTTGCGATCTTCAGCAGTCATCGGTACTCTTTTATTTCTGTTTTTTATATCTTCTGCATTTGCCTTAGGGATTTTTTCAATAAGCCATACAGCAATAATTAGCGGGATAATAAATAGGGCTCCTGTTGTAAAGGGAATCCAGTATTCTGATGTATGCCATTTGTTCATAATAAATTTTGCTATTGACTTGGTCATGCCCGACGATATTATATAGCTAGAACTTAAAATTGCAGCTAAAAGCTCGGTAAGGGTTCGACCCTCGAGATATGAAAATACTAAACCCCATATCATGCCCAAAGGAAGACCATTGAGAAATAAAAAAATCCATTTAATACGATAAGGAGCAAGGGCAAAACCCAGTAGAGCCAATTCGGCTAGCAATATAAACAATACTATATACTTGCCTTTGTTTTTGAGCCCTACTTCTGATATGAATCTAATTCCTATAAACTTGCTCAGTGCATAACCCAATACTTGGGATATAATTAAAATTACTTTAAAGCTTATTCCAAAGAGTTCTTGATCTTTAAAAATAGCTACTGTAAAGGGCTTTCTAAAAGCATACATGCAAAAGTAAATTACAAAAGCAGATAGCCCTGCGTGTAAAATTAACTTTAGCTTCACTGCAATTGTTCTTTTATAATATTTAGCTTACTGTACAGAGCGTCCTTATCGGTATAACAGCCTTGTAAGTGCCGATCGCCTTGTAAAGTATAAGCTGTTCGGCCGTGTAATATGCGTTCGTTGTCGTAAATAATAGCTTGGGTGGGCTTTAAAGTGAAATGTAGTTGGTTTTTTTGGTTGTTAACTTGTTTTTCAAAGTGTTGATAGGCTTTGTAGTAATTTAGCATAAGGTTTTTGTCTATGCAAAAGGGCTGAATAGAACGACTGTTAAATTTTATGCTTTTTACGCAATTGTCCGTATCGGTCAATATAATGGGGGTTCTGTTTTCAAGCCAGTGTTCTTTGGTTTTAAATTTAAAATTAACACTATTGGTGCTGAGTAATTTAAAGTAATAAGGTTGTTCTTTTTTTAGTGTATAAGCTAGGTTAAAACCATCGACAAGTATGGTTTGACCGCCCTTGGTGTCGGACTTTAAACAGTGTAGCAATTGTAAGGTAGGTGTTGGGTTTCTGTAAGGATTATCGGTATGTGGTGGCAAACCTAATTGGGTATTGGCTAGATTTTCAGGATTTGATTGAGCTATAACATCGTAGTACTTTCCGTAGTTGGTTTCTCTTACAAATCCAAAAAGTGAAACTATATCTAGTACTTTTTTGCTTTTAGATGGTATGTTTACAAGGTAAGCAAAGCCAAATTCTTTTATATGTTCTAAGAATTTGAGCATTAGTACTTTGTTGGATGCAAGTTCGGGATAATTAAATAGAGGATAGTTGGAGAGCTTGCTCCATAGGGTTTGCTTATCGGGGTTTTTATTTTGCGTATCTAGCAGGTAACTCAGCGGGTAAACTGTAGTTTCATCTGCCCAATTTACAATTAATTTATCATTTTCAATTTTTGCAGATTGCGGCTGTATGCCGAGGTCAACATCTGAAGATAGGCTTAATTTTTGCCCGTTTTTATGGCGATTTTTTGGAGCGTTGTCCTTTAACCAAAAGTAAAAAAAAGTGTGATAAGTATTGTCATCCCAATAAATTGTCAGTTTTTCTCGGCTTTGCGATATTTTCATGTAATTATATTTAAATAGCTTAAAAAAGGGGAATTGATTTTGCTTATTTACAGATATCTAAACTCAAATAATTATCCCGTTGTTTTTTGTAAGTTTTAGGCATGGTTCGCATAATAGCTCACACGCCTAAAAAAACGAAATTATAAATGTAAGTGCTGAGTATGTATACAATTGTATTATTATTGAGTTAAATTAAGGTTAACTATTGCTGGTGGTTTAAAATGAAGAGTAAAAAAATGTGCACTAATATTTTAGCTTTTGTTAACTGTTGATTAGATAGGATTGTAATTATACTTTAGCCTTAATTATAGTGAGAAAATAAACAGTTGTAAAAGATGTTTTGCGATAGCTGTATTTGGGCAGACTATTGCAGTAAGAACAATGGGTGCTTTACTGGACTATGCTAATTTTAGCTGTTTTTAACCAAAGTAAATTATTTGTTTATATTTGTGTGTAGTGCTGTTTTTATATGCAGTTTATTTTAATTATATACCAAAGTTTACTTTAACGATTATAGGTTATGTTTAGATATTTTTTTTTATTTGTGATTTTTGTATTGCTTTCGTGCAAGCAGCACAAAACCTCTGTAGAAGAGCGCTTGCCTAATATAGTGTTGATCTTTACTGATGACCAAGGTTATCAAGATGTTGGCGTTTTTGGCTCGCCCGATATTAAAACTCCTAATTTAGATCAAATGGCTACAGAGGGGGTTATTTTAAGCAATTACTACGCTGCACAAGCTGTATGTACTGCTTCTAGGGCGGGAATTTTAACGGGTTGTTATCCTAACAGAATTGGTATGCACAATGCACTGTTACCCAGTAGTAAAGGCGGAATAAACCCAGCAGAAACTACAATTGCAGAAATGTTAAAAGAGAAGGGCTATGCTACTGCTATATTTGGGAAGTGGCATTTGGGTCATCACAAAAAGTTTTTGCCTACACGCCATGGTTTTGACCAGTGGTTTGGCATTCCTTATTCTAATGATATGTGGCCCTTTCATCCACAACAGGGCTCAGTTTTTAACTTTCCCGACTTACCGCTATATGAAAATGAAACTGTTATAGATACTATAGTGGATCAATCGCAATTAACCACTCAAATTACGGAGCGTAGTGTTAATTTTATCAAACAAAATAAAGATAAACCTTTCTTTTTGTATATAGCTCATCCACAGCCTCATGTACCATTGTTTGTTTCTAATAAGTTTAAAGGCAAGTCAAAAAGGGGCTTATACGGGGATGTAATAATGGAAATTGATTGGTCGGTAGGTCAGGTTGTGCAAGCGCTAAAGGAAAGCGGTATAGAGGATGATACCTTAATTATATTTACCTCTGACAATGGACCTTGGCTTTCATATGGAAATCACGCGGGAAGTGCACTGCCTCTTCGCGAAGGAAAAGGTACAGCGTGGGAGGGAGGGCAACGCGAACCTTTTATTGTAAAATATCCTAAAAAACTCAAGCCTAGCAGTGTGATTGACGTGCCTTTAATGGCTATAGATATTTTGCCTACTATAGCTCATATTACTGAATCTGAGTTGCCAAATCAAATAATTGACGGTAAAAATGCTTGGTCTGTTTTAACAGGCGAGCGTACAGAACCTATACAGGAAGCTTATTTTTTTTATTATCGAGTAAATGAAATGCTAGGGGTGCGTTATGGTAAATGGAAGTTGTATTTTCCTCATCGCTACCGAACTATGGAGGGTCAAGTGCATGGCAAGGACGGACAACCAGGGGCTTATAAAATGGTGTATTTAAAGGAAATTGAACTATATGATGTTGTAAACGATATCAGTGAAACTAACAATGTAGCTGCAGAGCACCCTGAGGTTGTAGCTAAGATAGAGCAAATGGCTAATGCTATGCGTTATAGGTTAGGTGATGCTCTTATGGAAATAGAAGGATCAGAAACCAGATTAGCTGGTATATTTGATAAGTGATATGTTTTTAAGGGATATCAATTTAAAGCTTTTTTGGTTAAGGTTTTTTTAGTATATTACGCAGTGACTTAAAAAAAGTTGAGAGTCTAAACTGTGAAATTGCTAGAGTGTTTTTTGTTGCCCGCTAAGGGGTCGAAACTGTATTTTGTTTTTTAGCTAGTGCGGCTAAGTTTAGTTGTTGTTGATTTCTTAAAAGATCTTCAAAACTCTCTCTTTTCCTTATTAAATAGTCCTTGCCTTTGTAAAGCATAACCTCAGCAGGCTTGTATCTAGAATTGTAATTTGAAGACATAGAAAAACAATAGGCACCAGCATTGTGGAAGCACAAAATATCATCTTCGGCTATTTCGGATATTTTTCTATTCATAGCAAAGGTGTCAGTTTCGCAAATATAACCAACAATGCTGTAAAAACGCTCTCTTCCTCTAGGGTTTGAAATGTTTTCTATATGGTGATAAGAATCGTAAAACATAGGACGTATAAAATGGTTTAACCCGCTGTCTATTCCTGCAAACACGGTTGAGGTGGTTTGCTTTATTACGTTAACCTTAGCTAAAAAATAACCTGATTGACTTACTAAAAACTTTCCTGGCTCAAACATTAAACACAAATCCTTGCCGTAATGCTTGCAAAATTCATTAAACCTAAACGATAATTTTTCGCCCAACTCATCAATATTGGTTGAGGTATCGTCTTTTTTATAAGGAACTTTAAAGCCACTTCCAAAGTCGATAAAATCTAAATTTTTAAATTGCTTAGCTGTATCAAATAAAATTTCGGCAGCATGTAAAAAGGTACCAATATCAATAATGTCTGAACCTGTATGCATGTGTATACCATTAATATGTATGCCGGTGTTTTTTACTACCCTCTTTAAATGTGGAATTTGATGAATAGAAATTCCAAACTTTGAATCAATATGTCCTACTGATATCTTGCTGTTTGCTCCTGCCATAACGTGGGGATTAATTCGAATACAAACAGGGATGTTTGGGTGCTTTTGACCGAACAGTTCTAAAATAGATAGATTGTCTATATTGATCTGTACTCCTAACTTGGCTACTTGCTCAATTTCATCTAAAGAAACACCATTGGGGGTGTAAATAATATTTTTTGGATTAAATTTGGCGTGTAATCCTAGCTTTACTTCTTGAATAGAAACAGTGTCTAATCCGCTTTTAAGAGTGTTAAAAACTTTTAAAATATTAATGTTTGAAAGGGCTTTTGAAGCATAGTTGATCTTTAGGTTTTTAACCTTAGAAAAAGCTTTAATTAGTTTTTCATATTGAGAGATGATGACATCTGTATTGTAAACATATAAGGGACAGCCGTATTTATGTACTAAACTTATCAAATTTTTTTTATCCATATTTTATTATATTTAACACAAACAAGGTCAAAAGTAAAACAAGCCTAGAAAGACAAAAATTAATTATAAGAAAAAAACAAAACTTTTATTTTTGTTTAAATTACAAATAAAAGTTTTGTTAGTTTTTGTTTAGTACACGACCTGGCAAATAATCTGATGAATAAGTGTTAATTATACTTGGACTTCCTTTGTAATATATACTGCCTAAACCTGATAAATTCGTTTTTAATTCTGAGCTTGCATAAGTGTAAATATTACCTGTACCTGTTATATTTGCATTGGTATTTTTAGCTTTTAAGGCATAGGCATTAATATTTCCTGTGCCACTAACAGAGCAGTTAAAATTGTCGGTTTTTCCGCTGAGCTTAATATCTCCCGTGCCACTTACAGAGGCTTTAATATGACTTGTTTTTACTATTGCACTAATATTGCCCGTGCCTGATAAATAAAAATCGATAGGGTTAGTGATTTCTTTGTTTATTTCTATATCACCTGTGCTTCTTAGTGAAATATGCTTTAGAATGTTAAACGGAACGTTGATCGATATAGCTTTTTTGACATTGATACTTTTATTGTCTTTAAATTTAATTATCAATTCTTTATCTTTTACTTGAGTTGTGATATAAGCCATTATATTTTCTTCAGCTTTTACAGTTAAGGTGCCTACTTTGCCTTTTGTCAAAACAATATTAAAAATACTTTTGGTACTTATACTGTTAAAATCGTCAATTTTTCTTGTTTCCGAAACCATTTTTTGGCTTCCTTTTATTGTTTTATAACTTTGATAAATTTGTCGCTTGAAGTAGCGAGCTGCTAATAGTTAAAATTGTAATTACAATTGCTTTCATTATGAGTGAGTTTATATTAAATATTTATTATTTTATTTGCTTTCTTTGCAGAGGCTATTAGTTCAACTTGCCAATGCCTACACGAGGGCTTATTTATTTGTTTTTTCTTTGCTGATTAATCGCTTAGGTTTAAAGAAATTCTTCCGTAGCTCAATTTTATATGTAAAGTTGATTGGTTTTTAGTATTGCCAAATATGCCCTCGTAATACTTCTTGGCGCTTTTTGCTGTGCTTTTAAATATTTCAACTTTTTCTTTTGGATAACTAAAACTTGCATATTTTAAGCTGGTTGTGAATGCAAAGTTGTTAGAAGATGGAGTTTCTAGCTTAATATCGGTATAGCTGCTGTTAATAGATACTTTCTCAAAATTGCGAACAAGATTTTTAATGCTTATCCCTCCGTAGTCAGTATTTAAAGTTAAATTTTTGTGTAGGGTGTCTATTTTAATTCCGCTGTAATCGGAATTTCCTGTAATACTCACACCACTGTTTATATTTATATCGCCGTAATCTCCTATGTAGTTTAAGGTTTTGATAATGTTGATTTTAATATTTGAATAATTGGCATTGACTGTTAAATTTTTAGATTTTTCTATATCTAACGAGGAGTAATCTGTTAAAATTTTACCCGCCTCTATAAGGTTTATTTCCGAATAATTGCTGTAATTAATATCGATATAGTTTTGAGTGTTTAACAGCTGGTCAATGTATATTTTGCCGTAATCGCATCTTATATTAGCTTTTCCCTTAAGCACATCAATTTCAATATTGCCATACTTATTGTTAAAGTCGGCATGGTTGCTAATGGGCATCTTAACGTGATAGTTAATTTTAAATGAAGCTGAGTTGCCAAATTTCCACCAAGGTAAACTAGACTTAATGTTTTTAATATTTGTAATAGCTTGTACTAAATTCTTGTCGGCCTTAAAGTCAACACTAATAGAGTTTAATTTGGTATTGACATTAGATAAATTACTGCCCCTTACTATTATTTTTACTTTTATCTCTATTTTGTTTTGATCCCACGAACTTATATATAAGTTGCCGTACTTGTTGCTTATGTATAAAGTAGCGTCTTTATTTACAGAAAATTCTCTTTCTATCAGCTTACTTTTTTCGTGCTCTTTAAACTCAGTGTTGTTGGCGTAGCTTATTGTTAAACCAAACACAAGGGCAAGCAGTATTTTAAATGGTTTCATGATTGTAAATTTGATATTTTGCAGAATTTTTTAAGCTTTCTAGTTTGTTAAGTAAATTTTCTAATACAGTTATACGCTGCTGATAATTGGCAATTATATTTTTAATTATTAGCTTCTTATTGTTGTTTTTTGACAATTCACTAATAAAGAGTTTATATTGCTCTTCCAATTTTTCTAATTCGTCTAAAGCATCTTCAATTAAGGTTTCTGTTTCAATGCTTCTGTATTTTTCAATTTCTTTTAGTTCTTGCTTTATAGTTGTGATAAAAAAATTCTCGGTTTCAGCCATTTCACCTCCAAATTTAGATAAGCTAAACTCTTGTTTAATTGTTTGTTGAGTATTTCCAAAATAGAAGCTTAAAATCAAAATTACAGAAGCAGCTATGCCTGTTAACTGCAAGGGTAATAAAGACTTTTTTTGCCCTTTTATCATTTTTTTAAATCGTTTAGCATGACCCAAAGGTGGCTCAAAAACATCAAAGTTATTTTGTTTAAAAAAGGTTTCTAATTTATCTGACATATAAGTTATTTTAAAACTATTGTTTATCTGCAGTAAATTAAGAGTGAAAAAACTATAACTCGTTGTCAATAAGCTATAATTTTGTCAAAATTAATTTACTAGCTATAATTTGCATGTAAATGTTGATATATAAATGTTGATATAAAAATTTAATATTCATTTAATTATCGGTCAATTATCTGTTGTTATCTCTTAAAGCAAACTCCCGCTTTAACTTGCTTTTAGCTCTTGAAAAAATGACTCTTGAGCTTTGATTTGTACAGTTTAGTATTTCTGATATTTCTTCGTAATCATAGCCCTCTATTAGTTTTAGTGTAAGTACCAAACGATAGTTTTCTTGCAAACTGTCAATGACATTTAAAACTTCTTTAACCTTGAGAGAGCTACAGTCAAACTCCTCTTGCTCTTGCTCAGTTGTATTAGCTAAAACAGTATCAATATCAACCATTTTATACTTTGTGTTCTTTTTTAGCTGTGTTAAACTTTTGTTGATAACTATTTTTTTTAACCAAGCTCCAAATGTAACTTCAGCTTTAAATGTATCGAGCTTTAAAAAGGCAGTAACAAAAGCTTCTTGCATTATATCTTCAGCCTCAAATCTGTCTTTAAGTATCCTGTAAGCACTGTTATACATTGCCTTATAATATTTATTATACAACAGCACTTGGGCATTATTATCGTTTTTTTTACACCGCTCTATTAGTTGATTGATATGTAAACTTTGTTTTTCCAAAAACTATTCTCTACACTTAATGACCTGTCATTTTTTGTAATGTTACGCTTTTTATGATAATTTTAGTTAAATATAAAATTTTTTAAAAAAACCAACACCGTAAAAAACACTTGTGATAAGCTTAGTAAGGATTTTGTGTAAAGGTAAAAAATTAGTAAATTATGTATATTTGAACAATGAATGATAGTGTAAAAATTATTGAATGCCCTCGAGATGCCATGCAGGGTATAAAGAATTGTTTTATAGCTACCCATTTAAAAGTAAATTATATAAATTCGCTGTTGAAAGTTGGTTTTGATACCTTAGATTTTGGTAGCTTTGTATCGCCAAAGGCTATACCTCAAATGCGAGATACTGCTAAAGTTTTATCGCAACTTGAACTTTCGGACAGTAGAAGTAAATTGCTGGCTATAGTTGCAAATATAAGAGGAGCAAAGGATGCAGTGGCTTTTGAAGAAATAGATTATTTGGGTTATCCTTTTTCAATATCTGAAATTTTTCAAATGCGAAACACGCATAAAACCATAGAGCAATCTATTGATACATTAAAAGAGGTTTTGTCAATGGCAAACAAAACAAATAAGGAGGTTGTAGTTTATTTATCAATGGGTTTTGGCAACCCCTATGGCGAGCCGTGGAATGTTAATATAGTTGGTAAGTGGGTTGAAAAACTAAGTGAAATGGGTATAAAAATAATTTCTTTGTCGGATACCATAGGCAGTTCAACACCCGAGGTAATAAGTTATTTGTTTTCTAGTTTAATTCCTAAATATCCTAATATAGAGTTTGGCGCCCATTTGCACACAACGCCTTATACTTGGTTTGAAAAGGTTAACAGTGCTTATAAGTCTGGATGTAAACGCTTTGACGGAGCTATAAAAGGTTATGGAGGATGCCCAATGGCAAAGGATGATTTAACGGGAAATATGCCCACTGAAAAATTGCTGTCGTATTTCAGTACTAAAAAAGTTAATACTGAAATAAAAACTATGAGTTTTGAAAGTGCTTATAACAAGGCGCTTGAATTTTTTTTAGCTATCTGAGCTAAGCTAAAATGAGTTATTTGACAATCTTAAAACAAACAATCTTTAAATGCTTATTTAACTGTATGGTGTTAATTTTTATATACAGATTAGCTTTATATATACAAAGTAGTAGATAAACAAAATTTAAAATACAGATAAACTACTATTTAATAATTTTATAATTAATGATTTATCTGTAATAGAAATGTAAAAATTACAATGATATATGAAATTTTTTACAATTGCTTTTTTTGTTGCTTTTTCAGTTTTGTACCGCACTTCTGAGGATGATAAAATAGGCGAATGGAATATCGAAAACGGAAAGTTTATAAAAAATAATTCTAAGAACGACGAACTGGCTCGTTATCATTGGAATACCTTTTATAATATATTTCCAAAAAATATGGCAAAAAAATACATAAAGAAATTAGTGCTAATTTCAGATGGTCCTGATGAAAAAACGGGTGCTTTAGGTTCGCTTAGCACTAATAACGATCAATGGCAATTAGTTATTGATACCTTAGATGTTAATTTTAAATCAAAAGATAAAATACGATTAAAAGAGTCAGTGTATACCTTAGTTCACGAATTTGGGCATTTGCTAACCCTAAACAACACACAAATTAGACCTACTCAAAAAATAGATCAAAATGAAGGAGAGCCCTACCTAACCTTAGAGGGTGAAACTTATAAAAGAAGCTATCTCAACAAGTTTGTATCTTTGTTTTGGGAAGGTAAGTTGCTTGAAAGATGGGATATTATTCAACAAAGGCATTGCTTTACTGAACAAAGCTGTGTTGAAAAGTTAATGGGCTTGTACAAAGAGAATTTTGCTGATTTTGTTACTGACTACGCTGCAGAAAGTCCGGAGGAGGACATAGTGGAAAGTTGGGTGTTTTTTGTGTTAAAAGAAAAAATAAAAAAACCTAAAACCATTGCTCAAAAAAAAATAAACTTTTTTTATCGATTTCCTGAATTGGTTGCCTACCGCGATACTATACGCTCTAATACCAAGTCTTATATGAACTAGTAAACTAGCTTATTGTATGCAACACACACAATAGCTTTTTATATGTTAATTACTTTTAGTTTTTTGAAGAGTTCTTTTCTATAAAAGGTATATAATATGTTCTGTTTTTATACTTGGATACTCTGGGCTCTGAACGGGCTTTGATAGTTGAATATATAGCTAAGTATTTTAGCTCTTAAAACATTGTTTTTTAACTGAGTTGAACAAACAGTTTTACTAAAATTTTATTTGATATTTTTTTACAATTCTATTTCCATTTTGATAATATTCAGCTATCCATTCAGAATTTGCCTTGTACAACACTCCGTTTTTATTTTGTAGTATAAAAACATTTTTTAATGATGTTTTTAACGCCACATAAAGTTTTTCGGGAGTTGTGTTTACCAATTGAAACCCGTTTAGCACAGGTTGCGCATATAGTAGAAGTAATTCTTCCTTAGCCTTATCTAAGTTTAGGTGTTTTTCTTTAGCAGGGCTATATATAGCAGTTAATTCAGTTTGTATACTGTTTTGTTCAGGGCTATAATTGTATTTTAATTGCTGAACTGACTTAAATGCTACTCTTATAGCTTGGTGATAGGCTTTTTTATATTCCTTTTCTTTGCTTTTTCCTTCCTTAGTTCTAAAAATTACCTCTTTGTGACAGTTTTCTATTTCGATAAAACTTTTGGTGGTAAATAGGCTGGATGCATCTATAACGTTGGCTGTCAGTGCTAAACATGGATTACTTATTAATTCTTTGGGCAGTTTTTCACTGTCTAAATAGACTTTAAAACCTTTTTTATTAAATAAAAACTTGGTTAAGGAACTGGTTTGATACTGGTCTTGGCTTTTTACAAAATCAAACTTTGCAGGTATAATTATATACTTGTAGTTGTTTATATTTTTTTGTGAGAAGGTCAAAAAAGAAGTTAAAAGTAATAAGATAGCTAACTGTTGCATGATATTTATTTTAGATTTATTTTAGTTAAAAGTATAAAAACTAAATTAAATGGAATTGTTTTTTAAGAGAATTGACAAATACTATTTAAAAAGTAAATTAAAGCCTAGCTCAAAAGAGGCTGTTTTTGCCGATGCAATATCTAGTAATTTTAAAACATTAGTAAGGCCGGCATAGAGGTGAAACTTTCCAACTTTAGCCGAGAGCCCAGCTGATATGTTGCTATATGAAAAGTCGTCAATTGTATAGCCGAGCTTGCTATTTAATCCCTTAAAAAGCATTCTTTCGTAAAAGCCTGTAAATGCCATTTTAGGACCATCGGGTCTGGCAACAGTAAATAACTGCACTCCTATTGCATTATTAAAGTATTTGTTATAAGAAATATCATGGCAGTTTTTTATTTCTCTCGACTTTCCCCATAAACGCTTTATTGATACGTTTAATTTAACAGGTCTTACCACTGAATAGGATTTTCTGTTTTCACGTGTAGGGACTTTTTCTGAAAAATCATCGTTTAATTCTTGTAAATAATTAATATTAGTTCCTGTAAAATCAAATTCTATGCCCGAAAATTCATAACTTCCTATTGTTTCTGAATTTCTTACATCTTTTGTATAACTAATAAAACCTATGTCGAGTAAACTAGCTGTCAGTTCTGTTTGTTTGTCGATAGTATAAGTTAGCCCGAGGTCAAACCCAAAACCTAGGTTGCCACCTAAAAAAGAGCGCTTAGCTAATTTGCTTATGGGTACAGCTTGATCGTTTTTATCGTAAATACCAGATGAATACGCACTTATGTTAACGTTATTTAAATTATTGGTATATATGTTATTTTGTCCTAAGCGGGTACTAAAACTCCCTAAGTTATTAGTAGAGCCTATATTAGCTATTCCAGAATACAGCTTTAGCCTAGTGCCTATATTGAGTTTTTCACTAATTTTTCTCGATAAGCCTAAATGCAATACTCCTAAGGCATCAGCCCTAAAGTTTAGCTGTGATAAAAAAAAGCTTTTGTTTAAAAAAGCTATATTCCCTTGACTTAAAAGCAATAGTATATCCTTTGGTATTTTTGCAAAAACATCTATCTCTGTATAAAAACCTGCCGATAAATAGTTGTTTTTATCTAATTTATAGGTTCCGCTCAGTATTTCGGTTTGAACATAAGCCTGAAAGTAGTCATCGTTTGTAAGGCTATTAAGTGCGTTTAATAGCTTAGCTGTTATATTGTTTTTATCAGCTCTAAAAATCTGCGAAACGCTTAAGCCCTTTAGTCCTGCAGAAATTGAAATTCCAGATAAAAAAGGAATACCAACCGTATATTTATAGTTGAGCTTTGCGCCCGGATTTAACAATAAGCTTTGTGGGATTTGGTCAAAGCCGTAGATAATTTGTTTATTTTGGCTTTTTAAAATTGTTGTAAATGCTGTTGCAAATACAAGTGTAGCAATTAGTCTTTTCAAATATTTTGGCTTTTTAAAGTTTTTTAACTGCTTTTGTTTTTTATTATTGTGCAAAACGAGTTGTGTTGTCGAGGTTGTGTGTTTATAAAACTTCTAATTAACTCTAAAATAGAGAGTTCCCGCCGATTTAAATTCAAAAATTTTAGCTGTATTAATATTGATAATTGAACCATTTGAACTGGGTAACAACTCAAAGGTTAATTCAATTTTTGTTGTGTTAAGTATGTTTTTGTTGTTTGCTAGTAAAATTTCTTCTTTAACTTTAAATGCATTTTGGTTTTCGTTGATAATGATTTGGTTTATTCGATAAGTTTCAATATCTAAATTGTTTAAAAATATAAAGTCTAATAAAAACTTTCTGTCAAATGGATTGTTTATTTCTAAATTTAATTCAATTTTTTCTAATTTATCAGCAATAAACTTGTCTAAATTTCCAATATTGGCAATATCAGTAATTCTGCTTGCCTCTACACCTGAAGGGCTTACAAGCAAAGTTTGCGGTATCTTTGAATAGATTAAAGGAATAGTATAGGCGGGGGTTAATTCTATATCATTTGCTAGTTCAAAGTCAACTTCTTTAACACAAGCACTGAACAAAATCAATACTAAGCCACTAATAATACCAAATATTTTCATGTAGTTATTCTATTTATATATTTCGTTTATATCTAATTAATTGATTTACAATATTATATTATTTACCAAAGCATTGTTTAGTGCCAGTGAGAAAAATTTGTTTTTTGAATAAAAAAATTTGCTATAAAGGTAAAAAAAATTATCATTTTTTAAATTGAGTTTAGGTTATCAATATTTAAAGATAAGAATTTTAGTTCAAAGGGCAGTATATTCGAGTTTTTTAAAGTTCAATATGTTGTTTAACTGTGCTTTATGAGTTTTAGTGTGGAAATTAATTGTAAAAAAAATAATTACACCTTTAATTCTTAATTATTTATAATTTTATTTTAGGGTTTTTTAGAATAAGAAATATATTAAAAATTTAAACCAAAAAGGTGTGTTTACTTAGTTGAATTTACAATATCTTTAAACTTAAAAGATAATAAAGATAAGGACAAATAAAGAATTTTACTTTGTATAGAGACTTGTTGAGGATGATATGCTGGCAGACAAGATAATATAAGTTTACAAATAAATTTTATAACAACCCTTGAGTTTTTAACATTGTTTTTATCAAAGCAGTTTAGGTTGGAAAGTTTATAGGTACATATTCATTTGTATCTAAAACATAATTTAACCAATTTTTAAAACTGTATTTTAGTTTAATTGAATTATCTATTTTTTTATAAGGCAAATTTATAAACTCTTCCAACTTATCTATGTTATTTCCGTTCCAAATAAAAATATTATTTGAATTATAAAAATCATAGTTTTTTACTTCAGGATTATTTGTTATTAACTTCTTATCAAAACAAAGAGCTTCAAAAGTTCTGAATGATAAACCTCTATGGGTTTGATTGAGGAAATCAACTATAATTTTAGAGTTTTTCAAGAATTTGATATTATCTTCATAATCCATATGTTTATTTATATACTTTACGCCTTTAATTGCGTATTTATCTCTATCACATTTATTAGAATAAAAAATATTTATATCAAGTTTTAGGTCTAGATTTTTAACATAATTTATAAAATTTATAATTTGAGGCATTCTTTCATGAACTAATGATCCAATAAAATATATATCATTTTCGCATGCTTCAAGAGGAATTGTTGATTTGTCATAATCAAAGTAAAAATTAGTTAGAGGCAATAAATTTGCTTTCTTATAATTAAAATCTGTTTTGTCAAAAACAAAAAAACGATCAAATAATTTGATATGAGTATAAATTGCAGGAAATCTGTGTAATCCATCCCACTGATAAGCAATTAGTTTTTTTGATTTTTTTTTTAATTTATTTAAAACATCTATAGGATAGATGTCTGCTCTTATCAGTAGGGTATAATCAACCTTACCATCAATAGAATTTATAACAGATTCAATCATATCTCTATATAATTTAAATTTCAATTTATTTTTATAATTCTTGTCATTTAAAAATGTTTTTCTAAAAAAATTATATGCTCTTTGTGGAAAATTTTTATACTTGAAATTATGGCGTTCTTCATAACAAATAGATATTACTTCATAACCATAAAATTCTATATTTTTTTTAATAATTTTAAAAAAGCTAAATGTTTTCGGTAAGCCTAAAATTATTTTTTTTTTCATTTTTAGTGTATTTCTATGACCTGTTATTATATATATTTTTTAACTGATATTTATGCTTTTATATTCATGAAATATTGTGAACTCGTATTTTTTATATACGATCCGCAAAACTAATTACTTTTTTTCTTAAATTTAATTAATAAACTCAACTTTTTGAGTTCGAATTTTCATCTTTTTTTGATTAATAATTACGCTATTACAACTTTAAATTGCCTGACTGTACTGCAAAGATACACAGTATTAGTAAAATGCTTAATCAAAAGCATATAAGCAAAAAGGAATAGTTAGTCATTGACAAGCGCAATAAAAAAAAACTAAGTCTAGTTTTTTCTGTGTTATTTTGATATAAACTTTTGTAAGTTTGCTTTAAAGAACACTATATTAATATGAAGTTTAACACAAGAGTAATACACGGAGGGCAAAAGCATGAAGAAAGCACAGGTTCGGTAATGCCTCCTGTTTTTTTTACCTCAACCTATGCACAATCTAGTCCTGGTGTGCATAAAGGATACGAGTATTCACGAGCCTCAAATCCAACCAGAACTGCTTTGGAAAACGCCTTTGCATCTATTGAAAACGCAAGTCGAGGCTTTGCTTTTTCTTCGGGGCTTGCTGCGATAGATTGTGTGCTGCGCTTGTTAAATTCTGGCGACAAAATTATAGCTGGCGACGACCTATACGGAGGAACTTATAGAATGTTTAGCCAATTGTTTAAAAAATACGGATTAGAATTTGAGTTTGTCGATACCGATCAGATTGACAAAATAGCTAGTGCCCTCACTGATAAGGTAAAGTTGATTTGGTTAGAAAGTCCTACCAACCCTTTGATGAAAGTAGCTGACCTAGCCCAAATATCTGAGTTGGTAAAATCAACAAACCCTAATATACTCGTAGCTGTTGACAATACTTTTGCCACTCCTTACCTACAGCGCCCCTTAGATTTAGGAGCAGATATAGTAATGCACTCTGCCACCAAGTACTTGGGCGGACATTCGGACTTGATAATGGGAGCCCTAATGGTAAAAGATAAAGAGTTAGCCGAAAAGTTGCATTTTATACAGTTTGCTGCTGGTGCTATTGCAGGTCCTATGGATGCTTTTTTAGCGTTAAGAGGCATTAAAACCCTGCACTTGCGCATGCAACGTCATTGTGAAAATGCAAAAGCAGTTACTGATTATTTACTCAAACACCCTAAAGTATCAACGGTTTATTATCCAGGATTAGAAAGTCATCCAAACTACAAAATAGCCAAAAAGCAAATGAATGATTTTGGAGGCATGGTTTCTTTTCGCTTAAAAGACAAGGCTAAAGAAGCTGCATTTAAGTTCTTACAAAACACTAGGCTTTTTACTTTGGCAGAATCTTTAGGTGGGGTTGAGAGTTTAGTAAACCATCCTGCAAGTATGACACATGCCTCTATACCCGAGCCTCTGCGTTTAAAAATTGGAGTTACAGACTCTTTAATACGGCTAAGTGTTGGAGTAGAAGATATAAACGATCTAATTGCAGACCTAAATCAAGCACTGTTTGAAGTGTGATCTAAGTTTATAAAAGCAGTTTGAGCTATAATATTTTACTAGCTTCTGTATAAGCTTTACCTAAATAAAAGCAGGTTTATTTTTATTGTTTTACGCAAGTTTTACAGATGTATAACCTCGTTATAAGCATCGGCAACGGCTTCCATTACCGCTTCACTCATAGTAGGATGAGGGTGTATGGTTTTTAGTACTTCACGTCCAGTGGTTTCAAGTTTTCGAGCCAATACAGCTTCTGCTATCATATCTGTAACGCCAGCACCTATCATATGGCAACCTAGCCACTCGCCGTATTTGGCATCGAATATAACCTTGATAAACCCATCGGGAGTGCCAGCAGCTTTTGCCTTACCAGAGGCTGAAAACGGGAACTTTCCAATCTTTAGTTCAAAACCCTGTTCTTTAGCTTTCTCTTCTGTTAAACCAACAGAGGCAATTTCAGGGCTAGCATAAGTGCAACTGGGTATGTTTTGATAGTCAATGGCATCGGTATCAATACCAGCTATTTTTTCAACACAGGTAATTCCTTCGGCAGAAGCTACGTGTGCCAGTGCAGGTCCAGGAGTAATATCGCCAATGGCATAATAACCAGGAACATTAGTTTGGTAAAATTTATTTGTCAAAATTTTATCGTTATTGGTAATAATTCCAACATCTTCCAAGCCTATATCTTCGATATTTGTTTTTATCCCAACGGCCGATAGTACTAGGTCTGCCTCTAAAATTTCTTCTCCATTTTTGGTTTTAACTACTGCCTTAACACCATTTTCTAAAGTATTGACAGATTCAACTGATGAACTAGTCATAACTCTAATACCTGCTTTTTTAAAAGAGCGTTCTAATTGCTTGGCTATATCCTTATCCTCTAATGGAACTAGATTAGGCATAAACTCTACTAGGGTAACCTCTGTTCCCATCGAATTGTAAAAATAAGCAAACTCAACCCCAATTGCGCCCGATCCTACTACTATCATTGACTTAGGCTGCTCTTTAAGGTTCATTGCCTGACGGTAACCTATTAGTTTTTTGCCATCTTGAACTAAGTTAGGCAACTCACGAGAGCGCGCACCAGTTGCTATGATAATATGCTCGGAACTGTATTCGCTTGTTTTACCATCGCTGCTATTTACATCTACCTTTTTTCCAGGCTTTATCTTAGCATGACCATAAATAAGGTCAATTTTGTTTTTTTTCATTAAAAATTCAACCCCTTTACTCATTGACTCGGCAACACTGCGACTGCGATTAACAACTGCATTAAAATCCTTGTCAATTGCTTCGGCCTTTAATCCGTAGTTGTCAACATGCTTTAGATATTGATAAACTTGAGCAGATTTTAACAAGGCTTTTGTAGGAATACAGCCCCAATTAAGGCAAACACCTCCTAATTTTTCTTTTTCAATCACGGCAGTTTTAAATCCTAACTGCGATGCTCTGATGGCAGCCACATAACCACCAGGACCACTTCCTATTATTAATACGTCGTATTTCACACGAATAAATTTAGATTAAATATTTTAGTTTTTATTTTAATACGATTAGTAAAAACCACTAATCCTGCTATATTTTATTTATTGCTTTTTTATAGATACAGTTAACTCAGTTTGTTAAATACCTGAATAAACATTTATTTACTATTGCTATTTTTTATTTCGATTATATTGCAAACCAGCAATAAAAATCCTGCTCTGCTTTAAAGTCCTAATTTACTTTAACGCTTTGGCTTACATCCTTTTTGGAACCTCAATACCTAGTAATTTAAATGCCAATTTTATGGTTTTCGCCACTTTTTTAGCTAACTGAACTCTAAATATTTTTTTGTCTGTATTTTCCTCTGCTAAGATAGGTACATTTTGATAAAAAGAGTTAAATTCTTTAACCAAATCATAAGTATAATTAGCAATAATAGCAGGCGAATAGCTTTTTGCCGCCAGCTTTATTGTTTCGGGGAATAGCCCTAACTGTTTATTTAGTTTTCTTTCCTTTTCATGTAGGTTTATGCCTGTAATTTTTGAGGTATAATTAAAATTGACCTTTCTTAAGATGGATTGTATCCTGGCGTAAGTGTACTGTATAAACGAACCCGTATTGCCTTGAAAATCTACCGAGGCTTCAGGGTTAAACAAGATTCGTTTTTTAGGGTCAACCTTTAAAATAAAGTACTTTAAAGCGCCTAAACCTATAATTTTGTACAAATAGTTTTTTTCTTTTTTTGAATAGCCTTCTAGCTTGCCTAATTGCTCCGATATATATTTTGCAGTTTTTGTCATTTCACTTATTAAATCATCGGCATCTACAACTGTTCCTTCACGCGATTTCATTTTTCCAGATGGCAAGTCAACCATGCCGTAACTCAGGTGATGCAACTGCTCAGCCCAAGGATAGCCTAGTTTTTTTAAGATTAAGAACAAAACCTTAAAGTGATAATCCTGTTCATTGCCAACAGTGTATATCATTCCGTTTAAGTCTGTAAAGTCCTTAGCTCGCTGAACGGCAGTGCCGAGGTCTTGAGTTATATAAACAGCAGTTCCGTCTGAGCGAAGAACCAGTTTTTCATCCAAGCCATACTCTGTTAAATTGCACCAAACCGAAGCATCGTCTTTTTTAAAAAATACTCCTTTTACAAGTCCCTCTTTAATTATATCCTTGCCTAAAAGATAAGTATTGCTCTCGTAGTACAACTTGTCAAAATCTACACCTAAATCCTCGTAAGTTGCGTTAAAGCCTTTATACACCCAAGTGTTCATTTTTTTCCAAAGAGCAACGGTTTTTATGTCTCCTTTTTCCCAACTGCGCAACAATTCCTGAGCCTCTAAAAGCAAAGGAGCTTGTTTTTTAGCGTCATCTTCACTTAATCCTCTTGCAGTTAAATTGTCAACTTGATTACTGTACTCCTCATTAAATTTTATGTAGTAATTGCCTACCAGTTTATCTCCTTTTAGCCCTGCTGATTTGGGGGTTTCTCCATTTCCGTATTTTTTCCACGCCAGCATAGATTTGCAAATATGTATGCCTCGATCGTTGACAATTTGAGTTTTATATACTTTATGACCAATGGCTTTTAGAATTTCAGCAACCGAATAGCCTAGCAATACGTTTCTAATATGACCAAGGTGCAAAGGTTTGTTGGTATTAGGCGATGAATATTCAACCATATGAGCATCTAAGCTATTAGGCTCGGCAAAACCATATTTTTCATCAGCTAAAATTTGATTAAAAAAATCAAGGTAAAAATCATTAGCAACCACTAGGTTTAAAAAGCCCTTAACTATGTTGTAGCGACTGATATAATTGTTGTGTTGAACTAAGTAACCTCCTAGTTCATTTCCCATTTGCAGAGGATCTATCTTTTTAAAAGACAGTAGCGAATACAAAACTACAGTTATATCTCCTTCAAAATTTTTTCGGGTAGCTTGAATTTCAACTGTTGGTATTTTAGTGTGATACAAATCTAAAAAACCTTGTTTTACTTTAGTTTTTATTATATGTTGAATATCCATCAGCAAACAAAATTGAAGTGCAAAACTAAGTAAATTATTTAAATACTATTTTAACCGTTTCGATAAAATGCAGATATAGCTTTGAGCTAACTCAGCAAAACATATAATTCTAATTCATAGAATTATGCAATTGATATATAGTTAATTATTTGTAAATTTGATAAAATATTTTGCTCGTTCAAAGCTTTGTATTTTTATATTATTAACAGTAAGAAGGGTTCTCAAAGCATATTTATTACGCGTTGTATAGTGTTTGCCATAAAACTCTATTTTTTAAGATGTATTTATCACGTGTTAACATCTCTTAATAAAATAAAATTTTACTTTAAATTAATTTTGAGCTAATTAACAAGTTTATAGAATTACTTTGGATATAAGAATTCTAAATGTCTGTAGCGAAAAATAGTGAGCGAAAAATATTGAAAGTGTGAATATAAGTTGATCACAAGTAAAAATTATTTATAATACTGCATTTTCTAGTTTTTTATTCTGACGTATTTCTTAAAGATAAATTTGTGTTTAATATTTTGATATAAAGCAGCTTCATTTTATTTATTCTCTTAAACTATTTTTAATTTCTAATTCGGGGAATGGGAGAAAGTCCCTCGCTTTCAGACAAAGACTTTAGTTTGACTATTTTTGTGTTATGCAAAAGTATAGAAAAACTTCTCATACTGTTTATGATATAAAATATCATTTAGTTTGGATTACTAAATACAGGAAAAAGATATTGACAGGTAAATTAGCCAAACGTGTTAGAGAGTTGGTTTGTGAGGTATTAAGACAAACGAAGTAGAGATTATAAAAGGGCATATATCAAAAGATCACGTGTATTTGTTTGTTTTAGTTCCACCACATATTTATCAGCAGGTAAGTTGATGCAATATATAAAAGGCAAGAGCTCTCTAAAAATAGTATCAGAATTCAAGACAATTTCAAAGATGTATTGGGATTGTCATTTTTGGGCACGAGGCTATTTTGTTGTTAGTTAAGGAACAGTAACGGATGAAATGATAATGTAATATATAGAAAATCAAGATTTGGAAGATAAAAGATGGAGATTTCAAGATTTCCGAGCAGCAACTTTAGTCACCTTATAGGTGGAAATTAAATCTACTAGCTTATAGACGGTAGTAGTTTAATTTATTTCGTTACTTTTGTTTTTTGATATGAAGCCCATAGAGCAAATAAAACTTCCTATAGCTAAGGAAATGGAACTCTTTGAAACAAAGTTTAAAGATGCTATGTTATCTAAAGTTCCATTATTAAATCGCATAACATATTATATTATCCGACGTAAAGGAAAGCAAATGCGCCCTATGTTTGTGTTTTTGGTAGCTAAGATGGTTTCCGATGGAGGCTTTGAAGAGCGAAGCTATAGGGGTGCATCAATAGTTGAGCTTATACACACAGCTACACTTGTACACGACGATGTTGTTGACGATAGCAACCACAGAAGAGGTTTTTTTTCTGTCAATGCTTTGTGGAAAAACAAAATTGCAGTTTTGGTGGGCGATTTTTTATTGTCAAAAGGGCTTTTGCTTTCAATTGACAATGAAGATTTTGATATCTTAAAGCTAATATCAATAGCAGTTCGCGATATGAGTCAGGGAGAATTGCTGCAAATTGAAAAATCTCGCAAGTTAGATATTACCGAGCAGGTTTATTTTGAGATTATACGTCAGAAAACAGCAACCCTAATAGCGACTTGCTGTGCAGTAGGAGCAGCCTCAGTAGGTGCCACTAACACTATTGTACAACAAATGCGAAGCTTTGGCGAATACATTGGCATCGCTTTTCAAATTAAAGACGACTTATTTGATTATACTCAAGCTAAAATTGGAAAACCAACAGGTATTGATATTAAAGAGAAAAAGATAACCTTGCCTTTAATTTACACCCTAAACAATTGTAGTAGAAAAGATAGAACTTGGTTAATTAATTCTATTAAAAACTACAATAAAGATAAAAAGCGGGTTAAGCAAGTAATTGATTTTGTTAAAAACAAAGGCGGATTTAAATACACTGTTGATAAAATGTACTGCTACAAAAATAAGGCCCTAGACCTGCTTATTAATTTTCCTGAATCTTCCTATAAACAGTCTTTAGTTAAATTGATAAACTATGTAGTAAAGCGCAATATATAAAGCATTTTGATATATAGTGCCCCGCCAAAAAACTCTATTTTTTAAAATGTATTTACCACATTTAATTTGCTGCCTTTAATTAGCTGTGTTTTATGAGTTTTTGTGCAGTAATTATACAGTATAATAAATAACTTGCCAAAGATACAAAAATATCATATTTCGATATAGTTTTATTTTACAACATAATTCTGCAGTGCTTCGGCTATATTTCTATTGTCGGATAGCTTTGGTATTTTATTTTGACCTCCCAATTTGCCTATAGATTTCATGTATTGATAAAAGCCACCTTTTTTTACTCTCTTGATAATTAGGGGTTTTAATATTTTACCCTTTATAAGATCTCGGTAATAGCTATTTTGCTCTTGCAAATAAGCATCCATTTTTAAGGCCATAGCTTCTGTATTTTCAGGCTCATTTTCAAACTCTATAAACCATTCATGATAGGGCAAACCCATAGTAGGGTTTACTTGAGGCGCAACTGTAAATTCGCTAACGCTTATATTTGTACCTGTAATAGCTTTGTTTAAAGCTTGTTCTACTTCTTTAGCTATTACGTGTTCTCCAAAGGCAGAAATAAAATGTTCAATGCGACCTGTTACTCTTATTCTGTAGGGCTTTAAGCAGGTAAATTCAATTGTATCGCCTATGTTATAGCCCCATAAACCAGCCGAGGTATTTAAGATAATAACGTAATTAACACCTAATTTTACTTCATTTAAAGCTATTCTTTTAGGGGTTTTATCAAAAAAATCTTCTGCTTTGATAAATTCATAAAATATGCCTGAATTTAACTGTAAAAGCATCCCATTTGTGTTTTGAGAGTCTTGGTAGGCTATAAACCCTTCAGAAGCAGGATATAATTCAATAGAATCTATATTGCTACCTATTAAGGTTTTAAACTTATTATTATAGGGTTCAAAGTTTACACCTCCATAAACAAAGAGTTTAAAATTTGGAAATATCTCTGAAATATTCCTTTTACCTGTTTTCTCAATAAGTTTTTCAAAATACATTTGAACCCACGACGGAATACCACTAATTAAGGTCATGTTTTCAGGCAGTGTTTCTTCAACTATTTTATTTAGTTTAGTTTCCCAATTGGCTATACAGTTAGTTTGCAAGCTAGGCAATCTGTTTTTTAACAGGTAATTTGGCACATAATGAGCTACAATTCCGCTTAGTCTACCTAGCTTTATTCCGTTTTTGTTGTCTAACCTTGGGCTTCCTTGAAGAAATATCATCTTCCCTTTTACAAAAGAAGCATTGTTTTTTTCTGCTATATAGCACATCAATGCATTTCGTGCCGCTTTAATATGAGTAGGCATTGATTCCTTAGATATAGGAATGTATTTAACCCCCGAGGTTGTGCCTGAAGTTTTTGCAAAATACAAAGGTTTGCCTTTCCACAACACGTCTTCTTCTCCTTTTATTATTCTTTCTATATATTTCTTAAGCCCCTCGTAATCATTTACGGGCACTCTTTTTTTAAAATCGTCGTAATTTTTAATTAAAGCAAAATTACAATCTTTGCCAAAAGCGGTTTTACGACCTTGAGTTATCAAATAATTAAAAATTCTTTTTTGAGTTTCGTGCGGCTTGTAAGCCCATTTGTAAACTTGTTTTTTTACCTGCTTTGCAAAGGGAATTGCCAATAGTGATTTTATGCTCATTTATTAAAATGCAATATAATTAGTTGGGTTTACAGAATAGCCATCGCTCCACAGCTCAAAGTGCAAATGCGGTCCAGTAGAAAGCTCTCCAGTTGAACCTACATTGGCTATTACCTCGCCCGATTTTATAAAATCTCCTTGCTGCTTTAGCAAAATACCATTGTGTTTGTATACTGATAAAAATTGATTAGAATGCTGTATCATAATAACATATCCTGTTTCAGCTGTCCATTCAGCCAGAATTACAGTTCCATTAGCAATAGCCTTTACAGGAGTTCCCGCCTTTGCTACTATATCAACAGCAGGGTGTTTTTCTTTTAAATTATAGGCTTGTGAAATTACTCCAGTAAGTGGAGAAAAAAACACGTTTTTTGCTCTGCTAGCAGTTATGTTAGCCAAAGGGTATCTGTCTTTACTGTCAACCTGTTCTCTAAATAAAGAGTCTCTCTTTGTTGCTTGTAGGCTTTTTTCATCAAAAGCCAAAGTTTGATTGTTTAAACTTACAATTGAATCTATTTTTTCGGGTTTAATTTCACCTGTCAGCACAGGCTTTAACGCTTTAGTATAAGTTTCGAGTACTGTCAATCTGTTTTTTAGCGAATCTGTTTGATAAGTTAAACGACTAGCTTTTCTTTTTAGGGATGTTGACGAATATCCTGGTATATACTCTCTTAAAGAGGTGAAAGCTATAAGTAAGGTAGTCAATGCAATTAAAAGTATTGAGAACAATCCGCCCAAAACAAACACATTTAACCTCGATAATTTTAATGAAAATCTTTCCTGAAAGGTGTCTTCATTTAAAATTACTAGTCTGTATTTATCTGTCAGCTTTTGTTTGAGTTTTCGCTTTCTATCTTTTTTAGCCACAGTTTTGTATTTACGCTTCAAATATACAACTAAAAATATTCATTCATTTTTTAAGTAGAGCAATAAGGGTAGCTGGCTAATCAATAATTGCAGATAAACTTTTACTTTAAAAGCTAATTAACAAATTTATAGAATTACTTTAGATGAGTATAATTCTAAACGACTGTAGTGAGAAACGCTTTAGCAATTTCCTGTTTAGTCTCAACTTTTTGTTGAGTGAAAAATGGAGCTTATCCGTTAATATTTTAATCTATAATTATACTTCAGCCTCAATCACTGAAAAATAACGAGTAAAAAAATAAAATTGCTGTATAAAGCACAAATCATAAAAATCTTTAATATAAAAACGACAATTACATGTTTAAAGCAAGTAGTATTTTAAAACTATTATGCAGCCAAACATTGTATATTAAAAAGCATTAATCTTAATGAAGATTATACCAAATTTTATATATTGGCTAAACTAACCGCTTTTAAAATAAAAACTATACTATTTTGTAATTTAAGAAAAAGAAGTAAAGAGTGTTTGCAAAATAATTGTCATTTGACAATCTGCTAATTAAAGAGTATATTTACGTTTTTGCAAAAAAAAATATTTAGCAAAGATTTTACAAGGTATCTTTTAAGGGAAGTTAACTGAGTAATTATGTATTTATATAAGTAATTTTTTATCATTTTTTTATTCCATTCTCAAAGTTCCAACAACTATTGAAATTCTGTAAATTGAACTTTTACCAATAACAAAAGAGGGGAAATTTTCTATGTTATCAGATCTGCATTCTAAAAGATTTTCATTTCCCTTAATAGGGAAAAGTCTTTTTACCAAAACGCCTTGGTTTGTATCTAAAACATAAGTTTTGCCCCACTGAAAAAAGCTAGTGTCCTTTATAGGCTTACAACCTAGTAAATCACCATTATTGTACTTTGGGAACATGCTGCTATCGTTAATTTTAATAATATATTCAACTCCTTTTCTTTCAAATTCAGGGATTTTGTACTTTTCAAGTATATTTTCTTTATTAAACTGCACTTTTTTATTTTCAAAATTTGTTTTTGTTCCAAATGAAATTAAAGGTATTAATTTCATTTTAGCATTTTCAGACATTAATATTTTTTGCTTTTCCATGCTTCCTTTTCCAGTAAGAAGCCAATTTGCATCTATATCAGGGTAATTATTTGAAATTAGCATCAACCATTTGCTTTGAATATCGGTATTATTTTTAATTGCTCTTCTAATAACCCCCTCGCTAGCGCCAATTTTTTTTTCAAAAGAATAAACACTAATATTTTGGTTTTCAATTATTTCTTTAATCCGTTTTGAAATCATAATCATATTGTTAGTAAAATTATCCGAATTTTATTTTTTTTTTCGGATAATTATCTTTTTATTTGTAGATGCCTTTATTACAAAGGTATACAAAGGTATAAAGAATATAGCACTGTTATGACTTACGAACAAATAAGAAGCAGAATGTTGGTTGGTGATTATGAATTGGTTGCAAAAATGTTAAAAATTTCAAGAGATAATGCTAGACAAAGATTGTCACGCAGAAAAGAGGATGTGTTATTTGCTTTACAAGAAATTATAAAAAATAGAGAAAAGTTAATAAAAAATTTTCAATCTAAAAATCAAATACTTAAAAATTAAAATATATAAAACATACGTTTGTGCAATAAAACTAAAAGTTTAATAATGTAAATAACAATTAAATGTTGGATTCAAAAATAGTAATATAAATAAAATATAAATAACATGAAAATAATCCCCCTATTATTAATTTTAATAAGTGCCATACCTAAAATATTGACACGAATAAATGCAAATTCCTTATTTGTCTTTCTAAAAGCAGCAGATAGCTCAAAAACTCTTACTGCTATTTTTTCAAAAAAAAGGTTGTTAGCATATAGCTTAAAAGAGAAGCAAATATATAAATACACCGAAGCGTGGAAACTTTTAAAAGCTTCCGTTAAGCAAATTGTAGATATTATAATTACTAGGAGCATTAATGCAAGTTCACGTGTAATTAAAGTAATATTAACTTCGCTTACAAAAAACAACGACGACATTATAATTACACCGTTTTTGTTAAAAAACACTTCTTACTTTAGAATATAAACCAGATACAACGATTGTATTTTAACCCAAAAAGTTCTATAACATATTAAATAAAAAACAATAGAAGAAATTACAGGTAAATTAATACCTAAGTAATTACTTTTAACAATAAATTTTTATAATCAACCTCGTGTAAAAAACTAATCGACAATTCAAGTTGCATATAAATAGCAACTACTTTACAAAGATTTCAGTTAACAATATAAAAATTATTAACTGTATACTTCTTAAGAAACTACCCTTTTTAAATAAGGGTAGTTTTTATACAATTTAGTTTTAGACTCCAATATAGCAGATTTGTACAAATCAATTTAAAACTGGATAAATCCGAGGAAGATATAATCATTCAGGCACTTATTAGCTGAATTTAAAGTTTTTTTATACTTCAAAAAAAGAATTAAAAAGATACACTTTGTATTTGTTAAGTGCTTGGCTTTACAATGCTGATAACTCTATTTCAAATACTATTAATTAGTTGTTAAGCAGTGTAAAAGCAATAAAATATAAATTGATAAAAACTAAATATCAAAAAGTTAAGCAAAGTTTTAAAAAAAACAAAAACTTAATCAATTTGTGGCTATACAACCTATTAAAAAACATAAAATACACTAATAATAACAGTATTAATATTTGCAAATTATCCCTAACATTTTTATAAAAATAATAAAGTTCAAGGATAAACAACAAATACTTTTAAAACAAGTGTAACTATGATGCGCATTGCAACGAGTTGGGGTTTTACACCCCAGTTGCAGTGCTGTTTATTAAATGTAAAATTCAAATATATCAAAATTAATGAGTTAAACCCTTTACTTTTTTTATTGTAATAACATTGTTAAATGCCTTAATTACAACAGATACAAAAACATCAAGACCGTTGCAAGGTTAGTATAATTTTGTATTTTTTTGTATCTTTATTTTATTGAATTAATACATCATCCCACATTAGCGGATAGCATTTGCGATTTACTTTCACGAAAGATAAAGCGAACATTTTTCAATCAAATCAATACACTTATAGATTGGCAACCAATTACAGAATTGATAAACCAGTATTACACCAAAGGGACAAGTGCAACAGGTAAACCCAGCTATAGCGGTTTATTACTTTTTAAGATGAGTTTATTACAAACATGTTACGGATTAAGTGACTATGAGGTTGAAGACCGAGTTAATGATAGTATATCATTCAGTTATTTTTGTGGGTTAAACATTGACCAAGTATCTCCCGACCATAGTACCTTGTCTCGCTTTAGAAC
>JBKDZU010000047.1:0-15255 GCA_047971505.1 Tenacibaculum sp.
TCTAGCGATAATACATTGGAGGAGGTAGTGGTAACAGCCTTAGGTATTGAAAGAAAGCCAAAAGAACTTTCGTATTCAGTATCTAAACTGCGCAGCGAAGATGTTACAAAAACCAAGGCAGTTAATGTAGCAACCGCCATGATAGGCAAGGTTTCCGGCTTGCAAATTAACACTATAAACAACGGTGTTAATCCCAGCACTAGAGTTGTTTTAAGAGGCAACCGCTCTTTGTTAGGCAACAATCAAGCCTTAATTGTAGTTGACGGCTTCCCTTCTGAAAGAGGCGTACTTGACCGTATTAATTCAAATGATATAGAAAGCATGAGCATTTTAAAAGGTGCAAATGCTTCGGCATTATATGGTTCAGATGCAGCAAATGGAGTAGTTGTTATTACTACCAAAAAAGGAAAGGGGAAGCTCAGTGTTAACTATTCTTCAACACTTCAAATGGAAAAGGTAGCATATCTGCCCGAATTGCAAACCGAGTTTGGAGTAGGTGTTAATGGTGTATTGATACCGCTTACACATGTAAATTGGGGTCCTCGTTATGATGGTCGTATGGTGGCTATTAGTGAAACGCTTGACAACGGAGAGGTTTGGGAAGTGCCTTTTTGGCCTATAAAGAACAGAAATGAAAATTTTTTTGACACAGGCATTACCACTCGTAATGGAATTGAATTAAGTGGTGGGAATAATGATGAAAGCTTTTTATTATCTGTAGACCACAGTGCTATAACGGGTATAGTTCCTAAAGATACTTATCAAAGAACCAATGCCCGATTTAAAGCCAATAAAAAATACGGCAGGTTTAAAATAGGAGGTAACCTATCCTTTTTCAGATCTAATACCAATGTTGTAAGCAGTAGAACTGGACGCGACAATATTAGATCTGTTTACTGGAATCTGCTATTGACGCCTTTTCACGTTCCACTTTCAAAAATGAAGAACTGGAAAACAGGAAAGTTTACCAGAAACGAGGTGTCTTTTTTTCGTATTTACGAAAACCCTTACTTTATAATTGATACCCAAAGAGAATTTACAGAATTTACAGAATTTAATTTTTTAACAAATCTAAACTATCAAATCGCTAGTTGGATAAGTGCTATATTAAGAGTTGGATATACAGGAGGTTATCAAAATTTTAAAAAAAAATTTGGAGGCTTTAGCTATGCATTTCATCTACAAAATACCTATAGTGAAATACCTGAATATGGATCGAAAACCCTTGACCAAGTTCAAAACCAAACAAGGATAAACAGCGATTTTATACTTAGTATAAAAAAAGATATTTTTAAAAACTTTAACACTACATTTATCTTAGGGCATAATATAAGAGCTACTTCATCTAAGCTTATAAATGTAGGCGGAAACAATTTAATTATACCTGAATTTTACAATATATCAACTCGAACAGGTGAATTAGAAGGAAGAGAAAGAACGGAAAATTATCGAAAAATAGGCTTATATGCCGATTTAACACTTGGTCATAAAGACTATTTATTTGTCAATATTACAGGTAGAAACGATTGGTCATCAACCTTGCCAAAAAACAATCGTTCGTTTTTTTATCCAGGAGCAGGCATTTCTTTTATAGCCTCAAGTGCCATACCTGAATTGGTTTCTGACAAAGGGATAAGCTACCTAAAAGCCAGTTTCAATATTACCAAAACAGGAAACGACCCTGATATTTATTCTACACAAGGCACATTTTCATCACCTGACAATTTTCCTTATGGTTCGCTGGCAGGGCTTAGTCAATCTAATAGAGTGCCTTCACCCAATTTAAAACCTGAATTTACCACCTCTATTGAAACAAGCTTAGAACTTTCCTTGTTTAAAAATCGCTTATCAACTAATATTACTGCTTATAAAACTAATACTACTGATCAAATAGTACCCATTAATATATCTTTTACCTCGGGAGCCACTTCTGCCGTAGTAAATGTAGGTGAAATTCAAAATCTGGGCTTGGAAGTTGATTTGTTTGGAACCCTGATCAAAAAAGATAATTTTAATTGGAAAGCGGGGCTTACCTATTCGGCATATAAATCTGAGGTATTGTCGCTAAGCAAAGGTATTGAAGAGCTAAGTATTGCCTCAGGGACTCCTATAGTAGCTAGGGTAGGGCAGCCCTATCCGCTTATCAAAACCTCTGCCTATACAAGAGATCCACAAGGAAGAGTTGTGGTAGGAGATGATGGAGACCCCATACGAGACAGCAAACTTAAAGCACAAGGCAAAACAACCCCCGATTATATTTTAGGTTTAAACACCAATTTTAGCTATAAGGGGTTTAACCTCTACGCAGTGATGGACTACAGAACTGGTCATGTTTTTTTTAACAGCCTAGTTGATGCTCTAGAATACACAGGGCTAACTCAGCATAGTGTACAAACAGGAAGAAAACCTTTTGTATTCCCTAATTCATCCTATTCTGACGGTAAAGGAGGCTATATTGCCAATACCAATCGACTTACAACTAGTGGTGGTAGAA
Source organism: Tenacibaculum sp. (assembly GCA_047971505.1). Classification (GTDB taxonomy): domain Bacteria; phylum Bacteroidota; class Bacteroidia; order Flavobacteriales; family Flavobacteriaceae; genus Polaribacter. Next base: position 2,495 of record JBKDZU010000047.1, read on the forward strand.
ATTTTTGGAGAGAAAATTCTTTTGGCAAAGTAAAAGAAAATTATGTTACAGATGCCACCGTTTTAAAAGTACGAGAGTTGCTGTTTAGCTATGGGTTTAGCAGTGAAAACCTAAAAAAACTGGGTTTTGAAGACTTGTCAGTGGGAGTTTTTGGCAGAAATATATTGACCTTTAGACCCAAAGAAAATGTTTACACTGACCCAGAGTTTAATTTTAACAGTGGAAATGCCGTTGGCTTTGGCACACGAACACAAATGCCTCCTACCCGACAATTTGGTCTTAATGTTAGTTTAACATTCTAATTATTTTTTGAAAAACATAATATTATGCATACAATTATACAATATACAAAAATCAGCCTAGGAATACTTATCTGCTTAAGTATGCTAAGTTGTACTGACTTTTTGGATGTAAATGACAATCCTAATGATCCCCCAGAATCTACTCCTAGCCTTACTTTGCCTGTAGCACAGCAAAGCTTAGTGGCATTAAATGCAAGAGCTATGACTTATTTGGGTCAATTTATGGCTTATAATTGGTCAATACCATCTAATACTACTCACAATTACGAACTTATAAGGTATAGCGTTAATTCTGGTTTTTTTGCAGTTATATTTCAAAACTCTTATATCAATATTTTTAAAGACTTGACTTATATAGAAAATTATACTGATCCAAGCAATACCATAGACTACAGTGCTTATAAAGTTATATCGGCTGTATTAAAAGGCTTTCAATACCAGTATTTAGTTGATCTTTACGGAGATATTCCTTATACAGAGGCAAATAAACGCGGAGAAAACACCACTCCAGTTTACGACGATGCAGAAACGGTTTACAAAGGCGTTATACAGCAGTTGACCAAGGCTGTAAACCTAGCGGTAAGCTTACCTACTAATGCTGAAAACCCCGCTGATAAAGATATTATCTTTAAGGGAGATATGATCAAATGGGCACAGTGGGCAAACACCATTAAGTTGCGTATGCTGGTGCGCTTGAGCAATACCGAGCAAAATGATTATATTAAGCAACAAGTAGAATTGATAAATGCCAATGGCATAGGTTATATTACAGAGGATGTAGTGGCACAACCTGGATACAGCAATGATGACCTAAAAAAACGAAACCCTTTTTACGACTATTTTATTCAGCCAACAGGAGGTAGAGACAATACAACAGTAGCGTCAGATTATACTATCGATTATTTAACACAAACAAATGACAAACGAATTGAAAGGCTTTATACCAAATCTAAAAACAGTGATATATATAAGGGCTCAGAGCAAATAATTGCTAATACCAAACCAGGTTTCACCCTTAATGATTTATCAAAGGTAGGATCAGGGCTAATAAAAAGCCCAGAGCAGGAACAGGCTATTATGATACTCTCAGAGGCATTACTACTTCAAGCAGAGGCTGTTTACAGAGGCTATATCTCAGGTGGCGAAGCAGTAGCCAAAGACCTCTATCAGCAAGCCATAGAAACCTCCTTTATTTATCTAGGCGTAGAAGACGCTTCTAATGCTGCGAAAAACTATTATACACAGCCACTTAATAAGGTATCTTGGGATGACTCACCCAACAAGCTGGAAGCCATTATAGTACAAAAATGGATAGCCCTTAACGGCACCTCATCCATTGAGCTTTGGATAGAAAAAACGAGAACCGACTTTCCCTCTGATTTACCTGTATCAAAAGAATCTAAAGGAGTCCGTCCAGTAAGATTGCTATACCCAGATTCTGAAAGAGCTAGAAACTCTGAAAATGTACCTCCTCAAACTAATCAAGATGCTTTTACAAAATATCCCTTTTGGAAATAAAACTTATATAGTATGACAAAATTTAAAAATCACTTTGTAATTAACCTGCTAATTATTTTACTATTTAACTCATGTATGATTGATAATGAAGCTATTGACTATGGTAGCGGACCAATAGTTGTACAGTTTAAAGACAAAACCGCAACAGGTAGTTTTATTCAAACAGCAGACAGTGCTAAATACACTTACGATATTCCAATTGTAGCACTAGGAGGAAATGGAAAAGCTTTGAATAGGGATATTGATTTTACTATTGCTGCCGATACATTATCAACAGCTAGAGAAGGATTTGAATTTGCATTTTCATTAGGGAAAGCCTTTGTAATAAAAGCAGGAAACACTAGTGCTAATGCTAAAATAGAAGTGCTGTTAAAAAATTTGGATGCCTCAAATCCAAAAATATTGATATTACAGATTGTTTCGTCAAGTGAAATGGTTTCAGATAACAATAAAACCGAAATTACCTTGCAGGCAATTTAATATTTCAGGTTTGCATAAAACTAGACAACGTGTTTTATTTGAACTTTGCACATAAATTGAAGTAACTCATTTAAGCTTATAGCTATTTATTGCTTAAATGATTTTGGCAATACATTATAACATGTACAAATTTTTAATATTAAAAACACTATTATAAATATGAATTAAGAACAATAAAGTATATTGTGAATTTTTATATTTTTTTAGCAAAAGTTTAAATTTGTTTTATAATACTTATCTATTTATTGATATTTTTATAATCAGTTTTTTTAAAACATTAACTAAACACAATTAAAATGAACCTTAAAAAATTAAAACTATTTATATTTTTTCTTTTATTACACTGTTTTATATCAGAAGCATACGCTCAACATACAGCAAGAGTTACACTCGGTTTTAACGACAATTGGCAATTTAGTAAAAGCGAAGAAAAAGAATTAGATTCGGCTATTGTAAATTGGCAAAACATAAAACTTCCACATACTTGGAATGCCGAAGATATGCAGAAAGGGAAAGATTTTTACGAGGGCTATACTCTTTACAAGAAAGTTTTTACAGCAAAAAGAGTATGGAAAAACAAACGAGTGTTTATACGTTTTGAAGGCGTTGGGCATATAGCAGAGGTATTTATTAACGACAGATATTTGGGAAAGCACGAAGGCTCATACGCTGCTTTTATTTTTGATTTGAGCTATGATTTAAAATACGGAGAAGAAAATAAAATAGTGGTGCGGGTAAACAATATAGCCAAACCCGAAATACTACCTGTAAATCACTTCTTATTTGGAATATACGGAGGCATTTACCGTCCAGCATCTTTAATTATAACAAACAAATCTAATATTACAACTACCGATTACGCTTCCTCTGGTGTATATATCAGGCAAAAAAATATTTCCAAAAATCAAGCAGACATACAGATAAGCACCAAGCTAGAGAGCGTAGAAAAAAGCATAACCCCTGTTGTTTTAGAAAGTGTTATTTTTGATAAAAATGGCGATAAGGTAGCTGAAAAACAACATAACATTAACTTATCACCTCAAGGCAGAAAAAACTATATTCAAGAACTTACACTTGTCAAGCCGCGACTTTGGCACGGAAAAAAAGATCCTTACCTTTATCGGGTTGTAGTTTCGTTAAAAGACAAAAACAACAAGTTGATAGACCAAGTTACACAGCCTTTGGGAGTTCGTAAGTTTGAAATAAAGGTGGGGAAAGGTTTTTATTTAAACGGTAAAAAATACCCTATGTATGGTGTATGCAGGCATCAAGACTGGCTCAATTACGGAAATGCTTTAAATAATTGGCAGCACGATAAGGATTTGGAGATAATAGACGAAATGGGAGCTACCACTATACGTTTTGCACACTATCAACAATCAGAATACCTGTACAGCAAATGCGATAGTATTGGCTTTGTTATTTGGGCTGAAATACCTTTTGTCAATAAGATAAGTGGCAAAGAGGCTGCCAATGCCAAATTGCAAATGGAAGAGTTGGTAAAGCAGAATTTTAACCATCCATCTATCTACACTTGGGGTCTACACAATGAGGTGTATTCTAAAAAAGCGTCCGATTATGGTGCAACACTAACAAGAGACTTAAACGAAATAGCAAAAAGCATAGATCCTGATCGATACACAGCAAGTGTTAGTGCATACGGAAATATGGATCGTCCTAATAATAGAAAAGCCGATATCCAAGGGATGAATCGATATGATGGTTGGTACGGTGGCAGTATTGAAGATATCAAAAAATGGGTTGAAGACTTAAAAGAAAAGCATCCAGATCACAATGTTATAGTATCTGAATACGGTGCAGGCGCCAATATAGAACACCAAGTGGAAAAAGCTCCTGAAAGCGTACATCACAATGCTCAATTTTTTCCAGAATCTTATACTACCCGATTTCACGAAATTCAATGGGGGATAATATCTAAAGAAGACTATATAATAGCCTCCTACATATGGAATATGTTTGACTTTGCAGTGCCTCTGTGGTCACGTGGTGGAGTGCCCGCCAGAAACCATAAAGGGATGGTTACTTTTGACAGAAAAAACCGCAAAGACTCCTTTTATTGGTATAAGGCAAATTGGAACAGCGAACCTATGGTTTATATTTCTGATCGAAGAGCAGTAGAACGCAAAAGCACATTTACCGATATTCATGTGTATTGCAATACTGCTGTACCTGTGTTAAAAGTTAATGGTAAAAAATACAAGGAGTACAACACAGGGGAAACTAAAGTGCATTATATTTTTAAAAACGTTAAGTTAAAAAAGGGCAAGAATAATATTGAAGCCACTTCAGGGAAACAATTAAAAGATAAGGTAATATGGCATTTAAAAAGCTAATAAGCTTACCATTTACAGCTTTTTTTGATAAAAAACGAAGCAAAAAATCAAGTCTGTAGATATGAAATTGCTCACTTACCTCTCTCGTTTTCAGGCTTCCATACCTTGTGCCTTGCACAGCACTTTTAGCCTTTCGCTCACTATTTCTAGCTATATCCGTTTAGCTAACTTAAAAAGTAAAAATTGATTTGTAAGTGCTATTAAAGGTATTAACACGTGATACATGTTTTAAAAAATAAAGTTTTTTGGCAAACACTATTTAAGATATTACAACAAGTATCTTTGCTTAGTTAAAAAGCTAAAAAAAATCACTAAAATACAAGGCAATAAAAAACTTACAGCCGATATGTTTGGGCAACTCACAAAGCAAAAGATACTGGTATTTATATACAGTAAGCTAAATTAAGTTAAAAAAATGCTTTAAATATGCTTTGAAAAATAGACTTTTTTTTTGTTGACGCTATTTATTTAGAGTAATTATGCATTTCGTAAATAAATTTTTATAATTTTATCCCTTTAAATACTGTTTATAACTATTAGCAATTTATACTGTTGCTCTTTAAAGAGTTGTATTTTAAAAGTCAAAAACTGTATTAGCAATGTTTAATTATTAAAGATTTTTAAAATATATAAAATTATAAATAAACAAGTTGTTGATAAGCGTATTTTATAAAAATTAACTAAATACAAATAAAATGTTCTTTAAAAAATTAAAGTTATTACTGTTTTTTGCTTCATTACACTGTTTTTTATCAGAAGCTTATGCCCAGCATACTGGAAGGATTATACAATCGTTTAACGATAATTGGAATTTTAGCAAGAGTACAGAGCAACAGCTAGATTCAGAAATAGTCAATTGGCAATCGATAAGCGTTCCTCATACTTGGAATCCTCAAGATATGCAGAAAGGTAAAGATTTTTACGAGGGTTATGGTCTTTATAAAAAAGTTTTTACAGCAAAAAAAGCATGGAAAAACAAGCGTGTATTTATGCGTTTTGAAGGTGTTGGGCAAGTAGCTGAGATTTTTGTCAATGGCAGATACTTAGGAAAACACGAGGGTTCTTATGCCGCTTTTATCTTTGATCTGAGTTACGATTTAAAATACGCAGAAGAAAACAAAATAGTAGTGCGTGTAAACAATATAGCTACCACTAAAATAATTCCTATAAACCATGTTCTATTTGGAATATACGGAGGTATTTACCGACCTGTATCTTTAATTATAACCAACAAATCTAATATTACAACTACCGATTACGCTTCTTCTGGCGTATATATCAGACAAAAAAACATTTCTAAAAACCAGGCAGATATACAGATAAGTACCAAGCTAGAAAGCACAGAAAAAAGCGTAACTCCTGTTGTTTTAGAAAGTGCTATTTTTGATAAAAATGGCGATAAGGTAGCTGAAAAACAACACAAAATAAACTTATCACCTCAAGGCAGAAAAGCCTATATGCAGGAAATTAAACTTGCTAAGCCACGACTTTGGCACGGAAAAAAAGATCCTTACCTTTATCGGGTTGTCGTTTCGCTAAAAGACAAAAACAACAAGTTGATAGACCAAGTTACACAGCCTTTGGGAGTTCGTAAGTTTGAAATAAAGGAGGGGGAAGGCTTTTATTTGAACGGTGAAAAATACCCTATGTACGGCGTATGCAGACATCAAGACTGGCTCAATTACGGAAATGCTTTAAATAATTGGCAGCACGATAAGGACTTAGAGATAATAGACGAAATGGGAGCTACCACCATTCGCTTTGCGCATTACCAGCAATCAAAGTATTTGTACAGCAAATGCGATAGTATTGGCTTTGTTATATGGGCTGAAATACCTTTAGTTAATAAGCTTAGTACTGAGGAAGCAACTAATGCCAAATTGCAGATGGAAGAGTTGGTAAAACAAAATTTTAACCATCCATCTATCTACACTTGGGGGCTTCACAATGAGGTATATTCTAAAAAGCCATCTGATTACGGTGCTACACTTACAAGAGACTTAAATGAAATAGCAAAAAGCATAGATCCTGATCGATATACAGTAAGTGTAAATGGTAATGGTCATATGCATCATCCAATTAACAGAAATGCCGATATCCAAGGTATGAATCGCTATTTTGGTTGGTATTATGGCGATACAGAGGATGTAAAAAAATGGATTGAAGGCTTAGAAAAGGAATATCCCGACCACGCGACTATACTAGCAGAATACGGTGCAGGTGCTAATATAAATCATCAAGTGGAAAAAGCCCCCGAAAGTGTGCACTACAATGCGCAATTTTTCCCAGAATCTTATGCGACCCGATTTCACGAAGCCCATTGGGGAGCTATCGCCAAGCAGGATTATTTAATTGCTTCTTATATATGGAATATGTTTGATTTTGCAGTGCCTTTGTGGTCGCGCGGTGGAATACCTGCCATAAATCACAAAGGACTGGTTTCTTTCGACAGAAAAAATCGCAAAGACTCCTTTTATTGGTACAAGGCAAATTGGAACAATGAGCCTATGATCTACATTTCTGACCGGAGGGCGGTAGAGCGCAAAAGCATATTTACCGATATTCATGTATATTGCAATTCTGGCATGCCTGTGTTAAAAGTTAATGGTAAAAAATACAGAGAGTACAGCACAGGGGAAACTAAAGTGCATTATATTTTTAAAAACGTGAAGCTAAAAAAGGGCAACAATAATATTGAAGCTATTTCAGGAAAACAATTAAAAGATAAAGTATTATGGTATTTAAAAAACTAATTATCTCAGTGTTAGCAGCAGCTATAGCAGTAGTGGGTTTTGTATGTTGTGAAACTCACCAAAAAAACACTAAAAAAGCACAAGTTTCTACAAGTAGTTCTGTCACTGAGTTACAAAATAAGAAAGTGTTAAAATACGGGGCTCAATATATTGGGAAGAGGCAAGATGAGGCAATGAAAAAATTTAGAGCCAACAGGTTTGGACAGTTTATACATTGGGGTTTGTATTCTATAGCTGGGGGTGAGTGGAAAGGAAAAATATACAAAGGAGCTGCTGAGTGGCTCCCTAGTCAGGCTAAGATACCCAACTCCATTTGGGATTCTTTGCAATATCAATTTAATCCCGTAAAATACAATGCTAAGGCTTGGGCAAGCTTAGCCAAAAAAACTGGGTTTAAATACGTAACCATAACAACCAAGCACCACGAGGGATTTTCTCTTTGGAAGAGCGAGCATACCAACTTTGACATCGAGGCTACACCCTATAAAGGAGATCTAATTGAAGAGCTGGTTAAGGCTTATACAACAGTAGGTATAGATGTGTACTTCTATTATTCGATTTTAGATTGGCATCACAAAGATTGGAGGAACGATATTAAAACTGAGAAAGACAGCCTTGCCTTTAGCAGGTACTATCAATTTGCTAAAAATCAAGTATTAGAGCTTCAGCAAAAATTTCCTGAAGCAAAAGGCTTTTGGTTTGATGGTACTTGGAGCAAATCGTGGAAAAAAAATGGAGCTTATTCATATGATCTAGAGATGACCTTAAAGAAAGCTAATCCAAATATTATAGTAAATAGCAGATTGCGAGCCGATGATTTTGGAAGTCGACACTTTGATTCAAATGGCGATCTTATGGGGGATTATCAGTCGGGTTATGAGCGTTATTTACCTGAAAAAAACGATACACTAATTACCAAAATGGATTGGGAGGCTTGCATGACACTTCCCGTTAGGCAATGGGGTTATCACAAAGACTGGTCTTTGAGTCATGTTAAAACAGCAAATGAAGCTATTGAATTATTAGTAAAAACTGTTTCTTTAGGAGGTAATTTTTTACTCAATTACGGTCCTAAGGCTGATGGGACTTTCAGATTTGAAGAAATTGCTATAAGTAATGGGATTGAAAAATGGATGTCTGAATATAAGCACGTAATATACAATGGAGATTATGCAGGTTTAAAAACTCAAGATTGGGGCTATTATATAAAAAACACAAAAACTGGAAAATACTACGGTATTATTTTTAACATGCCTATATCAAGACAAATGCGTGTTGAAGTGCCCAAAGGGAAAAAATTGACCCAAGCCATTGTAAACGGAAACAGCGCAAAATTTCACTATCACGATAAGATGGGCTATTATATTGCTATACCTCAAGCAGATGCTCTTACGCTCTCACCGTTAGTTGTTGAGTTAAATATAGAATAAACAGTGTTTAATAAAAAACATAGGTTATAAGGTTAAATTATTCTATAAAAAATTCTTTGTAAATAATTTATTTTTTTACAGACATATTGCTGTTTAATTTGGATTTTATTATTGTAAATTTGTTTATTTTAATACGTTTAATTCAACAATAAGTTAATAGCTCTTAAGCTATTATACTTCAAACAGTTTGCCTGGCAATGGTTTAACTATTCCTTTTAGTTCCATTTGAATCAAAACAGAAGAAAGTAAATACACAGGCATATCGCATTTTAAGGCAATTACATCGAACAATTGCTTGCCGTTTTCAATTAAGTAATTATATATTTTTAACTCTTGTTCGTTTAGCTCTTCTGCAGGTATTTCTGCTTGTTGGGGAGTTAAACCTTTTTCAACATCCCAATTTAATACTTTTACTATATCGTTGGCTGAGCTGATCAAGTGGGCTATATTATTTTTAATCAAGTTATTACAACCTACACTGTACATATCGTTTGCTCTGCCCGACAAGGCAAAAACCTCTCTGCCGTATGAATTGGCTATATCGGCAGTTACCAAAGCCCCTCCTTTTTCTGCCGATTCTACAACAACAGTGGCTTGTGATAGTCCTGCAATAATCCTATTTCGCTTTAAAAAGTTTTCTCGTAAGGGATCATCTTTATACCAAAACTCTGTAATAAAGCCACCGTTATCAACAATATGATTATAGTATTTTTTATGTGCTTCGGGATAAATTCTATATAAACCATGAGCCATTACCGCAATATTTTGCAAACCATTATCAATAGCAGCTTTATGTGCGCAAATATCAGCACCATAGGCAAATCCACTTATTATAATAGGCTTGTAAATAGCGAGTTGATCAATAATTTTTTGACATAATTCTCTGCCATAATTAGTAATACTTCTAGTGCCCACTACTGAGATAATCCGATGCGTATTGAAATTTATATTTCCTTTACTAAAAATTAAGATAGGACTATCAATACAGTGCTTTAAGTTTTTAGGATAATCCGAACTCAAATAATAGCTGCATTTACAGTTGTTTTTCTCTATGTAAAGTAATTCTTTTTCAGCTTTTTTAATATTGTCTTTATCAAAAAGATGCTGTATACCATATTTGCCAATGCCAGGTATTTTAAGCAAGCTTGTAGCAGACTCTCTAAATATTTGCTCAGGACTACCCGTTGCCGATATTAACTTTTTAGCGATAATATTTCCAATATTTTTAGTAGCCTGTAAGCGTAAAACTGCTAGTAGTTTTTCTTTTTTCACTTATTTGTTTTTTTTGTTAATCAATAAAATATAATTTATTGCTATGCTATAGCAACTTAAAAGTTGGACTAAAAAAGGGCTTCAATATACAAAAAACTGTTAATAAGTATTAGAGTTAAAACAAAAAATACATGTTGTAAATGCATAGCTTTGTACAAACTGTTAAGTTTGCGAAAAATTTGTATAAAGTTTTATCAAATTATAATTTTGTAAAATAAACGGCAGTCTATATTAAAGTTTTTTTATCTGCATTTTATAAAACAAGTTTTTAATTAGGGTTAAAAATAAAGAATTGCAGTAACTTTGGCAAGTTGCCCTTGCTATTGTATATACGTTGATAATATAAAAAGAGTTGTATTAATAATTTTAAACACAGCAAAATATTTATCTGTAAGTCGTAAATAAAAGCAAAATTTAAAAATAAAACTGAGCTAATGATGTAAGTATTACTGAGTTTCTAAAATACCTCACAGCCCTTAGAGAATTAAACAACTGTATTAAAATATAAATGAAGGCATGAAATTAGCAAATTATGTATCTGATTTACTGTACAGATATGACTGTGTAATAGTCCCTGAATTTGGAGGTTTTATATGCAATAAAACAAGTGCTGAGTTTGATGAAAATGCTCAGCTAGTTTATCCGCCTCGAAAAAAAATTACCTTTAACGCTTACCTGCAGCACAATGATGGCTTGCTGGCAAATTATATTGCGTCGGCAAAAAAGACTACCTTTAAGCAAGCTAATCAAAGTATAGCTAAAGAAGTTGAAACTTGGAAAGAATTGTTAGAAATAGGCACTATAAGCATAGCAAAAGTGGGTACGTTGAGATTAAATGCGGATAAAAAATTAATTTTTGAACCAAATACATCGATTAATTTTTTAACAGAATCATTTGGTTTAGCACATGTAAATAGCTTTGCTGTTGAGCGTTTAAACACAATTGATAAACCACGTAAAACTGCCGACAAGGTAAATGAGTCTAATAAATTGTCGTCAATTGCCAAAGCAGCAGTTGCTGCAACTGTTTTCCTCGGGCTTACTTATGCAGGCTGGTATGGTTTTCAAAAGCAGAATTTAACTCCACAAACACAAAAGGAAAGTAGCAAAAAGAATATTCAATCAGCAACTTTTGTCATTGACCCTCCTATGCCCACTATAGATAAGAAAACAATCAAAAAAGAAACTAAAACTTATCACATTGTAGTTGGAGCATTTCAAAAAGCAGAAAATGCCCGCAAAAAAGTTATCAATTTAAAAAACAAAGGCTTTGATGCGAAAATAATTAAAAAAACTCCCTCAGGACTCATGCCTGTAATTTGCGCCAGTTTTGCCGATAAAAAACTAGCTATTAAAGAATTACAAACCATCAAACTCACTATTTCAAAGGATGCATGGCTGCTTAAAAACTAGCTTTTATTAAACTAATATTTATCTTTGTTGCAAATTTTAAGATAAAATTAATTTTCGCCAAAGGCTCGACTTTGAGTAGAATTAAGGGGAAATTTTAATGCTTTATTAAAATAAGACTACATGAAAGTAAAAGCACCAAGTGAATCATTAACTATATTAACTGATTTGGTTTTGCCAGGAGAAACTAATTATCTCGATAATCTTTTTGGAGGCGAATTGCTAGCTAGAATGGATAGAGCTTGTAGCATTGCAGCCCGACGTCATTCCAGACGTATAGTAGTAACTGCATCTGTCAATCATGTTGCCTTTACTAAATCGGTACCTGTGGGTAGTGTGGTAACTATTGAAGCAAAAGTTTCGAGAGCTTTTACTTCTTCTATGGAAGTTTATGTAGATGTGTGGATTGAAGATCGTCAATCGGGTGAAAAAACAAAGGTAAATGAAGGAATTTACACCTTTGTGGCTGTTGATGAAACTGGAAAGCCTGTTCCTATCCCTAAAATTAAGCCAGAATCAGAGTTAGAAAAAAATAGATATGATGGTGCCTTGCGCAGAAAACAACTGAGCTTGGTTTTGGCGGGAAAGATGAATCCAAAAAATGCTACCGAGCTAAAGGCTTTGTTTTTAGGCTAAAAGTAATTATAATTCATCTATATATACATTTTATGGTAAGAGCAAGGCAAGGAAAATATAATCACAATCACTGTTATGACTAAGACTAAACATTAAATAAAAAAGCAAACTTTTATGTATTTTAACTGTATTTATTTACCAAGCATCAACAGGTACATTTTCACAATAGGGTTCTTGTTTTTTAAACTGCTTGTAGTACTTTTTAGTGATGGCGCGCATTTTTTTTAGATAGGCTTTGTCGGGTATTTTGTCTTTTATGTCGTAATTGAGTTTTAAAGAATTTATTTCATTAAAATAATCTTTATTGTTAAATAACGCCTGTAAAATTGAAATACCGCTTTCTGCCCAATATCCACTACACTCTCCATCAGAACTGCAACTTTCTTGATTTTCGTTCATAATATAGTTAAAAATTTCTTCAATAGAATCCCTAGAACAGATATACTCTAAATTCCAAATAAAATTATACCTAAACTCCTCTCCATAAGCGTATTTCTTAATGGCATTGGTATAATAAGGCTCTTCACCATAGCGCGCTAATGCCAATTCAACATTTTTGTCAGTATAACTGCCGTTGTCCTCTTCTATCTTTTTTAAATAGGGTAA
>JBKDZU010000048.1:0-8279 GCA_047971505.1 Tenacibaculum sp.
GAACAAACAGAGACTAAGTTTTCCTTAAGAGGTTATGAATCTGAGCCTAGGTTATTTGCCGCGGTAATTAGAGACAGATATGACAATTACTCTGATACAATTTATGCTGAAACACAAGATAAATTATTAGTGCCATTATTTGAGGAGCGCTTAGACAAAATTAAGTTTAAAAAAGTAGTGTTGGACAATGATGATAATTGGGATGCTTGGGAAGGGGATTATTGGAATTTATTTGATGATGAACTTAAAAGTATTGCCCATACTCAAGGAGACCATCCAAGACCAAGTATTATGACAGTAGATTTAGGAGTTGTTACCACCTTAAGCAGGTTTGTTGTTAACCAAAGAGCTAGCCATGGGATTGATCATGCTTATAGGCATGGCAATCCAAAAATATATACAGTATATGGCTCTAAAGAATTACCGGGACAAGATGGCAATTTAGACGATTGGATAAAATTACGTGACTGTGAATCAATAAAACCATCGGGGTCTCCCTTAGGAACTATTACAGATGAAGATGTAGATTATTTTTGGCGCGGTGACGAGTATGCCTTTGACGACCCTGTAGAAATAAGATATTTTCGTTTTGCAGTACATTCAACTTGGGACGGTTCTGGGTTTATCAATTTTTCTGAAATAACTTTTTGGGGAAGTGTAATTGAATGAAACCATTTACGCCTAATTTTTAGATACACAGCGGGATGGTTGTAAATTCACAAATCACTGTTTTTTAAGTAGTTGTAAATTATAAACATATCAAATATAGTTAAATAATGACGTTTAAAAATAAATTATGAATAAAACAAATATTATACCATTTATATTGTTAATCCTATTTGTATTAGTTTCATGCAATGATACCTTTGAGTTTCATAAAAAATATACAAAAGACGGAGAAATTATTTATGTGACCAAAATACACTCTTTAAAATCACTACCGGGCAATGGTAGATTTAAAATTACAGGATGGATAAGCAATGCATTTACAGTTAATGAGTTTGTAGTATCTTGGAATAAAGGTGAAAACAGCCAAGCATTTCCCTACACTAAATCAGAAAATCCCAATGATTTTATAGAATTAATTATTGATGGTTTAGAGGAGGGGTCGTATGAATTCAAGATCTTTTCAAAAGACGCCGATGGTAATCAGTCTATAAAAGGATCAATATTTGGGAATGTATATGGAGAATTTTTTAGGTCTAATTTAGTAGCAAGAAAGGTTAAAGATGTTGCTTATAACGGAACAGATGCAGAAATTAGCTTTAATATAAGTGGTGACGCGTTTCAGAGAGATACTGAAATTAAATACACTAACAGCAGCGGTGAAGAAGTTATTGTTATAGTAACACCAGATGAAACCGTGACAGTATTGACTAATATGTCCTCTAACAATTCGGTTATGTATAGAACTTATTATGTTCCAACTCTAGCAAATGAAGATGGAGACGAAACTTCTATAGATTTTTTTCCATCTGACTGGGAAAGCCTTGAATTATCTATAAATTAGATTAAGGTTAATTAATTTCAAAGAATAAGTTACAACAATTAAAATAGCCTTTGCCATAAAACTCTATTTTTTAAGATGTATTTATCACTTGCTATAATGCTCTTTGATAGTACTTACAAATGTAGCGAGCGGCAAGTGAGCAATTTTCTAGCTGTAGACTTGGGTTTTTGCTTCGTTAATTTAAATATCAAAAAACAAGTGTAATAAATTCAACTTGATCAATAGTGCTCTATGAATTTTTGTGCAGAGACTACATATTAAACTATTTGATTTAGAAAAAAACATCGATAAAACTCATTAAAATTAACTTGTTAGTTTAAAATATCAAGACTTCCTTTTCCTTTTCTTATAAGTTTAGGCTGGTTTTGGGTTAAGTCTATAACAGTTGAAGGATGGTTGTTGCCATAACCTGCATCAATTACTACATCGACCTTATTTTTCCACTTTTCAAAAATCAATGTTGGGTCAGTAGTGTATTCGAGTACGCTATCGGCATCTTTAATTGAGGTAGATACAATTGGATTTCCCAAGGCTTTTACAAGCTCTCTAGCAATATTGTTGTCTGGTATACGTATTCCAACAGTTTTTCTTTTTTTAAAGGCTATGGGCAGGCTGTTGTTTCCGGGTAAAATAAAGGTATAGGGTCCGGGTAGTGCCCTTTTTAAAATCTTGTAAGTAGGAGTATCTATTTGCTTTATATAATCTGACAAATGTGCTAAATTGTTACACACAAACGAAAAGGGAGCTTTTTCTGGTCTTAAACCTTTTATCTTTGCAATTTTTTCTAGGGCTTTATTATGGGTTATATCGCAGCCTAAACCATAAACAGTATCGGTAGGATATATAATAATACCGCCCTTTTGTAGTATTTTTACAATTTTATCAATTTCTTTGGAGTTAGGGTTTTCACTGTACAGTTTTATAAATTTTGCCATAATTAATAAGTATCTATATCGTCGGGGTGTTCATGTTCAGGGTCATTAAAATCTTGCAAATAGTCAAAATTGCTTAGTTTTTCTTTAGATATGTCTCCCACTGAAAGTATTACTCTCGCTTCTTTTATTTTTTCATCAGAAAAATCAATTAGTTCTACATAAAAAGTAAGCATCCTTAAAAAGTCGTAAACATAAATTAGCTTGTCGTTTTTTTTTGTCAGAGTATCTTTTAGAGTGCAAACAGCCATGGTTACAGCTTTGGCGTTTTCGGTCATATTGCACAAGGGTATCTCTTCGCCTTGACTCCAAGTCTTATCAGCACGATAAAAAGATGCTAATTCACTAGCATCAAACCCAAAAGCTTTTACTATTGCATAGTGCAATACTTCAAGCGATTTGTTTTCGTCGAGTACTAGAGTTCTGATAATATCCTTCTCCGTGTCAAATACTACTCTAATTTTGTACATCTGCCTTATTTTTAGCTTTACAAAATTACGTATTTTTGAATAAAATTTTAAATTAAATGAACGAGCAAAAAATTATTGACAAGCTTAACAGCTTTATTAAAAACACCTTAATGGAAACTCTCGAAATTGAGTTTACCCAAGTTGGTAGTAATTTTTTAACTGCTAAAATGCCTGTAACTTCAAAAGTGCATCAACCTTTTGGCTTATTGCACGGTGGCGCTACTGCCGCCTTAGCTGAAACTGTGGGGAGTTGTGCATCGAGCCTTTTGTTTGTAGATAGCAATTTTGAAACAGTAAAAGGCTTGGAATTGAGTATTAATCATATAAAAAGCAAAAAAGATGGAGTGGTATATGCTACTGCACGCCCTATACACAAAGGAAAAACAACACATTTATGGGAAATAAAAATTGTTGATGAGCAAAAAAACCTAATTTCAATTTGCAAATTAACCAATATTGTACTTGCTAAAACACAAAGCAGTTTGGGTTAATGATTAAAATAATGACCTAATATGTAATTTTTTGATAAAATGGGGAGTTTAAAAAAAAGGGTTAAAAAAAGTTTAAAAATTTTTGTTGCCGCAATTTTACTGCTTTTTATAGTTCTTTATATTGCTTTTGTCAACTTTTCACAGCCTCTTTCAAGTAAAAAAGCTTTAAAAAGGTTTAAAGATTCTGCCCTAAAACCCATTGTTGAGTACAGAACTTACAATACTTTTAAATACCGAACTATTTTTGTGAACAGCAACAAGCAACTTCCTACTTTAGTTTTTGTTCACGGTACCATTGGCTCGGGCATTGACTTTACAGCCTATATGAAAGATGCTGATTTGCAAAAAAAATTTAATATGTTAGCTTATGACAGAGTGGGATATAATTATTGCGATCAAAACCACGTACAGGAAAGCATTGCTTTTGAGAGGGATTTGCTCGACAATCTTATTTCTAGATTTGCTGCTGAAAGAACAATTGTGGTGGGCTACTCCTACGGAGGTCCTATAGCCTTGGCTACTAGGCGTAAGGTCAAAAAAATTGTGTTGTTGGCTCCAGCGGTTTACAGCGAGGTTGAACCCATGCCTTGGGCGGTTAATTTTTACAAATGGCCTTTGACTAGGTGGCTGATCCCTAGAGTGTGGAAAGAAGCTTCAAAGGAAAAAATTTCTCATCCTCTAGATTTAAAAAAGTTTGAGTACAACTGGAAAAAAAGTTCTAATACTGTGCTTAGCATACATGGTAGTGCTGATAGAATTGTGCCTTACAGCAATTCTGTATTCTTGGAAAAGCAGTTTTTAAAACAGCAGTTTAAGCTAATTACTGTACCTAGGACAGGGCATGATTTGCTATGGAGTAGGTTCCCACTTATCAAACAACAACTTTTAATGCTATACAATTGAGTATTTTAACAAAAATTAAAAAATCTTTACACAACAATTTGCCATTTGTAGCTTATAGAAAGCCTATGGACAATAAAATAAATTGCTTTATACAAAGAGATAATAGCTTGTACTGCAGCTCCAATTTAAATGCAAGTGGCTTTGTTTTTGCTCCCTTTAACTATACTAATGACAATGCTGTTGTTATTCCTGCTGACAAATCATATTTTTACAAAGAGGTTTTTTGTATTGACAATATACCTAAAGTTAACTATAACGATGCTGCCGATTTATCGTCAAGGCAGTCTTATATCGATCTTGTAAAAAAAGCAATTAAAGATATAAATAAGGGATGTTTTACCAAGGTAGTTTTATCGAGAAAAGAGCTAGTGCAGCACAGTGTGTTAAATTGGGCTCAGGTGTTTAAAAAATTGCTTAGTGCTTACCCAAATGCTATGGCTTATATTTGGCATCATCCAAAAATAGGTTTGTGGTTAGGGGCTACACCCGAAATATTAGTAAAGATAAAATACAATAAATTTGAAACCACTGCATTGGCAGGCACCTTGCCTTACCTCGAAAATGTCAGTGCACAATGGACACTAAAAGAAATTGATGAACAAAAAATAGTTAGCAATTTTATAGTTGAAAAGCTAAAGCCTCTTTGCAGTTATATTAGCATTGGCAAAGCTCAAACACTTAGGGCGGGAAACTTAGTGCATCTAAATACCAAAATAAAAGGTGTTGTTAAGGGGCGAGCTAATGAACTGATTAAAATTCTGCATCCAACTCCTGCAGTTTGTGGTATGCCTGTAAAAGAAGCTAAGGATTTTATTTTTTTTAACGAGGCTTATAAACGCACTTTTTATACTGGTTTTTTAGGCGAGTTAAACTTTGACAATAATGACTGTGAGATTTTTGTGAACCTGAGATGTATGGAAGTTAAAAACAACAAAGCTTTTATTTACATAGGTGGCGGTATTACTAAAGATAGCGTGCCTGAAAATGAATGGGAAGAAACCGTAGCTAAGGCTATGATTATCAAAAAAATGTTATAAAAACTTTTTAATTGTGCATAGTGCTTTTAGTCAATACAGCAACTAATTAACTTATGTAAAACTGTGCTTAGGGATTAAATATCTTCAAAAGAAACATCGGTAAAATTGTCAGTTGAACTTGAGTTTTGCTCATCTTTTTTATATTTTTTATAGGCTTTTTTATGGCGTTCACTAATTACCTCTTTGCCTTTTTCTTTAAATATATACTCGGTTGCATTTTGCAGAAACTCTTTAAAACCTGCAAAATCTTCTTTGTACAAGTAAATTTTGTTTTTTTGATAATGGAAAGTACCATCGTCGTGTGTAAATTTCTTACTTTCAGTAATAGTTAGGTAATAATCTTTTGCTTTGGTTGATCGAACATCAAAAAAATAAGTTCTTCTTCCTGCTCTTAAAACCTGTGAAAATATTTTTTCTTGCTCAAGTCTTTCGCTCATAATTCTTTATCTTAAATACCGTAAACAGTAATTTTGTTTTAAATTTTATTTTAAAAACATTCAACAAATCTAATAAAATATTTTGCTTAATAGTTCAAATCTTTATATTTCTTTTTCTAAAAGTTGTTTGTTGCACAAATCTCGATAGTAACCTTTTTCACTTACTAATTGATTATGAGATCCTTGTTGAATTATTTTACCATTTTCTAAAACAATTATAAGATCGGCATTTTTTACTGAAGAAACCCTGTGGCTCGCTATAAAGGTAGTTTTGTTTTTTGATAGCTTTTCAAGGTTATAGAGTATCTTTTCTTCTGTTTCAGTGTCAACTGCTGACAAGCAATCGTCAAACATTAAAATTTTAGGGTTGTTAATAATTGCTCTTGCTATTGATATTCGTTGCTTTTGTCCGCCCGATAAGGTAACGCCTCTCTCTCCTAAAACAGTTTTGTACCCCTCTTTAAACTCAATTATATTATTGTGAATAGCAGCTGTTTTAGCAGCTTGAGTTATTTCTTGCCAAGTAGCCTTGTGTTTTCCAAATTTGATATTGTTTTCAATGCTGTCAGAAAATAAAAAAGGAGTTTGAGGCACAAAGCCTATTTGACTTCTTATATTGTACAAATGGCATTTTTTAAGGTCAATATCGTCTATTAGCACCTGCCCAGCTGTAGTATCGTACAAACGACAAATAAGGTTTAGCAGGGTAGATTTTCCACTTCCTATTTTCCCCAATACAGCTAAGGTTTTACCTTTATTTAGCTTAAAACTGATATTTTTTAGGGCTGTAATGCCAGTATCTTCATAAGTAACACTAACATTTTTAAATTCAACCTTGCCTTTGATATATGTAGGGTTTTTGGCAGTGTTTTTAATTTTAGGTACTTGTTCTAAAAACTCGTTAATCCTTTGCTGAGAAGCTTCTGCTTGTTGTACCATAGAACTTACCCATCCTAAAGCAGTCACAGGCCAGGTAAGTATATTTACATACAACAAAAACTCGGCCACTACACCAATTTTAATTTGCCCTGCTATATATTGCTGTCCGCCAATATACAGCACAAATATATTGCTAAGACCTATTAACAGTATCATCAACGGAAAAAAAAGTGCCTGTATTTTGTATAATGCTATATTTTTATGTTTGCTGACATCGGATAGCTTGTCAAAATTAGCAGTTACATAACTTTCAATAGCATATGACTTTACTATGCGTATGCCCGAAAAAAACTCTTGGCTATAGGTTGTTAGTTTAGATAAATACTGCTGCACCAAAGTGCTTTTCTTGTTGATTTGCTTGCTCAAAATAAATATAGAAACCGATAGCATTGGAAAGGGCAACATAGTATATATTGCCAATTTGGGAGCTATATTGTACATTTGTGTAAAGCCAATTACAAAAGATATAATCATACTAAGTGCATACATAATGGCGGGTCCAAAATACATGCGTACCTTTGATACGTCTTCACTAATTCTGTTCATCAAGTCGCCCGTTCTGTTTTTCTTGTAAAAATTAAGCGATAAACGCTGATATTGTTTGTAAATTTCATTTTTTAAATCAAACTCTATAAGCCTTGACATTACTATGATGGTTTGACGCATTAAAAAAGTAAAAAAACCAGCAACTAAAGCGAACCCAATTATCAACAATATATCGTATAGTAATTCTGTTTTAACCAACTTTAAATTGGTTGTGGCTCCTGACAGATAATCTTCAACTGCATTTAATGAGTTTCTGATTACAGTTGGTATTTTTAGAGCTAATAACTTTGAAAGAACAGTTATAATAATACCCCCAAGTAAATTCCATTTATATTTTACAAAGTATTTATTTAAGTATTGTAAAGCTTTCAATATTTTAATTTAATTTTTGTGTAAAAATTGCTTTGATGCAAGTTATATAATTATTTGTGCTTTATATATGTTTGTTGTAATGATTTTGCAGTTTTAAACAGCTAACTAAAGATTATTAAAAATCAAAACCCCATACAAGCTAACAGTATGGCTGTTGGTGAAATTGACACAAAATCTTAAAGCTCTCGGTAAAAAGAGATGCTTATTTTTTACAAAAGCTGCAAATTGATTTTGTTTTGCGAATATACAAAGTTTCACAGCAATTAATAACTGGAATTCTTTATATGTAAACTAAAGCATTTTTTAGCCTAGGCTTTGGCATAATTAAATGTAGTTTATTATTTGTTGCTTCTAATCAATTGTATTATTGTAAATTTGTTTGTATATAATATATTTAATCTAACGTTTAAAATAGAAATATTAACAGATAATTTACTATATTTTCTTTAGCTTATTTTGTATTTAAAATACAAATAAAATACGTATATTTACACATTAATCTTAACGACCAATCTGCATGCAACTAAGCGACTTAAACAAATATGCTGAAAACCTGCCTAGCGAACAAAAAAAGGCTATATTGTCATTAATAGACTTAAAAACAGAAAGCGATATGGAAAAAGTACTTAATAAAATTGAGGC
>JBKDZU010000049.1:0-88457 GCA_047971505.1 Tenacibaculum sp.
ATAAAGCCAATCAAAAATAAAATAGATATAGCAAAAGCCAATGAGCTCATTACAAAAGAGCAAGATAAAAAAAACGTTCTTAAAAAACCAAAAAGATAAAGCCGTTAAAAAAACTGTAATATGTAATTAAAGCATAACTATAAAAACCTATCTAGTAAGTATAAACTTACTCAAATTAAAAAAATTGCTTACTGCCTGTTAAACGAGCTTTCATTTTGTTTGTTCTATCAAATAAACTGATAAATACGTTGGTGAGAAGTTATTAAAACTTTTTTACCTTTGTTTTTTGCGTATAATTTGCTCGATTGATCTATTGGCAGGCAGAGTTAATCATTGTTTTTTAAGCGTTTTTTTTCTTATCACAAAGTATTTGAACATATTAGCATAAATAATTACCTTGTTTGTGTATCATTTCCTTTTAATTATCTGCAAATAAATTAGTGATTAACTTATGCCTTAAAGCCTTGTATATAGTTTTTTTAGAATATTTTTGTTTGAGCATATGCGCTATAGTGTATCTTTGTTCAAAATTCAATTGCTTATAACTCATAAATAAAGGTTTGAAGTTTTTTAATAATTTATTGTGCTAGCATTGAGTATAGGATTCGTGAAAGCCAATAATTTTTACAAGCCTAAAATCTTTACTATACTATATATTAGCAAAATACAATAAGAAGTAAGTAATTAGTTTTTGTGCTTTAAAAAAAAATCAAATTCAACAAGGCTTAAAACTAAATTAGGGAACAATTGGATAAGCATAAAAAATAAATACAAAATGAAATATTTACTATTGATAATTGTGCTGCTGTTAAGTGCCAATACTAAGTCTCAAGACACTAGAGTTCCCGTTGATTCCGTTGTAGTTACCTCTAACTCTGTTGTGATAAAAGGGAAAGAAATAAAATATAAAGCACAAACTGGCACCCAGCCTGTTTTTGACGAGCAGGGAAATATAAAAGCCACACTTTTTTACACCTATTACTATCGAACAGATGTTAAACAGGTTGAAAAAAGACCTATAATAATGTCGTTTAACGGAGGTCCAGGTTCGGCTTCGGTATGGATGCATTTAGCTTATACAGGTCCTAAGATTTTAAAAATTGACAATGAAGGAAATCCAATTCAACCCTATGGCATTAAAGATAATTCGAGTTCAGTTTTAGATCTTGCCGATATAGTCTTTATAAATCCTGTAAACACAGCTTATTCACGACCTGTTGTAGAGAAAGACGAAAAGTTTGATCCGAAGTATTTTTTTGGTGTTAATGCAGATGCTAAATACTTGGCCAATTGGCTTAATACTTTTATCACCAGAAATAATCGTTGGCAATCGCCCAAGTATATTATTGGCGAAAGCTACGGTGGTACTCGAGCTATGCAACTTGCTTATGAACTGCAAAATAATCAATGGATGTATTTAAACGGTGTAATTATGGTTTCACCTGCAGATTATTCTCTTATTAGAACTAATAGTTCTGAAAATTACGCTATTAACTTTCCTTATTTTACTGCAACAGCATGGTATCACAACAAGCTAGCGCCAGCACTACAACAGCAAGATATATTAGATATACTTCCTGAATCTGAAAGTTTTGCCATAAATAAATTACTTCCTGCTCTTGCTAAAGGCGGTTTTATTTCAGAAAGACAAAAACAGAGAATTGCTGAAAAAATGGCATATTATTCAGGGCTTGATAAAAAAGTTATTTTACAACACAATTTAGAGGTGCCCAACAGTTTTTTTTGGAAAGAACTTTTGCGCAATAGCAATGGAAAAACCCTAGGCAGATTAGATAGCAGATATTTGGGAATTGACCGAAAAGAGTCGGGTAGCAGACCAGATTACAACCCAGAACTAGTATCTTGGCTACATTCATTTGCGCCAGCTATAAATTATTATGTTAAAAATATACTAAAATTTAAAACTGATGTAAAGTACAATATATTTGGTTTTGTACATCCTTGGAACTACCAAAACAACAATGCTCGCGAAAACCTCCGAAAGGCTATGGCTCAAAATCCGTATTTAAAAGTGATGGTACAATCGGGCTATTACGATGGCGCAACTACTTATTCAGCAGCCAAGTACACCTTAAGTAAAATTGATCCAAGTGGCAAGTTAAAGCACCGCCTTTTCTTTAAGGCATACCGCAGTGGTCATATGATGTACTTGAGAAAGGAAGACCTCGAAAAAGCCAATGAAGATTTAAGAACCTTTATCAAACAAAGCTCTGGCGATATAGGGTCTGCCAAATATTGAAAAAGTTGTAAAAAGTTATTAACTTTGTCAAACGCTGCCCCTAAGCACAAATAAGCAGTTAATACCCCCTAATTAACAAAATATAAAAGAATGAAGAAAAATATAGCTGAAATGCTATCGTTTGACTTGTATTTGGCTTCACTTTCTAGCCCTAAAACTCAACATGTAAAGCAACAAATACAAGCAATTAACACAAAAGTAAATTGCTTAAAGAGTTTAGATTTTTATCTGCAACATTTTAATAGTTTTAACTGTACAGTATCTGTTGAAAAAGACCTGAAAGAAATAAAGAAAATGGCTCGGCACTATCAATGGCAAAACGATATTGGAGCTATTATAAACAACCATACCTTTGAGGCTTTGCTTATTACTGACAACACTTCAAAAATTATATGGGTAAACGCAGGTTTTACCAAATTAACGGGATACTCAAAAAAATATGCTATTAATAAAACGCCAAGTTTTTTACAAGGTAAAGGCACTTCAAAACACACACGCAAAAAGATTAGAGAGCAACTTTTAAAAAATATTCCTTTTAAAGAGGTTATTACCAATTATAAAAAAGACAAGTCAGCATATGAGTGTGAATTGCATATATTTCCGCTTTACAATAAAAAAATAACCCATTTCTTAGCCCTCGAAAAAGAAGCTTCTTAGCTTAATTAATCTACACAAAAACTCATAAAACGTAAACAATCAATATGTTATGCTTAAAAAAGTAGTTGAATGTATTACTTAAATTAAATTCTTCTATTTAGTGTGTTAATTGCATTATATTCAGCTTGTTTCATAAAATTGAGGCTCTTAAAATAAAAGTTTACTTACAATAAGCGTTGTTAAAGGGTGTGTAATACGCTGCAAATTATGCTTTAAAAAATAGAGTTTTTTTGGCAAACACTATATTTGTTAAAAAATATCAATAAGAGTTTCTGCAGTTTATCGGGCTTTTTCAATGTTGCCAATCCTGATCAAAGTCAAGCAAAAATAATTTGTTTATTCTATTTTTATATATTTATTTTTAATAAAACTAATTAAATTATTATTTTTGTGTTTTCATTCACATATAAGTTTAAGTATTGTTTTAGTGCCCAAATATTTTGTTGGGTATATCTTTAAAATTAATTGATTTTTAAAATTGCAAATGTATAAGGTGTTAAACTTCAAAAGTTTAATAAGCAAATATAGTCTGTTTTATTATTTGTTATTGTGTTTTATATCGCTAATACCCTTACAATTTAGTGCACAAACAGCTAAAAGAGATACTGTTAAATATGGCACTTTAAAAGAGGTAGTTGTATTCGGGAAAAAGCAAAAAAAATCTGCACAACTAAAAGAAACGCTTGTAAAACACAAGTTGGTGGCAGGGAGTACAACTGTAGCCGTAATGGAACCAGAATCACAACGCTTAGAAACCTTAAAAGATGCCTTAAAATTAGAACCTGGAGTAATGATTCAAGAATTTTTTGGAGCTAATGATCAACCTCGATTAAATATTAGAGGGTCAGGAATTCAAAGTAATCCGCAACGCAGAGGAGTGTATTTAATGCAAGACGGCATCCCTGTTAATTTTGCTGATGGCTCTTATATAATTGGCATTATGAATCCTATAAGTTCCGAGTTTATCGAGGTATTTAAGGGTGCAAATGCCTTACAATACGGTAGTGCTACTTTGGGTGGAGTTATTAATTTTGTTTCTCCTAAAGGCACTAGTAAGGGAACAGTTTTAGCAAAGTCGGAAACAGGTTCGTTCAACTATAAGTCAACAACGGTAACAGGAGGCAAAAAATGGAATAATTGGGATTTTCACAGCGCTGTTTCGGCCAGCAAACAAGACGGATTCAGAAAGCACAACAAAAACAAGAAACTAAATATTTCTGTAAGTTCTGGCTATAAAATTACTCGCAAAATAACCAACAGGTGGTTTGCAAACTACTCTTATATAGATTTTGATATTCCGGGTCCTCTTACCTACCCAATGCTACTAAAAGATCCCACACAAATAACCGAAGGAGTGCGCTTACCTATTTATATGGGGGCAGATATTGCACGAGACAAACCCAAACGAGAGGTAGAAATGTTCCGAATTGCCAACAAATCAAACATTGCTTTTAGCAAGGCGTCAAACTTAGACCTATCTTTTTATTATCAATATGCTTATGACCGGTTTGTATTCCCAATTGTTTTGTCTACACAGCGATCTATATACAACGATATAGGTTTCTCCTCAATTTGGAGTTATAACACAGAAATAAATAATTTTAAAATAGGGCTTATATCAAGCTTTGGGAAAATTAGCAGAAATGGACATATAAATAAAAATGGATTAGACTCCTTTTTATTTTCAAAAGATAAGCTAACAGCTTATAATGCCGCTTTATTTGTAGAAGAAAAATACCATTTAAGCAATCGCAGTATTTTAGTAGCTGCTATTCAAGTAGCCTTTAACGCAAGGCATAGTAACGATGTTTTTCCCAATCCTGAATTACGCCCTTGGTATAGTCATTTATCAAATAAATACCGTTATTTTTATTCAGAAAATATTAGTCTTAAGCAAAACTACACGGCGGTAAATCCAAGACTTGGGCTAATTTACAATGCGGGGGAAAATAAAAAAATTCAGTTTTTTGCCAATATGAGCTGGAGTTACGAGCCTCCTACTTTTGATGAACTAGTTGGCACAAAAGTAACCAACAACATCAATACTAGTCCTAAAAAGATATTTGCTGTAAAGCTAAATAAGCAAAAAGCATTTACTACAGAATTGGGTACTCGATATTTTGGCAATATATTTTCGTGGAACATAGCAGCCTATAAATCTTGGCTAAAAGACGAAATATTAGAAGTAAAAGACTTTACTTTAGGCATAAAAACCACTAAAAATTTTCCTAGCACAATACACAACGGGTTGGAAGTGGGTATTGGCATAGTATGTTTTCAAAATATCTTTTCAAACAAATACACTGACATAATTCAGTTTCAGGGTGTTTATAATTACAGCGATTTTTATTTTTTATCAAAAGGGTATAAAGGAAAACAAATAGCAGGCATCCCTAAGCATTATTTAGCAGGTGCTTTACAATATCTTTATCCTAAACAGTTTAATATTGAAATTAATACTGAATACCAACCCCAAAATACACCAATTGACCATGAAAACACCTTAACACAGCCTTCTTTTAATCTGTTAGGTTGTAAAATAGCCTACAGAGGAATAAAAAATATCAGTCTTTTTATAGATGGCAAAAACATATTAAATAAACGCTATGCTTCAAGCTATATTATTAATGATCAAATACACAGTCCGCCTATACCTTTTCCAAATTTTTCATCAAAAAACATGGCGTTTTATATACCTGGTTCGCCTCGAGCCTATTATTTTGGAGTAAGTTATAGTATTTAAAATTAAACCTAAAGAATGAAACAAGTAATAATATATGTAAGTCTGTTTTTTGTACTGGTAGCTTGTACTGAAGAGACTGTTTTATCGCCCGATATCAACGATCAAAGCTTACTGCCTAACCGCTCTGACTACCTCGATCAAGACCATGGCACACAAGCTTTAGCAAATGAAATAGCAGGAACATACAACAGTAGTATAGGCTTGGTAATTTATGATGCCGAAACTAGAAGCATACCTGTGTTGTATTTGACAAGGGGTGAAGTTGAAATTAATATAAAAGCACTAAAAAGCGGTGCAGTTGAAATAAGTTATCGTGATTTTCAAACAATTATTATGCCTTTAAAAATGAATTTAAACATAAATGGCTTATTAGAAACTCAAAACGATACTATATTTATTAGAGGAACAGACGGGAAAGTACGCACTCAACCTGGAAGTGAAATGCCCATAGGCATACCCCTACCAGAAAGCGATGATGTTGAACTAACAGGAGTATATATAAGTGCCGAAAAAAAACTGGGAATGCTAATAGATTTAATGTTACCTATACCTGTAAAGGCTTTAGTAAGAGCTAAAAAAAAATAAAAATTTAAAACCCACCGTTATGTATAATTTTAAAAAAAAGAGAGTAAAACAGTATGGCATTATTACAATTTTTATACTGTTGTTTTCATCCTTTATAGGGTGCAACAAAGAATTGGAAGACTTAAATGGCGAAACATTAATAATACAAAGAGAACTTGCTGGCAGTTATAAAGTGCAAATAACCCCTAAACTACTAGGTTTAGCAGCAGTGACTACAGGCGAACACGATGCCGAATTAATACACGAAGGAGGCGATGTATTGCGATTAAAATACACAGGTTTTAGGAGAGAGCCGATGCCTTTTGAAATGTCGGTAGATATTTTAATGCGCATAAAGCCAAGTGTTAACAACGAGCTTAGTGTAGAGAATATAGGAGGTGATTTTGATGCTGATATACCTGAGGGTCAATCAGTAATTGATCCAGACGATGCCCCTCCAGGTATAGAAATTCCTGAAGATGCTTTGATAAACGGACTGCATTCTAACGGGAAATCTTCTATTACAGGCAAATACCAATTAATGGATAACCCCGATGGCACACAAGCCATGAATTTTAATTGGGAGTTGCACCCCAATGTAGGTGTTCCTGTGATAGTCAGCATCCGAACCAATAAAAAAATTAAATAAGAACAAAAGAGAGCAATATATTTTATAAAAATTAATTTTTATAAAAACAATCTTAATTAACAACCTATTAAAACAATAAAATTATGTTAAATAAAATCTTAAATTATTTACTGATAACAATACTTTCAACAACAGTGCTATTGTTTACCTCATGTTTTAAAGATAAAGACGACCTTCCAGTTGAAAAAACAGAGGAAGAAATTAGAGCCGAAAACCTAGCCGAGTTTAAAGAACTCATAGGACCTACGGGCATTAGTACCAATAACAATAAATTTTCGTTTGCCCTAACAAGCATACCTATTAGTAAATTAACTGAAGAAGAATTTGATAAACTAGATTTTCTTACTAATGAATTATTTCCTGGTGAAGAATTTTATTTTAAGTTTGATGGCAAACAGTACATTAAAGAAGTTGGTTTATTAAAAATTCAAGGAGAGGAATATGACTTTAAAAAAGAAGGTGATGTTTTTACATTATATGTAAAGACTGAACATAAAAAAGAACTTTTTTTTGATGGTGAAGAAAATCCAGAAGAACTTGAAAGTGAATTAAAAGTAATCTACAATGCTAAAACGAAACTTTATACAATTATTTATGATGCTAGTAAAGAAGGAATCTTTTTATATGGATTAGTATACCAATGTACAGCAGGACCTTACAAAGAAAATACAGCAAAAGCAGCAAAAAAAAGTTTAACAAAAAATGGCACTGCCACACTTACAGGAGTGCATTATGTTAATGTTAATTTAATACCTAAAAATCAAATAATTGCATTACCCGTATCAGCCTTGTTGCGCCCTTGGGGTTACCATTATATAAAATTTACACCAAAGAGCAATGGAATAACACAAATACAGTTTTGCGATGCTAAGGGCAATGTAAGTGGTGAAAATTATTATTATAGCAGTACTAATCATTTTTGGAAAAATCACATGCCTATGTCTTTAAACTTGCATCAGGTAGATTTTACTTATAACTCCAACACGGGTACTATAAGCCAAGGTAGTGGAGTATTAGCACGAGCTAAAAGGAATTACAATCCTATAGGTATTATACCTCCTGTTTTTAATGGAATTTTGTCCGATCAAGAGTCGGGAAGTCGTGCCGCTATAATCCCAAGCAATAACAATACAGCCGATAATTTTAAAATAGAAGTCAAACTCGATTTTGATATTAATTTTCACTGTGTGATAAGTAAATAAATACAATAAATATGATTTTTTTAAAATATAAAAATGCTGTAATAACAGTATTTGTAGTATTTTCCCTAATATCGTGTAATGAGGAGTTTGAAGTGAACTCCTCTTACTTTTTGCCTGTAAATTTAGAAAATAAAACCCTTGTTTACAAAGGTGAAAAAGCAGGAGACTTTAAGGCGGTAAACAAAAATATAGATTGGGATGCGGTAGAAAATCTAATAATTGAAGGTCATATAAACCACAAAGATTTATATCAAATACGCAATCAAGCCAGGCTTAACAACAGCAATGTTAAAAGTTTAGATTTTAAAAATGCCGACGTATTAGAGGGTTTTTTCCCTGACAATCTTTTTTCCCGAAACGAGCAGTTAATGCGCTTTGTGTATCCTCGTAAAATAATGCGTACAGGTGATTTTGTTTATGACAAATCTTTCAATTTAAGCGAGCTTATAATACCTGAAGAAGTTGAAATATTGGGAGGCGGAGTTTTTTATGAAGTCAGTTTTGATTTATATAATAATAAAACCCCTATGGCTAAAAACAAATACACTATACCGCTAATGGTAAAAGAATTAGGCATAAGCTGCTTTTCTAACTATCCGTATAAAACTTTAAATATACCCGACGGTGTAGAAAAGTTAGGCGCAGGCTGTTTTACTGATTCTAAATTAGAATATTTAAGTATTCCGCCTAAAGTAAGTATTATACCCAATTCTTTGTTTTATAATTGTAAGAACTTAAAAAATGTAAAACTACACAACAATGTTAAAGAAATTCAGGACGATGCTTTTTCAGGCTCAGGAATAGAAGAATTAATTATGCCTACAAGCATAAATGCGGTAGGCAAGCGATTTATTAAAAATACTCCAAATTTAAAAAAAATACAATGGTCGCCCAACATCAGCGAATTGACTGATGAGGTACTTGCAGGTATAGATATGGAAGAATTTTATCTGCCATCCAATATTACCAGTTTAGGCAGGCATTGTTTTAAAGATGCCAAAACCAAGCGCTATTATTTTCATGAAAATGTCAACAGCTTAGGTGAAGGTCTTTTTAATTTTGAAATTAGCACAACTATTTTTTATATGGAAGAACTACATGTAAAATGGCAAAGCCCTCCTGCAGTTGGCAAAACCTTTGAAGCAACTGTAGATTTTGGAAATATCAAAAACTCACCTCCTAATCTAGCTCAAATAAAATTATATGTACCAAAAGGGACAAAAGCTGCTTATCAAAATGCCAAAGGGTGGAAAAACTTTGGTGCTATTATAGAACAATAAATATTTGGTTTTCTTAGAACCTAAATTTAGAGAAAAGCGTTTAAAAACTAAATGAAGCACATAGTGGGATGATTGTAAATTCACAAATTACTTTTTTTTAAGTAGTTATATATCATAAACATATAAATAAAATTTCTTTATCAATATTAATACTCAACATTTTTTTTACATATAGAACATTCATGATTGATTTTTTAAGTGTACAGCAGGATGATTATAAATTTGTAAAATGTTGTTTTTTAATTATTTATAAAATAATAAACATATGATAACAAAAAATAAATTAACACAAATATTCTGCATAACTTTAATGTTGTTAGCCACCAAAGTATATCAGCAAAAAAGATTTAAAAAGGGCAATAAAGATTTGAAGCGCTTTACTGTAAAAATTTATAATGGTTATACAACAACTAATCAAACAAGCAAACTGCTAATAGTTGGAGGGCGTTATAATATGAGTAATTCTATCACAGTTGGCTTTTCATCAGCATGGTATTACAACAAAAATTGGTCAGCAGAATTAACAGCCTCAACAGGCAAGTATAAAATAGATATGATTAATGGTAATTACACTGAATTAGGTTTGTACCGCAAAAGCATGAGTTTAGGTTATGTATGGGTAACGCCTATTAGCCTTTCAGCACGTTACCATTTGACAGAATGGTCAAAAAATATTATCCCTTATGTTTTAGCAGGAAGTAGTTATTTACTTTTTACAAATGTTGACCCAGGTTGGGGGGCAAGTTCTGTTAAGTACCAAAATATTTCAGCATTACATTTTGCATTGGGTATTGACTTTAATATTGACAAGCACTGGTTTATAAATGCAGAAACACGTAAATTCTTAACTGACAAAAGCAATGTAGAGGTTGAAATTTTAAATTCACAATTAAAAACACAATTAAAACCCGAGCTTTTTAATTTTACAATAGGTGTTGGGTATATATTTTAAAAATAACGATGAGCAATAAAAAAATAGACACTAAACAAGGACATTGGATATTAGCTAAAGTGGGTAAAAAAGTGCTGCGTCCTGGCGGAAAAGAGCTAACATTAAAAATGATTAATGCGCTACAAATTAGTACTAGCGATAATATAGTAGAATTTGCACCGGGATTAGGGTTTACAGCAAATATTGCACTACAAAAAAATCCAAAATCTTATACTGGAGTAGAAATTAACAAACAAGCTGCGAGTATTTTAAGAAAAAATATTACAGGTAAAAACCGACATATAATTATAGGAAATGCCTCACAATCAACCCTAGAAACCGATAAATTTGAAAAAGTTTATGGAGAAGCAATGCTTACCATGCAGGCAGATCACAGAAAATCTGAAATAATAAAAGAAGCTAATCGAATATTAAAAAAAGGAGGTTTATACGGTATTCATGAGCTAGCACTCAAACCTAATAGTATTTTAAGTGAAGCCAAAAACACTATTCAGCAACAATTAGCTAAAGTTATTAGGGTAAACGCACGACCTTTAACTATGGATGAATGGAAAAAATTACTAGAAAAAGAAGGGTTTAAAGTGATGGATATAAAAACAAATCCCATGCATTTATTAGAACCCAAGCGAATAATAGACGATGAAGGTTTTTTTAGAACTTTAAAAATAATTTTTAATATATTAACTAAACCACAAGCTAGAAAACGCATTTTTGCTATGCGTAAAGTTTTTAGAAAGTACAAAAGCAATTTGATGGCTATTGCAATTATAGCTAAAAAGATCAGATAATTATTAAAACCCTTAATTAATCTACACAAAAACTCATAAAACGTAAACAATCAATATGTTATGCTTAAAAAAGTAGTTGAATGTATTACACTTATTTTTTGATATTTAAATTATACGATTTAATTAGGCAATATTTCGCATATTTGAATATATGGGCAAACATATATCATTCAAAGTAATAGAATCGTATTCATAACTTTGTTTAATGATTCGAAAGGAATCAAATTCCAAAAATGTTTTACCATTACAATAGTTACTTCATATAATCGTGTTAGAATTAGAAAATAAAGATTGGCTAAAAGAGTTTGTCGAAAAGATGAGTCAAGAAATAATAAAATCTATTGTGGAAAGCAAACATTATTTAAGTGCTTTTTATGCGAAATAAAAATCTGTAAATGGTTTTTATTCACGCCAAAATAATACTTGAAAAATTGATTCGGCATGAATTGGCGGCTGGTCGTGACTATAATGAAAATCACATATGTATTGGTTTTGGTAAAGCTTCTGATGTTTGGTTAAAATAATAAAACTATAATACTCGAATTATTTTCGAGTGTTTCTTAACGTTGCACCACTTTTTTAAATTGATAAAAGAAACGTTCAATTAAACGTAAACCTTCGGTAATAATTTCAGCAGAGCCACGCATTTCTTGTTTAAAATCTACTTCCTTATTATATGAAGTAATTAATTTACTTGGTAATTCAACATCTACAAAACAGATTCTTTTAATATTTGGAATAAGTGATATATTCTTAACCGTTCCATTTAACACGCCAAATTCTGTATTTGGATAATTCTCTAATTTAATGTTAACACGTTGTTTAATTTTTATTTTTCCAGAATTTTGAGAAGGTGTTTTAAGTTTGGCAATAAATGACGAATTGTCAATTGGAATAATGGTAAATACTAAATCACCTTGATTTATTGTTTGATTAGCATTCCAATAGCTCAAAAACGAAACCTTACCATTGACATTTGATTTTAAGACGTATAATTGCTCCCAATCCCTAATAGCTCTTTTAAGTTGATTAAATGATTGAATCACATTTTTAAGTAAAGTCATTTCTTCTTTAACACGATTTATTTTCGTTCCTTTTGACGTCTTATAAGCATTGCTTATAGCTTCCCGAATTTGAGATATAGAGTATTCAAAGTCTTTGTAACCCCTTTGTGATTGTGTGTGCTCTAACTATTAGATATTTTCTAAAAAAATAATATATTGAATGAGATGAAGCTTAGCCAGTATAAGGAGCTCTTTCTTCCTTACTGTATTTAGCACAAGCAAGAGCAGTAATGATCACAACACCTAGTAGTATTTTTAGTTGTTTTCTAGCCATAAAAATAATAAAAATTAAAAAATCTTATAATTAACTCCTAATAAGCCTCTTATAGAGTAGTATTCAGTTTGCTCAGGTCTTTCGGGCACTCCTTGATAGTATCGTAAAGGTTCGTTAGTTAAGTTATTAAGCTCTAGGTAAATTTTTATTTTTTTAGTAAGATTAGCCGAAGCTGTAAAATCTACCGTTAAGTTTTTGCCATACCAACGATAGTTCTCTGGGTTACCTTGAACAAGAGTCAATGATGCATCTTTGTAGTTGCCCGCCAGTCTAAATGTTAAAGGCCCTTTTTCGTAGAATATTGATGCGTTAAATATGTGCTTTGATTGATTGGGTATTTTTTCAGTTGTTTTAGTTACAGTAAGCTCTGCTGTTAAAGCATTTGTACTATATGTTGGCACTTCTATTTCAGAATCTGCAAAAGTGTAATTCGCTTCAACACCCAAACCGCTCAAAAAACTTGGCAAGAAAGTTAAACGCTTAGAAAGCCCTACTTCAAAACCAGCCAGCCAACCTGCTTCAGAGTTTTGCGGCTGTGTTACCTGAAACAAATTTCCATCAATTGTCTGAAAGCTTTTGCCAGTAAAAATTACATTTTCTAAGGATTTATAAAATGCACCTCCGCTTAAAATCCCTATATTATCAAAAAAGTATTCTGCAATTAAGTCAAAATTGTTTGAGTAGGTAGGCTTTAATTTAATGTTGCCGCGGTTAATTGTGTTTGGTGTGGTAAGAAAGTTGGTGGTTTGTGTTGGATTAAGCTCAGAAAAATTAGCACGAGCCATAGTTCTGGTATAGGCAAACTTAATATTTAAGTTGTATTGCGCCTGATATTTTAAATTTAGCATTGGCAATAGCGAACCAAAGTTGTTGTTGTTTCTTACTTTTTTAATAGTAGTATCTTTATTTTCATCGGTGATAACAGAGTTTCCTTTGTACACCAAGTTAGTGTGCTCGTAACGCACACCACCAATGAGTTTCAATTTGTTTGTCAAGTAATAATCGCCCATGAGGTATGCAGCAGTTATATGCTCGTAACCCGAGTAAAAAGAGCCTGCAGATGATGGATTGTTTTGATCAAGTTTAACATTTAAAAATAGCGGGTTGGCATCTGTTTCGTCGGTAAATAAATCGTCTATTTGGTCTAAGCGAATCGTATTTTGAACCAGTACCCCGTTATAAGGGTTTCCTATTTCAGACAGATAGCCGCCTCGATACGGAAATGGTCTAGTTTTAAAATCGTTTATGGCAATTGGAGCTCCTTTGTCGTTTCCTAGATAAGAACTAAAAGTAATAGCCGAACCGCGTTCTATATTTTTTCTTTTAAATTTAGCCCCAACTTTAAATGTCAATTTATTGTTTGTTTTGTATGTTAAATCTAGCTTGGCTGTATAATCGGTCTCTAGGCTAAATGCCGGATAAGCAATTTTATTATTTAACAATAATTGATCTGCAGTAACAGGAGTGCTCAAATAAGGTTGAACATTGGTATAGGGATCTCCACTGTATCCTTTTGGCGAATCGATATCTAGGAATTTGTAGCCATCACTACTTAGGTTGTTATAAGTAACAGGGGTTGAAAAGGTAGTTATCAAATACGCATTGGTATTGGCCTTAGACCCTTTTACTTTTTTGCCACCCATCTCGGCAGTATAGGTTGACAATTTCCAGTCTAAGTTAAACCTTCCGTTGTTAAATCTGTGTTCCCCACCAAATTCCATGCCGTGCATAATAATATCGATAATACCTTCTCTTACACGTAAATCCATATTGCCTTTATCAAAGTTAAAAATGTGTTCTAGGGCCGATTCTCTATCTTTAAAATTTGTGTAGAGACTCCTAAAATACAAAGTGTTGTTCGAGTTGGGTTTATACTCCATAGCTGTATTTAAACCTGTTGTAGTTCTAGTTCCTAAATAATCGCGCAACTGCAAGTTTTTTATGGCATGATTTTCTTGATTGTAAACCAATTCGTAGTTGTCAGTGCCCCAGTTTCTGTTCCAGTAAGTGCCCGATACTAAGAATCCTATTTTTTGGTTAGCCACACGATCTCCATAAACAAATGACCCACTTTGTATTGGTTTTTTTGCCTGATTGTTGTAACCATAGCCTAAATTTACATTTAAGGTTTTTTTAGATGGTGCTGTTTTGGTGATGAAGTTTACCGAGCCTCCAATAGCATCACCTTCCATATCGGGTGTAATAGCTTTTGATAATTGAACGTATTTAATCATTTCTGAAGGAAAAATATCTAACGGTGTCGATCTGGTACCCCCAGTATTATCTGATGTTCCTTCGGTTGATGGCATACGTTCACCGTTCATTAAGGTAGAGTTCCAAGCAATTGGTGCGCCACGTACAATAACATAACGACCCTCACCGTGGTCGCGCTCAATAGAAACTCCAGAGACCCGTTGTACCGCTTCGGCAGCATTTCTGTCGGGTAATTTACCAATGGCATCTGAAGCTAAAACTTCCATAATAGCAATAGCATTCTTTTTAATGTTTAGTGCTTTTTGTTGATTGGGCAGATTGTTGCCTTGTATTACAATTTGATCTAACTCGTTACTACCACTCAAAAGAATAGTACCGATATTTAAAACTTCATTTTTTTTGGTAACAACCTTAATTTCTTGAGTTTTATAGCCTATATACGAGATAACAAGCGTGTGCTGCCCTAGAGCTATATTGATTAAGTTAAAATGACCGTCAAAATTTGAATTTGTACCATTGCTCGTTCCTTTTACAACAATGCTTGCATCAGGAAGTACCCCTAGTTTGTCTTTTACTAAACCTATAATCTCTGAGTTTTGTGCTGTAATATGCCACCCTCCTGTGTAAAAAAATAAAACAAAACT
The DNA here is from genome assembly GCA_047971505.1 of Tenacibaculum sp. Lineage (GTDB taxonomy): Bacteria > Bacteroidota > Bacteroidia > Flavobacteriales > Flavobacteriaceae > Polaribacter. The sequence continues at coordinate 15,292 of JBKDZU010000049.1, forward strand.
AAAGTAGTTTAAAAGCAGTTTTTTCGTTTTCATTTAAAATAAGGTTTTATAAGTTATTTTATGCAAATATTACTTCAATACTCGCAAAAAAAAGTCTTTTGTATTTGAGAAGAACGTTTTAAACGTATGAAATAATTACTTTGAACAATTTTTTACAATAACTAATTGAAAATTAATATTTTGTGTATTATTAAAAAATCCAGCATCTTTTATTAATAAAAAGTTAACTAATTAAGAGAAGTGTTTTTTTAAATGCTTTTGGCGTTTTTCCAGTTATTTTTTTGAAGTAAGTATTAAAGGTAGATTTTGAGTTAAACCCACAACTAAAAGCAATTCCTATAATAGTTTCATTTTGTTTGGCTTTCGACATTTTTTGAATAACTGCATTTATTCGGTATTCGTTGATAAACTGGTAGAAATTTTTATTAAAACCTGTATTTAAAACCTGACTTACATGGTGTTTTGGAATGTTTAATTTTTTTGAAAGTTCTTGAAGTGTTAAACTGGGGATTAAATAAGGTTTTTGTTCTTTAAAATAGGATTTAATCTTTAGTTTGTGTAATTGTAAAGTATTTTCGCTTAAATTAGAGGTTGAATATTTCTGCTCATCAAATACACTATTTTTTGAAGTGATTGAGGCGTTAAATTTGTGATAAGTTTTTACTTTAAAAAGCACAATACTCACTGTGGTTGCTAAAAAAAACACATAAGTTAGGCGTACATTGACATAAAATTTTAAAAAGGATAACAGTGTAATTGCAAAAAACAAAACAACTAGTCCGATAAAAATATAAGAAAGCAATTTTAAGAATTGAGCTCGGCTATTGTTGGTAGTTTTATTAAGAAGATTTGCCCTACGCAAGGTAAGTACAGGATAAATAGCTAAAGAAGCTATTTGCAAGAGCGCAAAAACTTTATATGGGTATAAAAAACTGTGGCTTTTGTAATACCTTACTTGTAATAATATGACTATAAAGCAAATTGTTGCAAAAATAAAAGGGATAAGATGCAAAAAAAATGATTTTATCAATATTTTTTTTGTCAGTGATTTAATAGCAAAATAGAGTATTGGACCATAGACAAAGCTAAAACTTGTAGGTATATTGTAATAAACTGGATTGTTTTTTAGAAAAACTAAAAAGGCTAATTTAGTTGATAAGTGTAGCGAAATAAAAAATGCAAACAAGGCGATGAGTCTTTCAAATTCATCTTTATTTTTTTGTGAAACTAATAAAATAAATGAAAAAATTGCTTGGAATACTATAATGCTAATTAAGTAATTCATTGAGAAAAAATTTGATTCGTAAAGTTACCTATCTCGACAAATAAAATTACCTAACCTCAGATTAAGTTAAGTTTAACCCATAGTGAAATAACTTTTAATATCCTGCCCCTGAGTAGTTGATGTAAGCAGAGTGCGCTGCAAAATTCTGCTGAAGCCACAGTTAAAAAAAAGACCGTTTCACTGTAAAATTAATAAAAAAAATTATTTAAAAAACCATTTATCAACATAATTATTTTGTATGTTTGGGTATGATTTCACACAAAGCTTACAAATCAATTTTTACTTTAAGTTAACTTGAGCTAATTAACAAGTTTATAGAATTACTTTGTATAAGTTAGGGTTCTAAACGGCTGTAGCTAGAAATAGTGAGCGGAAGACCAGAAGTGCTGTGCAAAACACAAGGTGTGAGAGCCTGAAAGCTAGCGGTAAGTGAGTAATTTTCTAGCAGCTGTAGCCTTAATTTTTTGCAAAACCCTTAGTTAATTTAAATTTCGCCTTTCAATAAAAAATTTTTTTAAAATAAAGCTGCACTCTTCCCTTAATACGCCTTCAATTATCTTGGTTTTAGGGTGAATTTTAGTGTTTAAAAACGAAAAGCCAAGTTTGGGTTCAGAAGTACCGTATACAATTTTGCCAATTCTTGTCCAATAGCTAGCTCCTGCACACATTTGACAAGGCTCTAGAGTTACATAAAGACTACACTGGTCTAAATATCTGCCACCTAGAAAATTAGCCGCTGCTGTAAATGCCTGCATCTCGGCATGTGCTGTTGCGTCGTTAAGAGTTTCGGTCAGATTATGTGCCCTTGCAATTATTTGATCTTCAAATACAATTACAGCACCAACGGGCACTTCAGCTTTATCAAAAGCCGTTTTTGCCTCTTGTAAGGCTTTTTTCATAAAATAAGCATCCTCAAACAGATTCATTATATTGTTTTTTTATAAAGGTTAAGCGCAAATGTAGCCAAAAACCAAATTAGGTTACTAGTTTTAATTGGTTATTTTTGTCAAAACTTAAGGTTTGATAGTAATTAATATCCCTGAGGATAAAAAATTGTACTTTGCCTCTGATCAACACTTGGGTGCTCCAACGCCAAAGGCTAGTTTTATGAGAGAAAAAAAATTTGTAAATTGGTTAAATGCTATTAAAAAAGATGCTAGTGGCATTTTTTTGTTGGGAGATTTGTTTGATTTTTGGTTTGAATACAAAACTGTTGTACCTAAGGGTTTTGTAAGAGTTCTAGGCAAACTAGCTGAGTTGACTGACAATGGCATCCCTGTTTACTTCTTTGTTGGCAACCACGATTTGTGGATGAAAGATTATTTTAAAAAAGAATTAGGAGTTATGGTATTTCACAAACCGCAAGTTTTTAAGCTAAACAACACAATATGTTTTATTGGTCACGGCGATGGCTTAGGTCCTAATGACAAGTGGTATAAACGCATGAAAAAAGTTTTTACCTTTCCTTTATTTCAGTGTATGTTTAGTTGGCTACACCCTGACTTAGGACTTGCTTTAGGGCAACACTTATCGGTTAAAAACAAGCTAACATCGGCAGCTAAAGACAGTGGCTTTTTAGGTGAAGATAAAGAGTGGCTTGTTCAGTATTGCAAAAGAAAGCTAAAAACCGCTCACTATAATTATTTTGTGTTTGGGCACAGGCACTTGCCTTTAAACATTAAACTTTCTGAGAGCAGCAACTACATAAATTTAGGCGATTGGATAAGTTATTTTAGCTATGGTGTTTTTCAAAAAGACAGTTTTCAAATTAAAACTTACAGTAACTAAGTTGCTTTAAAACAAAAGTTTAGCTTTGCGAAATAGCTTTGTACAAAACAGGCTTGCTCGGGGTAGCGTTATTTTCAAAAGGAGCTATCATTAGGTTTAGTAAATAAACCCCATCTTTTACCCAATTAGGCACATAAATAAACTCAGTAATGCTAGCGTAATTTCTAATTTTGCCTTTAGTGTTCCAAAAGGCACGGTGGGCTAGTAGCTTTCCGCTGTCTTTTTCCTTATCTATTGAGGGAAGGTCTATTAATAAGTGTTTAATTTCTAGGCTTTTTAAATAATCAGCACTTTCTTCAAGCATATAAGGAGGGTTGGTATTTGAGTATTGTGCAGATTTTTTTTTATCACTATTGGGTAAGGTCCTAATCACTATAGCATCTAAGTTATTAGCTTTGATCTGTTCGCTGAGCATTTTTTTGCTGATGATAAAATCGCCGCTTTTCATTTCCTTAGGACTCACACTAATAAGTTCTGCCAAAAAGAAGTACTCTAACAAATTGTTATTTATAGAATAAAACTCATTAGTTATATGCCCAACGCACTCAGTGTGAGTAATATGGGCATGAGGCTTAAAGCTTATTTCATTAAAATTAACTGGAGCTCCTTTGTCAACACTTCCTGTCCACTGTCCTAAAATAACAGGGCTAATACTAGGCTTGTCTACATACCAAGCATTGACGTTTTGTCTATAAGTATTAATAGCGATAGAAATGTCAATAGGCTTAGATAAATTTACAAAATAGCGTTGTTTGTGATGATGAATAACTGCTTCCATATATTTAATTTATTTGCAAGTAAGCATCTTAAAGTAATAATAGCCTTTGTGGATAATTTGTTGAGCTTTGTTTAATCAGCTACAATTGCTAAACTACAAATAAGCTACTAGCAAGCCCGTCTGCTAGAAACCTAGCTTTTTGAGCAGTCTTTAGATACTCTTTCCCGTTTGAATCAATATTTATCACAAGTAATTGCTGGTCGATAAACTTTTGTGCCGAACTGAGCAAATTGTTATATAAGTCATCGCCGTAATTATTTTTAATTTCCGTAAGTGGAACTCCCCAAATAGTTCTAAGTCCTAACATAATCAATTCGTTAAACTTATTTTTAAGACTTAGCTTTTCGCTTGTACAGGCGCGTTTGCCTTGTTCAATTGCGCAAATATACTTGGTATTATTGGAAATATTCCAACTTCTATGTGTTTTGCTAAAAGAATGTGCAGATGGACCTATGCCTAAATACTTTTTGCCCAACCAATAACTAGTATTGTGCTTTGAGAAGAAACCTGACTTTGCAAAACTAGAAATTTCATAATGAACAAAGCCTTTTTTTGTGGTTTGTTCAATTAATAGTTCAAATTGCTTCTTGCTTTTGTCATCGTCAGGTGTGGGGCACTTGCCCTTTTCTATCATGTTTTTTAAAATTGTATGAGGCTCAATTGTAAGTGCATAAGACGAAATATGTTGGATGTCAAAATTAAAAACCTCAGCCAAGTTTTGTTTCCATCGGCTTTTGCTCATATTGGGTATTCCGTAAATTAAGTCTACGTTGATATTGTAAAAATAGGTCGACGCCTCAGCTAAGCATTTAATAATATCTTTAGCATTGTGTGCCCGATTCATAAGCGCTAAATCTTGATTAAAAAAAGATTGAGCACCAATACTCAACCGATTAATATCTGATTGAGCTAGTTCTTTTATTTTTCTTTTAGATAAATCGTCTGGATTTGCCTCAAGAGTAATTTCAGGAGTTTTTACTACCATGTAATTGTTGTAAATAGCTGCCAGTAAACTTTGAATTTCATCAATTGATAAAATACTAGGAGTGCCACCGCCAAAATAAATGCTTTCAACCTCTGTATCTTGTAGCTCTTCTTTGCGCATTGCTAGCTCTTTAAGCAAGCAGGATATTAATTTATCTTTATTTTTTAACGAGGTGGAAAAATAAAAGTCGCAGTAAGAACAGGCTTGCTTGCAAAAAGGGATATGTAGATAAATTCCAGCCATTGAATGTGTTTTTGCTAAACTAAATCAAAAATAGTAAGTGCTATAAAGGAAAGCTTTTGCACTTTTGCAGTAACTTAGCTTTGTCAATTTAGTTAATCTTATCTTCGTTTTGCTTAACAAAAGCAGACCAATTTGTATATGTTTTTTCTATAGAGTTATTTTTTGAGTTGTAATAATGACAAACGGCAGCTGCCAAGCCATCGGTAGCATCTAAATTACAGGGAAGTTCTTTTAAGTTTAGCAGCGATTTTAGCATCAATGCAACTTGTTCTTTACTGGCATTTCCGTTTCCAGTAATAGACATTTTAATTTTTTTTGGCATATACTCTGTTACAGGAACTTGACGCGATAAGCCCGCTGCCATAGCCACACCTTGTGCCCTTCCAAGTTTTAATGCCGACTGTACATTTTTGCCAAAAAAAGGAGCTTCTAAAGCAATTTCATCTGGCTTATAAGAATCTATTAACTCAATAGTTCGTTCAAATATATGTTTTAATTTAATATAATGATTTTGATATTTGCTTAAAAGCAGTTCATTCATTTGAATAAATTGCATATTTTTTTTTATTACTTTTATAACTCCAAAGCCCATAATTACAGTACCAGGATCAATTCCTAAAATTATTTTTTCTGTATTCAAATTTTTGTACTTTGTGCAAATATAAAAACTAATTGAAAGGTAAATACTAAGGCTAGCTAATAAGATATGGTATTCTAAATTATAATATAAAATTAACGATATGCTAAAAAACAAAAAATTAAGATTATCAGTACTTATAAAACTTTTTAACTTTACAGAAATTAAGTGAGGGTGTGGCAGGATGATACCCAAACCACCACTATGCAGTAAAATTAATACTTTTGTTTCTTGTTGGTTACGATAATGATTGACCCTATTTTTATTATAGAATTTCGCATATTTTATTAGTGAAATAATTAGTTTTTGGGCTTTTTTTGGCAACTCCTTACTAAAAGTATTTCTGAAATATTTTTGAAAATATCTCATTTTGTGATCAGCCAAATGACTAGTCAGTAAGTATGTAATAAGTACATCAAGGTCTTTCTCATCAACAACACCTTCACTAAATTTATATATTAAATGAATAGATTCAATTGTTAATTGTTTTTCCAATATATTATACCCATACAAGCTGCTAAAACTACCTCTATCGTTTGTTTCTCTTACTTATTTGCTCCAGAGCATCAATAATAGTTTTAATACAATATTATTTCTGGACTTTATTTAACTTTTCCTGAAACAATTCAAATCCTAAAAAGGATAAAATTACCGGTGAATCCACATAGTTTTCTCAATTTTGTCTGAAGAAAAATGTTTGAAAATAGTTTCCCATTCATCAAATGACATTTCAGATTTTTTTTCTTTTACCTGTCTTAACGAATGGGAATAATGTATTGAAAGATTATCATTTACATTTTCTTTAGTAAAAGTCTCAACGGCATTATAAACAGGGTCAGAGTAATTTACCTCTAACTGAAAAACTCCTCTTTCTTCATCTACAATTGATGCTTTGTATTGTTTCAGCCCCCTAATTAGTCGGACAAGATTATATATAGAAATCTATACTAATTTTGTCAATTATGAAAACAAAACGCACCTTTAGCACAGAAGAAAAGCTCTCGATATTGCGAGAGGCATCAGAAAATAAAGTAAAACCTACACTAATAAACACGGTATTTACTCTGCCGCTTACTACAGTCCGCTGATTTGTTGCAAAAAAAATCTTCATATAGAAATCCGAAACGACAACGACAAGCGATTTCCTGCCAATATGATTCAAGCATTTTTTAAAGAAAACCATCTCCATTAGGTGTTTACACATCCCTATACACCTCAAGAAAACGGGCATGTAGAGAGTTTTCACAGTGTTTTGGGCACACATCTTAAGCACTACAACTTTTGGCCTTTACAGGGAATTGGAACAAAATCTTCTGATTTTTTAAGAAAAGTACAATAATGTACGGCTACATGGTAGCATTGCCCACCTCTGTCCCAATGATTTTGAAATGCTCCAAAAACAAGGATTTATCACCCAATATTCAAACATAAAACAAAGAAAAAGCCGATTCACACTTACCATCCCCCCGATGTGAAATACAACAATATACGGGTAATGATAAGCCCAAGGGCAGTTCTCAGTGGTGCCAAGATCTCAAACAACTTACGGTATAAAAAATCACTCTGGGTTGTTCCTCGCTCTGCAAATCTAAACACAAAAATTACTAACTTTGAAAATCTAAAATGTTAAAGTCCGATTAATAGGGGCTAAGCCACTATCACTTCTTAATTCTAATTTATGCACTTGACCCGGACGAACAATAAAAGTTGAATAATCTGAAATCTGATAGTTTACAAAATCTATTTCATGATTACCATAGCCATTTTTTAAAATTAAAATAAAATAGAAATCATGCCTATTAAGCTCATGAACCATATCTTTTCCATCAAATAGATCTTGAAGATTTCTTACTTAAACTATTACTTAAAAAAATAAAAGATAATAATTTTTGATAAGGATTTAATAATAAAAATTGCTCTAATTGTCTTTGATCGCTTTCTTTCTTAGTTTCAAAACTAACTTTCATAAGAATCTTTAGTTTAATAGTTAGATATTGTTTTTTAAGCACTTATAAAGACCTCTTTTTAAGAACGCTGCTTATGCTGTATTTTCAATTGAAGATAAAACAGATAAATTCAACCCTAATTTATAATTACAGAAAGTAAAATTACTAAAGTTGGCCCACTAGGACTCGAACCTAGAATAACGGCACCAAAAACCGGTGTGTTACCATTACACCATGGGCCAATGCCTTATTGCGGGTGCAAATATAGAACAGAAAATTATTTTGACAAATTATTTTATTATTTTCTTTTTAACAGAACTTTATCTGTAAATACAATTCAATATTATATTTTTGCTTTACATAAAAATACCGAGTTTTTTAGTCTATTAACAATAACTTATTAAAAAAATTATATGAGTTCATTTGATTTTAAGAAGTGGAATCTAATCTTAGGGTGGTTTTCCTTTGCAGTAGCGCTTTTAACCTACACTCTAACCCTTGAACCAACGGTGAGTTCGTGGGACTGTGGTGAATATATTTCAACCGCTGCAAACTTAGAAGTAGGTCATCCGCCTGGCGCACCACTATTTCAAATGCTAGGTGCTTTTTTTGCTCTATTTGCCAGCAAAACAGAATTAATAGCTAAAATGATAAACTTTATGTCGGCCTTAGCTAGTGCTTTTACCATTTTGTTTATGTTTTGGACTATTACCAATTTAGCTAAAAAAACAATAGCAAAAAAGGCAGTGCTAACTACAGAAAAGACCCTTGCCGTACTGGGAAGTGGGTTTGTAGGTGCCCTAACCTATACCTTTTCAGACAGCTTTTGGTTTAGCGCTGTTGAAGGAGAGGTTTACGCCATGTCATCTTTATTAATGGCTTTGTTGTTTTGGCTAGGCTTAAAATGGGAGAGTCAACTCAATACCCCTCGAGGCAATAAATGGATGATTCTTATTTGCTTTATAATAGGCTTATCCTTTGGTGTACATATATTATCTTTATTGGTAATTCCTGCTGTAGCAATGCTGTATTTTTTTAAAAGCTACAAAAACATCAACCTAAAAACTACTGCTATTGCAAGTGTTATTTCGGTGCTGGTACTTGCCTTTGTATTTAAATTGTTGTTCCCTTACACTTTAAAATTCTTTAGTGTATCTGAGTTGTTCTTTATCAATCAAATAGGCTTGCCTTATAACTCAGGAACCATTATTGCTGGAATTGTTTTAATAACACTGTTTTATTTGGGTTTACAATATACCTATAAAAAAAAGCTAGTTACTGTTAATACGTTGATTTTAGGTACTTTATTTATTATGATAGGTTTTTCGTCTTGGCTGATGCTACCTATAAGAGCCAATGCTGATACGGTAATCAACGAAAACAACCCCTCAAGTGCCCGGGAGTTGCTAGCTTATTACGAGCGAGAACAATACGGCGATGCCAATGTTTTTTACGATAAATACTACTCCTTTGCCTATAAAAGAGAGCAAGATGCTTTAAAACCTTACAGAGATGATAAGCCTAAGTATGAAAAAAAGAACGGTAAATACGAAATTATCAATAAGTATAAAAATGTGTTGCCTAATTGGTCGGATAAGCATAAGGGCTTTATACCTAGGATGGTAAACCCTGCGTCAGAAAAAAACTACAAAAAAATTGCTGGTATACCAGCAAATAGTCAAAGAAGACCCACCTTTGTAGAAAACCTAAGATTTATGCTTAGCTTTCAGTTTGGATATATGTATGGTCGTTATTTTATGTGGAACTTTGCAGGTAGGCAAAACGACTTACAAGGGCATTTAGATATTGAAAATGGAAACTGGTTAAGTGGTATTGATTTTATCGATGAAATACGTTTGGGTTCTCAGCAAAGTCTGCCCGATGTAGTAAAAAACAACAAAGGCAGAAATACTTACTTTTTTCTTCCTTTAATTTTAGGAATTATAGGCTTGTTATATCACATAAAAAAAGATAAAAAAAACAGCTATACACTTGCCTTATTTTTTGTTTTTACTGGTTTTGCTATTATTTTTTATACAAATCCTAAGCCTTTTGAGCCAAGAGAACGAGATTACGCAGTGGTAGGATCGTTTTATGTTTTTGCACTTTGGATAGGTATAGGTGTTTTGGCCTTATACGATTACCTATCGATCAAGCTAAAGAAAAAAATACCTGCCGTTGTGATAACCACTGCCTTATCGCTTGTTGTACCTGTACTAATGGGCTTTCAGAATTGGGACGACCACGACAGATCAAACAGATATCTAGCCCAATTAAATGCTCAAAGCTACTTGGAGAGTTGCGATCTTAATGCTATACTTTTTACCATTGGCGATAACGATACCTTTCCGCTGTGGTATATGCAACAAATAGAAGGGCTTAGAAGAGATATTAAAATAGTAAACACCTCACTTTTTCAAACCGATTGGTATATAGATCAAATGAAAAAGAAAACCTTTGATGCTGAGCCTATTCCATCAAGGCTTAACCACAGTCAATACAAGTATGGCACCTTAGATTTAGCCTATTATATACCTCATCCTAAGCTAAAAGACTCCGTATTGCTAATTAATGACTTTATGCGCTGGATAGAAAGCAATAACGACGCCACTTATTATATAGATGAGCAAAATAATATAAGAGAAAAATTTTATCCAACTCATAAAATACGCATTCCGGTAAACAAAGAAAATGTTTTAAAAACAGGTTTAGTAGCTGCTAAAGATGCTGATAAAATTGTCGATTTTATTGATATTGGCATAGATAAACAAGGAATTTCTAAAAATCGTATTTTGATGCTCGATATTTTAAATAATTTTGATTGGAAACGACCTATCTACTTTACTGGTGGAGCCAGTGCCGATGAGGAGTTTATATGGTTAAAAGACTATCTTCAATTAGATGGTGTGGCATATAAGTTGGTTCCTATTAAAACTCCCTTAAAAAATAAATCGATGCTTGAAATGGGTCGAATAGCTCCAGATAAGATGTACTCCAATATAAAAAAGCTAAATTGGGGAACCATTAATAGTGGAAAAATTTACTTGAATGAACAAAGCAGAAACAATGTACTGTCGCTCAGGAATAATCTAATGCGCTTATCTGAGACTTATCTAAAGCAAAATGACACCTTGCTCGCCGAAGAGGTTTTAAACCTGTCGCTAAACAAAATGCCTATTAAAGACTTCGGACATTTTAGCTTGTCGTTAGGTTATCCAGAGTTGTACTACAGGATTGGCAACATTGAAAAAGCCCGAGAAACTGCAGAAACTCTTATTGATATTTTTCAACAATATATAAGGTATTACAGCACTTTTTCTGAAAGGGATATAAATCTTGTCATTGAAAATATAGATACCAACTTGTATATGTATCAAAATATAGTTGCGCAGATTAATCAATACGATACAGACAAAACATACTCAGATAAGGTGTTTAAAGATTTTGTAAACAGTGGCATGCTATTTGAAAGTTTAATGCCTGAGTTCAAAGAACAGGATATGGAAGTAAAGCCAGATTCTGCATTGCCTTAGTTATTTTAAAATTAAGTGTGTTTTTTACTGTTCTTATCCTTGTTTTTGAGAAAGACTTAAATTTAGCATCAGCCAAAAAACTCTATTTTTTAAAAAATAATTTACCACGCGTTACATATGCCTTTATTAATGGCACTTACAAATGAATCTTTGTCTTTTAATTTATACGATTTTTTCAAATAATCTACTATGATCTATGAAACACTTTCACACCATGAGGTGGTACTTTTTTAAAATAAAAAAAGTGTAGCGACTTTATCCTTCAGATGTAATTACACAATCGACCTAAATGTTTTTTTGTAAATAATGCCCGCTATAAAACCTTAATTTTTAAGATTATTTATCACTTGTTACACACCCTTTAACAGTACTTGACTTTGAACCAATTAACATAGTTTCAATTCTTTCCTCTTTATAAACTTTTAACTACAACTTCATACTGCGAACATTGTAGCTCAGATGACTCGCTAAATCTGTTTGTTTTTTAAATGTCTTTTCTTTTATATGAAGTAACTATTGTAATGGTAAAACATTTTTGGAATTTGATTTCTTTCGAATCATTAAACAAAGTTCTGAACACGATTCTATTACTTTGAATGATATATGTTTACCTATATTCAAATATACGAAATATTGTTTAATTAAATTGTGTTGATGAAATTATATGCGCAGATAAACTATCTGAGAAAGATTATAAGCTAAGCCTAAAAGAGACCGAACAAGAGTGGAATGTGTATTCAGCAAACAACTTTGAAGCCATTAACTGAAATAGCTCTGAGGTGTTTTCTGAAAAAAAAAACAGTTGTATTTGTAATTTGAATCCGGCTTAGCAATAACACAATTAAGCTAGAAAGCTAAAGTAGCTGCCTTTATTACATTAGTTCTTTTTTGATTGCTCAGATAATTCAGTAAAATACTTGTAAAAATAAGGGATGGTTTCTATGCCTTTTAAGTAGTTCCATATACCAAAATGTTCGTTAGGCGAATGAATAGCATCCGAATCTAAACCAAATCCCATTAAAATAGTTTTGCTTTTTAGCTCTTGTTCAAATAGGGCAACTATAGGTATGCTTCCACCGCTTCTTTGCGGTACTGGGTCAAGCTCAAAAGTTTTTTTATAGGCCTTGATAGCTGCTTGATAACCAATATTATCAGTAGGAGTTACATAGCCTTGTCCGCCGTGATAGGGGCTAACTTTTACGGTAACACCATTTGGCGCAATGCTTTTAAAATAGCTTGTAAAGAGTTCAGTAATTTCTTTCCAATCTTGGTTGGGTACTAAGCGCATAGATATTTTTGCGCTGGCTTTAGCAGGTATAACCGTTTTAGCACCTTTACCTGTGTAACCTCCCCAAATACCATTTATATCTAACGTAGGTCTGATAGAATTGCGCTCGTTAGTTGTATATCCTTTTTCGCCGTAAACACAATTGATATTCAGTGCTTTTTTGTATTGGTCTAGGCTAAAGGGAGCCTTTGCCATTTCGCTTCTTTCTTCTTTAGATAGTTCTTGTACCTTATCGTAAAAACCGGGTATGCTTATTCTGTTATTTTTATCGTGAAGGCTAGCTATCATTTTAGATAATATATTTATAGGATTTGCCACTGAGCCTCCGTAAAGTCCGGAGTGAAGATCTCTGTTAGGTCCAGTAAGTTCTACCTCAACATAGCTCAAACCTCGAAGACCAGTTGTAATTGAAGGTATATTATTTGCTATCATTCCAGTATCGGAAATAAGAATAACATTATTGGCTAATTTTTTTTTGTTTTTTGGCACAAACCAAGCCAAGCTTTCAGAACCTATTTCCTCCTCTCCTTCAATCATAAATTTAACATTACAGGGCAGGTTGTCAGTTTCGATCATGTATTCTAATGCTTTTATATGCATGTATAATTGACCTTTGTCATCACAAGCACCACGGGCAAAAATGGCTCCCTCGGGATGAATTTCTGTATTTTTTATGCAGGGTTCAAATGGAGGCGAGTCCCACAAGTTAACAGGATCAGCAGGTTGCACGTCATAATGCCCGTAAACCAAAACAGTGGGTAATTTAGGATCTAGTATCTTTTCGGCATATACAATAGGATAGCCAGGTGTTTGGCAAAGCTCTACTAAGTCGCAACCAGCCTTTTGCAAGTTTTCTTTAATTGCCTCTGCCGTGTTTAACACATCTTGATTAAAGGTGGGGTCTGCACTTATTGATGGCATTTTAAGTAGCTCTATAAGCTCATCTACAAAACGATCTTTATGCTTAGATAGGTATTGTTGAATTGTTTGCATAGAAAATATTTAGGTTGGCTAAGTTAGGTTTTTTTAGAATTTAAAATAGATTAAAAAACTATTTGCTTTATTGAAATTTTATATTTTTAAATAGTCTTTATTTCAAAACAGAAAAACTTATTTTTAGCATTGAAATTAGATATGTTTACGTATATTTGCAGGCGAATTTTAAATAAGCGGGCGTGGTGGAATTGGTAGACACGCTTGACTTAGGATCAAGTGCCGTGAGGTGTGAAGGTTCGAGTCCTTTCGCCCGCACAAAAGCTGAGGTTTTTACTTCGGCTTTTTTTGTTTTTAGCAAGGTGATTTTCAACAAAATTTTAGCCTCGGGTACAACATTTGTATATTTTAAAAAACGCATTTATATTGATTACCATTACTTTTATATGTTTATAATTTACAAATGCTTAAAAAACAGTGATTTGTGAGTTTACAATCATCCCGCTGTGTGTCTAAAAATTAGACATGGATGTTTCATTTAGTTTCAAACCTTATTAAATTTCATAGTTTTTCATAGATTTTAGCTAATAGTAACATCAAAAAACTACGGTATAAAGCCCGTGTTTCCTCCTTAACTCATTGTATTCCGTTTCCTTTTGAGTTGAGATTTTAGCTTTAGCTTGGGTTATCGCTCAAATATTGTTTAATCTAAATTCAAAAACTGTGTAGTATTTGCCAGAAAACGCTATTTTTTAAGATGTATTTATCACTTGTTACATATCCTTTTAATAGCACTTAAAATAAGTGTAGTACATTTAACTACTTTTTTAAGCATAACACATTGGTTAATATCACTTTGTGAGTTTTATTACAAGGGCTATTTAATTTGCGTATTCTTTCGGGATAGGTTGATTCTGCAATACCCACTTCAGTTGCTATTTGCTTATTACTTAGCCTAGCGTTCTTCTGTAAAAGCTTAATTATTTGTTCGTCTATTTCATCTAATTAGTTATAAGAACCAATTTTTTCGAATACTATCCATAATAATTAATCATATATTGTTTTTTTATTACTTTTCGCCACTGTATCACAAATTTATATTCAACTAAAAAAATGGTAAACAATATTAAGAGAAGGGTTAAGAAATTAACTGAGATAAGCTGGAATTACAATGCCGATATTATTAACTCTTTAATGAATAATAATACAAATCCAAACTCTAAACCTATATTATTACAATTCAAAAATGAATTGGAATTAGCCAATTCACTTTGGAATTCTTTTATTGAGGAAATTCAGGAAGATCAAATAAACAATTACCTTAAAGATTTATCAGGACTTCCTGTAAATACAATTGAGGAGTCAAGGCTCATTTTAATACTGAAGTCTGCATTAGCAATAAAAAAAGGCATGTTAGATAGTGTGCCTTCTGAATTGATAGTGAGAGGTGTGATGGAGTTACTCAGGGCTAATGGTAATCGAAAAAAAGTATTCTATTTTTCTGACACAATTAAAGATGGCGATATTGCAAAGTCAAAAATCAGAGACCATTATGAAATAATCAATGAACGCTATGGTGCATATGTACAAGTTGTAGATTATATTGGATCTACACCAGGAAGAAGCCTTCAAACTGGCAGTCAAATATTAGATTTATTAGGCAGTAGAGCCGAGTTGGAACAGGATTACCATGAAAATAAAATATATAGATCGGCAAATATATTTGTAAACAATGCAAGTAGAGCTAAATTTGCTGGTAAGGAAAAATCTGAAGGGTCTCATTGCTTATGGGCTCGTGTTCGCGATCCAAAAACAAATGCTTTACACAATATTATTGGTGTAGATAATGAAGCCTTTATGCCATTTAGAAACTACATAGAAGAACTATTTATTATTAATGGTGTTCCGGGGCATCTTAAACTAGCTGATTTGAGTAAAGGAACCCAATTTCGCTCTCTAAAACATTTTATTATTCCGCAAGCCTTATGCGCTATCACAAAAGGTGGATGCCCTCCAGGCTTTGCTGTGACTAAAGTATTAGTGGAGGATCAAATTCCAATTTTAGATATACAACCAAATGAGGTGATTATAGTAAACCCAGACCATTACCTTAATGGCAAATCGCTCTCCTTACATGCAGATGGTATGTTTGGAATTGCTCGACATATTGGTGTAGAATTAGACTCTGAGGTAAAAGCAGAATTTTTTCATCCCAATACAAATGAATTAATAGACTCTAGAACACTTATGATAACGGCTCACTTGGGTAAGCATGCAGGTAAAGATACAATAACTAATGGCTCAAGTTGTGGATTGGATGGTTTTGTGCTTCCTGAAATAGGAAGATCATGGGATAAATCCAGTTTCAACGATTACGCCTTTTATATAAAAGAAATGCCAATTGGCACAAGGGTTAAAATTTCAAAACCTTAACTTTTAACATTTAACATTCATGTTAATATTATAAAGAGTAATACTTGCAAAATTGTTACTCTAACCGATGTTAAAAGAATTACTAACTTGAAATCAAATATGTATGAAACATCTTTTTTTATTTTTATTGATGAGCACAGCGCTTTTGTTGTCGGCTCAAACTACTTTTAGTGGGAAAGTAGTTGACTTCAATAATACACCTCTAGCAGGTGTTAATGTTGTTATTGAAGGCACAAACTTAGGAACAACCACAAATTTTGACGGTAAGTTTTCTATTGAGTCTAGTAATGAGTTTGCCACTTTGGTATTCTCCACGCTGGGTTTTAAAACGCAAAAGCTAACCGGAAGTGCTAATATGAATGTCGTTATGCAAGAATCGTCAGAGGCTCTTTCGGAAGTAGTTTTAGTAGGTACTAGAAACCCCAGACAAACTAAATTAGAAACTCCGGTTGCAGTAGATATTGTTGACGTTGGCGCGATAAGGTTAGCAACAGCCCAAACAACGGCAAATGACCTTTTGGCAAACATCATCCCTTCTTTTAACTCTACTAGGCAATCATCCTCTGACGGTACTGAACATATAGATCCAGCATCATTAAGAGGTTTAGGACCAGACCAAATTCTTGTGCTTGTCAATGGAAAAAGAAGACATACAACTTCACTGCTAAATAACCAAGGAACATTTGGGAATGGCTCTGTAGGTACTGACTTATCATCTATTCCATCT
The DNA here is from genome assembly GCA_047971505.1 of Tenacibaculum sp. GTDB lineage: Bacteria > Bacteroidota > Bacteroidia > Flavobacteriales > Flavobacteriaceae > Polaribacter. The sequence goes on from JBKDZU010000049.1 coordinate 31,868, forward strand.
TCAGCAATTGACAGAATTGAAGTGCTTAGAGACGGCGCCGCTGCTCAATATGGTTCAGATGCTATAGCTGGTGTAATCAATATTATACTAAAGAGAGAACAAGGATTAGAGATAGGCACTACTTATGGTGTGACTTCTGAAGGAGACGGCGAAACATTTAACTTAAATATTAATTACGGAGCCAAAATAGGTAAAAAAGGTGGTTTTATTAACCTCTCAGCTGAATTCAATGATAGAAATAAAACTACAAGAGCACAAAATCACAATCTTATTATTTATGATCAATCAGATTTAGGAAATTTTTTTGCATATGATTTTTCTAATGATAATGCTAGAGAGCGTGATGATGAATTGATAGCAGCTGCTGGTTTGACTAGGGATGATTTCAATTTTCAAATAGGCGATGCTGCAATAACAAACACACAACTTTTTGCAAATCTTGAAATTCCTACAGGAAAGAATAGTAATTTTTATGCCGCTGGTGGAGGGAATTTTAGAAAAGGTGATGGTTTTGGTTTCCGCAGATTACCTTCGGAAGATCATGTTTTAGAAATTTTTCCTAACGGATTCCAACCAATACTTGAATCTGATGTAACGGATCTGTCATTAATTACAGGTTTTAAAACTAAATTAGGGAACTGGAACTTTGATTTGAGCAATACTGTAGGTAATAATAAATTTGATTACACGGTCTCTAATACTGCAAATGACACTCTTGGAGCTAATAGCCCTACTTCATTTGATGCGGGAAGCCATGCCTTTTTACAAAATACTGTAAACCTTGACTTCTCTAAATTTAATGAGAATACTATAAGTGGTTTAGGTATAGCATTTGGCGCTGAATTTAGATACGAAAATTATAATATAACAGCAGGTGAAGAGGGCTCATATATTGGAGAAGGTGCCAATTCATTCCCTGGTTTTTCTCCATCCAATGAGGTAGATAAGGGCAGAACTTCTATCGGACTATATGCAGATTTTGAATTTAATTTTACTGAAAAATTCTTGGTTGGTGTAGCCGGTCGTTTTGAAAACTATAGTGACTTTGGAGGTACATTAAATGGAAAATTAGCCACTAGATATAAGGTGTCAGATAATTTTGCTTTGAGAGCCGCATTCGGCACAGGGTTTAGAGCACCATCATTACACCAGCAATATTTTAACAATATTGCAACAGTTTTAGTTGATGGTGAGTTAATAAATAGAGGTACATTTCGAAATGATAGCGAAATAGCAAATACCTTTCAAATACCTGAACTTAAAGAAGAAACTTCAACTAGTTTAAGTATAGGTCTTACAGCCAAAGTAATTGACAATTTTCAGGTTACACTAGATGCATATAAAGTTGATATAGATGACAGAATTATATATACGGGTAGTTTAGGCAATGATGTTTTTGGTGACCCTATACAAGAATTACAGGATATTCTTAATCCTTTAGGTGTTTCATCTGCACGTTTTTTTACAAATGCAGTAAATACATCTACTATTGGTATCGACTTAGTTATGAATTATAAGGTGCCACTTAATAAAGGTGCTTTAAATTTATCACTATTATACAATTATAATGAAAGTGAAGTTGATGACGAGCTTAATGCCGTTCCGTCAATTTTTGTTGGTCAGGAGGATGTTTATTTCGGTTCTCAAGAAAAAAGCTTGATTGAGACAAATAACCCTAAAGACAAAGGAATTTTAACAATAGATATGACAGGCAGAAAGTTTGGAGTTATGGTTAGAAATATCTATTGGGGTGAGGTTACTACAGATGGATTTCCTTTTGGTTCGGCACAAAAGCACTCGGGTAAGCTTACAACGGACTTAACAGGTTCTTTTAACTTTAACGATAAAATCTCATTAACAGTTGGTGCTAATAATTTATTTAATGTATTGCCTGATTTACAAATTTATGAGAATAGCTATTTTGGAGTGTTCAAATATGCCTCTGTACAAATGGGAACAACAGGTGCTTTTTATTTTGCCAGATTGAATTATTCATTATAACAGACTATTTTTGTAATAATATCTGAAAATCAAATGGTAATAGCCAAATACTAATCCTGTTTGTTTTTAATTTGAAATAGAGATTTGATTTAATGAGTGCAAAACACAAAATTGGTTGGAAAACGGCAACAGCTTTGGTTATTTCCAATATGATTGGCACTGGAGTATTTACAAGCCTTGGATATCAACTAGTTGATATCCAAAATACTTGGAGTATTATATTGATATGGGTTTTAGGAGGTCTGTTTGGACTAATAGGCGCCTTTACCTATGCAGAGTTAGGAACAAATTTTGATGAATCTGGAGGAGATTATATATTTCTATCTAAGTTGATTCATCCTTTGGTAGGTTATGTATATGCCTGGATTTCTTTAACAGTCGGGTTTACTGCTCCTATAGCCATTTCTGTAATGGCAATGAACAGTTATTTGAATCCTGTAAATTCGGCAATATTCAATGAATGGTTTGGAATTTTTATAATCTTAATTTTGACTGCCGTACATTCCTTTAGTGTTGGTCAAAGCGGATGGTTTCAAAATTTATCAACTGTAATAAAAGTCGCATTTGTCGTTGTTTTAATTGCTTTGGGGCTTTACTTTGTGCCAACCCAAGAATCCGCAATAGACCTTAGCACTTCATGGAAAGGAGAATTGTTATTACCTGGTTTTGCGGTTTCTTTATTATACGTTACCTATGCTTATACAGGATGGAATTCAGCGGCATATATAGTAGATGAAATTGATAACCCAAGAAGAAACCTCCCAAAGGCCTTGTTGATAGGAACTGTTTTGGTGACTGTTCTTTATGTATTAATGCAGGTAGTTTTTTTGAGACATGCTTCTTTAGACCAAATGACAGGAAAGGTGGAAATCGCTTTCATATCTTTCTCAAATATATTAGGCACAACAGCAGGTAAATGGGTAAGTTATTTTATTGCTATTCAATTAATCGCAACTGTAAGTGGGTACTTATGGATAGGATCTAGAATCACATATGCAATGGGCAAAGACTATTCATTATGGAGATTTATAGCTGTTAAAAATAAGAATGCTATACCCGTTAGAGCTTTATGGGTACAGGCAGTTATAAGCATAATATTTACTATTTCGGGTACTTTTGAACAAGTTATGCTCTATGCTAGTTTTGTTTTTCAGTTGATGGGAACTTTAACAGTAGCTTCAATATTCTGGTTAAAAGGAAAGAAGGAGGCTTACAAAAGCCCTATGAAACCTTTCTTACAAATTGCGTTTGTATTATTTAGTATCTGGATTTTAGGTTATATGTTTTTTGAAAAACCAAAAGAAAGCCTCATTGGGTTACTCTTTGTATTATCCGGAATTGTAACTTATTTTATGTCGAGTAAAAAAGAAAAGAATCAGGAAAAATAATTTGTAAAACTTAAAATATATGTTTTCAGCCTACTACATTGATCGGACAAGATTACAGATAGAAATCTATACTAATTTTGTCAATTATAAAAATAATTCGATTTTTTTAACGAGCAATAATCTTAAGAAAAAAATCAAATTATTTATAAAGCGTAAAAAATATCAGACAGAGTTTAAATTACACTCCCCTCCCTTTACAACAGCTAATAATATTAGAGTTAATTTAATTATATTTCTTATTCCCATTTTGGTTAAAGTTATTAATTAAACTATTGATTTTGTTTTTTTATACAAAGTTGAGCTAGGATATATTTAAAACTCTGCCGCATTTTTTTTCCATACATCATATTTTTTCTCTAAATATACTAAGGAAGTAAAACCATTTAAACTTTCATAAGAAACTCCCAATATCAAAAGAGCTTGGGTGTAGTTTTTATCAAATGATATTCTTGAAATGGATACTAATATGTCTATTTCTCGAAAAAATACTTTCCCCATTTTTATGTGCTCATCAGTATACTCAAATATTGAATTCTTATTAAATAATATTATTGAGGCCAGTTTTTAATTTCATACTATTTTATTTAGCTTTGGCTTTTTGTTTAACAAAACATTAATTTAATAATTGCTATTGAGTGTTAAGGCATTAACTAAGCTAATTTAGAATCAATGTGTGAAGGCATATTTAATAATATTTGCACCCATTTTTAAGGCTTTTTCTCTTACTTGGGGCGGATTGTTATGTATAGATGCATCTTCCCAACCGTCGCTTAAGTCACTTTCGTAATCATAGAAAAGCACTAGTCTTTTTTGGTAAAAAATGCCTAGTCCTTGGGGTGGCTTTTTATCGTGTTCGTGGATTTTGGGCAATCCCTCGGGGAAGGAGTAGGCTTGATGATAAATAGGATGATCTGCAGGAATTTCTTGCAATTCATATTGCGGAAAAACCTTTTTTAGCTCTCTTCTTATAAATTTATTTAGACCATAATTGTCAGAAATGTGCAAAAAACCTCCCGAAATTAAATAAGTTTTTAGTTTATCAACCTCTTGCTCACTGAAATACACATTGCCATGTCCTGTCATAAAAAGTATAGGATAATTAAAAACAGCATTATCGTTTAAGCTAACAGTTTCAGGCTGCTCATTTATTGAACAATTTAAATTTGCATTGACAAACTGTATTAAATTAGGCAAAGCACTTGGATTAGCATACCAATCTCCTCCGCCCTTGTACTTTAAAACAGCAACTTGCTGTGCCTGCTTGCTGTAACAGCTAAACAACAAAAAAATATATACTATTAACCTTTGCACAAAAAATGATTTGCCTGCAATATAAAAATTAAATATATAAAAAAACACTGTAAATTTTGCAGTTTTTTATTGGTGTAAAAAACTCAGATACTGAACAGCGGTAATACCTGCAGTTTCTGTTCTTAGTCTATTATTGCTTAGTGTTATGGGTTTAAAATTATTATTTGCTGATTTTGTTATTTCCTCTTCTGAAAAGTCTCCTTCAGGACCGATCAAAAGTGTATAGCTTGCATTTAGTTGTATTTCATTTTTTAGTGTTTTAGTCGGATTTTTACAATGAGCAATAAACAGTTGCTGTCCCTGAAAATGTTGATTGATAAATTCGAAAAAACTCAGAGTTTTATTGAGTTTGGGCAATTTAAATTGCAAGGATTGTTTAATTGCTACCTGCATAATTTTGATTAATCGTTCAGGTCTTATTGTTTTTCTCTCAGAGTTTTTACAGATAATTGGGGTAATTTCATCAATGCCAATTTCAGTTGCCTTTTCTATAAACCACTCAAAACGCTCAGCACTTTTTGTAGGCGCTATTGCTATGTGCAGGTAGTAATTTTTGTTGCTGTTTATTTTTTCACAAGTTATTATTTTGGCACTGCATATTTTTGGACTAGCAGAAATTATTTTGGCTTTAAACAAAAAATTATCGCCATTGGTGATGTGTAAAATATCTTTTTCTTTTTTTCTTAAAACGCTGATAATATGTTTGCTTTCTTCGTTACTAAAGCTAATTACACTCGATTGTTCATTTAAATTAGAGTTAAAAAACAGTTGCATTATAAATCAAATCTGTAAGTTCTTCTTCTTTTGTAAATCTTTGGATTAAAGTTTTTCCACAGTTGGTGCACGGCAGTATTTTCAATTAATTCAGGAGTTCTGATGCAGTTTTCAATTTTTTTGTTTTTAAAAGTTTTGATGTATTCTTTAAATATAACTGCATTTAGCCCTTTGTTTTGAAAGTCAGGATGTATGCCTATAAGATAAAAAACAATATCCTTGTAGTATTTCTTTGCCCTTAACAAATAAAGCAAGCCAAGTGGGAAAAGTTTTCCGCGGGCTTTTTGAAGGGCTTTTGAAAAGGAAGGTATCACTATTGAAAAAGCGAGCATTTTGTTATTTTGATCAAGCACAAATTTTACGAGTTCAGGGTTAATAAAGTTGAGATATTTTTTTTTGAAATAGTCTCTTTCTTTTTCCGATAAAGGAATATAGCTAGGCAATTTTGAATAAGTTTTTTCTAGCAAGCTAAACATTTCATCAACATAAGGCATAATTTGTTTTCGCGACGAAAAATTGAGGTCTTTTAGTTGGTATTTTTTTTGAATTAAATTTCCTGCTTTAATATACTTTTGTGTATTTACCTCACTGTAGCAAAACTTGCCTTCTATGTATTCTTTCTCTTTTTTGAAGCCCAGTTTTTCAAGATGAGTTTTGTAATAAGGATAGTTATACCAAGTTGCCATATTTCCTGTGTAATTAAAGCCTTCAACTAGCACTCCAACCTTGTCTAAATTGTTAAAACCCATAGGACCTTCAATGTATTTTAACCCTTGTTGCCTTGCAAGTTCTTTTACTTTTTCAAGCAAGGCTCTGCTTACCTGAATATTGTCAATTATATCAAACCAGCCAAAGCGAATTTTTTTAATACCCTGTTTTTCTGTTTCATGCTTATTGACTATGGTGGCTACCCTTCCAACAATAGAGTTGTTTTTAAGAGCGATAAAAAATCTGGCTTTTGCGTGTTCAAAAACTGGATTTTTTTTATTGTCAAAGCTGCTAATTTCATCTTTAATTAAGGGAGGAACCCAATATGGGTTAGATTTATAAATAGAAAAAGGAAAGCAAACAAATTGTCGCATTCCTTTTTTGTCTTTTATTTCCTCAATAGTAATCATTTTTGACCAATAAATTTTATTATTAATTGTACTTTTTTAATTGGCTTAGTTCTTTTTCTTAGTCTTTCGTTTTGCTTCCTTTTCAAGTGTTCTTATTTTGCGTTTTGCTTTTTTTTGAGCTTCTTTTTGAGCTTTTTTGGCATCTTTTCTTTGTTTTTTTGTTGCTTTTTTCTTTAGTTTACTGTCTTGTTTTGAAATAATATCGACCAAAGAACCCTGTCTTTCTCTTTTCCTTTTGGGCTTCTTATCTTTGGCAAATTCAGTTTTTTCTTTATTTGTCAATATATCCAAGTCTACTTTTTGTTCTCTTTTCTTTTTAAACAGTTTTTTTATCCTAGCAAATATTTTTCCAAAAAAATTTCTGTCCTTATCGTATTTAATAGGTTTTTCTTTTTCAATTTTATTTCCAAATTCGTCAAGTTCAATAAATTTATCTTCGTGCCTGTCTATTCTGTAAGAAATTCCAAAGCTTGTTGTCATTCCAAGCTCCTTGCGCTCTGCATTGGCTCTCAGTGAAGCATTGATCTGTGTGTTTCTGTTTAGCAAGTACGCCAACCCAAGCCCTAAACTGCTTTTTCTTTCGTATTTTTCTAAAATCCCTTGAAATTCAGCAAAACCCGACCAATATGTATTAAAATTGTAAGTTCCTGTAACGAGGTAGCTATAACTGTAAAAGTCAGTTCCTATACGGTCAAAAAATAAATTGTTAATTAAATTTAGTTTGTTTGAAAATTCGTTTTGAAGCAAAACACCCAATTTAGGACTAATGCCATCTCTTTTGTAAAAATTGGTTAAAAAATTTCCAAAATTTAATCCAGCATAAAGTCCAATATGAGGTATCCATCTTTTCCAATCAAAGGAATGCCTTTCTTTCCAGCTTCTTATCTCTTTCGATTTGTCATCGTATCGAGGTGCGTAAACAAGATATTTTGCAGCCAAGGTAAACTGGCTAAAGCCCGTTGTATTGTATGACGATTTAAAAACATTCTTAAAACCTATTTTATCTTTTGAAAGTGAAGTATTTAAATGAAATTCTAATTTTTTTAAAAAAAAGCTACTCCTAAAAAGCAGGTTTATACCTGCTGATTGCGGATTGCTAAAAGTTTCCGTAAAAGGCACTTTTCTATAAAAAATACTTGATTCAAGTTGATAAACGCCTAAGCCAACACTATAAGGACTTTCAGAAAGTCCGGGTCTGTTTGAATTTATAACTTTAGTATATTGCGCCTGCATCAGTATTGACCAACAAAAAGCAGAAAGTAAGAGAAGTTTTTTAAGCATACTATATTAAAATCAGTTTAGGCTTATAGCACAAACATACAGTAAAAAATGAAATGTTGTATGTTTGTAAGTTTTGTAAAGTCTTAACGTTAGCTTTTGTGTCAAATTGTTATTTTTGATTAATTTTTTATATACTATTATATCAAGCTCAATTTATGATTTTAAAAATATTACTAATAGTTTTTTTAGTTTATTATCTAATAAATTTGGTTGTCAGGCTATTTGGCGGACACAATTTGTTGAGAAATAAAACAGATTGGATGCAGCACAAAGCACAGCAACACTATGGTGGGCAACAAGATACAGAAGTTGAAGAAGGGGAAACGGTTATTGATAAAAAGCCTGCTAAGCCTAAAAAGAGCAATAATAATATAGGTGAGTACGTAGATTTTGAAGAGATAGATTAAAAGGAAATGAATAAAATTATCAAGCCACAAAGATTTTTGTCTTACGCTGTGACAATTGTTGTTTTTACTATAATTTCATTGCTTTATTTTAATCCAGTGTTAAGTGGAAAAAAAATAATACAATCCGATATTAGACAGTTTGTTGGAATGGCAAGGGAGTTATCGAACTACAGATTGGAAAAAGGGGAAGAGTCGTATTGGTTAGGCAATGCTTTTAGCGGTATGCCAAGTTATCAATCGGGTGCCTATTTTCCTAATGATTTTATTGGCTATCTCGACAAGCTAATTAGGTTTTTACCTAGACCAGCTGATTATTTATTTTTGTATTTTTTTAGCTTTTTTATTTTGCTGACAGCTCTTAAAGTTGAGTGGAAACTGGCTATTTTAGGAAGTTTGTCCTTTGGTTTTTCAACTTATTTAATTGTAATTTTTGGTGCCGGGCACAATGCAAAAGCGCATGCTATTGGCTATATGCCCTTAGTAATTGCTGGATTTTTATACATCTACCAAAAAAGATATCTGTTAGGGTTTGTGCTTGCTTCAGTAGCTATGGCTTTAGAAATTTATGCAAACCATCTGCAGATGAGTTATTATTTAGGGTTTTGTTTACTTTTTTTAGGGATATTTCAGTTTGTTGAAGCACTTAAAGACAAACAAATAAACCAATACTTTAAGCAAACAGTAGTGATACTGCTTGCCTGTGCACTTGGAATTGGTGTAAACGCCACCCGTTTGTTGGCTACAAAAGAATATGCAACTTACAGTACTCGTGGTAAATCGGAACTCAGTATTATGCCTGACGGAAGTCCTAAGAAAAAATTGACGGGTCTCGATAAAGACTATATAACAGAGTACAGCTACGGTATAAGCGAAACATTTAATTTAATTATTCCTAAATTTATGGGAGGAGGCACGGTTGAAAAGCTAGATAAAAATTCAAACTTTTACCAAACCCTTAAACTAAAGGCAGGTGCAAGGGTAGCCAAAGAACACACTTCACAAGTGCTCACTTATTGGGGTAAGCAACCCTTTGTAGAGGCACCTGCTTATATTGGTGCTATTTTATTTTTTTTATTTTTTTTAGGAGTATTTTTGGTAAAGGGAAAGCTAAAGTATTGGTTGGTGAGTGCTACTGTGTTTTCCATTCTTATGAGTTGGGGTAAGAACTTTCCTATTTTGAGCAATTTATTTATCGATTATTTTCCGCTTTACAATAAATTCAGAGCAGTTTCATCAATTCAGGTTATAGCTGAATTATGTGTGCCCTTATTGGCAGTACTGGGTTTAAAAGAGTTTTTGCAGTCAACAACAAAGTCGTTGTACAAAGAAAAAGCATTAAAAGTATCGTTTTGTATAACAGGCGGTATAACTCTGCTATTTGCACTTATAGGTAGCAGTGTGTTTAGTTTTGAGGGCTTACGCGATAGCCAATATCAACAAATGCCTGAATTAGTTGAAGCTCTGGTAATTGACAGAAAAAAAATGCTTACTAGTAGTAGCTGGCAATCTTTTATTTTGATATTGTTAACAGCAATTGTACTGTGGTTTTATCACAATAAAAAATTAAAGCAAAATATAGCTCTTTTTGCTGTAGCTACTCTTATTGTTTTTGATTTGGTTATGTTAAATATAAATTATGTAAACAATAAAGATTTTACTTTTGCAAAAAGGGTTGAAAAGCCCTTTATCGCTAATAAGGCTGACAAGCAAATACTACGAGATACGAGCTATTACAGAGTGGCCAATTTTAGCCAAAATATGTTTAATGAAGCTCGAACCTCTTATTTTCACAATTCAGTTGGAGGTTATCACGCTGCTAAAATGAAACGATATCAAGAGCTATTTGACTATCAAATTGTCAAAAATAACTTTGAAGTATTTAATATGCTCAACACTAAATATTTTATAGTTTCAGAAGATAAAGCACAGCAAAATACCGATGCCAATGGCAATGTATGGTTTGTCGATAAGCTTAAAGTGGTCGATTCGGCAAATGAAGAAATCACTGAACTCGATAGCCTAAACACCAAATTTGAAGCCGTAATGCGAAAAGAAGCTTATCAAAAAACTAGTTTGAACGGTAAAATTAACTTTGAAAAAGACACAACTGCTAGTATTAGCTTAAGTCAATATGATACTACTTTGCTAAAATACAACAGCTACTCGGCAACAGAGCAATTTGCTGTTTTTTCAGAAATTTATTACAAGGATGGATGGAATGCTTATATAGATGGTAAACCAGCACTATATGTAAGGGTAAATTACGTGCTTAGAGGGATGAAAATTCCTGCAGGAAAACACAATATTGAATTTAGATTTGAACCCGAGGTTATAAAAAGAGGAACATACTTAAGCGCTATTGCTTATATTTTGCTGCTGCTTATACCGGTAACAGCGTACTTTACAAAAAAAAGAGTTAAATATAAATTTATGTAATTAAAAGTAAATTAATATTTTGTTAAAATGTAATTACAATGGATACTAAACTTTCAAAAAAAAGATATAAACACACGCTTATATTTTTAAAAAGCAAAATAGCTGCTCCAGCAAAAATCTTAGACTTGGGAGTGAGAAACTCTTTTAGCGAAATAATGCAACAAAACGGTTATACTGTTTTTAATACTAACGGAGAAGATTTAGACTTGTTACCTAACTTGGTAAAAGAGTACAATGCAGATGCGATTACTGCATTTGAAATACTTGAGCATTTGTTGAGTCCTTTTAATGTACTGCGCGCAATAAATACAACTAAATTAGTAGCAACTGTACCACTAAAATTATGGTTCTCAAATGCATATAGAAGTAAGACAGATGCCTGGGACAGGCATTATCACGAATTTGAAGACTGGCAATTTGACTGGTTATTAAAAAAGTCTGGTTGGGAAATAAAAGATAAGCAGAAATGGACAAATCCAGTTAACAAGTTAGGAATTAGACCAGTACTGCGATACTTTACACCTCGTTACTATGCGGTTTATGCAGAAAAAAATGTAAATCACTAAACCGACGACTGTTAATTAGCTTAATTACAAAAAATGCTTATAAGTAAGCTATAGCTGTATAATTAAATATAAATTATAAAAACATGAAAATAGGCATGGTGCTGGATAATGTTTTTCCGCCCGATCCCAGAGTTGAGAATGAAGCCGTAGAACTCATAAAAAATAATTGTGAAGTTTTTTTGTTTTGCTTAAACTACGGTGTTGATAAAAAACAGGAAATTATAAATAAAATACAGGTAAGGAGGTATAAATCTAATGGTTTTGAATATAAAATGTCTGCTCTGGCGTACAGTTTGCCGATATATACTTTTTTGATGCAGAAAAAAATACGGCACTTTATAGAAAAAAACAATATTGAGGTTTTGCATATTCACGACATAAGAATAGCCCAAGCTGCTTTTAAGGCTAATAAAAATAAGCTTCCCACGGTTTTAGATTTGCACGAAAACCGTCCCGAAATAATGCGTTATTATCCTCATATGCAAAAGCTAACAGGCAAACTGCTTATTTCGATAAAAAAGTGGAAGCAAAAAGAAGAGTGTTTTATCAAAAAAGCATCAAAAGTGGTTGTTGTAAGCCAACAAGCTAAGCAAGAAATTGTCGATAGAGTAGGGGTGGCTTATGATAAAATTACCGTAGCACCTAATACGGTTAGAGAAGCATTTTTTAAAGATGACAATAATTTTGAAATTCCGTATCAAAAATCAAACAAAGAATTTACCCTGCTTTACCTAGGAGATACAGGAAACAGAAGAGGGCTCGAAACGGTGCTCAACGGCATGCTTATCTTAAATGGACAGATAAAAAATTTAAAATTTGTTGTGGTTGGCAAGGTCAATTTAGAATTTAAAAACAAAATTAATCGCTTGGGTTTGACAAAGCAAGTAAAGTTGCTGGGATGGCAAAACGATACTAGTTTCCCTAGTTGGATAAAAATTGCCGACGTGTGCTTGTGTCCGTTACACAGAAATATCCATCACGATACAACTTATGCCAACAAAATTTTTCAGTATATGAGTATAGGCAAACCTTTGTTGGTAAGCAATGCCAAGGCGCAAAAAGAAATTGTAGAAAGAGTTCAGGCAGGTTTGGTTCACGAGGCAGAAAACGCTTCTGATTTTTCTAAAAAACTACTCACTTTATATCAACACAAAGAATTGAGAGAGCTATTGGGACAGAATGGAAAAGAATTTGTGGAGAAACAGTTTACTTGGAGTAAAACTTCAAAGGATTTAATAAATATGTACAAACAGTTGAACAAAAGAGAAATACCTAAGGTTACTTTTAAAAAGTCAACGCAATAGACTATATAAAAATATTAAGAAATTAATTATTTAATCAAAGTCAAATGAAAGTGTTAATAATAAGCTATTATTGGCCTCCAGCAGGCGGTCCAGGAGTTCAGCGTTGGCTAAAATTTGTTAAGTATTTGCGCAATTATTCTATTGAACCGGTTGTTTTTATACCTCAAAACCCAAGCTATACCGTAAGTGATTATTCGTTAAAAGATGAAATTCCGCAAGGAATTGAGTTGGTAAAATGCAAAATAATAGAGCCCAATAGCTTGTTAAAAAAATACAAAAAAAAAGATAGCCAAAAAAGTATTGGATTTTTAAATTCCAACCCCAGTGTTTTGGAACGACTTTTAATGTATATCAGAGCAAACTATTTTATTCCCGATGCCAGAATGTTGTGGATTAAACCTGCTGTAAGAACATTAAAAAAGTATTTGTCAGAAAATAAAATTGACCTTGTAATTAGCACTGGACCTCCGTATAGTCTTCATTTAATTGGGCTCAGGTTAAAACAGCAATTAGGACTGAAATGGGTGGCTGATTTTAGAGATCCTTGGACCAGTGTTGATTATTTTCACTTGTTGCCACTTACTAAAAAATCTTTAAATAAGCATTATTTGCTTGAGGAAAAAGTACTTAAAACCGCTGATGGAGTTATAGTGGTAAGTGAGCATGCCAAGAAAAAATATAAAGCTAATACTAAATTAATTAAGGTTATAACCAATGGTTTTGATGAGGATAAAACCTCAGTTTTAGAAAGAGTAAAAATTGATAAAAAGTTTAGCCTAACGCATATAGGCATGATGAATTCTGAAAGAAATCCTAAAAACCTATGGCAAGCACTATCGGAGTTGTGCTTTGAAAACAAAGGGTTTGCTCAAGATTTGCTACTTAGATTTGTTGGGAAGATAGATTGTAATATTTCTGAAGAACTAAAAAAAAGTAATATTTTACACATCGAAAAAATACCTTATGTTCCTCATATGCTTGCTAGGCAGTATCAAAAGAAATCTGCACTTTTACTTGTGGTAGTAAACAATTACCCAAATGCAAAGGAAATGATACCTGGTAAAACCTTTGAATACCTGCAAGCAAAACGACCCATTATAGGTATAGGACCAAACGATGGCGATTTGGCAGAGATTTTGAATCGATCAAAGGCAGGCAAAGTGTTTAATTACAGTGATAAAAACAACTTAAAGCAATATATTTTAAATTTGTACAAGCAATATAAAAATGGAAATTTGGGTAATTTAACAAACAACATTGAAAAATATCACAGAAAAAACCTAACACAACAATTAGCTGTATTTATAAGGCAGCTCATTAGTACAGGTTAAACTATAATAGTATTGGGAATTATCTTTAAACAGTCGTTAAAAAACACTTTAATAATATATTTAGGTTTTTTTATAGGAGGCATCAATACCCTAGTATTGTACATTCGTTTTTTAAAGGAAGAGTACTATGGGTTGGTAAGTTATATTTTGTCGAGTTCAAACCTTGTTATGCCCTTAATAGCACTGGGGACTCACTTTACAATTATCAAATTTTTTTCGAGTTATCAAACTAAGACAGAAAAAGATAAGTTCTTAGTATCTTTATTGTTTCAGCCTTTGTTAATGGCTGTAATTATCGGTTACTTTTGGAACTATTTTCATCACTGGATTATTTATTATGTTACCAAAGAAAATGCAGTTGTAGAAAACTACACCATATATATTTATATTATTGCTGTAAGTTGTGCCTATTTTGAAGTTTTTTACTCTTGGGCAAAAGTACAGATGCAAACAGTTTTTGGAAACACTTTAAAAGAACTGTACAACAGAGTTGCGGTAATGCTTTTATTAGTGGCGGTTTACTTTAATTTTATAGGCAAGCAACAATTTATAAGTTATTTATCCTATGCTTATATATTTAGAACTTTAATTATGATGCTTTACGCCTTTAAGTTGTATTTTCCAAAATTACACTTTTCACTACCTGGCAATTTTGTCGAGGTAATTAAATATACCTTATACATTATTTTAGCTGGAAGTGCAAGTGCCATAGTATTAGATATAGATAAGTTTATGATACCGGGTAAGGATACCTTAAGCACTGCTGCCTATTATACAGTTGCTGTTTTTATAGGTTCGTTTATCGAGGCACCAAGTAGGGCTATGAATCAAATACTACAGCCATTAACCTCAAAGTCTATCAATGAAAATAATTCAGCAGAACTTGTTAATTTGTACAAAAAAAGTTCCATTAATTTATTGCTTATTGGAGGGTTGTTTTTTTTGCTTGTCAATTGCAGTATAGTTGAACTGTTTAAAATGATGCCTCAAGGATACGCAAAAGGGCAATGGGTGGTTTTGATGATATCAACAGTAAAATTGTTTATTATGTTGCAGGGGAATAATAGTTCAATTATAAGTAACTCAGCATATTACAAAATAATCTTATTTACAAGTGTAGGCATTGCCGCTTTAGTTTGGTCGTTAAACAAATACTTTTACTACACTCTAAATTTTGGTACAGAAGGCTTGGCCTTTTCTACCCTTATAGCCTATTTGCTTTTTGGCTGGTTTAAAATTTGGTATGTACAAGCTAGGTTAAAAATGTTTCCTTTTACTAAGCAAACTCTTAAATTGATTTTGCTAATTGTCGTATTTTTTGCGGTTTTTAACTATTGGAGCTTTAATTTTAAGCCTTTTATAGTTTTAGGCTTTGACATTTCACCTGCAATAGGCATAGCCTTAAAGAGCATTTTGATAATTTTTCCTTATATATACTTAGTTTACAAGCTTAAAATATCTGAGCAGATCAACAGCTTAGTATCAAAAGTTTTAATTAAATTTTAAAATCTATAGAAAAGGGGACAGGACAACCTTTTAACTCTTAAGTTGAGGCTGCAGACAGGAAAATGCTAAAGTATTTATATCTACAGCCGTTTAGAATCCTATATTTTTGCAAGGTAATTCTATTAAATTTTGTAAATTAGCTCAAATTAATTTAGAGTAAAAGTTTATTTGTACGTGTTAATTAAAGGGTATATAACATAACACCTTATTGTTAAGTCTGTAACTGCCCAAGCAAATTGCGTATGGTGTAATTTGCTCAATAAAAAAAATAATAATTAATTAAAAGTTGTGAAAGCGTAAAACTAAACTGCTAACTCAGTAAATTAATCTTGCTGATAATTTTGCTTTTAAGTTTAAATTTTTTTGATAACAATAAAATATTCTATCAAAAAAGACTAATTTTACGCAGTTAATTAAAGCATATCAAAATTTGAAGTCAAAACCTAAAACTATGTTAATATAAAGTGCACTTAATATATTTGGCATGGAACTCAGCAATATTTTAAAAACTGTAAATGAATCTTTAAATTTATCACTTTCCTATTTTGCAAGCCCTGAAAGAAGAACTTATTTTATCTATTTAATCAGTTCAGCTATATTGGCTTATTATGTATATTACAGGTCAAAAAACAAAAAAAATTTTATTCGCTACTTATTTCCAAAAAAAATATGGCTGAGCAAGTCTGCTTTTGTTGACTATACTATTTTGATATTTAACAGTTTTTTTAAAGTACTTTTTATAGGTCCTTATTTGATTTTAGGTTTGTATATTGCCTTTTATACTAATGAGTATTTACTCAATAATTTTGGCTTTTCAAGCCTTAACTTGAGTAAAACAGAAACGCTAATATACTATACTATTGCCCTGACTGTTGTTGGCGATTTTTTTACATATCTAATTCATTTGCTTATGCATAAAGTGCCCTTTTTATGGGAATTTCACAAGGTTCATCACTCTGCAACCACCCTCAATCCATTTACCCAATACAGGATTCACCCCGTTGAATTGCTTATCAATAATGCTAAAAGTTTATTTGTTTTTGGAGTTTTAACAGGTATTTTTGATTACTTGTCTAACCACCAAGTAAACAAAATGCTTTTTTTGGGAGTTAATGTATTTGGCTTTATTTTTATGTTTTTAGGTGCAAATTTAAGGCACTCACACGTAAAGTTAACTTATCCTTCATGGCTAGAGAAGTTTTTTATAAGTCCCTTTCAGCACCAAATTCACCACAGCAACTCACCTGAGCATTTCGATAAAAATTTAGGTTCTAAACTCGCCCTATGGGATTGGTTTTTTGGCACTTTGATACTGTCAAAATCAGCCGATAAAATAAGTTTTGGCATCGATCAAAGCAATACCAAGTTTAACTCATTTTGGGGTAATTTAGCAAGTCCCTTTCAAAATATTTACAGGGCATCAGCAAAATTTATAAAATCAAAAATAGTTTTAAAAAAATAGCTTTTTTGTTTAAAACCTATAAATTGCAGTACAACATATTTAATATAACAAAGGTTGTAGTTAGCTTATTTTTGCATATGTTTTTATTTATATCAATTACAAAATAAAATAAAACAATTCCGAAAGTTTGTTCAAGTAATGGCTTACACTTAAATTTGTTGATTATTTTAAAATAACAGGCAAAATAATGAGTGGATTATTGAAATCTTCTATTGGAAGAAAAATTGCCATGGCACTTTCGGCATTTTTTTTGATGTTCTTTTTAATACAGCATTTTGCAATTAACCTCACCTCTGTTTTTCCTGATAATGGAGTTATTTTTAATAAGCTATCTCATTTTATGGGCACTAACCCTCTTGTGCAATACCTATTGCAGCCTGTTTTAATTTTTGGTGTTGTTTTTCACTTTGTAATGGGGTTTGTTTTAGAGATAAAAAATAAAAGTGCAAGTGGAGTAAAATACGCTAAAAACAATGGTGCGGCAAACTCTAGTTGGATGAGCAGAAATATGCTGTACAGTGGTTTGGTAATTTTAGCCTTTGTGGTTTTGCATTTTATCGATTTTTGGATTCCTGAAATAAACACTAAATACATTAAAGGCGATTGGACTGGGCTGCACAACGGAGAGTTTCGGTATTTTAAAGAACTTCAGCATAAATTTGAGAATCCATACAGGGTAGTTGCCTATGTAATAGCTTTTGTTTTTTTGGCACTGCATTTATTACACGGTTTTAGTTCGGCTTTTCAATCTGTTGGTGCAAACAATAAATATACAAGGCAACTTAAAACATTTGGCAAAATATACGCAATTGGAATTCCTGTAGGATTTATAATTATTGCTTTATTTCACTATTTTAACCATTAGTTAAAAGCATTTTAAAATGGCAATTTTAGATTCAAAAGTACCCGATAGTCCTCTTAAAGACAAGTGGACAAATTATAAGGATAAGATAAATTTAGTAAATCCTGCCAACAAGCGCTTAATAGACGTTATTGTTGTGGGTACAGGTTTAGCAGGAGGTTCAGCCTCGGCCACCTTGGCAGAATTGGGCTATAATGTCAAAGCTTTTGCCTATCAAGACTCACCCCGTCGTGCACACTCAATAGCCGCTCAAGGAGGTATTAATGCAGCAAAAAACTATCAAGGCGATGGCGATTCAACCTATCGTTTATTTTACGATACAGTAAAAGGAGGCGATTATCGCTCTCGTGAGGCAAACGTATATCGATTGGCAGAGGTATCGGCCAATATTATAGATCAATGCGTTGCACAAGGCGTTCCCTTTGCTCGCGATTACGGGGGTCTGTTAGACAATCGTTCTTTTGGAGGTGTGTTAGTATCTCGAACATTTTACGCCAAAGGACAAACAGGTCAACAATTATTACTAGGTGCCTATTCGGCTATGAATCGTCAAATAGCACGCGGCAAAATCCAAATGTTTAACCGCCACGAAATGCTCGATCTAGTGATTGTAAACGGCAAAGCTAGGGGGATAATTGCCCGAAACATGGTAACTGGTAAAATAGAGCGTCATTCGGCACACGCAGTTGTCATTGCCTCTGGGGGCTATGGTAATGTGTACTTCTTATCTACAAATGCTATGGGTTCAAACGTTACAGCTTCGTGGAAGATACACAAAAAAGGAGCATACTTTGCCAATCCTTGTTTTACGCAAATTCACCCAACTTGTATTCCTCGTTCGGGAGATTATCAATCTAAGCTAACACTTATGTCTGAGTCTTTGCGAAATGATGGTCGCATTTGGGTTCCCAAAAAAATAGAGGATGTACTAGCAATTAGACAAGGCAAATTAAAGCCAACAGAAGTTTTAGAAGGCGATAGAGATTATTATTTAGAACGCCGTTACCCTGCCTTTGGTAATTTAGTACCTCGAGATGTTGCTTCACGTGCTGCAAAAGAGCGTTGCGATGCAGGCTTTGGAGTAAATGCCACTGGCGAGGCAGTATATCTTGATTTTAAATCGGCTATTGAGCGTTACGGTAAAGAGCAGTGCAAACTAAAAGGCAATGAAAACCCCACCAAGACCCAAATTATTGCTGAAGGCGAAAAGGTAATTGAAAACAAGTACGGCAACTTGTTTCAGATGTACGAAAAAATAGTAGATCAAAACCCGTATAAAACCCCTATGATGATCTATCCAGCTATCCACTATACTATGGGAGGTATTTGGGTTGACTATAATTTGATGACAAGTATTCCAGGATGCTATGCTATAGGCGAGGCTAATTTTTCTGATCACGGAGCTAATCGCTTAGGAGCCTCTGCACTTATGCAAGGCTTGGCGGATGGATATTTTGTACTGCCTTATACTATTGGCGATTATTTATCTGACGATATAAGAACTGGAGAAATACCAACCGATAGCATGGAGTTTGAAGAGGCAGAAAAGGCAGTTAAGCAACAAATTGAGTTCTTTGTAAAAAATAAAGGGGAACACTCTGTTGATTATTACCACAAGAAACTAGGAAAAATTATGTGGGATAAATGTGGTATGGCGCGCAATAAGCAAGGGCTAAAAGATGCAATATCTGAAATTAAAGAATTGCGCAGTGATTTTTGGAAAAATGTTAAAGTGCCAGGTGGTGCAAATCAAATTAACCCTGAGTTAGAAAAGGCAGGTCGTGTAGCCGACTTTTTAGAACTAGGCGAATTACTGGCTCTCGATGCTTTAGATAGAACTGAGTCATGCGGTGGACATTTTAGAGAAGAATCGGTTGAATTAGATGGACCTCAAAAAGGCGAAGCCAAGCGAGATGATGTGAACTTTAGCTATGTATCTGCGTGGCAGTATAAAGGAGAGCCTTCAGATGCTGTTTTACACAAAGAAAAATTAAAGTTTGAAAACATTGAATTAAAACAGCGTAGTTATAAATAGATGCTAGCGTTGAGATAAAGAGTTGTTAGATTTTTTAATTTAATTCTACTCAATTCTCAATACTCAATTCTCTAAATCTAGTAGAATGAATTTAACACTTAAAATTTGGCGTCAAAAAAGTGCAGACACCAAGGGCAAAATAGTTGAATATAAACTAAGTGGTATTTCTGAACATATGTCTTTTTTAGAGATGATGGACGTATTAAACGAACAACTAACAGGAGATGACCAAGAGCCTGTTGCCTTTGATCACGACTGTCGCGAGGGTATTTGTGGTATGTGTTCTATGTATATTAATGGCGAAGCCCACGGACCCGACCGAGGCATAACCACCTGTCAGTTACATATGCGTAGGTTTAAAGATGGCGATACTATATTTATTGAGCCCTTTAGGGCTAAAGCATTTCCTGTAATTAAGGATTTAGTGGTAGATCGTTCTGCTTTTGATCGAATTCAGCAAGCTGGGGGTTATGTATCTGTAAATACTTCAGGTAACACTCAAGATGCCAATGCTATTCCTATAAATAAAGAAAATGCCGACAAGGCTTTTGACGCTGCCACTTGTATTGGCTGTGGGGCTTGTGTTGCTACTTGTAAAAACGCATCGGCTATGTTGTTTGTTGGAGCAACAGTGTCGCAAGATGCGCTTTTACCTCAAGGGCAGGTTGAGGCTACTGAACGAGTGCAAAACATGGTAGCTCAAATGGATTTGGAAGGTTTTGGTAATTGTACCAATACAGGCGCTTGTGAAGTGGAATGCCCAAAAGGCATTTCTTTAGAAAATATTGCTCGTATGAATACTAGCTTTTTAAAAGCCAGCTTAAAGGGGTAAGTCGTTTTTATTTTAATGAATATTTAAAACCCTAAAATAGGTTTAAAACAAGCTAATAAACACAAAAACAGAAAGTTGATATAAATTCACTAAGCAAAACAACTTGTAAAGTCAAAAAAATTGTCTTAAAATATTTTAATTAGCTCTGTAAAGCTTTTATATTTGGACGTAAAATAAAACACTGACAGATATAGTAATATTTATTGTTATGAACCTTCAAAACGCTCAAAAACAAGTAGATACTTGGATTAAAAACCACGGGGTACGCTATTTTAACGAATTGACTAATATGGCCCAGCTAACAGAAGAAGTTGGCGAGGTTGCTCGTATTATTGCACGCCGATACGGTGAACAAAGTGAAAAGGAAAGCGATAAACAAAAAGACTTAGCAGAAGAATTAGCCGATGTGGTTTTTGTAGTATTGTGTTTGGCAAATCAAACAGGAATTAATTTGCAAGAAGCTTTTGATAAAAAATTGGCTTTAAAAACTAAACGCGACCACAATCGGCATCAAAACAATAAAAAAATACAATAGATGAGTTTCTTTAAAAAAATTAAAAAACCATTATTTTGGATAAATGCCTTTAAGGTTGCTTTGTCTTTTTTGTTGTTATTAATTACACTATCGCTTATTATAAATAGCTATAAATCTATTTTTGCAGCAGATTTTAAGGCTGTTTATCAAACTCATTTTGCTGATAACAAATGGATTCGCTTTTTGGGTATCAAAATTGTGTTTAGTGTAATATACGGAATTTGGATTAGCAATAAAAAAATGCAGTTGCCCTAAATTATATGTGAGTATAATTATGCTAAATGTTTAAAATATAGCATTATAATTAACTGTCGAACTTTGCGTAAAAATCATAAAAAGCAATAAGTATTTTTAGTGCTAAACTAGTTGAGCTATTAGTTTTAGTACATAGTAAAATGTTTATTTTTTATCTATATATTACTGCTTTGTTGAAATAATACCTAAAAACATGAAATTAAGGCTACAAGCACATAGCACAGCAATTAGGTCTGAAATTGAGGTTTCAGGCTCAAAAAGCGAATCGAACAGACTGCTAATTTTACAACAACTATATCCTAATTTGAAGATAGAAAATTTGTCAGATTCTGACGATAGCCAATACTTGCAAAAGGCACTTCTTTGTTCAGATACCAATATAGATATAGGTCATGCAGGAACAGCTATGCGATTTTTAACTGCATTTTTTGCATCAAAAAAAGGAGTTGTTAAAATACTTCAAGGATCAAACCGCATGCACAACAGACCTGTAAAAGTTTTGGTAGAAGCCTTGCGTTTTTTAGGTGCTAAAATTAGTTATGTTGAAAAAGAAGGCTATCCTCCAATAAAAATTATTGGACAAACTCTTACTAAAAAAAAGGTGCTTGTAAAGGGGGATGTAAGCAGTCAGTATATTTCAGCATTAATGTTAATAGCTCCTAGTTTAACTAATGGTTTAGCAATTGAACTAATAGGGAGCATTACGTCTGTTCCATATATAAATATGACCTTGAGTTTATTGCGTCAAATAGGTGTTCGGGCAAGTTTTCAAGATAGGATTATCCAAATTGAGCATCAACCTTTAATAGACACCCAAACTGTGGTAGTTGAATCTGATTGGAGTTCAGCATCTTATTTTTATTCTTTAATTGCTTTGAGTGCGTTGAACTCAAAAATAAGTCTTACAGCGTACAAAAAAAACAGCTTACAGGGCGATGCTGCCTTAGCTCAAATTTATCAACATTTTGGAGTAATAACGCAGTTTACTAGCAAGGGTATAAGTATTAGCAAAATTTCAAAACACAAAACAGAAGCCTTAGTTCAAGATTTAAACAATACTCCAGATCTTGCGCAAACTATTGTGCCTACTTGCTTAGGCTTAGGGATTGACTGTAATTTAACAGGTTTACACACCTTAAAAATTAAAGAAAGCGACAGGCTAGAGGCATTATGCACAGAACTCATTAAACTAGGAGCTAAAGTAGTGGTAAACGACAATAGTTTGCATTTGCAGGCAAATCACAAAATTAATAATAATATAAGTATAGCTACTTATAACGACCATCGTATGGCTATGGCATTTGCTCCTTTGGCTTTAAAAACAGCTTTGTATATAGAAGATGCAGAGGTGGTTACCAAATCGTATCGAAATTTTTGGAGCGATATAAAAAAAATTGGTTTAAAAGTTCAAGAAGTTTAAAAAAAAATTAAACAACAAAGAGTCTTAAATTCAAAGTAAATTAATCTTTTTATATCTTTTATTGCTTAGTAAGCAGTTGTTTGGCTTTAATTAATCATATCAAAACCACAATAAGGTATTAATACATTTGGTATTTTAATGCCTTTTTCGGTTTGGTAGTTTTCTAAAATTCCAGCTAGCACACGAGGTAAGGCTAAGGAACTTGCATTCAGGGTATGGGCTAATTGATTTTTCCCTTGCTTGTTTTTAAACCTCAATTTTAACCTGTTAGCCTGAAAAGCTTCGCAGTTAGAAGCTGAACTGATTTCTAACCAGCGCTGCTGGGCGGCAGAATATATTTCAAAATCATAAGTTAAGGCAGCCGAAAAACCCGTATCGCCGCCACATAAGCGCAAAATTCTGTACGGTAATTTTAATTCTGTTAAAATACCTTTAATATGCTCAACCATATTGTTTAAGGCTTTATAAGAATTGTTTGGGTGTTCAATGCGGACAATTTCTACCTTGTCAAATTGATGTAGGCGGTTTAAACCCCTTACATGCGTTCCGTAGCTCCCTGCTTCTCTTCTAAAACACGGGCTGTAGGTAGTGTACGCTAGAGGGAAGTCGGATTCTTGTAACAAATTGTCTCTTAGCATATTAATCATAGGCACTTCTGAGGTTGGGATTAAATACAAATCATCAATGGGTATATGATAAAGTTGCCCTTCCTTGTCGGGTAACTGCGCTGTTCCATAGCCCGAAGCCTTATTTACAAGGTAAGGAACCTGAACTTCTGTATAACCTGCCACAGTATTTTTATCTAAAAAATAAGAAATTAAAGCACGTTGTAAACGAGCTCCTTTAGCTTTATACACTGGAAATCCCGTTCCTGTAACCTTAGCTCCTAGTTCAAAGTTTATCAGATCATATTTTTTTGCTAATTCCCAATGCGGTAAGGCATTACTTTTGAGTTTAGGAATTGATCCTTCTCTAAAAATATCTTCATTGTCTTGTTCACTCTTACCCGCAAGCACAGAAGAGTGCGGTATATTAGGTATTTGATAGAGCAGTTCTTGCAACTCAACAGTAAGTGTATTTAACTTTTCATGAAATTTTTTTGTTTTATTTTTTAATTGGCTTGATTTTTCTTTTAATAAGTTTGCCCTTTCAAGTTCTCCTATTTTATAAAACTCTCCAATTTTTTTTGATGTTTTGTTAGATTCAGCTAAGGCATCGTCTAATAAAACCTGAGTAGCCCTTTTGGCTTTATCGAGTTCACATATTTTATCAATAAGTGTTTCAGCATTAGCAAAATTTCGTTTTGCTAAACCCTCTAGCACAACTTGTTTATTGTTCTTTATGAACTGAATTTGCAACATAGCCTCGTATTTTAACAAAGCAAAGATATAGGAAGCAGTGCATTTAAACAAGGTGTTTGTTGCGCTAAATTTTTTCTAGCATCATAAAGAAGCTAGAAAAGCTAATATTGAAGTACTCACATATTTTATGAAGGGTAATTATGGTTATGTTGGTTTTTCCTTGTTCTATTCTCGCTAAGTGAATTCCAGTATCAATGTAAAAATCGTTTAGTGTAATATTGTATTTATTTCTAAGAACCTTAATGCAAAGGGCAACCTTTTTTAAAGTCACCTCTTCTTTAGATAATATCATTTAACCCCATATTTAAATAGCATTACTATATTTGATGCAATAGTCTTAAAAATTTGTCATTTTTATAATGACATCGTTGTCATTTTAAAAGCCGCACAAACTATTAACTTTGCATAAGTCTATACTTAAATATTTAGTTTCAACACTTAAATAGCGTACTAGGAAGTGATTTACAGGTTATTTTTTAATCTTTAACCTATTGGAGGAAGATTTTAATTATAAATAACAAAGAACTTTAAGGTGTAATATAATTTTAGTATTTGTGTTTATATTTTGCCTCTTTAAATTTATCAGTTTTACAGTTAGCTATTAAAGGCAATTATTTTACAAAATATAAAGTATGCTTTTATATTTACCTAAAAAAGTATGCTTTTATATTTACCTAAAAAACAACCTAAATTATGCAAAATTTATTATTATTATTATTTATGCTACTTTGCTTTTACACTACTTCACAAATTGATAAGTATTCCGTTTTAGGTATACCAGCCGCAGCAGATGACAATGAAATTGCTGAAGTTACAGATGCCAATAAGGGCTCAATGGTGTATAATATTGCTAAAGAAAATGTTTATATATTTAACGGTACTAAGTGGGTTCCTGTTCATAAAGAACATGTTTATGGAGATGTTAAATACGGTATACAAACTGATGATCACTCAGGTTGGTATATTTTAGATGGAAGACCTTTGTCAGAACTTCCAAAAAAAGCTCAGGGAGCTGCTATATCATTGGGTTTAGCTAATTTACCCAATGCTAAAGGCAGGTTTTTAAAAGCAAGAGAAGGCGAAGAGGAAGTTATATTTAACGCAGGTGGTTTAAACTCCGTAACACTTGCTAAGGAAAATTTGCCGAATACTACTTTTATAGGCACTGCTTTAGAAGGAGGAATACATACGCACTCTGGAACCACACAAAATTCAGGAAATCATAATCATAGGTATGGCACTGAAAGAGTTTATGGTTATTATTTTCCACCTGCAGACAAACAGAGAAAGGTGGTTGTTTATGGGGAATTTCATTCTTCTTATTCTACTAGTCATTCTGGAATTCACAAGCACAATTTTAATATTGATAATTCAGGTCCTCATGCACATGAAGTTTTAGTAAATAGCGGAGGTGCTGACCAAGCTCTGGAGAATAGACCGAGTTTTTTAGCACTTAATGTATTTATATATTTAGGTAACTAATTTGATAATAAGGTGTTTGTAGCCTTTTTGTATATAGTGTTTGCCAGAAAACTCTATTTTTTAAGATGTATTTATCAATTGTTACATATCCTTTAATAGCACTTATAAATAAATTTTTGCTTTAAGTTAATTAACAAGTTTATAGAATTACTTTGGATAAGCAGAATTATAAACGACTGTAGCTAGAAATAGTGAGTCTAGTTTTAATTAGTTCGGAATTCAATTTTAAATTTTATTTATTTTTGTATCTATTATGATTACACAAGAGCAACTCAAGGATGTCTTAGAACGAATACAAAAATTAAAAGTATATTTAGAGATTGATAAAAAGCAAACAGAAATTTCTAATGAAGAAGAAAAAACTGCCGATCCAAATTTTTGGAGTAAGCCCAAAGAAGCTGAGGTATTAATGAAATTGCTACGACTAAAGAAAAAATGGATTGAAAATTACAATAACTTAGTTTCTCTCAGTGATGACTTGATGGTAATTTATGATTTTTACAAACAAGGAGATATTAATATAAAGGAGTTGGAGACTCATTATCAGTATACACTTTCTTATTTAGAAAACCTTGAACTTAAAAATATGCTTTCTGACAAGGGTGATAGCTTAGGAGCCGTAGTTCAAATTACAGCAGGAGCTGGTGGTACTGAAAGTTGTGATTGGACAGAAATGCTTATGCGTATGTACACTATGTGGGCTGATAAACAAGGCTTTAAAATTAAGACTTTAAATTATCAGGAGGGCGATGTTGCTGGCATCAAAACTGTTAGCCTAGAACTTGAGGGCGATTATGCCTATGGTTGGCTTAAAGGTGAAAATGGAGTTCACAGGTTGGTGCGCATTTCTCCCTTTGACAGCAATGCAAAGCGGCATACTTCTTTTTCTTCAGTATATGTTTATCCTGTTGCAGATAACTCCATCGAAATAGAAACTAACCCTGCTGATATTGTAATTACTACTGCACGATCAAGTGGTGCTGGAGGACAAAATGTAAATAAAGTTGAAACTAAGGTTCAATTACTCCACAAGCCTACTGGGATTAAAATTCAATGTTCAAGTTCGCGCTCTCAGCACGACAATAGGGCTACAGCCCTTAAAATGTTAAAGTCGCAGTTATATGAAATTGAATTAAAAAAACGTCAGGCAGCTCGCGCTGATATCGAGGCAGATAAACTAAAGAATGAATGGGGAAGTCAAATACGCAATTATATTATGCATCCTTATAAGCTGGTAAAAGACCTCAGAACATCTTTTCAAACCAGTGAAGTTGATGAGGTTATGAACGGCGAAATTAATCCATTTTTAAAAACTTATTTGATGACTTACGGACAAAAAGAAAAACAATAGCGTATAAAACTTTATATTTATGATTAAGATATACCACAATAACAGATGTAGCAAATCGAGAAGCGGACTTAAAATTCTTGAAAATTCAGGAAAGGACTTTGAAGTTATAAAGTATTTAGAAAATCCTGTCAATTTTGATGAGCTAAAGAGCATTATCGACAAGTTAGGTATAAAACCTGAGGCTTTGCTGAGAAAAAATGAAGCTGTTTGGAAGGATAATTTTAAGGGAAAAACCTTAACCGATTTACAAATTATTAAGGTTATGGTTGAAAACCCTAAATTAATTGAACGTCCAATTGTAGTAAACGGACAAAAAGCAGTGCTTGGCAGACCTGCTGAGAAGATTGGCGAAATACTATAAAGCTGGCAAGTTATATGTTTAGCTTTTAAGTTTTAAGATGACAACAGATTGTTAAAATAGTGTATTAGCTTTTTGCTTAAGCTTTTGATATATCCAAATCAAAAAGAGCTGTAGCTTTACAAGTGCATTTATTAGTTGAATATGGTCTAAGAAGCAAAAAAATGTAAAAATACAGGAAAATAAAAGAAAGAAATTATTTTGGTAAATTACTGTATATATGATATTTAGCAGTATTTTTATTTCATATATTTTTGTAGTTTACTTCCCGATGCAAAAACTATTAAAAATACGTCCTAGTATATCCTTATCTATATCGTAATTACCAGTAATATTTCCCAAATGACGTAAGCACTCGTGAATGTCAACAGTAAACAAATCGGAGGGGATGTTTTTTTCAATACTTGTTTTTACTGATTCAATGCTTTTAAGTGCAAGGCTTAAAGATTCAAAATGTCGGGAGTTAGTAATGATGGTTTCACCACTGTGCAAAGCTCCTTTATCTACAAGTAAACTCAGTCGATTTTTTAGGCTCTCAATACCTGTTTTACACTTTGTAGAAAGTAAAATTAATTTAGGATTTTTTTGTTTTAAAAATGATAACTGTTTTTGGGTAAGTAAATCTATTTTATTGACTGCGCTTAATAGATGTTTATCTGCAAAGCGTTTTTTTGCAGCAGTAATTTCATGGTTAAAAGTTTCGGGGTTTGCCATGAGTTTTTCGGCAGATATTAAATAAATAAGTAGCTGGGCATTTTTTGCTTTTTCATAGGTTTTTTCAATGCCTAGATTTTCAATCTTATCACGAGTGTTTCTAATTCCAGCAGTGTCGATAAAGCGAAATGCAATACCATTTATAAATGCTTGGTCTTCAATAGCATCACGAGTAGTTCCTGCTATGTTTGAAACCAAAGCCCTTTCTTCGTTCAAAAGTGCGTTTAACAAACTTGATTTTCCAACATTAGGCTTTCCAACTATAGCGACAGAAATGCCATTTTTAACTGCATTACCTAATGAAAACGAATCTATTAAGCGCTTTAACATTGTCGATATTTTGGCTAGCAGTTCTTTGAGTTTTACTTTATTGACAAATTCAACATCTTCGCCTGAAAAATCTAGCTCAAGCTCTATTAAAGAAACAAAGTTTAATAATTGATTTCTCAATTCTTTTAACTCACTAGTTATGCCTCCCCGCATTTGTTTAAGTGCTAGTTGATGTGAACTAGCTGAATTTGAAGCAATTATATCTGCAACTGCTTCTGCTTGACTCAAATCTATTTTTCCGTTTAAAAAAGCACGCAGAGTAAACTCACCTGGTTTTGCTAACCTGCAAGTTTTCTGCAATAAAAGTTGAATAATTTGCTGCTGTATGTATATTGAACCATGACAGGAAATTTCCACCACGTTTTCACCTGTATAAGAATGAGGACTCTTAAAAATCGAAATCAATACTTGATCAATATCTGTTTTATTATCAGTAATATATCCTAAGTGAATTGTATGCGATTTTTGATTTGCTAAGGATTTGTTACGTGTAACTGAATTAAAAACAGAATCGGCTATTTTAATAGATTCATCGCCCGACAAACGAATAATAGCAACAGCACCCACTCCTGAAGGTGTAGCCAAAGCTACTATAGTGTCATTTGATATCATATTGCAAATATATACAAGTAAAAATTAGGCGTTTATTTTAGGTTTTAAAATAAACAAATAAAAAAATAAAAGTACAATATTTTGGTTATACAATAGTTTTTTACATCATAAATATATTAGGTACAATTCTTTAAAAAAAAATACTTTCTGCAATTCAGAAAATATAATTCTTATCTTTATAATGCCCTGAATAATATTTGATTTTTATATTAAAATATTGTCAGATAAAGCAATTAAGTAAAGCTGGTATTACAAATGTCAATATAGATAGTTTAAAAGCAAGTTTTTTTAGTCAACAGGTATGCGCTCGTCTATCATTTTTGGAGGCATATCCCCCATTAGGTCAATAAGGTCTAAAATATCCCTCACCTTTTCTTCTTCTTCTGCCTGCTCGGTTATAAACCACTGCAAAAACACTTCTGAAGTAAAATCCCCCGATTCACGCGCTTGTTTAAAAATATGATGAATAAGTTCAGTAACTTCTATTTCAGCATCTAGAGATGCTTCAAAGATGGCTCTTAGGTTTTCAAACTCATGAGGCACTTCGGTTACCGCAGGAGATATAGCACTGCCGCCATTGTCGTTGATAAAGGTAAAGATTTTCATCATATGAGTGCGCTCTTCTTCAGCTTGCTTGTAAAAATAAGCAGCACTATTTATTAATTCGCGCTGATCGCACCAAGATGCCATTGCCAAATATTTAGATGAAGCCTTTTGCTCCATGGCTATTTGTTGATTTAGCAAGTCAACAATTTCAACATGTAAAATCATGTTTCTTCTGATTGCAGTTTTCATGATAGATTAGAAGTTTAAATGATGGTGCTGCAAAGATATGAATTAATACATTTAAGAAATGGCTAAGTGCTTAATTTATAGGAAGTCTTAATAAAATACAATTTAAACTTTTTGTTTTTCAAAAAAAGAAAGCACTAAATTTCTGAGCTTTAAAAGTTGTTCAACATCCAAAAAAAGCAAGTGTTGATTATCTGCAAACAACAGCAAAATATAATTGTCTTTGTTTAAAATTTCTTCAAGTGATTTTAAAGATGAATACTGTAATATTTTTTTTCTGAAAGCCAATAATTGACAAAAAGTTAAACTCACTTTCTTATAACCTAAATCGAGTAAATATGATTTTCTTTGTGAATAAATTAACTTATATTTATAAGCGTTTGCACATATATCCATTTTATTAAAAATTTGCTGCAACAAACTAGTTGAGCAGTTAATTATACAACTAGGTATTTGCATTAATACTGTGCAATACCCGAGTGGGGGCTTTTACTTATATGTTTTTATTTGTTAACGGACTGTATTAAGCAATCTAAAATTATAGTATAACTTGGCTAAGTTTACTAATACGGATTATACAATGCCGCAAAGATACTATTTTAAGTGTTCTAAAAAAAAATAAATTGATAGTTAAACACAGGAGTAGATTAAGTTATTTTATTGTTCATTGTGATGTTTTTTTATTTTGCTAATACCAAATAGATTTTATGTATTTAAAAGCAAACATAGATTAATATATCAAAAAATAAAGTATAAAGTGCTAAAAATAGACGCAGTAAATTAAATTCAGTCTATAAAAATGATAAAACTTTTTACCTTTGCTATAAAGTTTAAATAATGATTTTCTAATTTTATACAAAAATCTAAAAAGCAAAACCTAAAACAACTAATTTTTTAACAAAATAAAACTCGAACTTGTTAGTTGATGTTTACGAGTAAAATTAAAATCTCAACAAACGGTTTAATTTTATGCATATAACTTAAAAATGGAAAACAAAATAACGCGGTTATTTAAAATTAAACACCCAATAGTTCAGGGAGGTATGGTGTGGGTTTCGGGTTGGAAGCTAGCCTCCGCTGTATCAAATTCAGG
Organism: Tenacibaculum sp.; assembly: GCA_047971505.1. Lineage (GTDB taxonomy): Bacteria > Bacteroidota > Bacteroidia > Flavobacteriales > Flavobacteriaceae > Polaribacter. The sequence goes on from JBKDZU010000049.1 coordinate 62,785, forward strand.
AGGCTTAGGACTCATTGGAGCAGGCTCCATGTATCCTGATATACTGACAGAACACATTGAAAAATGTAAAAAAGCAACTGACAAGCCTTTTGGAGTTAACATACCTATGCTCTATTCAGATATAGAAAAGATAATTAACATTATTATTGAACAAGGAGTAAAAATAGTGTTTACCTCAGCTGGCAATCCAAAAATATGGACTCAATATTTAAAAAGTTATGGAATTACAGTAGTTCATGTAGTGAGTTCTGTAAAATTTGCATTAAAGGCTCAGTTGGCAGGAGTAGACGCTATTGTTTGTGAAGGCTTTGAAGCAGGTGGTCACAATGGACGTGAAGAAACCACTACTTTTACTTTAATTCCTATGGTAAGAGAGCAGGTTAAAATACCAATAATAGCTGCAGGAGGAATAGCAACAGGAAGAGGGATGCTAGCCGCTATGGTATTAGGAGCTGATGCGGTACAAATAGGAAGTCGTTTTGCTGCCACAGAAGAGTCTTCTGCCCATAAAAATTTTAAAAAAACCATCCTCGAAGTAAAAGATGGAGATACGTATCTAACTCTAAAAGAATTAGCTCCTGTAAGATTGGTAAAAAACAAGTTTTATAAGCAGGTGCAAGCCTTGTATCAATCAAACCCTACTCTAGATCAAATCAAAGAACTATTGGGCAGAGCAAGAGCAAAAAAAGGAATGTTTGAAGGAGACTTAGACGAAGGAGAGTTAGAAATTGGTCAGGTAGCAGGCTTAATACACGAAATTAAACCCGCAAAAATCATTATTAACCAAATTGTACAAGAGTTTAATGAGGTTAAAAAAAACATAGCTATTTTTTAATAAAATAAAAACAACAAAGCACTTTGTGTATAATCCCTAAAACGAATTGTATCATTTTTTAGAACGAATTGCGCCAAAAACACACACTTTTTCAGCCAAAGTTTTGCTGTGGCATTTCATCTTTTAACAGTATAATACCATTTGTTTATAAATAGCACCAACCATAAAATATTATTTTTCAAAATATATTTATCACATTTAATTTATCATCTGTAATTATTAATGTTTTTTACCCACATAAAAAATGAAGAAAGAAAAAAGCAAAGCATTACAGCATTCCTTTTGCAAAGAGGTCGAACAATAAGAACATCCAATATTTTGCATAAACAAAAAAAATGTATATTTGTAACAGTGATTGGCTAAAGTTATAAATAAGTGTATAAAAACTGATAAGTAATTAAAAAAAATATAATTAAATTTTATCTTTATGAAAAAGTTAATAAAAGTAGGTTTGTTATTTATAGGCATTTTTTTGCCTATACTTGTTATGTTAGGTTATACAGTTGGTATAGGCAACACTTCAATTAAAGATAGTGAAAAATATACTTATATAAAAGTAGCTAAAGAAAAAATTAGGCTTATCCAAAAAGGAACAGGCAAAGATATTTTGTTAGTCCACGGCAGTCCCGGATCTATTGAAGACTGGAAAGAAATCCTAGATGTTTTGTCAAAAGATTACAGAGTTACTGCTTTTGACCGACCAGGTCACGGCTATAGTTCTTCTAAGGCTTATACTTATCACATTGCCGACAATGCTACTTTTATCGATACATTAATTAATACCTTAGGCTTGCAGTCTCCGCTAATTGTTGGACATTCTTATGGAGGATCAACAGTTGCTCATATGGCTCTTCACTCTAAACACAAAGATTTAAAATATATTATTATCGATTCGCCTTTGTACAGTTTTCAACCCGATACGGCATATCGTTTAGTTTCCATACCTTTATTGGGAAAGGGCATAGCCCTACTATCATCATTTACTTTAGCTAACAGTATGATAAAAAAAGGAATTAAACCTATGCTCAAATATATGGATAAGGAAAAAGCTGACGGGTTGATAAAGGAGCGACAAAATATCTGGTCGCAAACCAAAGTAATTTACTCTAAGTCAAAAGAAGCTGTTAATTATCAGAAAGACCTAAATGAAATATCTTCAAATTATAAAAATATTAAAAGTAAGATAACTTTAATTACTGGTAAGGATACTGAGATAACTTTTAATGCCGATTGCAAAAGGTTTCATAATGAAGTATCTGCAAGTGAGCTAATTGAACTAGAAGAGGTAGGTCATTATATTCAATTTGACAAGCCCCAAACTGTAATTAAAGCTATTAAAGAAGAAATAAATTAAAAATAGCTATACAGTTCCTATATTAAAACTCATAAAACACATAGCTAGTAAAAATTGCTCAATATTTTTCGCTACAGCCGTTTATTAGAGTCCTTGCCTATGCAAAGTAATTCTATAAATTTGTCAACTAGCTCAAATTAATTTAAAGTAAAAATTCACTTTATTAAGAGGTGTTAACACATGATATATGCTTTAAAAAAATAGAGTTTTTTGGCAAATACACTAATTAGCTTAAATTTAAAGTAAAGTTGATTTGTAAGCGAAGCGATATTAGAGCGAATAAATAAATGATATATATATGTTTAAAAAATAAGGTTTTCTAGCTCTGACATTACTTAGCTTTATTTTAAAAGTGATATCTTACAAAGGCTTCCATAGCAGCATAATCGGCAAGACCTAAAGTATGGTATTTCTCGGCAGTGCTTCTATTTCTCTGCTCTGCTCTCATCCAAAACTCTCTCGAATCTTCACCCTGAAACATAACTCCATCTTTTTGCGATTGATGAAAAAATACAGCACGTCTTTTTTTCAAAACCTGATCTGGACTCATAGGAACTGCCATTTCTATTTCGTGAATATCCCATTCATGCCAGGCGCCTCTGTAAAGCCAAACCCAACAATCTTTCATATAATTTTTATTTTTTAATCGCTCTAAGGCTTCAAACAAAACATCTAAACAAACCTTGTGTGTTCCATGCGGATCGGCGAGATCTCCAGCGGCATAAATTTGATGAGGCTTAATTTTATTGATAATATTTATCATTATAGCTATATCTGCTTCCGATAAGTCTTTCTTCTTTACCTTTCCTGTTTCGTAAAAAGGCAAGTCTAAAAAATGAACATTCGAATCGTTTAATCCTAAATACCTTGTGGCGCCCAATGATTCACCTCTTCTTATCAAGCCTTTGAGCTTTCTTATTTCAACAGCATCAACTTCGCCCTCTTTTTTTAATTTCAATTTTTCAATCAAATTTTTAGCATTCTTTGCTCCTAGTTTTTGAGATATTTCGGCAAATTTTAAAGTTTCTTGGTCAGAAACAGCAATATTTCCCGAGGTTTGATATACCACATTAACTTCATGTCCTTGCTCTACCAAACGGTCAAAGGTTCCGCCCATAGAAATAACATCGTCATCAGGATGCGGACTAAATATTATAACTCTTTTTTTAATAGGCATTGCTCTTTCAGGCCGGTGAGTATCATCTGCATTGGGTTTGCCACCCGGCCAGCCTGTAATAGTGTGTTGCAATTTGTTAAACATTTTTATATTTAAGTCGTATGCCGAGCCTTCTAAAGCCAATAAACTCGACATTCCGTGGTCATTGTAGTCTTTATCTGTAAGGCTTAAGATGCTTTTTTTTGTAGTTTCGCACAGCCAAATAATAGCCTTACTTTTTAGTTCTTCTGTCCATTCAGACAACCCTACTAGCCAAGGGGTTTTATTTCTGCTCAGTTCAGACGCCGCTTCTGCATCTAGCACAAAGGTAGTATTGTTGTGCTCTTGCAAATAGCTGGCAGGGACTTCAGATGATATTTTGCCCTCAATAGCTTGTTTTAATATATAAGCTTTGTGTTGACCCCAGCCGAGTAGTACAATTCGCCTTGCTGCTCTTACAGAAGCTATACCCATGGTTATGGCTTTTTTAGGTACATTGTCTATCCCTAAAAATGCAGATGCGGCATCTACTCTCGTAATATAATCAAGGGTAATAATCCTAGTTCCCGAATTGTAGTGAGAACCTGGTTCGTTAAATCCAATATGTCCTGTTCTTCCTATTCCCAATAATTGGAAGTCTATACCACCAACATTTTTAATCTTAAGATCGTAGTCAATGCAGTATTGGTGAATAGAGTTTATATCAATACCTCCATCGGGTATATTAATATTTTCTGGCAATATATCAACATGATTAAATAAATGCTCGTGCATAAAATAGTAATAACTCTGCATATTGCTTTTAACCATCGGATAGTATTCATCTAAATTAAAAGCAATAACATTGTAAAAACTCAGGTTTTCTTCCTTGTGCATTCTAACTAATTCTCTATAAACTTTAACAGGAGAAGAGCCTGTTGCTAAACCCAATACACAGGGCTTGTTTTTTTGCTGTTTGTCTTTTATTAAACTAGCTATTTCTTTAGCCACTAAAGTTGAGCCTTCTTTTGAATCGTAAAAAACTACATTGTGAATTTTTTCAAATCTAGTTTCTTCAAACTGCCCTGCTTGTTGGTAACTAATTCCTTTTTTAAGAGTTGTAGTTTCTGTAATCATCTAAATATAATGTATTTTAGTTTGGCAATATCTTTTAGTATATTTTAACATTAATTGTGGCTTAAAAGTACAACATTTGTTTTAATGCTGTATTATGTTAATGTATTTTTTTTATAAATAATCAGCTAAAATTGCTAGAACAATACAGCTTATTTATTTGTTTAAGTTTTGCAAAGAGCTAAACGCATGTAGTTGTTCTTGAAAAATACACTTTTAATAAGTATCCTGTATGTGTGTAACTTAACTACTTTTTATTGTGTATAGATATTTTGCCTTAGTGATTACACTTTTTAATTTATTACGATTTTCTGTACCGTTTTAATTGAGATCAAAACTATTTGTTTTTTTTAGCGATAGTATAGTCTGTATAATTTGTGTTGACAATTTAATCTAGGTTTTACAAAAGGTTTAATAAAAATATTTATATTTACAATCTAATCACTTAGTATCAAGCTAGTAAATTCTTCCTTAGAAAAATAAAGCACAATATACTTACAGAAAAAGCAAACAAAAGTTCTGAGTTAGGACATTTGTGAAATACAAGTTGAAACTTTTTTAAATTATTATTGTGCGAATTGTAGTGAGTATAAATATATGCTAATTAATTATATATTATTAAAATAGAATGAAAAAAAGTATCTTATTATGGCTTGTTTTACAAACATTTGTGCTAAACAGTCAAAATACAGGCAGTATGAAGGGTAAAGTAATTGATGCCAATAGCAGAAAAGCACTTAACTTAGTTAATATACAGATATTTGGCACTTTAAAAGGTACAACAACCAATGAGTTTGGAGAGTTTAGCATAAGTGGTGCTCCTTTGGGTTATCAGCAGATACAAGCTTCACTTTTGGGTTATAGCACAGTCATTTCAACCGATTACTTAATTACAAAAGAAAAAATCCCCTATATAATTATTGAAATGCAGGAGGATACAAAATTGTTATCTGAAGTATCAATAAAAACCAAATTTTTTAAAAAAACTTTAGAGAGCCCAGTTTCGCTACAAACATTGGGGCTTGCAGAAATAGAAAAAACTCCAGGAGCAAACAGAGATGCACTTCGAGTTATACAGTCATTTCCTGGGGTTGCTTCAAACCCTGGTTTTAGAAACGATATTATAATAAGAGGTGGGGCAACTTCTGAAAACAAATTTTATGTTGATGCAATAGAGGTGCCTGTTATTAATCACTTTCAAACTCAAGGAGCTACAGGAGGACCTGTTGGAATTATAAATACTGATTTAATTAGAAAGGTAGATTTTTACTCAAGTGCTTTCCCCTCAAATAGAGGAAATGCTTTGAGTTCAATTATTGAATTTACACAAAAAACAGGAAATCCTAACAGGTTTAACCTGCGTGCTTCTCTGGGCACTTCGGATGCAGGAATTACAATGGAAGGACCCATTGGCAAACGCACCACTTATATTGCATCCTTTCGTCAGTCGTACTTACAGTTTTTGTTTAAGTTGATAAAGTTACCGTTTTTACCTACTTATAACGATTTTCAATACAATATTAAAACTCAACTAAACAACAACAGCGAACTCACTTTTATGGGCTTAGGTGCTATCGATAATTTTGAGCTTAACAAGGAAGTAAGTAACGGAGTAAGTGATGAACTAACCTTAAAGAGAAACCAAATTATATTAAACAGTGTTCCTATAAATAATCAATGGAATTATACTTTGGGCATTAGTTATAAAATATTTAAGGAAAATGGGGTTCAACAATATGTATTTAGCCGAAATCAATGGAAGAACAGAGCAAAAAAATACTTTTTAAACGACGAGCTAGAGCGTGCTGAAAATTTACTATTAGATTATAATTCAACAGAAACAGAGAATAAGTTTAGATTTGAGAATAGTTTAAAAAAATCTAATTACAGTTTAAACCTCGGATTTAATATTGAGTTGGCTAATTACAGCAATCGCACTTTTCAAAAAATAGCAAACACACAAAGTGTTTTGCAAAGAAACTTCTTGTCAAAGCTCAATTTTTTAAAATATGGAATCTTTGCTCAGTTTTCAAAAACCTTTTTTAGCGAAACCTTTGGCATTTCTTTAGGGCTTAGGTTTGATGGAATAGACTACAACTCTGCAATGAAAAATATGTTAAACCAATTTTCTCCGCGCATAGCCACAACTTATAATTTTAATGAACAGTGGTCGTGGAACAGCTCGTTGGCAGTTTATCAACAGTTACCATCATATACCATACTCGGATTTAGAAACAATAAGGACAAACTGGTAAATAAAAAAGGTTTAAAATACATTAAGTCAGAACACCTAGTTACAGGCATAGAATTTAAGCCTAGCAATTTAATTAAAATGAGTTTTGAAGGATTTTATAAAAAATACAGTAATTATCCTTTTTCTGTCACAAATCAAATAAGCTTGGCAAATTTGGGAGCAGATTTTGGAGTTGTAGGCAACGAAGAAGTTGTGTCGAACTCTAAAGGTAGAGCTTATGGATTTGAAATTCTAGCTCAAAAAAAATCATATAAAAAACTTTATGGAATTCTATCCTATACCTTTGTTAAAAGCGAATTTAAAAATAGTTTTGACAATTACAGCCCATCGACTTGGGACAATAGGCATCTGCTTACTTTAACAACGGGGAAGAAAATGTTAAAAAACTGGCAAATAGGATTAAAATTCAGTTTAGTAGGCGGTCGTCCTTACACTCCTTACGACTATGAAGCGTCAGCAGTAAAGACAAATTACGATATCAGTAACAGAGGGATTTTAGATTTTTCTAAAATAAATCAAAAAAGATTTAAAACCTATTCTCAGCTAGACATAAGAGTAGATAAAATATGGTATTTTAAAAAATACTCAATTAATTTCTATATGGATATTCAAAATATGTACGCAAGTGCTCCTGACAGTCAAGCATTTTTATTGCCACAGGAAAAAAATGGGGTACGACTTACCAATCCTGATAATCCTTCCGAGTACTTACTAGAGGAAATACCTAGTTCCTCAGGCAGAATAATACCAGGAACAGGTTTAATTATAGATTTTTAACTTACTTAAAATTTGCTTGGAGTATGTAAGTGTTAGTACAAATAACTTTGTAAGCTACTATGATAACAACTAAATTTAAATGTTTGAAATGCTTAAATTACCGAGTTTGTTAGTTGCTACAAAATACTTAAAAACTTTGTTGAATGAATAAAAACAGTTAGCATAAAACTTTTAAAATAAACACATATTTTGTATAATGATAAGGATGTTTTTTAAGTAAATTAGATTTAGTTAAGCATTTATATCGATGGATTATTTATTGGTATTTTTTTCTCGGTTTAGCATTTAACATTTCAATAGCAATCGGTTTTTATTTGATTTTTTAACTTGTTCAATGTAGTGTTGAGTTGGCTTTGCGCAATTTTATCTAAAGCCTTTAAAGAAGCATGCATCATGGCTGTGGAACCACAAATTAAAATGCATCCCTTATTTTTTAAAACAGATGCAACTCGCTTTTTTTGATCGGCTATTATATGTTGAACATATTTTTTAGTCCTATCGCCGTCTTGCGAATACACTTTGAAAATGCTGCATAGTTGTTTGTTTTTTAGATATTGCTCCACAAAAGGGTTGTATATATCAAAAGAGCTTTTGGTTTTGCCTCCCCAAAAAAGATGACTTTTAATCTTTTTTTTATTTTCGCTGAGCATACCTAAAAAAGGAGCTATTCCGGTGCCATTGGAAATAAGCAATACTTCTTTAGCCTTTTTGGGAAAGTAAAAATGAGGATTCCTTTTTATACTAGCATTTATAGTTTGACTTAACTCAAGTGTATACAGGTAATTAGAACAAATGCCAAAACTGTGTTTTTTTATGCTTAGCAAAATGCTATTGCTTATTTTTGCTATGGAATACAAGCGTTCAATATTGTCTTTCTCAGGATGTATTGAAAGCAAATCGCCTGAGTTAAACTTTAGGCATGAATTGGGTTTTAACTTAATTAAAAAGCTATTATCGTTGTTTAGCGCTGTTTTTTTAATAAGCGTAAAAACCTTTTGCTTTAAGGGCTTTTTTAAAAGTTTGTCGTTAGCTTTTATCTGAATATTTATTTTGTTTTTTTGGTTTAATTGAAGCACCCAATTTTTAAAGCTATAAAATGATTGATTGTTTATTTTATACAAAGGTAGTAGCATTTTAAAACTAGGAATTTTGCTTAAAAGTTGGTCAATATCAACGGCGTATTTACAATATTTTACATAGGCTAAAGAACCAAAGCCCAGTACGGCATAGTTAATTGTGTTTGCAGGGTTTGTTTGTTTAACCAAGTTTTCAAATTTGCGGGCATTTGTTGGAGGCTGTCCGTCGCCATAAGTTGAGGTTAAAATAAGCAAGAATTTACCTTGTTTATAAGTTGAATAATTGTTGAGTTTGTCTAAATAAACTCTTTTGTGTTCTTTTAGCAAAGCTCGATATAGAGTTTTTGCAAAGTTTAAAGTGTTTCCATTTTCAGAACCTGCTAAGATTATGTATTCTGCATTGCTTTTTTTGTATTTGTTTTTTGGAAACAAGGACTTTTTCTGTCGTTTATAACTGATAACAAAGCCTGAATATATAAAGTACAACAAACTTAAGCACAGAGCAAATAAAATAAAAGCCCAAAGGGCAGAACCGTTGCCTGTATGTAGGTTTAAACTCCAGTTTAAAAGAGTTGTTGTAAATATGTAAGGATGTTTGCTAAGAACAAGCCCCGTGTATTGATCAACAAGTATTTCTTCCTTTTTTAAGCGCAAGGTAAAATAATCTTCTCTAGCAGAAGAAAAAGGAAATTCTATACTTTTTAATTCAGAAAGTAATGTTTTTTGAAAAATTTTAAATGTTGTTATTGGAGTTTTTTTATAGCTATGTTGAAAATCTTTATTCAGTATATGGTTGATTTTTTCTTTGGGTAGCAGCGAAAACTTATCAAGTGATAAATAAATGCCTGTTAAGCATATAAGCGCTATTGGGATAAAGGTATATTTGCCCAATACAACGTGGTAATACGACTGTGTTTGTCCTTTTACCACTTTTGAGAATAACTTTTTAAGCCCACCTTGTCTTTTGCAAATTAAAACAAATCCTGTTAAGGCAATTATACAAAGTAGTAAAGATACAAGCGCTATGATAAAACGACCTGTAGATTTTAAAAATAAGGATCGGTGAAGTGTAGTGGCAAAGCTAAAAACAGCAGCTTTTTTGCTTAAATTGCCGAGTTTTTCTCCTGTTTCGGGATGGATATAAAAAACTTCATTTTTTCCTTGTTTTGTAACAACCGATGCTTTAACTATATTATTTTGATTTATTTCAACAGAAATAACTTCACTGTATTTATTTTTTAAAGCGCCTAGCATGGTAGCTACCGAGGTATTGTCTAAATTGCGAATGCTGTAGCTTTTAAGTTGTTTTTGTATAGGTTCAAACGCTAAAACTGCTCCAGTAACTGAAGCAATAAGGATAAAAATAAAAGAAGATAAAGCTAGTATTAAATGGCAGTATCTCCATACTGAAACCACCATAAGGTTAATTTTGAGCCATTAAGCGAACATAGCGTATAAAACCTTTTCCTTCAATTTTAGACTTTAAATTTTTTGAGGTCAATGCAAATTCAAGATCGTTTTTGTAGTATTCTTGGTCTTCAACAGCTGTTTCAAATCGAAGGCTATAATCCTTGTCAATTTTTTCTGAATCAATTTTTAGCAAACTGATAGCTCTGTTACCACCACTTAGGGTTGCTCCTGTTAGGGCGTCGATATCTTGTTGTATCTTACCTTGAAATTTCCACCACTCTGTAAGGTCTGAATACCACTGAGTGTCTTCGCCCTGTACATATAAGGTTTCAAGGTATTCATTATTTTTATTCAGTAAAGATATGACAATATAAGCTCCTTCACCTGTGTAATTCTTCATTTGAATCATGCATTTAACAGTAATTTTATCGCCGTGCTGCTGAAAATTACACAGAAATAAAATAGTTGACATTAATAACAATCTAAAAAAGCTCCTCATTTATCTAATTATTTAGTAAAGTTTAATTTAAAAATCAATTTATACGCCATTAAATTTGTTTTAATCAAGCAATTATATGATACAAATTATGTAAATTCACTTTAAGCATTTTCACCTTTTTACAAGGCAAAATACTAAGCCCTTTTATATTATTTTAGTATTTATTATTGTACATATTTACTGCAAGTAGCTTTGATTTTTGCCTAAACTTATTTTAAAAAACTAATATCTATATTTTGCGAACTTAGTATTTCATTTTCCTCGGCAAGTTCGTAAACCGTTTCTCCAAAGTCAGTTGTAATAGCTTTGTCAGCACCAATGCTCAGTAAATATTTGATAAGTTTTGTGTTTTCAGCTTGCATAACAGCTTTGTGTAAAGCAGTTAACCCATCTTTATTTTTGCTGTTTAGGTCAATATTTAGCAAGCTAATTTCTTTGAGTAAATTTACACTGTTCTTTTCAATGGCTATATGAAAAAGTGAATTGTTTTTTTCTTGGGCTGTTTGAAACCTAAGACCTTTTTTAGCCAACAATTTTTTCTTTTGAGTAAACACCTCTTTATTTTTATCTGTGTAGCTTTTTACTAAATAATAAGCCAAGGTGTTTCCCTTGTAATCGACAACCTTAACATCAGCTCCTTTTTTTAATAAATACTCAATTACTTCAATATTATTACCTTTAACAGCCTTGCTCAAAGCACTTAGTCCCTCCTTGTTTTTATGATTGATGTTTTGGGTTTTTTCAGCTAAAAGTTCAACAATTGGCAAGTCGTTTTTTTCTGCAGCATTGATTAGAGCTGTATTTCCTTCCTTGTCTTTTTGATTTGCACTTACGCCCTTAGAAAGAAAATAATCAAAAGTTTTAACATCTTTATTGCTATAGGCTAAATTATGCAGCGGAGTTAAACCTTCTGAAGTAGTAATATTTGCCTTTAGCCCGTAGCTTTCAAGGTGTTTTAAATAATCTAAGCTATTATAACCTTTGTTCCACGAATATTTGGTAGCTAAAAACAAGGCATTTTCTCCTTTTTTATTTAGCTCTTTAGGGGGGCTAATTCCTTTAGAAATTATCTTCTCTAAAAAACCTTTGTTTCCTCCCTTGGCTGCGTAGTTAAACAATCCGTTGCCGTTATTATCTTTGCTGTGTAAGTCAACTCCTTTTGAAACAAAATAATTGGTTAACGATAAGTCTTTTAAATAAGGAGCAATTAGCAATAGTGCATTTGCTCCGTTCTTGTCAGTATCATCTTTAAGCTCTATGCCTTGCTGTATGCACAAATCGTATATTTTTGTATTGGTTTGCCCTGTAGCGGCAGCAAAGGTAGCCACCGAAAAATGATGAGAGTCTTTTAAGTCCATTCTTGCTTTATTGGCAATTAAGTGTTTCATTAAATTTAGGTTATTGACATAAGCAGCCCAAAAAACATAGGTTCTTTTGTCGTGGGTTAGCTTGTTTACTTCATTTCCTTTTAGGCTGAGCAAATATTTAATAACTTTGTTGTTTGCTTTTTCAAGCATAGCATACACAACGGCGTCAAACCCGTAGCTATTAAGTGCTGTTGGGCTGTTCTTTTCTGCAATTTTTTGTTTAACAGTTTCAACAGTGGGGTTTGATTTCCAAAACTCGCGATTTAAAAATATATTTTTTGACGATTGTGCTATTAATGAGCCGGTGCACAAAATAAAAATAATTGTCATTTTTTTAATATTCATCTTTTGTCTAAATTTAAGGTTTAATAATTATAGTTATTGTGCTAAAATTGTTATTATTATAAATACTATTGATAAAAGTGTATAAACTCTAATGATGACTTGTAATTAGCAGCATCAAATATCTATTTACAATATTGTTGAGTTAATTTATTTATTTGTAAATGATTCTATAATTTGGTCAATTTCTTTATCTGAGTTTATCTTGTTTGAAAACAAGTGCTTGTAAAGAGGTTTGTTATTTACTTTTTTCTTTAATGACAAGGTGGTATTGCGATTGTAAACCTGACTCCATTTATCTCTAACACTTTGCCACTTAGCTTTATGCGTATCCCACCATTGCTGGGCAGTTTTGCATCGGCTGTCTGGAACTCTTACATAGGTATTATATCCTTTTTCATGGGCAAGTATAAAATCTTTTTTTCCTATTTCTCTAAGCACCTTTTTATTGTCTTGGTCGTGTAACCAGCCGTAGTCTGTAATTTCGTGTCTGTTGCCTCTAACAGTTATATTGTAATCGCTTCTGGCGGTGTATTCTCTTCTTGGCAAAGGAGCATCGGCTGTGCTTTCCCAATAACTTTTACCGTTATTGTGTATCCAACTACCCGAACCTTCATACCGCGGACTGTCATCAACCTGATAAACCTTTTGAGTCCATTGCTTTTTTATCTCAGTTTTTGGCTTAGTTAAGTATAGCCAAGTGTTGTTTCCGTTGTATTTGTAAAAATCTTGATTTTCATATATCCAATCCTGACGCCAGTGCTTAATAATTGATGGTGAATTGGGGTTGCCTACTTGAAGCAGATGCTGAATTGAAATTTTGTTTTTATCATCAGTCACCAAGGCTGCCCACTCTAAAGCTTTGTCGGTTTTTGTTTTAGAGGGTTTGTAAAGCGAATCTTTACTATTGTTAAAAGTTTCAGCAAAATTAAAAGTTACCTCAAAGCATCCGCACATTTTTTTTATAGCTTCTTTGTCTTTGCTTTTTTGGGCTAAAATACTGTTAACTAATAAAAAAAAAGTTATAAACAACCAAATAATTTTTCTCATTTCTGTATGGATATTAAATATTTTCAGCAAAAATAAATATTTTATTTGGATTGATTTCAATTTATATATACTTTTGTCAAAAATTTTTAAATTAAATGATTCTAAATAAACTTAAAATTATTATGTTTTTTCTAAGTTTTATTGCCTATCCTCAGAAAAAAGAACAAAAATTAGATACTGTAAGCAGTAATTATTTAGAAGAGATTATAGTAACAGCTACCCGAACCAAAAAACAGTTGTCATCAATACCCATGCCTGTAACCTTAGTTTCAAAAAAGCAAATTAAGCGTTCGGGCTTAACAAGGCTTAGAGATATTTTGTTGGAACAAACAGGAGTTACTGTTGTAAAAGAAAGTTTTGGCGGTTTTGAAGGAGTGCAGCTACAAGGCATTGATGCAGACTATACCTTGATTTTAATTGACGGAGCTCCTATAGTGGGCAGAATTTCTGGCAATATTGATTTGAACCGCATTTCAGTTAATAGTATTAAGCAAATTGAAATTGTCAAAGGACCTTCTTCTGCCTTGTACGGCTCTGAAGCCATGGGAGGAGTAATTAATATTATAACTGAAACACCTGATAAAGAACAGTTAAAGGGGCAGTATCATGTTTTGACCCGTCAGGCAAAAAACGAATTGGATATAAATGCAAATGCCACTTATAGCAAAAATAAGTTTGGGTTAAACGCAACTGTAAACCTCAATTCGAGTAGTGGTTTTGACCTAACTCCTTTGAGCGAATCAAAAACTGTATATCCGCATAAAAACTACACTTTAGGCACAAGATTGTTGTACCGTTTTACCGATAAGTTAAAATTTGACGCATCGACCAGATATTTTGAGCAAGAGCAGTATTTTGAAGAAAATGAAAATTTTCAAAATGATTTAAATATCAATACTTTGTTAAAGCATCAAATAAGTGGTAAATTAAATATTGACTATATTTTTTACGCCACTGTTTTTAGCAGTGCTTCTAGTTTTTTTAACCCTCTAGATAATGAAGAGTTAGAAGAGCTTAAAACCACTTATAGGCAAAGTTTTATCAGACCCGAAATCAAGGTTCAATATAATTTTTTAAATAAAAATTCACTTATTTTTGGTTTAGGGGCAACTAGAGATAGGTTAGATAGAGCTTCAATAAATGGAGTTAAGGAATACAATGCTGCTTATACATTTGCTCAGCTCGATTTCAAACCGATAAAAAATATAAACCTCATATTTGGCTATCGCTATGAAAACAGCGATAGCTATCGCTCGGCATTTAGCCCAAAGGTTTCGTTGAGTTTTGAACCTATAAAACAACTAATGTTTAGAGGCTCGGTGGGCTATGGTTTTAAAGTGCCCGATTTTAGGCAGTTGTATTTTAATTTTAGAAATTTATCTTTTGGCTATATAGTATTAGGCACCTTTACTGTTCACGAATTGTTTGGCGGCAATATAGCTCCTGGCGAGCTTTCTAAAGTACAAAAACAATTAAAGCCCGAGAGTTCTATAGGCTATAATTTTGGTTTTCAACTCAAGCCTCTTAAAGGCTTAGTATTTAGCACAAATTTTTTTAGAAATGATATTAAAGATCTTATAAACATTTTTATAACTGGATTAGATGCTACTAAAATAGGTCTTAGAGAGGGAACAACTATTTTTTCTTACCAAAATATTAACAGTGTTTTTACACAAGGAATAGAGTTAGAGTTAAGATATAGGATAAACAAAAACATTAATTTATTAGCAGGTTATCAACTTTTATACACTGGCAATAACGATGAAATTTTTAAAGTAAAAGATGGAGTTTATTACAAGGATACCAGTGGAGATATTAAAAAATTAAGCCTTTCCTCGTATTTTGGTTTGGCAAACCGCTCCAGACACATGCTAAATGCTAAACTGTTTTACGAAAATTACAAACATGGCTTTGGGCTAAACCTCAGAGGGATCTACAGAAGCCAATTTGCTCCTTTTGATTCTAATATCAATGCAGTTATAGATCAGTTTGACAATTTTGTAAAGCCCAATACTCAAATAAACATTGCTTTAAATAAAACACTGTTCAATTCTATAGATGTTCAACTAGGCGTTGACAATATATTTAACGAAACAGGAATAAAAAACAAAGAACTTTTTAATCGTAAAGACAAAAAGAGTGGAAATATTGTAGCCAACGAAAATTTTTTGCAATTAGGGAGATCTTTTTACGGAAGAATACAAATTAATATTTAAATAAGTTATATAAATAAACCATGAGAAATTTAAAAATTCTTTTACCCATTTTTTTATTTATTTTTCTGATTTTTTCATGTAGTAATGATAGTTCAGAAAATTTACCACCAACCGATCCAGATGGAGAAACTGGAACTATTGACTCTACAACAACGAGTTCTGAAATATACGAACCAATACAATACGACAATTTATACGCACCACCAGATAGTCCTTTTGTAAAGTTTAGCTTTACAGAGGGTGAAATAGTAAAAGGCGACAATTGGGATATAGCCTTTCAAACCACCACTATTATTGTAAATGGAGGTGAAAAGGTTATTGATAAACCTGGCAGCATCGAAAGGACAGGTGATGCAGCCTTGGTTTTAGAAAAAGGGTCTTTTAAATCTGCTAAAGAAGCTCCTGTTGATTTTAAATTTTTGCAAGATGCAGAAGGTGTTTACGCTTTAGATAAAGGGCCGTATGCCTATAACCCCTGGTATATATACACAGGTCCGCCAGATCATCTGGTTAAGCCCTTATCAGGGAAGGTTTTATTTATTAAAACACATGATGGGCATTATGTTAAAATGGAAATTTTGAGTTACTACAAAGATTTGCTCGATATTACAGATCCCACAATATCTCAACCCTCGTTTGACGTAACTCGGTTTTATACTTTTAGATACGTATACAACCCTAATAAGGGCGATAAAAACCTTCAAAGCATATAAAAATATTCAGTAAGCTATTTATTGAGTTTTGTTAGTTTTTGTTATGCAAAATAGCCTAATCTTTAATGATTGGGCTATTTTTTAAAAACCAGCATAAAATAAATAAGGGTTTTAATTTAGTTGAGTCAAAGGAGGATGAATAAAATTAGTTTAAATATTCTTTTACTTTAAATAGCTCATTAAATTTCTAAATTTTATTAAACAATATTATAAATAGATGCTATACTTATAAAAAACAACCAAAATTAATATTTAAAAAGTTATACATATGAAAAATATAAAGATAATTTTATCAATTTTACTAGTAATTTTTGCATTGACCTCGTGCAGTGAAGACGATACAAGTCAAGTAGCAGATTCTGAAAGTCAAGTTCAGGAAGAACTCGAAGTTCAAGGTTTACAGCCCGTTATAGGGATAGTTGAAAACTTATATGCGCCAGCTAGTACTTTTACAAAATTTAGTTTTTTAGAAGGGAAAAAAGTAACTGGCGACAACTGGGACATAGCCTTTAGCGGAACTAAAATAATTGTAAATGGAGGTGATAGAGCCGGTCTTTCAGGAGAACCTGACAGGATGTTTGATGCTGCTGTAGCTTTTGAAGCAGGTTTTTTTAAAACAATTAAAGAAGTACCTGTCGATAGCGATTTTAGGCAAGACAAAAAAAATGCTTTGGCAATACCAAATAAAAGTTTAAAAGGCTGGTTTTTAGAAACTTACGACGCAGAACAAATAAAACCATTAAAAGGAAAAATATTTTTAATTAAAACGCATAACGCTTGTTATGCAAAATTAGAAATTATAAGCTATTATAAAGACAAGGCTGACTTTGAAATCCTCTATGGCAATATCCCTGATAAGTTTAAATCATTTTACACTTTTAATTATGCTTACAACCCTAATAAAGGCGATACGAGTTTCCAGTAAAGTTTATAGTTAGCACATCATTGTAAATTTTGTTATTCAAAACAGCCTAATTTATATTGGCTGTTTTGTTTTTTATATATAACAGTTTACTAAACCTATACAATCATTTGATTTTAAATAATTTAGCTAGAACGCATTGTGTTTTATTAGCGTTTAATTATCAATTATTTACAACATAACTCTACAAATATAAAAATTTAATGGAGTATTGTTTTTTATAATATATTTAACACTAAAACAAAAAATAAAAGCTATGAGGTACAAGCTAATAAGTAAACTTTAAAAGATACCTCAGAGGGTTGTAAGTTTACATAACTTAGTGTTTTAAATAAAAAGAATTTAGCTATTTTCACTGTTATAGCTATAAGTGCTACTTTTGTGTAAAATTTAAAAAGCAAGCACCTAAAAAGTTTTATAATAGTAAAATCAACAACCTCTAATAAAACAAGTGATAAACCAAGATTTGTTGTAATTAATTTTAAAAGAAAATGAATTTTAAATTTTTAAAAAACAAATCCCCTTTTAATAAGCTAGGGAATTCGTATCTTATTATTTTAATTGTATTTGTTATTTGGATGTTGTTTTTAGATGAAAATTCTTATCTTATCCACAGAGAACTCAACAAAGAAATAGAAGAGCTAGAAACTTGGATAGAATACCACAAGCAAAAAATTGCTAAAGATCGAGAAACAATTAAAAATTTAAAAGATTCTGTAGCCTTAGAAAGGTATGCCAGAGAAAAATACCTGATGAAAAAGGCAAATGAAGATCTTTATATTATTGTATTTGATACCCTAAACAAAAAATAAAAACTCAAAGGCTTAGGCTAGCAATAATTAGGTTTAACAAAATAAATGCCCTTCAAAACAGCAACTTAAAGTTCACAGCAATTTAATTGTAAGCACTTTAAGCACAAAATATCAAACACCAATTTTCAGTTGAAGTTTGTAAATTTGGTAAACAGTACAGTACTTATTAAATTTACCCCATTGTTGAGCAGTTATTTTTTTGTCAAAAATTTATATTTAAAAAATCAAATAGGGTAAATTTGATAGATATAGTTTAGCTAAAACTCTATAAACAATTTAATTGTGTAAAAAACAGGTATCCTTTAGCAAATTTTTAAACAAGTTAAAGTTAATTATTTAATTAGTAGAGTTACACGAATTACAATTGTAATCGGCAAAATATTTAATCAAATTAAAAAAATAAGAATCAATACATGAAATTTTTATTTGATGAGTTTAATGAAGTTACACACCATGCTTGGAAAAGTAAAATTCAAACCGACCTAAAAGGCGATGATTACTCTAGCCTATTGTGGACCTCAAACGAAGGGTTAACCGTAAAACCTTTTTACACTAAAAAAGACCGAACAAAGCTAGCTATTAACCTGCCTAAAGAAGGTTTTGCTATATGCCAAACAGTTAATATTAAAAGCGAAAAAGAAGCCAATTACTTTGCTCTAGACTCGCTTAACAGAGGAGCTCAAAGCCTTGAATTTATAGCCGATAAACCTTTTGATTATAAAATATTGCTAAAAAACATTAGTGCTAAAAGCCAAACCTTGTATTTCAGTTTTAGCTTTTTATGTTCAACTTTTACAGCAAAGCTAGCCGATCATTTAAAAACCTGTAATTTTTATTTTAATATTGATTTGATCGGCAAGCTAGCAAGTACAGGCAGATGGTGTAAAAGTCAAGAGCTAGACTATGCTGAAATTAAAAAGTTGATAAAAAAATCGGGAAACTTTTTAGCAGTCAACGCTTGTTTATATCAAAATGCGGGTGCAAACACAGTGCAGCAGTTGGCATATGCTTTGGCGCATGCAAATGAATATTTAAATGACTTTGGAGGTAGTATTTCAAAGAGAATGTACTTTAAATTTTCAGTGGGGAGTAATTACTTTTTTGAAATTGCAAAACTAAGAGCTTTCAGAATATTATGGTCTTGCTTGCTAACCGAATATGCTATTGACAATTCTGTTGCTCATATATTTGTTCAGCCTAGTTTTAGAAACAAAACACTGTACGACTACAATGTAAACCTATTGCGTACAAGTTCAGAGTGCCTCAGTGCCATATTGGGAGGAGCCAATACGGTAAGTAATATTTCTTACGATAAACTTTTTAACGAGTCCAATGAGTTTGGTCAACGTATTTCAAGAAATCAGTTGTTAATACTACAACTCGAAAGCCAACTTGGAGAGGCTCAAAGCATAGCAAATGGCACCTACTATATTGAAGCGCTTACTGAACAATTAGCCTGTCAGAGTTTAGAGGTTTTTAAGCAAATTGAAAAAGCGGGAGGCTTTGTAGAGCAATTAAAAAAAGGAGTTATTCAAAGAAAAATAAAGGAATCGGCAAACAAAGAACAACAGCAGTTTAACAAAGGTATATGTGTATTGTTGGGAACCAACAAAATAATAAATCAAAGCGATAAAATGAAAGATGCAATTAAAGTTTCTTTGCCTAAACAAGCCACTTATAAAACCTTGATTGAACCCATTTTACCAAAGAGATTAGCTGAAAAGCTAGAACAACAACGCCTTAGAGATGAGTAGAAAAGATCTGTCAAATATCAGTTTAACTAAGGTTAAACAAGCTAAAAATAACAGTTTTGCGCATGAAAACTTCATTGCGGGTATCCCGCCCTATTTAAGAGGACCTTATTCAACTATGTATGTTAAAAAACCTTGGACTATTCGTCAGTATGCAGGTTTTTCAACCGCCGAGCAGAGCAATGCTTTTTACAGAAAAAATTTAGCTGCTGGTCAAAAAGGACTGTCCGTTGCTTTTGACCTAGCTACTCATAGAGGCTATGATTCTGATCACGAAAGAGTACAAGGAGACGTTGGCAAGGCAGGAGTTGCCATTGATTCGGTAGAGGATATGAAAATTTTATTCAATGGCATTCCCTTAGATAAAATGTCGGTTTCTATGACCATGAATGGAGCGGTATTACCTGTATTGGCATTTTATATTGTTGCTGCTCAAGAGCAAGGGGTGGCTGCCAATTTGTTGTCGGGAACCATACAAAACGATATATTAAAAGAGTTTATGGTGCGCAATACTTATATTTATCCGCCAACTCCTTCAATGAAAATAATTGCTGATATATTTGAGTTTACTAGTAAAAACATGCCCAAGTTTAATTCTATATCTATTTCTGGCTATCATATGCAGGAAGCAGGAGCAACTCCCGAAATAGAGTTGGCCTATACCTTAGCCAATGGTTTAGAATACGTTAAAACTGGCATTAAAGCAAATATGAACATAGATGCCTTTGCTCCAAGGTTGTCTTTTTTTTGGGCAATAGGGATGAATCATTTTAGAGAAATTGCTAAATTAAGGGCTGGCAGGATGCTATGGGCTAAAATGCTAAGACCTTTTAAGCCTAAAAATCCAAAATCACTAGCCCTGAGAACTCATTGCCAAACCAGTGGTTGGAGTTTAACTGAGCAAGATCCTTTTAACAATGTAACACGCACTACAATTGAAGCTATGGCTGCCGTTTTTGGAGGAACACAAAGCTTACATACCAATGCCTTAGATGAAGCCATTGCCTTACCGACAGATTTTTCTGCTCGCATAGCTCGAAACACACAAATTTACTTACAACAAGAAACTGGTATAACAAAAACTGTTGATCCTTGGGCGGGCAGCTATTACCTTGAAAAACTAACCGAAGAAATATCCTACAAAGCATGGAAGCTAATTGATGAAGTTAAAAGCTTAGGCGGAATGACCAAGGCTATTGAAAAAGGAATACCCAAAATGCGAATTGAAGAAGCGGCAGCTAAAAAACAGGCAAGAATAGACAGTGGTCAAGATCCTATTATTGGAGTAAATAAATTTATTTTGGCTCAAGAAGATCCATTGCATATACTTGAAGTAGATAATCAAAGTGTTAGGCAGTCTCAAATAAAACGCTTAAATACTTTAAAGGGCAATAGGGATCAGCAAGCTGTTAAAAAATCGCTGGAAGCACTGCGTTTGTGTGCTCGCACAGGAAAGGGTAACTTATTAGATTTGACTGTAAAAGCTGCCAAGAACAGAGTTACTTTAGGCGAAATTTCAGAAACCTTAGAAAAGGTTTTTGGCAGACATAAAGCAGTGCATAAAACCATTTCAGGGGTATTTAGCAAGGCTGTAAAAGGTGATGCTTTATTTAAAAAAGCAGCTAAACTAACCGATACCTTTGCTGAATTAGAAGGACGACGCCCTAGAATTATGATTGCAAAATTAGGGCAAGATGGACATGACCGCGGTGCTAAAGTAATAGCAACTGCCTATGCTGACTTAGGCTTTGATGTTGATATAGGACCTTTATTTCAAACTCCAGAAGAAGCCGCTAAGCAGGCAGTTGAAAACGACGTGCATATACTGGGAATTTCATCTTTGGCAGCAGGTCATAAAACCTTAGTGCCTAAAACAGTTGAGCAGTTAAAAAAGTATCAACGCGAGGATATTATGCTTATTGTGGGTGGGGTAATACCAGTACAAGATTATCCATTTCTGTTAAAAGCAGGTGTTGCCGGAATATACGGACCAGGAACCAAAATTGCTCAGGCAGCTATCGATATGCTCACAATTTTAATTGACAGTGTTGAAGAGTAAACTCAGCCGTTTGCATCGAAAGTAAATTTGCTAGTAAACTTAAATGCAGTAGTGTGTTGGAATAGTGTGTTAGATGTGGTGTGTTAGAAATAGCAATTGTTTAACTCGCAAATCATCTGCAGAAAGAAAAAGAGTTAAAATCCTTATTTTAAGCTAAAATAAATTTGCAAACATCTAAAAAATAGGTAAGTAATAATTTTAATACAAAAAGTTTATTGGTAAATTACTTTAACAGCTTTATAAAACTAAGAATTTATTTATGAAGATTCAATATATTGACAGGCAAACAGGTAAATTAAAAACTGAAACACCGCCAGGAGATTTTTTTTTAAAGTTGCTCTACCATCATCCTTTTGGCAAAACAGCCTTGTTGCCCGTTGTAAAACAAAAGTTTTTATCCTCGTGGTATGGCAAGCTAATGAACAAACCTAGTTCGGTTAAGAAAATAAGAGGTTTTGTAAAAAAATTTAACATCAATATGGATGAGGCTGAAAAGCCCTTGGAAGATTATACCTCTTTTAACGATTTTTTTTTCAGAAAGCTAAAAAGAGGAGCACGCTCTATAAAAAACGGATTGATTTCTCCTGGCGATGGAAAGATACTTGCCTTTGAAAACATAAACGATATAGATTATTTTTACGTAAAGGGCAGGAGTTTTATGCTCAAAGAGTTTCTAGCTAGTAAAACTTTGGCAATAAAGTATCAAAACGCTTCTTTAATCATTTTAAGATTAGCGCCAAATGACTATCACCGCTATCATTTTCCCTACTCAGGAACAGCCTTTGCAACAACTGAAATTAAGGGGAATTACTTATCAGTTTCGCCCTATGCCTTAGCTAATAACTTTGCTAAAGTTTTTTGCGAAAATAAACGCAAGTACATTATTTTAAGTACTCTTAAAAAGGGAGATATACTAATAACGCTTGTTGGAGCGAGCATGGTTGGAAGTATAGTAAATACTTATATTGCTAATTCGGAGGTAAAAAAAGGCGATGAAATGGGTTATTTTGCTTTTGGTGGATCTTCTGTTGTTTTGCTAATTGACAAAGACAAATTTACAGTAGAGGCTGATTTAATTCAAAATACAAAGAACAAAATAGAAACTTTTGTTAAAATGGGCGATTGTATTGCTAGATAAATCTAAGCTTGTTTAAAAATTGACAATAACCTTCCTTGTTTGTGCGCCTACAACTTTTTATGGTTTTACTGTTAATTACGTGTAAAAAAGCAATTGCTTATAAATTAAAATCTTTTAAATTTTTACCTTTGCAAAGTTTTTAGTTTGTTAATTTTTGCAGTTATTTCTACTAGTATTTTTTTGAGGATGTTTAAAAAAATGAACTTTTTGCGGGAGTATCTATCAAATTTAGCCAATCGCTTTGACAAAAGCGATGAGTAAAATAACAGATAGTAGGCTTAGTGGTTTTTACTGAGCTTATTAAAGTTTTAAAAACAAATGTTTAATCTAAGTTTATCTGTGTGAAAAAAATCTTAAACACACTCTATTCCACTCGTTTAACAGCTATGCTCTTTATTTTGTTTGCAATAGCTATGGGAGTAGCTACATTTATTGAAAATGAGTTTGGCACTCAAACTGCAAAAGCTTTAGTGTATAACGCATGGTGGTTTGAGTTGATTATGATTTTTTTTGTATTAAATTTCTTTGGTAATATATTTAGGTATCGGCTGTACAAAAAACAAAAGTGGACAGTATTGTTGTTTCATTTAGCATTTTTATTTATTTTAACAGGTGCGGGTATTACAAGGTATATTAGCTATGAAGGACTGATGGTAATTGATGAAGGAGAAACTACTAATACATTTTTATCGGACACAAACTATTTAAATGTAATTATTGACAATGGCAAGTTTCAAAAAGAAACAAACAATAAACTACTGTTATCGGCTTGGGGCAATAATAGTGTTAGTTTTACAGAAAACTTTTGGCCTCAAAGGGATGCTAAAAATTATCGAGTAAATTTTGAACTTGTCAATTATATTCCATGGTCAGAAAAAAAATTTGTTGTAAATAACAGTGGTAAAGAACACTTGTTTTTAGTTGAAAGTTCTGGCGGGTCAAGGCACGAGCACTATATTAAAAGCGGAACGGTTCAAAACATACACAATATATTAGTAGGTTTTGAGACTCCAGAAAATACGGCTTCTATCAATTTTTTTTATCAGGATAAGAGCCTTAAAATGCTCTCTAAAAACAAGGGTACTTGGTTGCGTATGGCCGACCAAAAGAGTGGAAATATTACAAAAGATAGCATTCAGCATTTCCAGTTTTTAACACTTCACCAAATTGGGGGTTTAGATTTTGTGGTACCCAACCCTCCCGAAAGGGGAGTGCTAAAAACCGTGAGAGGTAAAAAAGATAAAAACAAATTTGATACAGTTGTATTTGATATTTCAGTTGACAAAGAATCTAAAAGAATAAGTTTTTACGGAGGTCAATTTAATATTGCTAATCAAAAAGACTTTAGTATAGGGAATTTAAATTTTAGAGCTTGGTATGGAGCAAAGCAATACAGAGTTCCTTTTGGTGTAAAACTCAATGATTTTCAACTTGAAAAATACCCGGGTTCGGAAAATGCTTCTTCCTATGCAAGTGAAGTTACCGTAATCCCACAAGAAAAAAACAAAAAGCCTTTTAACTTTAGAATATTTATGAATCATATTTTAAACTATAAAGGTTATCGTTTATTCCAAGCTAGCTATGCAAATGCTGGACAGCAAATTGAGCAAACACATTTGTCAATAAATTACGATTCTGTAGGAACTGCTATTACTTATCTAGGATATTTCTTGTTGTTCTTTGGCTTAATAGCCTCCTTGTTTGCTAAAAATACTCGCTTTAGTTATTTAAAAAAATCGCTGACAAAAATTAGAGATAAAAAGGCAATGCTCACCGTATACTTGTTGTTGACAGGTTCATTTTTAGCTGTTTCTCAGCACAAAAACCACAAAAACAGTTTACTCACAGATGCTCAATTAGATTCAATTTTACAAAAAACAATAGTCAGCAAGCAACACGCTAAGCTGTTTAGCAGTTTGGTTATTCAAGATGCAGGTGGGCGTATGAAGCCTGCCCACACCTTTGCTTCTGAATTGGTGAGAAAAGTAAGTCATACTGATAATTTTAGAAATTTAACCCCTAGTCAAATTTTGGTGTCAATTACTGGGTCTCCAATGCTTTGGCTCAACATTCCATTTATATATCTAGAGAAAGGGAATACTCAGATTAGAGAAACTTTATCCTTACCTAAAGAAGCTAAATACGCTCGTTTTATCGATTTTTACAAAGCTGACGGAAGCTCAAAAATAAGTCATTTAGTTATTGAAGCTCAAAAAAAGAGGATTCAAAATAAATTTGAGCAAGATATAATTAAAATAGAAAGAAGGATTTGGTTGTTTTCACAAGCTCTAAGTGGCAGCATATTAAGGATATACCCTGTTCCAAATAACAGTGAAAACAAGTGGGTATCAAAACCCGAAACTAGTCAAGCAAAATTCAAGGGGATTGATTCAGTTTTTGTGCGCCAATCGTTGCCTTTGTATTTTCAATTTTTAAATAGTGCAAAAAAAACGGGAGACTATACTCAAGCTAGTAAAATTTTAAACGGAATAAAAAAGTTTCAACAAAAATATGGTGCACAAGTGATGCCTTCTCTCAAAAAAATTGAATTAGAAATAAATTACAATGAAGCTAATATTTTTGTGCGCTTGTCAAAATATTACGGATATGTAAGTTCAATAATGATATTTTTAGTATTTTTTCAAATATTCAACAATAAACTTTGGCTTGCTTATGTAATTAATGTTTTTATTGCTATTGTGTTGATATTATTTTTTATGCATATAGTAGGTTTGCTTGCCCGATGGTATATCAGTGGCAATGCTCCTTGGAGCAATGCTTAGGAATCTATTATTGTTGTAGGGATGGCTACTATGCTATTTGGCTTGC
>JBKDZU010000050.1:0-16623 GCA_047971505.1 Tenacibaculum sp.
AAAGTTATAGCCTGAGTTTCTTTCAAAATTAAAATTATCTATGTAAATATAAGTGCTATCGTTTAATTGCAAACTAAAATTTCGAACTACTTTATCTGTATAACTAATGCTCGATAGATATTTTTTTTCAAAAACCCTTCTAGTTTTACTGCTAGCAGGCACAAAATTGTGGTTCATAAACAACGCCAAAACAGCAATAATGCTAGCTCCTATAAAATAAGGATATAAAAAACGCGCAAAGGAAACCTGAGAGCTGTTTATAGCAATTATCTCAGTGTTATTAGCCAACTTAGAGGTAAACAATATTACTGCTATAAACAAGGCCAGGGGCATAAAGGTATTGGCGTAGTAAATAATAAAGTTTTTGTAGTAATCATTTACCACTTCAAATAAAGTTAAATTTTCGTGACGCAGAAATTTATCGATCTTTTCGGCAATATTAATAGCTACTGCAATTGGAATTAAAATAAGCATAGTAAGCAAAAAGCTAACCAAATACTGCTTTAATATGTACCTGTCGAGTAGTTTCAATTTACAGACGTTTGTTTATTTGATTTAGCATTTTTTGTTTCCACTGCAAAAAACTACCTTTAATAATTTGCTCCCTTGACTGTTTTGTCAACCACAGATAAAAACCTAAATTATGTACTGAAGCTATTTGTTTGCCTAATATTTCGCCAGATGCAAAAAGATGTCTTAAATAAGCTTTTGAGTACAAGGTATCAACAAAGGTAATTCCTGCACTATCAATAGGTGAAAAATCATTTTCCCACTTTTTATTCTTTATATTAATAGTGCCTTGTGAGGTAAAAAGCATTCCATTTCTGGCATTTCGCGTTGGCATTACGCAATCAAACATATCAACGCCTAAGGCTATGTTTTCAAGTATGTTTTCAGGGGTGCCAACTCCCATTAAATACCTGGGCTTATCGCTAGGTAAAATACTACATACTAATTCAGTTATGGCGTACATTTCATCGGCAGGCTCGCCCACAGACAAGCCGCCAATGGCATTGCCATCAGCCTGTATTGAGGCTGTAAACTCAGCCGATTGCTTTCTTAAATCTTTATAAATACTTCCCTGTACTATAGGGAAAAAACTTTGATTATACCCATATTTAGTCGGTGTTTTTTGCAGATGAGCTAAGCACCTCTTTAACCACCTATGAGTAAGTTGCATCGATTTCTCAGCATATGAATAATCGCAAGGATAGGGCGTGCACTCATCAAAAGCCATAATAATATCAGCTCCAATTAAACGCTGAACCTCCATAACCTTTTCGGGAGAGAAAAAGTGCAGAGAACCATCGATATGACTTTTAAATTTAACTCCTTGTTCGCTTATCTTTCTTCTATCAGATAAAGAGTACACCTGAAATCCGCCACTATCTGTTAAAATACTATTGTCCCAACTCATAAACTTATGCAAGCCTCCTGCCTGCTCTAAAATTGTGATTTGCGGACGCAAATACAGATGATAAGTATTAGCGAGTATTATATCGGACTTGATTTGATTCTTTAACTCAGATTGATGCACTCCTTTAACAGTAGCAACTGTTCCTACGGGCATAAAAATAGGCGTTTCAATCACGCCGTGATCAGTTGTTACAACACCTGCA
Source organism: Tenacibaculum sp. (assembly GCA_047971505.1). GTDB lineage: Bacteria > Bacteroidota > Bacteroidia > Flavobacteriales > Flavobacteriaceae > Polaribacter. Next base: position 1,620 of record JBKDZU010000050.1, read on the forward strand.
CGAGCCTTGCTATTAGGGTCTTCTGCTTTTATATTAAACTGCATGGTTAAAACTGCATGGTCGACAAAGATACGTATGTAAGGTCAATGCAGTGCAAAAAGTTAATATTTTATTTATCCCTCATATTTTTTTAGTTAATATCTATAAGGACTGCTATAAACTTGTTAATTAGCTTTGAGTTAACTTAAAGTAAAAGTTCATTTGTAATGCTATTAAAGAGTATGTAAGAGGTTAGGTGACAAATATATTTTAAAAAATAGGGTTTTATGACTAGCGCTAATTAAAAAACCCCTGCGTATTGCAGGGGTTTGTTTCTTCTGAATGTTGAATTGCCAAAAGCTATTAAACAAATAAAAATTGTTGGTTAGCAAGTTGTTGATTAACAAGTTTAGTCTGAAAAAAAAATAATAAAATTAATACTTATTTTTTTTACGGACTTTTTTGTACCTAAATTTATATTGTAAGTACATATAAGCATCTCTTGGTAAAATTTTAATCCACTTTTTATATTTTAAGAACCATTTAAAGCGAATGGAGTTAATGCCATTTGTTAAATATCCGGCAACAAAAGGATGAACACTTAAAGTAATGTTTTTAATATTTTGCGAGCTGTTGGTCAATTTTTCTAATTCAGCATCTAGCTTATCTATTAAAACAACAGGCGCTTCTACTTCACCATTAGTATTAGGATTGGGCTCTCTTGTTTTTATGTGCAATTCGGGTCTTACACGTTGTCTTGTAATTTGCACCAAACCAAACTTACTTGGAGGTAGTATTTTGTGCTTAGTGCGATCAAAAGACATAACCTCTCTTAAATGTCGATATAGTTTTTGTCTGTTTTCAGATCTTTTCATATCGATAAAATCAATTACAATAATACCGCCCATATCTCTTAATTGTAATTGTCTCGCAATTTCTGAAGCCGCTATTAGATTAACCTCTAAGGCCGTTTCCTCTTGATTTAAAGTTTTATTTGATCGATTGCCGCTATTTACGTCAATTACATGTAAAGCCTCTGTGTGCTCTATAACCAAATAAGCACCCTTACTCATAGAAACCGTTTTGCCAAACAATGTTTTAATTTGCCTCTCAATACCGTATTTTTGAAAAATAGGAACCTGAGATCTGTAAAGCCTCACAATATTTTCTTTCTCTGGATATATTTCTCTTAAGTACTCTTTAACTTCAAGCATCAAGGCTCTATCGTTGGTTATTATACTAGTAAAAGAGTCGTTCATCACATCTCTTAAAATAGAAGATGCCTTGTTTAACTCGCTCAATATTTTTGCAGGAGTTTGAGTGTAGGCTATACGCTTACACATATTTTTCCAGCGCTCAAGTGAGTTTTTTAAATCCTTATCGAGTTCTGCTAGCTTTTTCCCTGTGGCAAAAGTGCGTAAGATGAGTCCAAAGCCTCTTGGTTTTATAGTTTTTGCCAATCTTTTTAAGCGTTCTTTTTCTTTGCTATCTGCTATTTTTTGAGATATAGATATTTTATCAGAAAAAGGCATTAAAACCAAATACCTACCTGCTATAGACAACTCAGAACTTATGCGTGGTCCCTTGGTTGAAATGGGTTCTTTTACAATTTGCACTAATATATTATCACCTGTTTTTAATACATCTTTAATGCCTCCATTCTTGTCTATGTCTTGTTCAAAGCGAAAATTTTTTAACGTGAATTCTTTAAATTTACCTGTGCTTACTTTTTTTATAAATTTATTTAAAGATTGTACTTGAGAACCTAAATCGTGATAGTGAAGAAAACCGTCTTTAGGATAGCCTACATTTACAAAGGCGGCATTTAAACCAGTCATCACTTTTCCTGTTTTGGCAATAAAAATATCTCCAACTGAAAATTTATTGCCTCCTACTTCTTTGTTTAATTCAACAAGTTTACCATCTCTTAGTAGAGCAAAATCAATATCAGAAGAATTTGAACGAATAATTAATTCTGTTTTCATGTGTTCATTCTTATTTAATATGTTTCGATTACATGAAATTCTGCCAATGTGTATTTTTCTGTGTCTTATTTTTTTTAACTCAGTTTGTTCCAAACAAATAAATTTAGGTTAAATATTTAATTTTTAATAATATTAGTAAAATCACTAAACCCGCTGTTTGTTATTTTACTCATTGTATTTTGCAGAAAAAAGAGTTTCACATAATCATTTATAATTTAATAAAGCGGTTACGATTAACTCGCAATGAACATAATATTGTGTGCATAAAAAATTATACACGCTCATTTCATCTGAAAGTTATTTAAGGTCTGCGATATTTACGCAAAGACCCTCGTTGAAATTTGTAAACAGGTATAAAACCTATATGTCAATGAACTTTTAAAAATATTTAAATTAAGCAAAAACACTAAGACTTACTTTTTTTATGTCTATTTGCTCTTGCTCTTTTTTTGCGTTTATGTGTTGAGATTTTAGATCTCTTTCTTTTTTTACCACTTGGCATAGTTAAACAGTTTGTAAAAGTCTGAAAAACCGGACTTTTTAGATTAATACTTTATCAGTCTTATTTAGGAAATACAAAAGGCAAGTAATTAACAGATTATAAAGTAGTTGATATTTTTTTTTGTTGGGCAATTGTCTTTGCCATACCTAAGCCATTGGGGGCCTAAGTTATTTTACTTTGGTATGGTAAAATCTACATTTTTTTAGTTGAGATTTTACGTATGGCAAAGAAAAATGTTAAATATCTGAATCCTCAATTGTAAAGGAACTTAGATATATATGCCCTTGCTAAAACTAACTCTCTAAGTTATCAATTTAGAGCAATTTAGCACAGTACTACTTTACGCTTACTTTGGTCTTTACTCCTTCTGTAAACACCTTAGAAGGCTTAAAAGCTGGGATGTTGTGAGCTGGTATTTTAACAGTAGTGTTTTTTGAAATATTCCTACCTGTTTTTTCCGCTCTTCTTTTAATGATAAAACTACCAAAGCCCCTTAGGTAAACATTATGTCCACTTTCTAATGCTTCTTTTACCTCATCCATAAAAGCTTCAACAGTAGTCAAAACATCTGCTTTGTCTATCCCACTTTTGTCCGAAATTTTAGATACAATATCTGCTTTTGTCATTATAATTATTTTTTTTGTTTTAAAAATTGGTTTGCAAATATATGATAATTATAGCTATTTCAAAAAGTTAAAAAAACAAAAAAATATTAACTTACTCATTTGCAAGCATAAAAAAACTGGGATATCCCAGTTTTTTTAATTATTATAATTATAATTGTTTTTAGCTTAGCAGGCTGTTAATTTCGTTGAATTATAAACCAAAAATTCGGATCTTTTTGACTATTTAGCCTATAGCGCATTGGTTCAGATGAATTTATTTCAACCACATCATAAGGAGAGTTATTTGCTATAGCATCAACTAAAGGATTAAAATGGGTATAATTGTTCCAACCAAACCTTGGAATAGCTTTTCTAATATCTAAAAATGTTGGCTCTGCTATTACACCTCTGTAAAAAATACCGTGCTGTGCTGTAAAAAAAGTTCCAAAGAAGCTAAGTTCTATATTGTCATCGCCAAAATTAATAATATCTGACAGTGGAGATTCGGGGTATATTTCCATTTGACTTTGTTCTATTTGCTTAAATAGCTCAGCAAAAGATTTTGAATTAAGCAAAGAGTCAATTTGAGTAAACCATATAACACTAAGGTCAATTGGAGTGTTTATAATTTCTATATCAAAGTCTTGATTTGGCAACACAAATTTATTTGTTGTTTTATTTAAGGTAAACTCACTGTATTGCTTACCATCAATAAGTATAGCGGGAGAAATAACTATGCCTGTTGATGTAAAACCAACGCCAAAATTTAAATCATTGTTTTCTTCTATATTGATCGCAAAACGCCTGTCGGAGTTATAAAAAAAGTTATAGGCAATATCGCCTTTTTTATAAGCTAAGTGCCTAGATGAGTTATTAATAAAGTTTATTAGATCTTGGTTTTTTTCAAAATTATCCCAATCATCTTCAGTAGCCTTGCTAAAGCGCAGTTCTATAAAATCTCTATTGGTTCTAAAGATAATATCATCACCCTCAGCTCCGTAGTACAAAAATTCAAAATCGCCTTTATAACCGCGACCCGTTAAACCCGAATCAGGCGAATCAGCCGAATCGGACAGATCGTGAATATAATTTTTTGTGCTAAACGACAACTTAGTGGTAGATGAATAGAGTATATCGTACTCGCTTTGCATTTTTGTATATCCATTGTTAAAGTCGGTAACCATTTCTATCTGAGTATCGTCGATAAACCTAAACAAAAACGTAAAGCCTCCCAATTGTGTATTATCGGTAAAATAGGTTACTTTCCAACCCTGTTCGGATGAAAGCAACAAGTTTCTGAGTTCCTGTTCCCTTTTTTCCTTTCTAACAGCAGATGAGTCTTCAAAAATTTGCTCGGTTTCGCTTTTATTACAGCTAAGCAACAGCAGTGCAAAAAAAACGAAAAACAGATGTGTTTTATTTATTTTTACTTTCATCAGAATTACTTTAAAGTTTTGATTTGTCTTAGTATTCTTATTCAATATTTTTTGTAACTAGTTGTTCTTTAATGTTTTTAATTCTTAATTTTTAAATTTACTATTTAATCAGGGGGGAGACTAATAATAAACCAAACCTCAGATTTTTTTTTTGCTTGTTAGCTTTACAGTTCTCGAAGATGTATTCTCCGTTTTATAGGGTGAATTATCTGCAATAAAATCTACAAGAGGCTCAAGGTTAGTGTAAAATCCCCAATTAATCTCCTCTTTATATTTCAGAATGTTTATTTCATTAGGAGCAGGATTAAGTGTTACGGGATCAACAGTGCTTATCATGTGTAATAAGTATTTTGAAAAAGGTCCTAAAAATACACTAAATATAATACCCGTTGCAAAGTTTAGACCTAATCCAATATTACCCAAATAAAAAAATGAATCTAAAACCTTACCAGATATAGCAAAAGTTACTTTTTTAACTTTGTTAATTATAACCTATATAGCAAAAACCTCAAATATATATTGAGTATTACTAGCTGGGGTAAAAGTAAATATTTTATTGCTATACCCATCCAAAGTACCTGCGCTCCTAACATGATGTCCTTTTGGATCGAAAATAATATCTGTTAACGGTTTTACCAATTCTTTTATTTCTGGACTTGCATTTGTTTTTCCTGTTGGACTAAACACTAGCTTATTGTCAACAACACTTTTTTTAAAATCAAACCAAAAGCCATTATTTATAGGATTATTATTAAATGTTACAACTATTTTTAAAAAACTTAAAGGTTTGAGCAAATCATTTAATTGAATACCTGCAAATCTAATTGGTTCATTTGGGTCATTTGAAATACCATAGGGGGACAATGAGTTTCTGTAGTCTTCCAAAAATATTCTAAATGCCTCATTAGTTTCAGTAACTTGATCTGAAAGTTCATTATATAAAAGACTTTGACTATTAATATCTTGATAGCCCGTGTATGGAAAAGCAGGCGATGAATCATAAAAAATTGAAGCTATTTCACTACCATCTTCCAACTTAGCTATAAACTTATCTTCAGATGAATCATAAGTAAATTCATTTATTTTACTATTGTCAATATCTATAGCAGGTTCAATAATTATACCTGTTGGTGTAAGTCCAATTCCAAAATTTAAATTATCTTTACTAGCAGCATTATTAGTAGCAAACCTTCTTCTAGTATCATATGAAAAGTTATACAATTTATTATCTATTTTTAGGATTCTAAATACTGATTTTCCAACTTGACCATCAATATTAGCTTTTATTAATTCATGTTTATGAAAATCTGACCAATCATTCTCAGTAGCCTTGCTAAAGCGCAGTTCTATAAAATCTCTATTGGTTCTAAAGATAATGTCATCACCCTCGGCTCCGTAGTACAGAAATTCAAAATCGCCTTTATAACCGCGACCCGTTAAACCCGAATCAGGTGGATTAGCCGAATCGGACAGATCGTGAATATAGTTTTTTGTACTAAACGACAACTTAGTGGTAGATGAATAGAGTATATCGTACTCGCTTTGCATTTTTGTATATCCATTGTTAAAGTCGGTAGCCATTTCTACCTGAGTATCGTCGATAAACTTAAACAAAAACGCAAAGCCTCCCAATTGTGTATTATCGGTAAAATAGGTTACTTTCCAACCCTGTTCGGATGAAAGCAACAAGTTTCTGAGTTCCTGCTCCCTTTTTTCCTTTCTAACAGTAGATGAATCTTCAAAAATTTGCTCGGTTTCGCTTTTATTACAGCTAAGCAATAGCAGTGCAAAAACGAAAAACAGATGTATTTTATTTATTTTTGCTTTCATATTATTAATTATTTACCACTTTTTGTATATTTTCGGCAGCCACCCTTTGCAACTCATAGATATCTAAACTAAAATTGCTTTTAAAATAATTGACAACCAAGGTTTCTTTGCTGCGGATAGCAGCTCTTGCTTCATCACTATTAATATTGTTGATAATAGCGTTGTAATCCTCATTGTTATTCGACAGCATGGCTGTTACCATTTCGGCAAAGTCTTCGTGTTCATTAGCTCTGGCATATGCACTTATAAAACCTAATCTTCTTGCCTCTGATTGGCTACTGTTAAACCATTGGGCTGTATAACCTGAAGGGGTAATTTTCTTGAATGAAACCTCGTCAAAAGGAACGGTTTGATTTAATATATGAGTGTATTCGTGCTGTATAGTAGAAACAAATCCAACAAGGCTCCCTGTATTTTTAAGATCGACAAAGTCTGTGTTAAAAAAGGTAACCCTCGCGCCCGACTCAGCTAAGCCCAAGGTTATAGTACCCGAAGGATTAAGGTTTACACCTCCTACCAGCAGTATTTCTCTAGGAGCTATCTTTTTTACAAAATCGGGACCTGCAACCTCAAAATAGGTGTCTAACCATATGGTTTTTATTGCCTCCATAGCTGGTAAAACATTTTCAAAGATAGGTGGGTATAGATACCTATTGTGGTCAACCGCATTTTCATTCCACTTATATAGCACCTCTATGTTATAGGGTTCGATAAAATTTGCTCTAAGCCATTTATCTGTAGCGTTTAAAGGAGGTACAGAGGTATCAATATCACTTTTACCTAAGTCTTCGTCCTTAGGAGTGCATGCCTGTAAGCAAACAAGCACTGTAAGTATTAGCAAAAAAAGTGTTTTTTTCATAATTATTAAATTTTAGTTGATAATTTATCTCGGATTGGGTTTTATACCTCTCGCAAGAGCAAAGCCAGGTATCTGCAACTGCTTTCTGAGGTCGTTCTTCTCTAGGGTTATGGCAGATGCGTCAACAAAGTCGTGCTTTATTTCTAAGCCAAACCTCCTAACATCAAACCACCTCAAACCCTCGTGATAAAAATCTCTCCTTTTAAACTCGGCAATTGCCTTGATAAAACCTGTCTGTTTGTTGTTCAAAACATAAAAAGGAGAGTACTCATCTTTGACAAAAGAATATTTATCTTCAATCAATGTTTCTGTTAAAAAATCACTTGAAATATCGTAATTTCTAGTTTTACTAGCCAAAAATACATTTAAATCGCTTAGGGCATCGGTGTAGTTTTTGTTCATTACATAGGCTTCTGCCCTGTTTAGCAGTACCTCGTCTTTGTCAAATAAAACTATTTGTACAAAAGGTAAACCTATGCCTGCACTGAGATTGGTAAGCTTAAAATATTCGCCTATTTTGGGTAAGTTGTAAAAATTACCTGTTCCAAAAACTCTATATGCCCAAGGCTTGTCTAGTGGATTATTCCCAATACCAAAAAACAACTCTTCTGCTTTGTCTATGCTTAAACCATATCTGGTTCCAGCAAAACTACGTCCCCAAAGGGAAGAAGTAGAGGCAATTAGCAGGTTTGCATCCTCAGTATACCCCGAGTAGATATTTAATGTTTGACTATAGGTTAACGATCTATAAAATAGATCATTCCTAACCTCAGAAAGATTTGCTGGGGTAGATATAACTTTTGAAGCATAGGCAATTACCTTGTCCCATTCTGCCTTATAGGTGTAGAAACGAGCAGCAAAAGCATAGCCCGATTCTTTGGAAAAGTGAAACTTCGATTGGTCTTGTTTACTATCAGTCGAGCTAAGCTTTTCCATTAAGCTAAGTCCTTCAATGAGGTCTTTTTCAATAAAATCGTAAACCTCTTGTACGGTATTCCGCTTGTATTCCTTAATCAATACTTCTTCGGACTCGGTTACATAAGGAACTCCTAAGTCCGAATCGGCAGTATCTTTATTGTAGTGCTTGCCCCAAAGGTTAACCAACATAAAGTGAGCATATGCCCTTGCTAACAGAGCCTCGCCTTTTTGGGCATTTAGGTTGTATTGCCCTTTTAGTTCTTCTATTGATTGTAGGGCTTGATTAGCCTGAGCTATTGCCTCATAACAACTAAGCCAGTAAAAATTAGGTGTATCTTGATTTTCTAAGCTAGAGTCTTTCCAAAGGTACATCTCTTGACTCAGCTGGCTCTCACCGTTAGAATTTCCTTTGTGATCGGTATTGTCCGATCTGAATTCTGCAATTAGCATATAGTTAGCATTGGGATAGGCACCTGTGATTAGCTGGGATATCTTTTCGGGCGAATCTATAACAGTTCGATTATCGGGTAGTTCCGATAAATACTCGCTACAACCTGTTGTAAAAGCTAAGAACAGGATGTAAAATATTTTTTTATAAATGTTGTTTCTTAACATGATAATGAGGTTTTAAAATTAAAATCCGAGATTTAACGAAAAAGTGTATTGTCGGGTAATAGGAAAGGCTACTCCTCCTGATTGGAAAAATTCTGGATCTTGACCGTTTAGCCTTGAATCGGAATAAATTAAAAATAAATTAGTGCCTTGAAGTTTTATTTTTAGGTAAGATAAACCTAGCTTATCGACTAATTCTTTGTTAAAAGAATAGCCTAAGGCTATGTTTTTCATTCTGACAAAATCTCCATCTGCAACCCTGAGATCGGAGTAGTTATAGGCTGAATAGGTTGCAGGCAAGCCGCTGTTTTGAATAAGCTGTCTTAGAGAAAGAGTGTTGGGAATGTCTGTGCTGTTTTCGTCTCCAGGAAACAGCCATCTGTTTCTAAAATCTTTTGAAAAAGAACTCGCGTCGCTGTAGCGGGCAGAAAAGATAGGGTCTTTTCTGATCTTATTTCCCCCCCCCCCGTAACTAAGACATTGAGGTTCCAATTTTTATAAATAAAATCATTTGCTATACCCCCAGCCATATTGGGATCGACAGAGCCCTGAAACTTTAAATAACTGGTTAAATTTTTAACGTTTTGAAAGTTTATTCCTCTAGACACCTCGCCTTGATCGTTGATAAATTGAGGTACCCCCTGATTGTCTAAACCTACAAAGTCAAAGGCAAATAAAGAATTGATAGGGAAGCCCTCTAGGTTGGTGCCCGTTCCATCAACAGCATCTAGTGCATTGGGTCTGTTTTGTAGCTTGGCAATTTTTTGATTATACCACGAAAAATTTAATGTGCTCGACCACTTAAAATCTGTTGTTTTTATATTGTCAGTTTGCAATACCAGTTCTAAACCCTTGGTTTCAACATCGGCATTATTGCCTTGTTTGATGTATTCACCGCCAATTCCCGAGGTTACTACAAAGTCTATATTGTCAAAAATATCTCTTTTATACAAATCAGCAGTTAGGTTTACGCGGTTGTTAAACAGCCCTAAGTCCACGCCAAAATTCAGTTCGTACTGCTTTTCCCAAGTCAACTCTGAGTTTTGCAAATCCTCAATGTTTAAAAAAGGTTCTCTGTTTATAGGCAAGGGGCGATCGGTAATTTGGCTTCTGATGATAGCCAAAGCATTGGTGGCAGAACCCGGAGTAGCAACCAAACCATATGAAAGCCTAAACTGTAAATTGCTAAAAACACTTGAATTTTGCAAAAAGCTTTCCTCGCTGGCATTCCACTTAGCACTTACTGTGCCCGTGGGCAACCATCTGGAACTTGCACTCCTGCCCTGTCTGTTAGAGCCGTCGTATCTGCCCGTTACAGAAAATATATACTTGTCTTTATAGCTATAGGTGGTTTTGCCAAAAAAGGCTAAAGTCCTTTCGCGTTGCTTACTTAGGCTAAAATAGCTGTCTCCCTCAACTATTATCTTTTCAATAATTCTGGGATCAGTAAAGGGTATTAAACCGTTTTCGTACTGCAAACCATAACCCGCAAAGGTATCTTGGTCTCTATCTACATATCTTATCTCCTGACCCAAAAACACATTTAAATTGTGATTGTCGTTAAACGTATTGTCGTAAGTAAAGCTGTTCCTTGCGTAATAAGAGGTTAAATAGTTGTCTGTTTTAAAATACAAACCACCACTGGGCAATACAGCAACAGGTACGGCGTCTGGATTGCTGGGATCTTTGTATAGAAAGATATTAGCATCTCTTATAATCGTGGTATCGTCCGCATTATAAGCCCTTACTACATTTGACTGTTCCCTTACCTGGTGTTCGCGAACACTGTTAACATAGCGGACTGCACCGCTAAAATCATAGCTCAGCTTATCGGTAATTTTGTAGTTTGAGTCTAACTGAAAACGTATGTCTCTTTGGTTTATATCTATAAAGTTGTTTTGCAGCTCTTCAAGTATATTAAAAGGAGCCCAATTATTTCTGTAGTACTCAAAATTGCCTTGACTGTCTCTGGGTCTTAGAGTTCTAGAAGTGTTTAAAACATAACTAAAGGGATTTATGTCAAAATCTCGTGATATCTCGCCGTTTACTACATCCCTCTCTCTGCTAAAGGTGCCAGGTGCTTTCTGCTTTCTAATTGACGAAACTATTGCTAAAGATAAGCTAAACTTATCAGAAAAATAAAAAATGCTTTTTAAATTTGCCGTTATTCTGGTTACCCTGTCTGCTATTGACCAACCCGGATCGTTTAAAAAGCCTACCGAAGCGTAATAGGAATTGTTTTCGCCTCCACCGCTAAGGCTTACAGTGTGATTTTGCATAAGGCTGTTGTTTCTAAACAGAGTTCTAAACCAATTGGTATTTGCCAACTCGTACTGCTGTAAAAACTTATTGCGCGCCTCAGGAGTGTTTTTTAATAAAAAATTTCCACTGCTCTCATCAAAGGTGTTTGCCTTAGTCCTCATAATGTAAAAAACTCCTCCATATCTGCCAGCCAATCCATTGGTAATATCTAAAAAACCTGTTTGATCAAAACCCAATTCTTGCAAAAAGGCTATGTTTTCTTTGGAGTCTAAAATATCGTAATTGGCATAGCTTGGAATATCTCTTAGGGTTTGTTCTAAGTTGTAACTCAACTTTAAAGGCGATGCTCTTCTGCCCGATTTGGTGGTAATAACCACTACTCCATTACGCGCTCTTGCTCCGTATATGGAGGTTGCCGAGGCATCTTTGAGAATATCTATAGTTTTAATATCATTGGCATTTACTCCTGCTATTGAAGAGCTAATTAAGGTAGAGGCATCGCCCGAGGTGAGTTGATCTAAATTTTGTTCGATGATATCCTCTTGTACTATCCCGTCAATAACGTACAAAGGGGTATTGTTTCCGAAGATAGAGGATGAACCTCGGATGGTAACCTTAGGTGATGCTCCAAAAGTGCCCGATATGTTTTGTATGTTAATGCCAGCAACCCTGCCTTCTAGCATCCTCGAAACATCGATAATGCCGTCAATTTTTATTTCTTCAGCACTGATGGTTGAGGCTGAGCCTGTAAAGGTTTTTTTATTGATCTTATCATAGCCCGTAGCTACTACCTCAACCTCTCTTAATACGCTAGAGCCTTCTTCCATAAGCAAGTTAAGGATGCTGAGACCTTTAACAGGACGTTCAACAGTTCTCATACCGATATAACTGAATACCAGTATATCGCTTTCCTTTACGCTAATGTTGTAAACTCCATCGAGGTTGGTTTCTGCTCCTCTTGCAGTATTTTTAATTAGTACGGTAACTCCTGGCAAGGGCCCTGATTTGTCGGAAACAGTACCCGTAACAACTTTTTGCTGTGCAAATAAGCAGTGCAAGGTCAGTACACAAAACAATGCAAGCATTTTAGTAAGTTTAGTCATAAATTACTCAGGTTAAATAGGTTAAAAATATTTTGTCACTTTAGTTTTGTCCGAATAAATTAAATGAAATTTAAAAAAAACATTAAATTTAGACTACAAATATATTAATTTTTATTGCACTTGTAAATTATTTTTGTTAAAAATTTTTAAAATATTTTAAGTATAACAAAAATTAAGTAAAAATATTGCTGTTTTTGACTCCTGTATTTTAGTAAAAAATACGAATAAAAAAATAAAATTTATTACAATTTAATATTTTGTCAATTAAGTGCTTAGGTAATTTACTATATTGATCAGTTGAGGCACTGTTTATTAACAGTAACTAAACTTTATATAATAATTACTGTTATTTAAAATTTATTCTTAGATTCGATTACAAGCATAAAAACTGGGCTTGCCTAGTTTTTTTAATTAGCTTTACATAAAAGCTAATAAGTTACTATTAATCAATATATTATAATTAAAAAATAATTTAATGACTACACTTGTTTTTTAATATTTAAATTAAAATACTTATTTTTAACGTATTAATTGTATTACATTTACCTTATTTCAGAAATTATTTTATTTTTTTTCAGATTATACGCAAACGATTCGAGCGGACGAAACCCTTATCCGCTAGTTGAGCGGAACGATTTTTTAATCCTTGTACAACGCCTTAAAAGAAGAGGTATTATGTAACACTTCGTTTTAGGCTGTAGATATGAAATTGCTCACTTACCGCTCGCTTTCAGGCTTTCATATTTTGTGCTTTACACAGCACTTCCAGTCTTTTTCGCTCACTATTTATAAAAGATTTGTCAAAGCAAAGGAAAATTGTAAAATAACAAGCATTGACCCTTTGCCTTAAATACTTAATCAAGCAATTGCAAAACTAAAAAATTACGACAATGTAACTCTTATTGAAGGTATAACCTCTGACCTTTAAAATAGAGAAAAAATACAGTGTTGCAACACTTCTGTTTGTTTTGCATTTTCTTGAGGATAATGAAACATCCACACCTAATTTTTAGACACACAGCGGGGGTGATTGTAAATTCACAAATTACTGTTTTTTAAATCGAGCTATCGCTTTTTATGTATTTTTGTGCTTATTAGCCTAAAATATATCTATAATTGTAAAGTTATTTTAGCATGAAACTGACAAACAAACTAGACTTAGGCTTTGCAAAATAATTAATATATCACTATACAAGCTATTTAAACTAATTATACACTTATGAAATTATTTAAAAAACTGCTCTTAGTTACTCTTTTGGTCTTAGGAGTGGTTGTTTACCTAAATTATCCTAGATTAAATATACTGGCAGGTTATTCGGCCAAAAACACAGCTTCTTCAGTATTTTTAGCAGGAAGAAGTTTAGCTTTTACAGATAGCACTGACAATAACTTTTCACCCATTAACCTAACTAAAGATAAAATAAACTTCGAAGAAAAATCAGCCACAGGTTCTGTTTTTGGTTTGCTAAGTCGAAAGGCAATTTACAGAAAAGGTTTAGGAGCAGTGCTTATTAATGATAAATTTGACGCGTTAAAACCCTATGTTAGTCCTAGCCGAGCAAAGCCCGATATAAACACCCCTTATCCTTATGGTAATGGTATTGAAAAAGACAGTATTTTTAAACAAATAGATTATCACAAAATAAACACAGCTGTAAACGCTTTGTTTAAGCCTTCAAACAAAACCAGAGCTGTTCTTATAATATATAAAGACTTTATTATTGCTGAAAAATACAGTTTAGGCTTTAACAAAAATTCAAGATTGCTAGGTTGGTCTATGACCAAGAGCTTAACAGGAACTTTATTTGGAATTTTGCAATATCAAGGGGAAATAAATATACAAAAAAAAGGGCTGTTTAATGAGTGGGGAAAAGATTTGCGCAAAAATATAAGCATACACAACTTATTGCAAATGAATTCTGGGCTTGCTTGGGATGAGGATTACAACCGTATTTCGGACGTTACTAGAATGCTGTTTTTATCTGAAGATATGACTAAAGTCCAATTGCACAAAGCCCTAGTTGGCAAGCCTAATGAAACTTGGAACTACTCATCTGGCACCACCAATTTACTATCTAGAATTTTGCGCAATCAATTTAGCAGTCAGCAGGAATATTTAAACTTTTGGTACAGTGCCTTGATCGATAAAATTGGAATGAACTCTATGGTACTTGAAGCCGATATGAGTGGTAATTATGTAGCTTCTTCCTATGCTTGGGCAAGCCCGAGAGACTGGGCTAAGTTAGGCTTGCTGTATTTACACGAGGGAAATTGGAACGGGAATCGCATCTTTGACAAAGATTGGGTGCAGTACGCCACTACTCCAACTCCTACCTCTGAAGGCAAATACGGTGCGCAAATTTGGCTAAATAAAGGAAAGCGTTACCCAGATGCTCCTCTAAATATGTACTCCTTTAATGGTTACCAAGGACAAAATGTATTTGTTTTACCCGACCAAGAAATGGTAATAGTGCGCATGGGTTTAAGTAAAAATGCCGATATTAACACTTTTTTAAAAGAAGTGGTTTTATCCGTTAAAATATAATTGTACACAATATTTAATTAGCCTCTATTAAAAACTCATAAAACAAGACCGTTGCAAAACCCAACCTTATTTTTGTTTAGGTTTCTACCTTGATGCTTTTGAGCTAAATTTTATTCTACTTTACTATTTTTTGTTGATTTTTGGATGGATAATCGCACTTAATTAGGCTTATTATCTTTTAATTTTCACAATTAGACGCAATTATCCCTGGACTTCTATATAAATTGTAGCACATTGCTTCTAATAGGTTTTGTGTGTGCATTTTTCTAATACCTCTATATCTTGCAGTACCTCCATTAAACCATCTTTTTATGCCACCAAATGTGCGCTCTACTTTAAATCGTGTTTTTCCTATAAGTTTGTTAAAT
>JBKDZU010000051.1:0-11039 GCA_047971505.1 Tenacibaculum sp.
CTTTTTAAGAATCTTCCTCTAGCATCGGGCAGGCTATCTGACAAACCAAGCGATATTGCAGCCTCTTGAGCACTTTTTGAAAGCTCTGTTAAGGGTCTTCCGTCGAGTATATACCAACCCGAATGATCAGAAGGTTGTACACTGTATTTTATATCGCCATAATCGTGTTGTTTGTAAACAGGAAGCCAATGAACTCCATTGTATTTATAAATTTGATTATCGTCAGTGTTGTACACCAAGGACCCTTTACTTGGAGAGGATATACTATCTATTTCAGATTTCCCAGCTTTAGGAAGCGCAAATAAGGAGTATTTGCTAATCTGTGCCGATGCGCTAGCTAATACGCTTAACAGAAAAATAGCTAATAAAACTTGACGTTTTACAATAACTGCAGTTAGTGCAGGTGGGGGACAAGGGGTAGTCATAACTTTAAAATAAATTTGTTAATAAATATCGATTATTTTAAAAATTATATAGAATTCACAAGCAATTATTCTATATCATACTGTGCTTTAATTTTTTAATATGATTTACTATATAACATCTCTATTATACAGTACAATTATAAAGATAATTACCCGAATAATAAAATATAATTTAAATAGTTTTAATAATGGTTTGTGTTTATTTTTAAAAATAAACTTTTACAGCAATAAAAGCCACCATTGCTGATACTGTTGGGGTAAAAACTGCACAGATAGGTTCTCGCTAACATGTCGCCATTTAATGAGAACAAGCTTACTATTCAAATATTGGGATTTGAAACTGAAATTTTAGGTTTCAAGTGTTTGTGTAAAGGACGTAATTTGATTGTTTTGGCAACTGAATTTGAAAGTGGTAATGTTCGCCAAATGGGTTTTGCAAAATACGCAGGATGTTTATTGTAATCTTCCAGTAAAATTGAACCTGCTATTAAAGATGAGAATACTACAACGCTTGTATTTAGCGATAAGCAAAAATAAGATGCACTTATATATACAAGCAACAATAACGCTACAACCAGCATAGTGTATAATTTGTGTATTAATTTTTGGTTAGTTATAATTAAATCATCCTGTAAAAAGAATGGTTTTTTGTTAAAATATTTGAAGTGTAGTTAAAATCATAAATCATGCAAGTAGAATTAACAGAATTAGAATGGGAATTGATAAGTACCATTAGAAATTATAATAAAGACTTAGTATAAGTTCAAAGCAATTGGAAATATATATTGACACATTGCTTGACAAATTAACAAATTAGGTATAACGCCCCAAAAAGGACAAAATTTCAGTATTATGAAAACAACACAAAAAGTAACAATGCAACAAAAAATGTGGGATATTATCGTTGATATAAAATGGGCTAGTATTTCTACAAAATATTTCGGTAAATCTAGAAGTTGGTTAAGTCAGAAAATGAATGGCAATGGCAGAGTTTTAAGTAAGCTTAAACAAACCTGTAAAGGACTGTTTTTATTGTAGCTGCTATTAATTATATAATAAATTTCACAAAGAACTTAAATTTTTTCTCAATTCATTATAAGCTTTTGAAATATGATTTTCAACAGTTTTTACCGATATGCCCATTTTTTTAGCAATGTCTTTGTATTTCATTTTATCGTATTTGCTTAACATAAAAGCTTCTCTACATTTTGGAGATAGTTTATCTATGGCTTTTTTTATATTATCTGATGCAGAATGCTCATCATTAGAAGCACAAAGTATTTCATAAGCAGCCTCTGCCTTTAAGGCATCGAGTAAAGCCCTGTCTTTATTAGTTTTTCTAACATGCATTAAAAACTCATTGTGGCAAATTTTAACTAAGTAGTTTACAACAGATAAATGAGGCTTTATATGTTGTTTATTTAGCCAAAGTTTAATAAAGGTTTCTTGCACTATATCTTTTGCTACACTTGTGTTGTTTGTCAACTTTAGGGTATAATTATACAATTTTGGGTAGTAAGTGTTGAACAATTTGTTATATGCCTTTAAGTCTCCTCTTTTTAAAGACTTAGAAAATTCTTTGTCCATATATTTAGGGATATATCTCAGTATATAAATTTTATAAAAATAAAAAAAATTAAAAATTAACTAGGGGTTTTGTGTATTTCTGCATATTAATAATATACAATATGACAAATATAAGGTTAAAAAAATAAATTTAACTAGTAATTTAATAACTAAACATATAGCAAGCTTAAAATTAATGAAGTCAAAAATTGATAAATACTTAAGAGGAGATACAAATGAGTTTGAAGAAAAACAACTGTATAATTGGTTGTTGAAAGACGATACCAATATAGAGATATTTAAAGAAAAAATAGCTTATTATATGCTTGACAATACTGAAAATAAACCTGAGGATACACAAAAAGCTTTTGAAGAGTTTAAAGAAAATGTTAAAAGGTTAGAAGTTAAACAAGTTAGTGTTTTTTCTTATAAAAAATATTACAAATACATAGCAGCTGTTGCCATTTTATTTTCGAGTATTTATTTAGCTTATATTGTGTTGGGCAAAAAAGATAAAAGTATTGATAATATTTTTAGTTACACAAAGTCAAACAATAATGTTGACAATCAAGCTGACAATCAAATTATATTAACACTTCATGACGGCACTAAGCAAATAGTAAAACAAGTTGATGAAATATCGTACATAAACATATCATCTAAAGAACCCTTAGCTTATAATCAAATAGAAGTGCCTAAAGGGAAAACCTTTAAAATTGTATTAGCAGATAGCACCATTGTGTGGTTAAATGCCGATAGTAAATTAAAATATCCCAAGAAATTTGATAGTGCATTAAAAAGTAGAACCGTTAAATTAGAAGGCGAGGCTTTTTTTGAAGTAAAACACAATAAAAACAAGCCCTTTATTGTAAGCTCGCATGCTGTAAATATAAAAGTATTAGGAACTAAATTCAATGTTTCGTCTTATGCAAACGATAAATTTATAAGCACAACTTTGGTTGAAGGATTGGTCAATGTAATCGATAAAAACAATGCAAATAATTCAACAATTGTACAGCCGGGTTTTCAAACATCTTTTCAAA
Organism: Tenacibaculum sp.; assembly: GCA_047971505.1. Taxonomy (GTDB): domain Bacteria; phylum Bacteroidota; class Bacteroidia; order Flavobacteriales; family Flavobacteriaceae; genus Polaribacter. Next base: position 3,035 of record JBKDZU010000051.1, read on the forward strand.
AAGCAAATACCCGCTTTAAAACCAAAAAGGTTAACCCCTTACACTATACTTGTTGGATTCAAAAAAAAATTATATTTAACGATATTTCTTTTGAAAACCTTATTGTTAAATTAGAAAGAGCCTATAATGTTGAAATTATAAACGAAAATGAACAAATTAAAAAAGAACATTTTACAGGGCAATTTGATATTGAAAATATAGAAACTATATTTAAAGCACTTTCAAGCAATTACTATTTTAAATACCAAATAAATAACAATAAAATAATTATTAAAAAATAGAAATAAACACAAAATAATGGTAAACAAAAAAGGGAAATGCGCCAACATTCCCCAAATGATCAAGACTATTACATACGAATAATTAACAATCAAAAATCTTTTCAAAATTATGAAAAAAATTAAATTTCTTCCCTTTTTTAAGGAAAAATATAATTGTTTGTTAAAGAGCAATTTAAAGACAAACATCTCCTTAATTTTAATTTTATTTTCCATACTACAGGCATTTCCCTGCAATAGCTATTCTCAACAAAAAGTAACTTTTAGCATGAAGCAGGTTAGCATTAAGCAGGTAATCGATGAAATTCAAAAGCAAACTAATTTTAAGTTTTTATACAGAAACAGTGATATAAATGTCAAAAGTAAAATTTCATTTAAAGCTAAAAATGAAACAATTAATAAGGTTTTAAAACGCCTATTTCAAAACACTGATATAACCTATAAGATTGTTGAAAAACAAATTATTTTAAATAATAAAACGCTATTAGTTAATACATTAACTAATATGCAAACAAAAAAAATTACAGGAATTGTTACCGATAGCAATGCCCAACCTTTACCTGAGGCATCCGTTGTTATCAAAGGAAGCTCGGTTGGCACTACAACCGATTCTGACGGTAAATTCTCTATACAAATCAAAGGCAACTCAGCTGTATTAATTGTGTCCTATATTGGTTTCCAGTCAAAAGAAATAGTTGTAGATGAGTCAAAAAACTATATAATTACACTAAGTGAGGATACGCAAAACTTAAGTGAGATAACCTTGCTAGCATCAAGAGCAAAACCTCGTTCTGATTTAGATAGCCCAATTCCCGTTGATGCCCTAGGGGTTGCACAGTTAATAGGCACAGGTCAGCCCGATGTAGGGCAACAGTTACAATTCAGTGCCCCTTCCTTTAATGCCGTAAAATTTGGGATCAATGATTTAGCCTCTTTAATCGATCCTGCATCATTAAGAGGATTGGCAACAGATCAAACCCTATTGCTAGTAAATGGAAAGCGAAGACATAAAGTATCTTTTTTTAGCCTGAATCACGGGGTTGGTAAGGGACAACTAGGAAATGATATAAATGCCATACCTGCCGCTGCCATAAAAAGAATTGAAATACTAAGAAGCGGCGCGGCAGCTCAATACGGATCTGACGCTATTGCAGGGGTTATGAATTTACAATTAAACAATGCCAAATCTGGAGGTTCAATCAAATTTTATATAGGCTCAGGTTTGTCTAACCCAAAGTATGACAATATCGGTAGCAATGCCCATTTGGCTGGAAAAACCATTTATGGAACAGTAGTAGATGGTCAAACAGCACAGTTGTCATTAAACTTTGGTTTGCCATGGGGTGAAACCGGATTTATAAATACCACACTAAACTTTCAAAATAGTGAACCTTATGACAGATCTGGGAAGTATACACATCCTGAAGGATGGTATCCAGATAATCCTAACCTAAGCGATGAACAAAACAAAGCTATAGATGCCGAACTAAGATTGCAAAATGGAATAAATTTAGACAGAACTGTTTTGGGAAGCGTAAAAAACACAAATGGAAGCTTGTATATAAATGCAGGTAATAATATTGATGAAAACTGGCATTTTTATGCCTTTGGTGGTATTTTGAGCAAGAGAATTGTAAGCAGCATTTTTTCCAGAGCACCTGCCAGAGATGAAAGAGCTGTCTTAGAAATTTACCCTAACGGATACAATCCGATTACTCCGTCTATGCTTACTGATTGGCAAGTTTTATCGGGTATAAAAGGGATCTTTAGCAACAACTGGACTGTAGATTTTAGCAGCTCATATAGCGGCAATGATCTGCAGTTGTATATTAAAAATGCAGTAAACCCCAGTTTAGGCGCTAACTCTCCAACCCAGTTTTATACAGGTGGTTTACAAGTAACACAAACAGTTTTTAATATTGATTTAGTAAAAAATTACGAAAATATTTCTTTGTTATTTGGCTCAGAACTGCGCAATGAAACTTATAAACAAACACAAGGGGAGGCAGCTTCTTGGCAGATAGGACCAGTGATAGGCAACGATATAGGCTCGTCGGGAAGAGAGGGTTATTCTGATCTAACAGAAGGGAAATTTGCTAGAAATAACATAGGCTTTTACGCTGAGGCTGAAGTTGATTTCACTAAAAATTTTTTAACAACTGCTGCTGCGCGATTTGAAAATTACAGCGATTTTGGTTCAGACCTTTCTTTTAAATTATCGGGAAGATATAAACTAGGCAGCAAAACTTCCGTAAGAGCCTCTGTAAACCGTTCTTTTAGAGCTCCGGCTTTAGCACAAATAGAGTACAGCAATTTTACACAAACTACTTTTGACGATGACGGAAACACCTTAGTCACTCCCTTTTTGCCAGTAACAAACCCACTTGCACAAAAAGCTTTTGGCGATATAGGGCTAAAGCCAGAAACATCAATAGATTTTGCTTTTGGCTTAACACTTAAACCGAGCAGAAAATTTTCATTTACTCTAGATAGCTATAAAGTTTTAATTGATAACAGAATTGTTATTTCTAGCGGAATAGAAGCTAATTTATTTACAGAATTTAAAGATGCTGGTTATGATGAAATTAATATCTTTACCAATGCCTTAAACACCTCTACAACAGGTTTTGATTTTGTGGGTACCTATTATAAATACTTTGGGAATAATAATTTATCTATTTCACTAGGAGCAAACATCAACAAAACTAAAGTTGAAAGCATCAATCAATCCACAGTATTTCAAAGCAAGGATATTGATATTGTAGATAAACGAGATATTGTTTTTTTAACTGCTGGAACTCCTTCCAAAAAAATTATCTTATCTGGAAAATATACAAGTAAAAACTTTGTGTTTACTACAAGAGCTTCCTATTTCGGAGAAGTTACAGATGCCCGAGAAACTATTGATGACAAGGATACTTTTCAAGTTTTTTCTCCAAAAACCCTTATTGACTTTTCTGTTTCTCATAAGCTCAACAAAAAGTTATCTATCACAGCTAGAGCAAATAATGTTTTTGATACTTATCCAGACATGTTATTTTCCCCTAATGTAAGAGGAGAGGTTATTTACTCTAGAAGGACAAACCAGTTTGGAACCCAAGGAAGGTTTTTAAACTTTAGCCTAAGCTACAATTGGTAAAGATCAAAATAATAACTATTTGTTAATTCTTATTTTTTACAGTAAAAATAAGATTAAGTTTTGCCTGCAATTGAGCAAATTACAAACAATATTTATATTAAACACAAATACTAATTATGCTGTTATCAAAAAGAATAGGACTTATTTTGGGCTTAGCTTTGTTTTTTGTTATTACAGCAATGCCAGTTCCTAATGAACTCAAGCCCTCTGCTATGAAAGCATTAGCAGTAGTAGCACTCATGGCTGTTTGGTGGATTACCGAAGCCCTTCCTGTTTACGTAACTGCCTTTGTTCCTTTGGCGTTATATCCAATCTTAGGAATATTAACAGCTAGTGAAACAGCTGAAAATTATTCGCATAGCTTTGTGCTTATGTTACTAGGAGGACTAATTATTGCCAAAGCAATAGAACACCAAAATTTACACAAACGAATTGCCTTAGTGAGTATTAAACTTATGGGTTCTAACAAAAAAAATATTGTATTAAGTTTTATGATTGCTACTGCTTTTTTATCTATGTGGCTGGCAAATGTAGCTGTAGCTTTAATGATGTTGCCCATAGCTTTAGCTGTATCGACAAAAGAAGAAAGCAGTGTAAAAAACAACAGTAATACAGCAAAAAAATTTAGCATAGCACTTATGCTGTCAGTTGCCTATGCGGCGAGTATTGGAGGGATGGCATCGTTGATAGGAACTCCACCAAATTTAGTGTTTGCTGGCATAATAAGTTCGCTATTTCCCAATGCTCCCGAAATTACATTCTTTAATTGGTTAGTTATAGGCTTGCCTTTAGTTATTGTTATTTTACCGATATCTTGGCTGTTTTTGATTCGATATTTTAAAATTGAAGGAAGCATTTCTGCTGGTGCTGAAATTATTAATAAAGAACACCTTGCTTTGGGTAAAATAACAACTGCCGAAAAGAGAGTTCTAGCTGTGTTTTTGCTTGTTGCCTTTGGCTGGATTTTTAGAAAGGATATTGTATTGGGCAGCTTCATAATTTATGGATGGACTAATATTTTACCTCTCCCTCATTATATCAATGATACTACTATAGCGTTTATAGGTGTGTTGCTGATGTTTATTACACCTTCTGGAAAAATAGAAAATGGCAAAAAAGAATATCTTTTAAACTGGAAAGTAGCCGAAACTGTGCCTTGGGGAGTGGTCATGATAGTTGGTGGAGGCTATGCCATAGCTAAAAGTTTTAAAGTAACTGGTTTGGCTTTATGGTTAGGCGAACAAATAAATATTTTTAGTCAACTGCCTGTTTTCTTTATTTTATGGCTTGTTGTTTTTTTGATAACATTTCTTACTGAAATAAACTCTAATACCGCTACTGCCAATATAATTTTACCTATTTTGGCAACCATGGCAGTTAGCAGTACTATACACCCGTATTTATTAATGATACCTGCTACCTTTGCTTGTTCTTGTGCATTTTGCATGCCTTCTGGCACCGGACCCAATGCAGTAATATTTTCAAGCGAAAAAATTAGCATCTACGAAATGGCAAAAGCAGGAATATGGATGAACTTAATTGCAATAATCATTATTACAATAATAGCATATGTAATAGCTGTACCTTATTTTGGGCTAAGCGAGCTTCCAAATTGGATAAAATAAAGACATTAACCCAAGTTTTTAATTGCTAATATTATATAATGATTGATAAAAAATATTAATGAAATGTCTGTATTACTGTTAAGTCATTCAAAATTAAATAATTGTAAAAGCTTAAAAGCTATTTATAAATAAATTAAGACATACTTTTATTTTTGCACTGTAATCTTAAAGCTCTTATTTGCTCAATTTAGCAGTATTTGCAAACAGCTAATTAAATAAGCCGTAAACTCAAAAATTTTATTTTGATGCCAGTCTTACCCTTGGGTCTAACCAGCCGTACAGTATATCTACTAAAATATTAATACATATAAACAGAGTAGCAATGACTAAAACACTTCCCATAATAACAGGTAAGTCTAAAGTATTTAACGAATTAACTATCTCTTTACCCAACCCATTCCAATTAAAAATGTATTCCACAAAAACAGCCCCTGCCAACATAGAGGCAAACCAACCTGATACGGCTGTTAAAACTGGATTTAAAGAGTTTTTAAGCGCGTGGTTTAATATTACTTTGCGCATGCTTAAACCCTTGGCTTTTGCCGTTTTTATATATTCTTGGCTTAAGGTTTCTAACAGTGAATTTCGCATTAATTGCGCGATAACCGCTAAAGGGCGGATGCCTAAAACTACCGATGGCAACAGTAAATTTTTCCATTTAAGATAAACACCTTCACCAAAATCATCCACCTCATATAGGCTTCCTGTCATTTTTAAGCCTGTAACATTGTGTAAAACAAAGCCAAAAAACCAAGCAAACAAAATGGCCGAAAAAAATGAAGGAAGGCTCATCCCCAAGGTGCTAAAAACAGCTGTAAGCTTATCAAAAAGTGAATCTTTATAAATTGAAGATAACATTCCTAAACCAATGCCAACTATCATTGCAATGCTAATAGCACTAACTGCCAGCACAATAGTATTGGGTAAGGTTTCTTTAATAAGCTCGGATACTTTTTTCCCATTTTTTTGAAGCGATTGACGTAAATAAGGAAATTTGACTACAACAAGCAACCTATCAGTACTAAATAACGGAATATACTTGTATTTGTTTTTAGATATAAAAGTGTAATTTTCAGTATCTAAACTATGAAAAGATACTATTGATAAATCATTCAGGTAATATAAATATTGTATAAATATAGGTTTGTCAAAAGCATATTTTTTTCTAATATATTCTAATTGTGTTGTATTTTCTCTTTGGTCAAGCATCATTCTTGCCGAATCGCCTGGCAGTATATGAAATAATATAAAAATAACACTCACTACCCCAAAAAGAGTCAAAAATCCATAAAAAACTTTGTTTGCTATATAGTTCAGCATTAATCAATATAAACAACAAAGGTAAAAAAAACTGACAAAATGTGTAATTTTGCCTAACTTTTACAAATACTATGACAACTCAACAATTAGTACATGAGATCAAGAAGAAAAAATCGTTTCTATGCATTGGCTTAGATGTTGATATACAGAAAATTCCCGAGCATTTACTCAAGCAAAAAAATCCTATTTTTGCCTTTAACAAAGCTGTAATTGATGCCACCCACCATTTGTGTGTTGCTTATAAACTCAACACAGCTTTTTACGAAGCTTATGGGTTTAAAGGCTGGGAAGCCTTAGAAATGACCATTGCTTATATCAAGCAGCATTATCCCAAAATTTTTAGCATTGCCGATGCTAAGCGTGGCGATATAGGAAATACCTCTACCATGTATGCCAAAGCTTTTTTTCATTATTTGTCGTTTGACAGCTTAACGGTTGTACCCTATATGGGCAAAGATTCTGTAGAGCCTTTTTTAGCCTTTAAAAATAAGTACACTATTTTATTAGCTTTAACCTCTAATAGAGGTGCTTTTGATTTTCAAACAAAGAAAATTGGTAAGCAAGAGCTTTTTAAATGGGTTTTACAAACATCAAAAAAATGGAAAAATTCTGAAAATTTAATGTATGTAGTAGGAGCAACTAAGGCTAAATTTTTATCAACTATTAGAAATATTGTTCCAAATAACTTTTTATTGATTCCTGGTGTGGGTAAGCAAGGCGGCAATTTAAAAGCTGTATGTAAATACGGTATGAACAAACAAGTGGGGTTGCTTGTAAACTCTTCAAGAAGTATCATTTATGTCAGTAAAGGTGTTGATTTTGACAAGGCGGTAACTAAAAAAGCCCTTAAGCTTCAAATGCAAATGCAGGATATTTTGCAGCAGAATGCTTTTTTGTAGTAAAGCTCAAAATTTTTGTTATTAGCTAAATAAGGAGTTTTGGATATTAAGTTTTAGTTTTAGCATTATGCAAAGAATTCATTTCATATCCACTTGAAAATATAAATTCCGCTTTAAAAACAATAAATTTGTATTAATTGTTGTGAATTGATTGCAAATTGCTCATACCCTGAGGGCTAATGAATTATTTAACAAGTGCTTGTATGCAAGCTAACGCTTGCAGTGTGTCACTAGTCACAGGGCTATATTAACCATTAAAGATTATTACTGTGTTGTGAATTGATTGCAAATTGTTCATGCTCTGAGGGTTAATGGATTATTTAACAAGTGTTTGTATGCAAGCTAACGCTTGCAGTGTGTCACTAGTCACAGGGCTCTCTAATAAACGTTGATTTTGATGTGTGTTGTGAATTGATTGCAAATTGTTCATGCTCTGAGGGTTAATGGATTATTTAACAAGTGTTTGTATGCAAGCTAACGCTTGCAGTGTGTCACTAGTCACAGGGTGCTTGTCGGTATTCACGTGTGTAGGCATTGTTGTGAATTGATTGCAAATTGTTCATGCTCTGAGGGTTAGTGGATTATTTCTCCAGTGTTTGTATGCAAGCTAACGCTTGCAGTGTGTCACTAGTCACAGGTGATTAACACGCCATTCACAATATCTTTGTGTTGTGAATTGATTGCAAATTGTATCTTTGTGTCACTAGTCACAGGTATTTATCAGGAAAACCACATTCCTCAATA
>JBKDZU010000052.1:0-35481 GCA_047971505.1 Tenacibaculum sp.
AAATTGATGATTAATTTTTATTTTTATAAATAAAAGCAAATTTTGAGTACATTTGTCGCATACATTAGTGAATGATAAATATTAAAAAAATAGCAGTTTTAACATCTGGAGGCGATGCTCCAGGCATGAATGCCGCAATACGTTCTGTAGCCAGAACTTGCGCTTATTACCGAACTGAGTGTGTGGGAATATACCGTGGCTTTCAGGGAATGATTGATGCTGATTTTACCAACATGACAGCTCGCAGTGTAAACAATATAATACACAAAGGAGGCACGATTTTAAAATCGGCCAGATCAAAAAAATTCACCAGCAAACAAGGAAGGCAAAAGGCCTATGAAAACCTTAAAGAATTAAAAGTTGATGGGCTAATAGTAATTGGCGGTGACGGAACATTTACAGGAGCAGTAGTTTTTAACAAGGAATTTAACTTTCCAGTTGTTGGCATTCCAGGGACAATTGACAATGACATATACGGAACCTCACATACCATAGGCTATGACACTGCCTTAAATACAGCAATGGAGGCGATAGATAAAATTAGAGACACGGCTTCGTCTCACAACAGACTGTTCTTCGTTGAGGTAATGGGGAGAGATGCTGGCTTTATAGCACTTAATGCTGGAGTAGGTTCAGGGGCAGAAGAAATTTTAATTCCAGAAGAAGACTTGGGCTTAGACAGAATGCTAGAATCACTTAAAAAAAGTAAAAGATCGGGCAAATCATCTAGTATAGTTGTGGTTGCCGAAGGAGAAAAATCTGGAAAAACAGTATATGAACTAGCCAATTATGTTGAACAAAATCTCCCAGAATACGAAGTTAGAGTTTCAGTCTTAGGACATATGCAAAGAGGGGGTTCTCCAAGTTGTTTTGACAGAGTGCTAGCTAGCAGACTGGGTGTAAAAGCAGTTGAACTCTTAATAGACAAAAAATCAAACCTAATGGTTGGGCTTCAAAACAACAAAGTTATAACTACTCATTTAGAAAAAGCAGTTAAAGGAATTCAAGAAATAGACATGAATCTATTAAGAGTATCTGACATTATGACTACTTAAAAATAAATACATTATGATTAAAATAGGAATTAACGGATTTGGTAGAATAGGTAGATTGGCCTTTAGATCGGCATTAAAAAACCCCCAAGTTCAAGTAACGGCTATTAATGACTTATTAGAAGATGTCAATTATTTAGCCTATTTATTAAAATACGATTCGGTACACGGCGAAATAGACGCAAATGTAGAGGTAAAAGACAATAAACTAATAGTTAATCAAAAACAAGTAACTGTTAGTGCTCAGAGCAATCCTGAGCAATTAAATTGGGATAGGTCAAATGTTGAAATTGTACTAGAATGCACAGGCTTTTTTACAGCAAAAAACAAGGCTCATCTACATGTAAATGGCGGAGCAAAAAAAGTAGTAATTTCTGCGCCTTCACCAGATGCTCCTATGTTTGTTATGGGAGTTAATCACAAAGAACTAAAAAAAGAAGACACTGTTTTTTCAAATGCATCTTGTACCACCAACTGCTTGTCTCCAATAGCAAAGGTAATTAATGACAACTTTGGAATTGAGCAGGGTTTAATGACAACTGTTCATGCCACAACAGCCAGCCAAAGAACCGTTGACGGTCCTTCTTTAAAAGATTGGCGAGGCGGAAGGGCTGCCTTACACAATATTATCCCTTCGTCTACTGGAGCAGCTAAGGCAGTTGGAAAAATAATTCCCGAGCTAAACGGCAAACTTACAGGAATGGCATTTAGAGTACCTACTATGAATGTATCAGTAGTTGACTTAACCGTTAAACTAAAAAGCAGTACGAGTTACCAAACTATTAAACAGGCTATAAAACAGGCATCAGAAAATGAAATGAAAGGCATACTGGGCTATACTGAAGAAAAAGTGGTATCGCAAGACTTTGTAGGAGACACGCGAACTTCTATTTTCGATGCTGATGCTGGTATTGCTCTGTCCGATAATTTTGTAAAACTAATCTCATGGTATGACAATGAAATGGGCTATGCCACCAAATTAGTTGATTTGGCAGTGCACTCGGCATCATTGTAAAACAAAACACACTAAATACTATACAATATGCGTATTGCAATTACTGTTTGCTTTAAACACTTTAAACGCCTATACAACAATAAATTAACTAAAAACAAAAGCTAGTAAGGCAAAACGACAATCAAGGGATTTTAACACAATAGCATTAAGCTAATTTTAACTTTTAATCAATTAAAAATAAAGAAAGATGATTAAAGTGGGAATTAACGGTTTTGGAAGAATTGGAAGAATAGCTTTTCGCAACGCAATACAAAACAATAAAATACAAGTAGTAGCAATTAATGATTTGTTAGATGTAGAATACTTAGCTTATTTACTGAGATATGATTCAATACATGGTCCGTTTAAAGGTACGGTTAAAGTAAAACAGGGAAATTTAGTAGTTAATGGCAAAACCATACAAATAACAGCCCAAGCCAATCCTGAGCACCTAGAATGGAACAGGGTGCAAGCCGACTGTATTATTGAATGCACAGGCTTATTTACAGACAAAGAAAAAGCAGTACTTCACTTAAAAGCAGGCGCAAAAAAAGTGGTAATTTCAGCTCCGTCAAAAAATGCTAATATGTATGTGATGGGAGTAAATCACAAAATGCTAAAATCAACTGAATCAATTTTTTCAAATGCCTCGTGCACCACTTACTGCTTAGCACCTATTGCAAAGGTGGTACACAAAAATTTTGGTTTAAAAGAAGGCTTAATGACTACTGTTCACGCAGCTACATCTGCCCAAAATGTAGTTGATGGTCCAAATAAAAGATGGCGCAGAGGCAGAACATTAGTAAACAATATTATACCCACAGATACAAGCGCAATAAAAGCACTTAACCAAGTAATTCCAGAATTAAAAGGCAGGTTAAACGGCATGGCTGTAAGAGTGCCTGTTTCAAATGTTTCTTTGGTTGATTTAACTTTTAAAACTGAAAAAGCAACTTCGTTGAGTGAAATATTAGAAAAATTAAAAGAAGCCTCCAAAAAAGATTATAAAGGAATTATTGGATACACTGAAGATCAAGTAGTATCGCAAGATTTTATTTCAGAACCGAGAACCTCAATTATTGATGCTAGTGCCTGCTTGGAGTTAAATTCTAACTTTTTTAAACTCGTTTCATGGTATGATAATGAATTTGGATATGCATCAAAAATTATAGACCTATTAGTGTATTCGGCTTCCTTATAACACAAAAAACTTAATTTATAACGCATTGTTTTAGCTTCCTATTAATTAAACTCAACTAACATTTAAAAAAACAAAAATATGGAAATAGCAATTATTGCGCACGATGGGAAAAAGAATAAAATGATAGAATTTTTAAATAATCATAAAAATATCTTAAAACAAAAAAACATTAAACTCATTTCAACAGGAACAACTGGAGCTAAGGCACAAGCAGCAGGCTTTTCAGTAGAGCGATTTTTATCGGGTCCTTACGGAGGAGATGCGCAAATAGCAAGTAGGGTGGCTGAGGGCAAATGCAATATGATAATATTTTTTAGAGATCCGCACGAAAAACACCCACATGAGCCCGATATAAGTATGCTATTGCGCTTGTGCGACGTACACAATATACCCTTAGCTACTAATCCTTCAACTGCTGAACTTTTAATACGAGCTATTTAAAAAACTAAAATACAGTTGTTACTTACTTTGTAGCAATCACACTTATTTCTACATTTACATTTTTTGGAAGCCCAACTACAGCTACAGTTTCTCTTGCAGGCGCAAAATTTCGATCAAAATATTGTTCATAAACTTTATTTACTACAGCAAAGTTATTCATATCTAAAATAAAGATAGAGGTTTTAACTACATTTTTAAAAGTCATGCCTGTATCTAGTAGTATTTCTTTTAAATTTTCCATTATCTGTTTGGTTTCGGCTTCAATAGAATCTAAAACCAAATTTTTAGTTTTAGGATCAACAGCTATTTGACCCGAAATATATAAGGTTTTTCCACTCAGTACTGCCTGACTGTACGCGCCTATTGGCTGTGGAGCTTTTTGAGTTAAAATTATTTGTTTCATTGGATTGTTATTATTTTTGTATTTAGGTATAATTAATACACATTTCCTAAATTCAATTGCTGATACAAGTAATTGCTAAAAAAAAATAATACTTTGCATTTATGAATTACAAACAACTGAATTTTAAGCAAAGATAAACTATAGAGCGCATGCTCAAACAAAAGCATTCTAAAAAAGATTATATATTTCTATCAGCCAAATTTTGAATTGGGAGCAATTACTATTCTTAATTTGCTAATTAACTCAAATTAATTTAAAGTAAAATTTTACTTTATCAAGAGATGTTAACACGTGATACATGCTTTAAAAAATAGAGTTTTTCTTTGTCAGGACACTATTTACAATAGCTTTAAGAAGTCAGTTTAACAATACTGATTCTGCCTACAACAAGCTAGTGTTAAAACTGCTACCTCAACCCTATCGACAAAAAAAATAATAATACGACAGAATTATGCTAATATGCAGTTGTGTAGCTAGTTCATCAGACGGTTATACCGCCAAATTGCACAAAAAAATTACAGGAAATATTATTTGACATAAATATCTGCAATTTTTTCTAACTTTTCATACCATTGTTCTCCAAACTTTCTAATCAAAGCTTGTTTTACAAATTTAAAAACAGGTGTTTGCTTTTGCTTTCCCAGTGTACAGGCGGTGTGGCAAATATCCCACTTTTGATAGTTTACAGCACAAAACTCCTTATAGTGCTTAACTCTAATAGGATATAAGTGACAAGATATAGGTTTTTTCCAATCTATAATTCCTCGATTGTAGGCCTGCTCAATGGCACATAAGGCAATGCCTTTATTGTTAAAAATAACATAGGCACAATCTGCACCATCAATTAAGGGAGTTTCTAATTCGCCCTGACTACTACAAATCCAAGTTCCCTGCTTGTCTATTGAGTCAATTCCTTGTTTGCGCAACAGAGCTTTTATTTTGGGATATATTTTATCTAAAATTTTCGTTTCCTCCTTCTCAAGAGGAGCACCCGCATTGCCCTCAATACAACAACTGCCCTTACAGGCCGATAAATTACAAGCAAACTGCTTTTCAATTATACTTTCAGAAACTAGTACATTATCTAACTGAAACATAGTATGTTTAATTGTTTAATGATTTTAAAACGTATTGATCAGCATATCATCCCTAAAATATTAAAATGACCTCTAATAATTTGCTTTAGGCATAATTTTGTTTTGATTTTTTAGCTTTGACTCTTACCAACTGCCCAAATAAAGTATCAACACAAATGCTTGTAAATTCTCCTAAGTCAAACCTGTATTTTGCCAATCCCTAGTCTTCCAAAAGCATAATCTTCAATTAAAAACTCTAAATGCTTCCCTTTCTTTACAAATTTTTTACTCTCTCGTACTTGCATTTATTTACAGTTTGTTAACACAATCAAAAACAATAACTATCAAATACAAAGTTATAAAAAGATATTATTCTTAAAAACTACTCGCTTTTTTTACTTCTTTTTAAAGCAAACTCTAAAAACTAAAAAAAGCTTAATTTCTATTAGGATAATCAATTTATATTCAATATATTATACTATGATCAAAAGATACAAACAACACAGAAACTATGTTTTTTTAACCAAGGCATTTGCCTAACGAAATTGAGCAAATTAAAAAATCTTTTATACAAGCTAAATAAAGGTGTTGGCTTTGAGTTATTTATATATTTACCGGAAAACAGACTTTCAAAACTAATGATTTTAGGCTTAACAATAAACAAAATACAGTTTAATACCTTTTACTTATAAAGCTAAAAGCAATTATTATACTTGTGCAATTTTTTTTAAAAAATAGTGTATTTTGATTTTGTTAGCTAATTTTGCCGCTAAAAATTATATCAATGAATTTTGATTTAAAAGAAATTTTTACTGCCTTTATGGTTTTATTTGCCGTTATTGACATAGTTGGCAATATTCCCATTGTAATTGATCTTAGAAAAAAAGTAGGGCATATACAATCTGAAAAAGCATCTATAATAGCTGGAGCAATTATGATAGTTTTTTTATTTGCAGGGCAAAAGCTGCTTAAATTTATTGGAATTGACGTAAACTCATTTGCCGTAGCGGGTTCTTTTATTTTGTTTTTTATTGCTTTAGAAATGATTTTAGGCGTTACCCTGTACAAGCAGGAAGAGGATGAAGCCTTAAATGCTACCGTTTTTCCAATTGCATTTCCACTAATTGCAGGACCTGGAAGCTTAACAACTTTACTTTCACTAAGAGCCGAATATGCATGGGAAAATATCTTATTAGCCATTTTACTCAATGTAATTTTAATATTTATAGTGCTTAAAACCTCTGTTAAAATTGAACAAAGCATAGGGGCAAATGGCATAAAAATTATCAGAAAAGTATTTGGAGTTGTGCTTTTGGCAATTGCCGTAAAACTCTTTGCCACTAATATAAAAATACTGTTGGCCTAATAGTGTAAAGTTTTAGTTTTAATATGCTAAAAATCAAAAATATAGTAATTTAAGACAATAGATATTAGCAACTTATCACAAGGCAGTTGCACTGTTTTACATCTACTTCTTAATTTAACCGTTTTTAGAATACTATACTTAAATTATTTTAAAATACTATACTATAATTAAAACATATTTAAGCTACAATTATAAACGAGCAAGTTTAAATTTTGATTTTTTGCTTTATTTTTTATTGAATAAACAAACAGTGTTTATTATTTTAAATAAGTAAATTATGTATAACCAAACGCTTAGTTAAAAAATAATTTTATCTATTTTTGATAAAAAATATATTTTTACTTTTAAAATTTAATCTAAACATTTAAACTCAATGAATAAACCTATTTTATTTTGCTCTTTTTTTATACTAACTCAGTTGTTAATATCACAAAATACTTATCTGTACTGCGGGAAACTGTTCGACACCAAAAGCGGTAAAATTAAAGCCAAACAAACTGTAATTGTAAAGAATAATAAAATTTTAGATGTTTTAGACGGCTATATTAGTCCAGAACAACAAAGCGATAAAATTATTAATTTAAAAAATCAGGTTGTAATGCCCGGTCTTATAGATATGCACGTGCATATTGAACTTGAATTTGATGCAAAAACACGGTTAAATAGATATGTTTTAAACGAGGCCGATATAGCTTTTAACTCGGTAGGATTTGCAAAAGTTACGCTTTTAAATGGCTTTACTACTGTTAG
Organism: Tenacibaculum sp.; assembly: GCA_047971505.1. Lineage (GTDB taxonomy): Bacteria > Bacteroidota > Bacteroidia > Flavobacteriales > Flavobacteriaceae > Polaribacter. The sequence goes on from JBKDZU010000052.1 coordinate 7,284, forward strand.
AGACTTAGGAGGTACAGGAGTTAATATATCTATAAGAAAGGCAATAGAAAGTGGAAAAATTTTGGGACCGAGAATTCTTACAGCTGGTAAGTCATTAGCAACAACTGGCGGGCATGCCGATCCTACTAACGGAAGCAGCAGAACTTTGATCGGTAATCCTGGACCTAAAGAAGGAGTTGTAAACAGTGTTGAAGAGGCTAAAAAAGCTGTACGACAACGCTATAAAAACGGTGCTGACTGCATAAAAATAACTGCCACTGGCGGAGTGCTAAGTGTTGCTAAGAGTGGCGACAATCCTCAATTTACCTTAGAAGAAATCAAAGCAATATGTCAAACAGCAAATGATTACGGTATGCACGTTGCAGCTCATGCACATGGAGATCTAGGAATGCAACGGGCAATTTTAGCAGGAGTTAAAACTATTGAACACGGAACTTATATGAGTGAACAAACCATAGAACTTATGAAGAAACACAACGTGTATTTAGTACCAACTATAACAGCATCAAAAGAGGTGGAAAAAAAAGCTAAGTTAAAAGGTTTTTATCCAGAAGTTGTTGTGCCAAAGGCTTTAAAAGTAGGACCTCAAATTATAAATACCTTTACTAAGGCATATAAAAAAGGAGTTAAAATTGCCTTTGGAACCGATGCAGGAGTATTTATACATGGAGAAAATGCCAAAGAGTTTAGTTATATGGTTCAGGCTGGGATGCCTCCTGTAAAAGCCATTCAATCGGCAACTGTTGTAAATGCGAAAATTTTAAATATGGAAAATGAAATAGGGCAAATTAAAAAAGGTTTTTTTGCTGATATTATTGCCGTTAGTCAAAATCCTATCGAAAATATTTCAACTCTTGAAAAGGTAGTTTTTGTAATGAAAAACGGCAAGGTTTACAAGCAATTGCCTAAGTAAACAAGTATTTGAAAAACAGTGCTTAATGTATTATTTAAAGTCAACAAATCAATAAAATATAATTAGTGCTGGGTTAAATATTTCATAAAACAAATTCACAATAATGCAATTAATTAGTTCCAGCCATAAAACCTTATTCTTCAAAATATTTATTGCATATTAGTGCCCTTTAATAGCAACTTGCAAATAAATATAAGGTTTTTAAATGTAATATATTGATTGATAGCGTTCTATGAGTTTTATAGCAGCCGCTACTTATACTTCAGGCAAATCACCAACGCCTTTTGAAGTTAAATAAGTAGCACCACAAAGGTAGGTATCAATTGAAATAGCAGCCTCTCTTCCTTCTGAAATAGCCCAAACAATTAACGATTGTCCTCTTCTCATATCACCAGCAGTAAAAATATGAGGAATATTAGTTTGGTAGTTATTTGCTTTATAATTGTTTTTATTGTCTAACTCTATACCAAGCAGCTTGCTCAAATTAGTTTCAGGTCCTGTAAACCCTAAAGCTAAAAGAGCAAGCTCACAAGGCCAAATTTTTTCTGTATTAGACTTTTCAATAAGTTTTGGTCTTTTACCTGAGGTAATTTCCCAATCAACCTCTACGGTTTTAAGTGCAGATAAATTTCCGTTCTCATCCGTTATAAACTCTTTGGTGTTAATTAGCCAATTTCGGTGGCAACCCTCTTCATGTGAAGTACTTGTTTTTAGTTGTAAAGGCCAATAAGGCCAAGGTGTTTTTTCGCTTCTTGACATAGGTGGTTTTGGCATAATTTCAAAATTGGTAACCGACTTTGCCCCTTGTCTGTTTGAAGTGCCCACGCAATCTGCCCCTGTATCGCCACCGCCAATTACAATTACATTTTTATTTGTTGCAGATATAGTTTTACAATAAGTATGTTTATCAAAAATTTGCTTTGTTTGTTGGGTTAAAAAGTCCATAGCCTGATAAACCCCTTTTGAGTGTATTCCTTTTACGGGGATGCTTCTAGGGTTTGTAGCACCACCACACAGCAAAATCGCATCAAAATAATTTAGGTTTTCAACCTTGTAATTTACTCCAACATGTGTGTTGGTTTTAAAAATAATACCTTCTTTTTTTAAAATTTTAACGCGCCTGTCAATAATATGTTTTTCTAACTTAAAATTAGGAATGCCATACCTTAATAAACCTCCAATTTTGTCGTCTCTTTCAAAAACAGTAACGCAGTGCCCAGCTCTATTTAGTTGTTGAGCAGCAGCTAAGCCAGTAGGACCTGAACCAACTATGGCTATTGTTTTGCCAGTTCTAAATTTTGGAGGTTCGGGTCTTATCCAGCCTTGTGCAAAGGCTTTTTCTACAATGTTTTTTTCTATATTTTCAATTGAAACTGGCTTGTTGATAATGCCTAATACACACGATTTTTCGCAGGGCGCAGGGCAAAGCCTTCCCGTAAATTCAGGAAAGTTATTTGTTGAATGAAGTATTTTAGCAGCTTTTTTCCATTCACCTTGATAAACCATATTGTTAAAATCAGGAATTAAATTCCCTAAAGGGCAAGCACTATGGCAAAAAGGAATTCCGCAACTCATGCATCGGGCTCCTTGCTTTTTTATTTCAGATTCTTTTAAGGATATTGTAAATTCGCTGTAGTTTTTTAATCTATCTTTTACTGCTACTTTTAATTCATCTTGCCTGTTAAATTCAATAAACCCTCTTAACTTATTCATTTTTTAAATTTTAACTTTTAGCACTTCTTTTGTTTCCGATATTTTTTTTAACGCTTTCTTGTATTCTTTAGGAAACACTTTTAAAAAGTAGTTCTTTATTGTTTCCCAATTGCTTAAATAATCTTTAGCCAAATTGCTGCTAGTGTGTTGAAAGTGTTGTTTAATATAGTGTTTTAAATCGATAAAATCACTTTTGCTCAAAGGATCTAAGTCTACCATTTCTCTGTTACAAAGCTCATTAGCAAACTCATTATCCTTACTAAAAACATAAGCTATCCCACCACTCATCCCAGCAGCAAAGTTTCTACCTGTTTTACCTAAAACAATAATTTTTCCTCCTGTCATGTATTCGCACCCGTGATCTCCAACCCCTTCAACAACAGCAGTAACTCCTGAGTTTCTTACAGCAAACCTTTCGCCTGCAATTCCGTTAATATACGCCTTCCCACTTATAGCTCCATAAAAACTAACATTTCCTGTAATTATATTTTTGCAGGTATTAAATGTTGCACTATTTGGTTTTTTTATTATCAAAGTAGCTCCTGAAAGCCCTTTGCCCAAATAATCATTAGTTTCTCCTTCAACGATCAATGTTAAGCCTCTAGTTGAAAATGCTCCAAAACTTTGACCTGCCGAGCCTTTAAAAGTAATGCTCAGTGTGTTTTCGGGCAAGCCTTCTTCGCCATATTTCTTTGAAATTTCATTGCTTATAATGGCTCCTACAGCTCGATCGGTATTTTGTATGGTATAACTTAAATTTGTTTTTATCCTGTAGGAAATAGCCAACTGAGCATCATTTAAGATTTTAAAATCTAAAACATTGTCAAGATTGTGGTTTTGTTTTTCGGTATTACATTGAACAACTCCTTTTTCTTGTACTGGTTTATACAAAATTGCCGATAAATCAACTCCTTTAGCTTTGTAGTGATAGGCAGCTTTATTTGTGCTTAATTTTTGACTTTGACCAATCATTTCGTTTAAGTTTCTAAACCCTAATTGAGCCATAATTTCTCTTAGCTCTTCTGCTACAAAGTACATAAAGTTAACAACATGCTCAGGACTTCCTTTAAAATTTTTGCGCAATTCGATATCTTGTGTAGCAATTCCAACAGGGCAAGTATTTAAGTGACAAGCTCTCATCATAATGCACCCTGAGGCAACTAAAGGTGCAGTAGCAAAACCAAATTCTTCAGCCCCCAAAAGTGCAGCAATAGCAACATCTCGTCCTGTTTTAAGCTGTCCGTCAACTTCTAGTATTACTCGGTTTCTCAATCCGTTTAAAACAAGAGTTTGTTGGGCTTCTGCCAAACCGAGCTCCCAAGGTAGCCCAGCGTGTTTTATCGAGGTAAGTGGTGATGCTCCAGTACCACCGTCGTAACCTGATATTAAAATTACATCGGCCTTTGCTTTGGCAACTCCTGCAGCAATGGTTCCTACTCCTACTTTTGAAACCAGTTTTACATTTATTCGAGCTTCTCTATTGGCGTTTTTTAAATCGAAAACTAATTGAGCTAGATCTTCAATTGAGTAAATATCGTGATGCGGTGGTGGTGAAATGAGTCCAACATAAGCAGTGGCATTTCTCGCATGAGCAATCCAAGGAAGCACTTTTTCACCAGGCAACTGCCCTCCTTCGCCAGGCTTTGCGCCTTGAGCCATTTTTATTTGAATTTCTTTGGCATGGCTAAGGTAGTTGCTTGAAACACCAAATCGTCCTGAGGCTACTTGTTTAATTGCACTGTTTTTACAATCTCCATTTATTTCTTTTACAAATCTACTCTTGTTCTCGCCGCCTTCACCCGAGTTGCTCTTCCCTCCAATTCTGTTCATGGCAATAGCTAGATTTTCGTGAGCTTCTTGACTTATTGAACCAAATGACATGGCTCCAGTTTTAAATCTTTTTACTATTTCTGTCCAAGGCTCAACTTCGTCAATTGAAATAGGGTTTAAATTGTTAAATTCAAACAAGCCTCTCAGTGTCATTAGGTTTTTGCTTTGTTTGTTAATTTTATCGGCATAAACTTTATAGCTTTCCTTGCTTTTTGTCCTTACAGCTTGCTGAAGTTTGGCAACAGTTGTTGGATTAAACATATGCTTTTCTCCATTTCTTCTCCATCGATAATCGCCGCCAATTTCTAAGTCTAGCATTGATTTGTAATCTTCATTTTTAAAGGCTTTACCAAATCTGATTTGAATGTCTTTTTCTAAAACAAACAATCCAATTCCTTCAATTCGGGAAGGAGTATAAGGAAAGTATTTTTCAATAAAGGTTTTTTTCAGTCCTAAGGCTTCAAAAATTTGAGATCCTCTATACGAGTGTAGTGTAGAAATACCTATTTTATTTATAATTTTTAACAAGCCTTTCCCGATAGCTTTGTTGAAGTTTTTAACAGCAGTTTGTTCGTCAATATTTTTAATAACTCCAATTTTTACCTGCTGCCTTATTATTTCATTTACCAAATAAGGGTTAACAGCACTTGCTCCATACCCGAATAAGGTGGCAAAATGATGAGGCTCTCTAGGTTCTGCCGTTTCTAATACAATGCCAAATTTTGAACGTTTTTGCTTTTTGTTTAAGGTGTGGTGCAGATATGAACAAGCAAGTAGTGCAGGAATAGGAGCATTTTGTTTATCGACCTTTCTGTCAGAGAGAATAACTATGTTAACTCCTTTGTTTACAGCTTTTTCAACGGCCAGCAAAATAGAGTCTAAGGCTTTTTCTAAACCGTTCACTCCTTGTGATACTGGGTAAAGAAGGGCTAGGGAAATGGCATTAAAATCAGGGTGCTTAATGTTTTTAATTTTATGTAAATCGCTATTTGAAATAACAGGATTTTGTATGTGTAGTTTCTTGGCTTGTTCGGGTGTAATATCAAATATGTTTTTATCGCCACCTATGGCTAGGCTTATATCAGTAATTAGTTCTTCTCGAATACCGTCTAAGGGTGGATTTGTTACTTGGGCAAATAATTGTTTAAAGTAATTGTACAGCAATTGGGGCTGGTCTGACAAAACAGCTGGAGGTGCGTCATTACCCATGGCTCCAAGGGCTTCTTTTGCATTTATGGCCATAGGAATGATAACAGAGTTTAGCTCTTCTGCGGTATATCCAAAAATACGCAATCTAGTTTTGTAAGGAGTGGGCTCTATAACAGGGCTTTGATTTATGTAAGGAACATCTGACAAGGCTAAACTGTGTTTAGAAACCCAGTCTTTATAAGGGTTTTTTGAGATGATTTTTGCTTTTATCTCTTGGTCTTCTACAATTCTCCCTTTGTTCATATCAACTAAAAACATTTTCCCCGGTTCTAACCTGCCGTGCTTTTCTACATTTTCTGGACTCACTTGTAGCACACCAATTTCAGATGACATAATTACAAATCCATCTTTAGTAAGGGTATATCGCGAGGGTCTTAAACCATTTCTATCTAGCAAAGCGCCTAGGTAATTTCCGTCTGTAAATGGAATAGATGCTGGACCATCCCAAGGCTCCATTATACAAGAATTGTATTGGTAAAAGGCTTTTTTATCTGCCGACATGCTGGAGTGTTTTTCCCAAGCTTCGGGTACCATCATCATCATTACTTCGGGTAAAGACCTACCTGTTATAAGTAAAAGCTCTACTACTAAATCCATAGATGCTGAATCGGACATTCCACTAGGTATAATTGGAAATATATTTTCGACCTCCTCACCTAATAAATTGCTTTTAATCAGTTCTTCCCTAGCACGCATCCTACTAATATTACCTCTTAGGGTATTAATTTCGCCATTGTGACACATATATCGAAATGGCTGAGCTAAGTGCCAGGAAGGAAAAGTGTTGGTGGAAAATCGTTGGTGTACCAATGCCAATCGGGTAACTACGTCTTTTTCTTTTAGATCTTTGTAATAACATCCAATATCTTCTGGAATTAAAAGCCCCTTGTAAATTAATGTTGTTGTTGAAAGGCTAGAAAAATAAAAATAATCGGCTTGTGAAAGCTTCGATCTCGCAATTTTATGTTCGGTTATTTTACGTGCCTTAAACAGTTTTGCATTAAATTGAAGTTCGCTTAATTCAGTGTTGTTTTTATCAATAAATACTTGTTTTATCTTTGGTTCAGATTTTAAGGCAATTTCTCCTAAATAAGTATAATCGACTGGAACATCTCTCCATCCAATTATTCGCAAACCTTGTTCTTCAACTTCTTCTTTAAAAACATCAGTGCAAAATTTTGCTTGATTTGTGCGCTTAGGCAAAAAAAGCATTCCTACTGCATATTGCTGAGGGGCAGGAATTGTAAACTGACATACTCGCTTAAAAAATACATGTGGAATGTCTATTAAAATACCGGCACCATCGCCAGTTCTTCCGTCAGAGCTCACGGCACCACGGTGCTCTAGCTTTACTAAAATTTTAAGAGCGTTGTGAATAATAGAGTTTGATCTTTCTCCTTTTAAATTACAAATAAAGCCAGCTCCGCAATTGTCTGTCTCAAATTCACTCAGATACAATCCTTGATCTTTCATATTTTATTGATTTTATAGTTTTTGTCGGTTTTAAGTTCAAAGTACTGTGCAACAAAAGGTACTCCTTAAGTTTGTCTTCGGCTTAAAAATATCGTAAAATACACACCAAATTACAATGCAATGTTTTTAAGGGAGTTTGGTTTAAGGCGTTATTGTACTTGCTCTTTGATTCTTATCTTTGGCAACTTTCTTCAATAATAAAAACAAAGACTTTTTCATTGTCAATCTATCTTGTTAAAACATAAAGCAATATGACTTGAATAAACAGTATTTTTAAAGTAAATTGCTTACAACTACAGTAAAATACTCTATCTTTATATTTTTTTACACTAAACTTCGTGTGTATGCCTACCCTTGTTTTTTTATTCAAAACCCAATCATCGCAATATTAAAAAAAATTAACACCTGACTAGTGTACAGCTTATTTAACTTGATAAAATTTTAGTTTTACAATGATTGCTTCTGCTTTCTCATAGGCTTGTAATTGTGTTAATACTCATTATAATTGTTTTAGGTTATTTTTTTGTGGATGATTCTTTACAACTCAAATAATCATTATAGCTGTATGCCTAAATGAGGAACTCGCAAAATGGCTGTTTTGTGTTGTATTTTTACAAAGCGATAACATATAATTGGCTCAAAGAACAATTCTGTTGTATTGTAAATTTACAGTACCGATTCATTTTGTTGTGTAAAAAATTATACGCTCACTTGATATCAAAATTTGCCTTAACCAATACTGATATAAAATTTATATAGTATAGGTGTTTTATTATTTTTTGATTAAAATAAACTGTGCTATTATATCAATATTTTTCAAATATAAGCAAATGATAAATATATTATTAAATAAATATAGCCTTTGCGGAAAACAATGTAATGTGAAATGGAGATAAATATTTTAATATGGTAAATGCGGGTATTTTAAATAAAAGTAAAATGCAGAGTATATAAATAAAGGGAAAAATAATGTTAATTTAATAAAAATGCATTTTTTTAAAATTATAAGTATTCAAGTGCGGTTCTTAGCTTCTAAAATATCGATTTTTAAAATGTTTTTAAATTTAAGAGGCAAACTCCTTTAAGTTTTTAACGTAAAACTTCAAATAAAAACCTTTGTGTTTAAGGCTTTAAAGTGTTTGGGAAATGCAAGTATTTGTCCATTAAATAAACAATGCTTGCCATTGATGAACTACCTAGCTCTAATTCTCGTTTATTTACTTTGTCAAAAGTGTCAATTTCGGTATGGTGATAGTCAAAATATCGCTGAGAATCTGGTCTGTAGCCTACCAAAGTAACATGCTCTTCTTTTAATGGACTGATATCAGCACCTGCAAAGCCTTTTATTAAATCGTGCAAGCCATAAGGGGCTAATAGTTTTTTCCAGCTTTGCAATAAATTAAGGTTTTTTTGATTGGCATTTATTGAAAATCCTCTAGGGGTATGACCTCCTGCATCCGACTCTAAAGCGCCAATATGAATTTCTCTATTTTCTTTTGCCAAGCGTTGATACTCAGTTGCTCCTCTTAAACCGTTTTCTTCGTTCATAAAAAACACAACGCGCAGAGTGTTTTTTGGTTTAATATTGTTTTGCTTAAATAAATACGCTACTTCAAGCGATTGAACTATGCCTGTGCCATCGTCATGAGCGCCATCTCCTAAGTCCCAAGAGTCTAAATGCCCTCCTACTACTAAAATTTTATCTGGGTTTTCAACTCCTTTAATTTCTCCAACTACATTAAAAGAAGGAGCGTCAGCTAAGGTTTTGCAACTTTGCTTAAAGTAAAATTTTAAGTTAGGGTTTTCTTTTAAGTGCTTGCTTAAATTTTCTGCCGCCCTTGTGCTAATAGCTGCAGCAGGAATGTATTGATTTTTAGGCAAGTTTTTATAACTCATTGACCCTGTGTGTGGATAATCATCAATTCTGTTGCCCATTGAACGTACAATAACCCCTACAGCTCCTAGTTTACCAACAGTTGCTGCGCCTTCAAAGCGCTGACTAACACAACCGCTATAGGCCTCAAAGGTGTTGATGAGCTTATTGTCAAAAGCACCGTTGTAGAATATTATTTTCCCCTTTGCTTTGCTGCCTAGTTTCTCGGCTTGCTCTATACTTTTTACTTCAATAACTTGGGCAGTAACACCTTGCACAGGTGTAGCGACTGAAAATCCCAAGGCACAAATGGGTACATTTATTTTATTTCCTTTAAAATTATAACTAGCTTGTTCTTTTTCACCCCTTACCCAATGAGGCACCATTACAGGTTGTAGCCAAACAGAATCTAATCCTACTTCATTCATTACTTTTACTCCCCAATACACCGCCTTTGTAGCTTGCTCAGAGCCTGAAAGCCTGCCGCCAATAGAGGTTAGTTCTCTAAGCCATTCGTATGACTTCCCTTTTGTCAGTGCTGTGTTAAATAATTTTTTTATGTTTGCCGAGTCAATTTTTTCTTCCTCCGAAAAAGGGGTGCTTAAATTACTTAGTTTTGTTTTAGCTTTATTATCTGTTTTACAAGATAGTACAAGTGTTATAATTGCTATAAGTGCTATTGCTATTTTATTCATTATATTAAAAATTATATAACTTTAGTTAAATGAGTTAGTGTTAAATTATTTTTACCAAAATAGATTTTCTTTTTTATTTATATTTAGTAAAACTACATAAAATTATTTAAAAAAAATGTTTTATATATTTTTTTACGATTAATTATGTTTTGTTTGAGTAGTATTTTAATTCTACATTTTTTTATTTGCTCAACTTTAGCTTGTTGCACTGTATTGGTATTAGTGCAATATTTTAAATAGCAATTCTTTAAGTATAGCTGACTGTGGCAGAGAGTTTGCTCCTATTCCTTTGCTTTTCAAATCAGCATCTCTGAGTAAACTTATAATTTGCGATACTTTTCGCATTGGGTAATTTTTTGCTGCACTTACATAATCATCAACAAAGTAAGGGTTAATTTTTAAGGTTTTAGCAACTGTATTTTTTGATTTATCTATTAAACTATGGTAAACAAATAACTGAGTGAAAAAGCTAAATAACAAAGATATGCTCATTACTAGGGGATTGTTCTTTGGATTTTCAGCAAAATAGTTAATAATTTGATTTGCCTTTACAATATTTCTTTGCCCAATGGCTTTGAGTAATTCAAAATTGTTAAAGTTTTTTGAGATTCCAATATTTTTTTCAATATGTTCAGAGCTTATTGTGGTTTTGGCAGATAATACTGTAAGCAACTTTTCTAATTCATTGTTAATTTTGCTTAAATCGGTACCTAGATAAGCTACTAGCATCTGTGCGGCTTGTGGCTGAATAGCGAATTCTTTATTGGCTAAAAATTTAACAATCCAATCAACTACTTGATTTTCGTACAGTTTTTTGCTTTCAAAAAGCAACCCATTTTTGGCTATGGTTTTATAAGTTTTTTTGCGCTTATCTAGCTTTTTATACTTATAATTAAATACTAAAACGGTTGAGTTTTGGGGATTACTTGCATAGCTTTCAATTTTATCAATTGTATTGCTTAAATACTGAGCTTCTTTTACAATTATTAATTGACGCTCTGCTAAAATAGGAAATCGCTTAGCCAATAAAACTATTTGTTCAATGCTTATATCCCTGCCATAGGTAATGGTTTGATCAAATTCTTTTTCTGCCTCGCTTAAAATTTTATTTTGTATGTGTTCAGATATTTTATCGATAAAATAGGGCTCATCACCCATTAAAAAATAAATTGGCTTTACATCTCCTGAATCTATACTGTTAATAAGATGTGCTATCTGATTCATAAAAAAACTGCTTATAGTAAATTGTAAAAGTATTTACTATTTTTGATAAATGGATAAATTAAACCTCCCTTGTTGGAATTTTAGAATCAAAAGTAAGAAAAACAAAAGGTATATTTTTGATGGCTTGCGCAAAAAATTTGTAACCTTAACTCGTGAAGAATGGGTTAGGCAGCACTTTATTCGATATTTAATAGAGGTAAAAAAATATCCTGTTTCTTTAATTGCCGTTGAAAGGCAAATTACACTTAATCAGTTTAAAAAACGTATTGATATAGTTGTATTTAGCTCTGAGGGCTTGCCCTTTATTGTTGTAGAATGCAAGGCGCCATCGGTAAAAATTACTCAAGGCGTTTTTGATCAGATTGCCATATATAACACAAAGTTAAATGCTAGTTTTTTAGTAGTAACCAACGGTTTGAAACACTATTGTTATAGGGTTGATGCTAAAAACCAAAACTATAGTTTTTTAAAAGACTTCCCAAATTACACTCAAACATATACAAAATAAACTATTTTTAAAAAACAGCTAACGGGGATAGTGTCAGTAATTATTTGCAATTATCTTAAATTAAATCAAATAATTTTGGCAACCACAATGTTAATCCAGAAAAATATGTTACTAATAATAATCCTAAAATCATTGCTAGGAATAAAAAAAACAACGGTCTGATAACTTTTTCAATAGTTGTATTGGCAACTCCTACTCCTACAAATAAAACAGACCCTACAGGTGGTGTGCATAATCCCACACAAAGATTTAGAACTATTAAAATTCCAAATTGTATGGGATTCATCCCTAAATTGATAACAATAGGCAAAAAAATTGGAGTGAATATTAAAACTGCCGGAGTCATATCCATAAATATTCCGACAAATAGTAATATAAGGTTAATGATTAGCAAAATAATAATTTTATTATCGCTAATATTCAACAGTATATTACTTATCGCTTGAGGTATGTTTTCATAAGACATTGCCCATGACATACACATAGAAGTTCCAATTAAAAGCATTACAATAGCAGTTGTACTTGTGGAGTCTAACAAAATTTTAGGCAGATCTTTCACTGAAATTTCCTTATAGTAAAACCCTAACAGTAGTGTATAAAGAACCGCTAATGCAGAAGCTTCAGTAGCTGTAAAAATACCCATTACAATTCCTCCAATTACAACAACTAATAGCAATAAACTAGGTATAGCTCCAATAAAGGTTGTAATTACTTGCTTTAAAGAACTTCTTTGACCCTGTTTATACTTGTATTTTTTTGCCCAAATAGAAGCAACTATCATTAAAAACAAGCCTGTTAAAATTCCGGGAATGTACCCCGCCAAAAACAATGCTCCTATAGATACTCCTCCGCTTGCTAAAGAATAAACAATTAAAATATTGCTTGGGGGTATGATTAACCCTGTGGTAGAAGAGGTAATATTAACCGCAGCTCCAAATTCTTTTGAGTATCCTTCTTTTTCCATTTCTGGTCCTAAAATACTGCCCATTGCTGATGCAGATGCCATCGCAGATCCAGCTATGGCTCCCATAAACATTGCCGAAATAATATTTATTAAAGCTAAGCCTCCCGGAAAAGTTCCTACCAAAGTTTTAGCAAAAGCAATAAGCCTGTGGGCTATTCCTCCCTTATTCATTAATTGCCCCGACAATACAAAAAAAGGAATTGCCAATAAAGCAAAACTATCTAATCCTGTAGCTATTCTTTGGGCTATGGTAGTAAAGGCTGGCAATACAGGAATACTTACCAAAATAGTTAACATAGATGATATGGCAATACTCCAAGCAACTGGCATTCGTATAGCTAAAAGAATAACAAAACTTATAATTAAAACAAAAATTGGCAGATATTCCATTATGTTTCAGTATTAAAAAAGTCAGAAATTTTATAATATACAATTAAAAAACCACTTAGTGGAATTACTATATATACCAATGCTAGTGGTATTTGAAGTGCTGGAGAATATTGTTTAAGAGTAAATGTTATATATACCAGTTTTGACCCTCCGACAATAAATGTTAAAAAGACAAAGGTGATGATGAGTATCCTTACAATTGAAGCTAAACGCTTCTTTACCTTTTTGCCAAATCGAGCACTAATTATATCAATAGCCACATGAGCATTCCTTCCAGATAAATATGCAGCTCCCATAACCCCCAGCCAAATCATTAAATACCTTGCCAACTCGTCTGTAAATGAGCTTGGCGAATTGAGTATGTATCGCGAAAATACTTGCCATATAACATTTATGACCATAAAAGCCATAATAACTACAAGAATCTTTTCAACACATTTATTTATATGTTTCCTTAAAATTTTCACTTGTTAAATTTTAATAATCGCAACTTGGTTTTATTTCTGTTAAGTTTTTTAAATTTACTGAAAATTAGTTGTTTTTCAGTTTATTACTGTGCTTCTTTAATTTGCTGTACTAGTGTATACAAGTCCTTATTCTCTGCTTTGTATTGCTTATAGATGTTTTCTACTTTTTTAAAAAACAATGATTTGTCTGGTCTTATTACTTTTACTCCTGCTTTTTGTACTTCGTTTAAAGCTTTCTCTTCATCTTTAATCCATAGTTCTCTTTGATAAGAAATAGATTTGTCTACTGCCTGTTGTAACCAAATCTGTTGCTGTTTAGTTAGCTTTTTCCATGTGTGGATTCCAATAAGTAGTACATCTGGCAATACGGTATGTTCATCTAATATAAAAAATTTGCAGACCTCATAATGCCCAGATAGATAAAAACTGGGAAGATTATTTTCTGCTCCATCAACTACTCCTTGCTGTAATGCAGTATAAAGCTCTCCCCATGAGATAGGTGTTGGAGAACCTCCTAAACTTCTTACCATATTCATAGCTGTTACACTTTCCATTACTCTTATCTTTAAACCATTAAGATCTTCAGGCATATCAACAGGTGTATCCTTTGTGTAGAAACTTCTACTACCTGCATCGTAATACCCTAAGCTCTTTAGCCTATAAGCTTCGCTTTCCTTTAATAGTTGCTTCCCTATTTTTCCATCTAAAACTTTATAAACATGTTTTCTGCTTTTAAACAAAAAAGGAACTCCAAAAACTTTCATTTTTGGGGCAAAGTTTTCCATAACTCCAGAAGATACCTTAGTCATATCCAAACTTCCAATTTGCAATAGCTCCAAACACTGACGCTCTGTGCCTAATTGCTGACTGGGATATATTTCTAAATTCATCTGACCATCAGATATTTTTAATAGATCCTCCCCCATTTTTAACATAGCTTTATGAACAGAATGATTAATATCCAATCCATGAGCTAATTTAAGTGTCTTCTTTTTATGATTAGCAGTACATCCAATAACAGCAATGCTTGCAATTAGATAAATAAAAAATTTTATGTCCTTTTTCACTGTGATAACTATTGCTTTTTACACTTTTTGATAATTTTTAAAATACGTTGAACTTCTGTTGTCAATTTATGAAAATTTTCTGTTTCCAAAATTTCTTTTGAAATAAGCTTTGAGCCTATTCCTACACAAGTTATACCTGCTGAAAACCATAACTCCAAACTTTCTCTTGTGGTAGAAACCCCACCGGTAGGCATTATGTCTGTCCAAGGATGAGGTCCTTTTATTGCCTTTACAAAATCAGGACCGTGTATTCCGCCGGGAAACAACTTTATAATTTCACAACCGAGTTGTTCTGCTTTAGCTATTTCTGTTAATGACCCACATCCTGAAGACCATAAAACTTTTCTTCTATTACAAACAACAGCAATGTCTTCTCTTAAAACAGGGGTAACTATAAAGTTTGCTCCAAGTTGCATATAAAGGGATGCTGCAGCTGCATCTGTAATAGAGCCTACTCCTAATATCATTTCAGGAAGTTCTTTTTTTGCGTATTTGCTAAGCTCAGAAAATATTTCAAAAGCAAAATCGCCTCGGCTTGTGTATTCTAATAAGCGTGCTCCACCATTATAACAATATTTCAGCACTTTTTTGCATACTTCAACACTTGGGTGATAAAACAAAGGGATCAATCCTGTTTCTTTCATTGCAATTACTACTTCTATTCTTGAAAAACGAGCCATATTATTATTTTATTTTTATCTTGAAATTTGACCGTAAGCAGCAGTGTTATTTAAAAGCTTTTCTACCTCTTCTAACACTACCAAATTGGCATCTCCATTAATCGTATGTTTTAAGCAAGAAGCAGCTACAGCAAAGTTTAATGCAAATTGGTTGTTCCCTTGATGTGTTTTTAATCCGTATATAAGACCTCCTACAAACGCATCTCCTCCTCCAATTCTATCTACAATATAGGTTATCTTATAGGTTGGAGAGGTGAAAAAATTTTTGCCATCGTACAAAACTCCTGCCCATGTATTATAAGAAGCATTTACAGTGCCTCTTATTGTTGAAACTACTTTTTTAGCATTTGGAAATTCCTTCATCATTTGCTTAAAAACAGATAAAAAAGCTTCAGCTTTAACTTTGCCATCCTTATCGGCTATATCTTTTTTTTGCGGATAAACTCCAATAATAATATCGCAATAATCTATTAATTCAGGCATTACTTCACTTGGTTTTTTCCCGTAGTTCCATAGTTTTTTTCGATGATTTATATCTGTGGAAATTGTAATCCCTCTAGACTTTGCAATTTTTAAGGCTTCTAGACAAACATCTGCTGCACTTTGAGATATTGCCGGAGTGATTCCCGTCCAATGAAACCATTCGGCATCTTTAAAAACTGCATCCCAATCTATCATCCCTGTTTCTATTTGACTCATTGCCGAATGAGTTCTGTCGTAAATTACCTTGCTTCCTCTGTGCACTGCTCCTTTTTCTAAGAAATAAATTCCCAGCCTATCTCCTCCAAAGATAATATTATCTGTTTTTACATTTCTTTTTTTAAGTTCCATTAAAGCGCATTTTCCAATATCGTTATTTGGTAATCTGGTTACAAATTCTGTAGGAATATTATAATTTGCTAATGAAATTGCTACATTAGATTCTCCTCCTCCATAAACTACATTAAAGTTTTGAGCTTGACAGAATCTCAAAAAACCGGGAGGTGATAACCTCAGCATTATTTCCCCTAATGTTACTACTTTTTTCATGTCTTTTAACAATTGACTTAAAAATTGAAATATGCTTTTACATTGTTGTAGCATATATCTTGCACCATTTTTCCAAAGAAAACAATATCGTTGGGCAGGAGTCCTTTTTTAATGTCATTTCCAATTAAATTACATAATACTCTTCTGAAATATTCATGTCTTGGAAAGGACAAAAAGCTACGGCTATCGGAAACCATTCCTATAAAATTACTAAGTAATCCTATATTAGACAATGTATTTAAATGCTTCTCTATTCCGTCCTTTTGATCTAAATACCACCAAGCCGCCCCCCATTGCATTTTAGATGGTTTAAAATCTTTGTTAAAATTTCCCATCATTGATGCAAATACTTCATTATGAGCAGAATTTAAATTATACGCAATAGTTTTAGGCAGCTTATTTTCTAGATTTAAACAATTAAATAATTTTGACAAAGCATCTCCAAAACAATAATCTCCTACAGAATCACATCCAATATCTGCCCCTCTTTCCTGAAGTAATTGTTCGTTGTTATCTCTTATGGCTCCTAAATGATATTGCTGTACCCAACCTTTTTCGCTGTATTTTTTCCCTAAAAAAATTAACAGAAAAGATCTGTATTTATACACATCTGCTTGGGAAATAGTTTGACTACTCAATCTTCTTTTAACTATTGAGGCTATTTCTTCTTCTTTAAAGTCTGCCATAGCTAATGGTCCTCCTATGCCATAATCCGATATACAACAACCATTATCGTTAAAAAAGTCTATTCTTTTGTCTATGGCTTCTAACAAGTTTTCTAAATTAAAAATGGAAAAACCAACACACCTAGAAAGTTTTTTAATATAATCTAAAAAGTTTTTTTGGTTTATTAAAAATAAGCTATCAGATCTAAAAGTTGGAAGCACCCTGATATTATTGTCACTTTTTGATATTAATTTGTGATATGAAAGATTATCTATTGGGTCGTCAGTTGTGCAAATCAACTCTACTTTCATATCTTCCAAAAGTTGAACAGGAGTTTTTTCTTTTAAAATTGAATTGGCCAAATGATAAATTTTATTAGCTGTGCTTGCATCTAAAATTGTTTCAATATTAAAATAGCGTTTTAGTTCAAGTTGTGTCCAGTGAAATAATGGATTTCTCAAAGTTTTAGGTACGGTTTCTGCCCATTTCTCAAACTTTTTGTACTCTGAAGCCTCTCCTGTAATACAGTGTTCATCAACTCCATTGGCACGCATAGCGCGCCATTTATAATGATCTCCTTGCAACCATGCTTTGGTTATACTCTGAAAGGGTTTGTTTTTTGCTATTATATATGGAGAAAGATGGTTGTGGTAATCTATTATGGATAAGTCTTTGGCATAGTTGTGATATAATATATTTGCTTGTTCAGTTTCTAACAAAAAATTGTCAGAAATAAAAGTTTTTACAGCATTTAAATTCATCGTTTATTAATCGTAAAAGGTTAGTGATTTTAAAATTCCCATTTCCATACCTCTTAATTCTGCTAAGCCTTTCATTCTGCCGATGCAAGAATAGCCAGGATAAAATTTTTTGTTTAAATCATCCATCATTTGATGTCCGTGATCAGGGCGCATCGGTATTGCAGCATCCTTTCTGCCTAGTTCTTTTCTGCGTTTTTGCTCTAACAAAATAAGCTTTATTATTTGGTACATATCGACATCTCCATCTATGTGAGTTGCTTCAAAAAAATTCTTTTTCTCGTCTCTTAAAGTACTTCTCAAGTGTATAAAGTGCACTTTGTTTGAAAACTTGGTAAATATTTTTGAAAGATCATTGTCTTTTCTAACACCTAAAGATCCCGTGCAATACGTTAAGCCATTGACAGGACTGTCAACAGCGTTAATTATATCTGAAATATCATTTATTGTGCTTACAATTCTGGGTAACCCTAATAAAGTAAATGGCGGATCATCAGGATGTATACACATCCGAACACCAGTGCGTTCAGCAACCGGAATTATTTCTTTTAAAAAAAGGAAAAGATGTTCTTTTAATGTATTTTCATCAATATTTCTATACTTCAACAGCACTTCTCTAAATTCATCTAAAGTATATTTTTTATCGGTTCCTGGTAAATTTGCTATAAGTGTTTGAATTAAAGTTTCTGTTCTTTCAGCATCTAGGCTTGAAAAGTATTTTTCTGCAGAAGATATTTCTTCTTTGGTATAATCTGCTTCCGCGTTTTTTCTTTTTAAAATAAATAAATCAAAAGCAGCCAATGCAATAAACTCAAATTTTACGGTAGTTGCACCATTTTCTAATCTGTAATATAAATTGGTTCTGGTCCAATCCATTATTGGCATAAAGTTATAGCAAACAATACGGATTCTGCATGCAGCGAGATTTTCAATACTCTGCTTATAGTTTTTTATATATTCCTTAAAGTTTCCTGTTCGAGTTTTTATGTCTTCATGCACAGGAATGCTTTCGACAACTAGCCAGTTTAAACCGTTTTCTTTCAATAAGCTTTGTCTTTTTTTAATGGCTTCTTTTGTCCAAAGAGCTCCGTAAGGCTTATCGTGTAACGAGGTCACTATTTCTGTTACTCCTGATTGTTTTATGTCATCAAACGATACACTATCATGTGGTCCGTACCACCTCCAGGTCTTAATCATCATTATATTTATATTTATTAAACACCGCTAAAAGCATTAAATCCTCCGTCTATAGGTATCACAACTCCAGTTACAAATGATGCGGCATCGCTTATTAACCAATGAATTGCTCCATTTAGTTCCTCTGCCTCTCCAAATCTTTTCATAGGAGTATTTGCTATAATTGTTTGTCCTCTATCTGTATAAGATCCGTCTTTGTTTAAAAGCAAGCTTCGGTTTTGATTGCCAATAAAAAAACCAGGTGCAATGGCATTAACTCGTAACTTATCACCAAATTTTAATGCAAATTCAGTTGCCATCCACCGGGTTAGGTTAGTTACTGCTGCCTTAGAGGCCGAGTATCCAACAACCCTTGTTATAGCTCTATAAACTGCCATTGATGAGTAATTAACAATAACTCCATTGCCTTGCTTTGCCATTATTTTTCCAAAAACCAATGAGGGTATTAAAGTTCCGTTAAGGTTTAAGTCAGATACTTTCTTAAAATCATCTAATTTAATATCAAAAACTGTCTTGTTTTCTGGTATTGTTGCTCCAGGCATATTCCCTCCCGCTGCATTTAGTAACACATCTACCTTCCCCCATTTTTTTACAACTCTTTCGGCAGCGTTTTTTACCATATCTTGTTCCAAAACATTACAAAAAAAGCCTATTACTTCAGGGCTTATTCTTTTTAAAGTTTCTATTGCTTTGTCTAATCGCTCTTGATTAAAATCTAATACTACTACCTTGGCTTTTTGCCTTAATAAATATCTGACAATTGTTCCTCCAAGAGCACCATTACCTCCAGTGATTACACAAACTTTACCTTTAATATCAAACATTTTATTTATAAATTCTCTTTAAGAACACTTCCTTTTTTATTTATATTTAGTAAAACTACATAAAATTATTTAAAAAAAATGTTTTATGTGCTTTTTACGATTAATATATTTTGTTTGAACAGTATTTCAATTCTGTGTTTTTTTGAGCTTATCTAGCTTTTTATATTTAATAATTAAGTGCTAAAACGGTTGAGTTTTGAGGTTTGCTTGAATAGCTTTCAATTTTATCAACTGCTTTATTGAGATACTTAAAATAGTAGTTAACGTCAATTAATTGTTTTAAATCTTTAGTTTATAATACAAAATTAATCTAGATAAAACAGAAATAGGTTTGTCAATTACAAACTTAAAAAACTGTGCAGGCTATGAAACACTTTCACACTATGACATGAAACACCACGACAATTTAACTTTTGTGTAAAAAGAAAAATAAGGCATAGTAAAAGTTATAGTCCTCAAAATGAATTTTGTCAAAAACACACAAAAACTAAGCTTATAAGAGCAAAAAAAAACTAATTTTACTTTTTGTATTAAAATCACAAGATGGATGAATACTATAGTTAAAACCAATTTTCAGTTCCCAAAGCAAAAGTCTGTTTACAGGGGCAAGGTAAGAGAGGTTTACAATATTAATGACGAGTTATTGGTAGTGATAGCCACCGATAGGCTATCTGCATTTGATGTAATTTTACCTCGGCAAATTCCTTATAAAGGACAGGTTTTAAATCAGCTAGCTGTTAAGATGATGAACAAAACAGCCGATATTGTTCCTAACTGGCTTATAGGCAGCCCAGATAAAAATGTTACTATAGGACATTTGTGCACACCCTTTAAGGTAGAAATGATAATTAGAGGTTATTTATCAGGACATGCTAACCGTGAGTATAAGACAGGGAAAAGGCTGCTATGTGGTGTAGAATTACCCGAGGGGATGAGGGAAAATGACAGGTTTCCCAACCCTGTAATTACTCCATCAACTAAGGCAGATAAAACCGGATGCGATATGGATATATCAAAAGAAGATATTTTGGCTAAGGGTATAGTTTCAGAACAAGATTATAATGTTTTAGAAAAATACACTCGCAAGCTTTTTAAAAGAGGTACTGAATTAGCTGAGCAAAGGGGCTTGATTTTAGTAGATACTAAATATGAGTTTGGAAAAACTAAAAGTGGAAAAATTGTTTTAATTGACGAAATACACACCCCCGATTCCTCTAGATATTTCTATGCAGAAGATTATAAGCAAGCCAGAGATAGAGGGGATAAACCAAAGCAACTTTCAAAAGAGTTTGTTCGTGAGTGGTTGCTTAAAAATGGCTTTCAGGGCAAAAAAGGACAGCAAATACCCAATTTATCGGACAAAAAGGTAGATGAAATTTCAAAACGATATATTGAACTGTACCAACAAATTACTGGAGAAACCTTTGTAAAAACAGATATGAACTTTGCTCTTAATAGAATAGAAAAAAACACATTATCTTTTTTAGAAAGTAAAAGCACAGATTCTGCTTTGTGTTAAAAATTGAATTAGCTTTTATCTCAAGCTAAGAGCATTAAATACAAGCATAAAATAAACTACAAAAAACCTTGTGCTTGCATCCACTTATCGGAGTATATTTTATTGATATAACGCGAACCATGATCGGGTAAAATTACTACTACCACGCTGTTATTGTCAAAATAAGCCTTTTTAGCATACTGCTGTAAACCTTGAAGTACAGCACCTGAGGTATAACCTGCAAAAATTCCTTCTGCTTTTAACAATTCTCTTGCCTTTAAGGCTGCCTCTTTGTCTGAAACTTTTTCATAAGCATCAATCACATCAAAGTCAGTTGAGCTAGGTATTAGGTTTTTTCCTAAACCTTCAATCCTATAAGGACTAATTTCGCTTGTGTCAAACTCTCTAGTTTCGTGGTATTTTTTTATAACTGATCCAACAGCATCAATGCCTAAAATCTTTATTTCAGAATTTTGTTCTTTTAAATAACGCCCTACTCCTGAGATGGTTCCTCCTGTGCCACTCGCCACAACAACATGACTTACTTTGGCTCGGGTTTGTCGCCATATTTCAGGACCTGTACTAAGGTAATGGGCTTCGATATTTAGAGGATTAAAGTACTGATTAATATATATTGAATTTGGTGTTTTTTGGTGTATCTTTTTTGCAACCTGATAATAAGAACGAGCATCGTTTGCTGGAACATTTGCAGGGCATATATGTACCTCGGCTCCCATGGCTTGCAACAGATCAATTTTATCTTGGGATGACTTATCACTAACTGCCAAAATACATTTATATCCTTTTATTATACAGATAATTGCCAATGAGAAGCCTGTATTGCCTGAGGTAGTTTCAACAATAGTACTGCCTTTTTTTATAAGTCCTTTTTTTTCGGCCGCATTTACTATGTGTAGAGCAATGCGATCTTTAGCAGAATGACCAGGATTAAAAGATTCAATTTTAGCGTAATGCTTACCTGGAAGTTTTTTTGTTATACTGTGTAACTTAACCAAGGGGGTTTCTCCCACCAAATCTAAAATTGTATTGCTAATGCTGAGGTGATTCATTATTTTTTTACTGCTGAGGATATTATTATAAAAGAAAAAATGATTTTTATTGCAATTTATTTTCTAGCATCAAAAGAAAGGTATATTTTTCGGCAATTTCTTTTAGTGAGTCAAATCTGCCCGAAGCACCCGAATGACCCGCTTCCATATTTGTGTGTAAGAGCAGTAAATTATCGTCGGTTTTTAGTGCTCTTAACTTGGCAACCCATTTTGTTGGTTCCCAATATTGCACTTGGCTATCGTGCAAACCTGAGTTAACTAATATATTTGGATAGTCTTTGGCTTGTACTTGATCATAAGGCGAATACGATTTTATATAGTCGTAAAACTCTTTTTCATTAGGATTGCCCCACTGATCGTATTCACTAGTTGTTAGCGGTATGCTACTGTCTAACATGGTTGAAACTACATCGACAAAAGGAACAGTAGCAATTACTCCTTTGTACAACTCTGAGTTTGTGTTTAAAATTACCCCTATCAATAAGCCTCCTGCTGAACCTCCCATAGCATATAAGTGCTGTGGAGAAGTGTAATTATTGTTTATCAAATATTTAGAACAATCTACAAAATCAGTAAAGGTGTTTTTTTTGTTTAACATTTTACCGTCTTCATACCACTGTCTGCCTAAGTATTGTCCTCCTCTAATATGGGCTAAGGCAAACACAAAGCCTCTGTCTAATAAACTCAACCGAGTAATAGAAAAACTGTCGTCAATAGTGTATCCGTAAGAACCATAAGCATATTGAAGTACTGGCGTGTTTTTGTCAATTTTAGTATCCTTGTGATATACTATTGATAAGGCCACTTTTTTACCATCTCTTGCCCTTACCCAAATGCGCTTACTCATGTAGTTATCCTTGCTGAACTTTCCGCCTAAAACCTCTTGTTGTTTTTTAATTTCTTTGGTTTTG
The DNA here is from genome assembly GCA_047971505.1 of Tenacibaculum sp. Classification (GTDB taxonomy): domain Bacteria; phylum Bacteroidota; class Bacteroidia; order Flavobacteriales; family Flavobacteriaceae; genus Polaribacter. The sequence continues at coordinate 30,243 of JBKDZU010000052.1, forward strand.
CTATTCATATTAAAATCAATAACAGAATAAGGAGTGGTCATTGAATTGTACCAGTAGCGAAGATTGTCAGTATCAAACTCTGGATTTGTGTATATCCCTGCTGAATATGTTTGTTCATTAAAAGGCAAATAGTAATCTACTGTGTTATCCCAGCGCTTTATTCTTATATTGTTTAATCCTTTTATCCTTTCCTCAAGCACCAAAAAGTCTTTAAATATTGAAAAGGACTCCAATAAAGTGTTTTCTCTGTGTGGAATTACATCGACCCAATTTTCTTTTGATGTATTGTTTTCGGGGGTTTTTACAAGTTTAAAATTGCTCGCATTATCCTTGTTAGTTCTTATATAAAAAGAGTCATTATAGTGAGCTATTTCATATTCTAAGTTTTTTTCACGCTCTTGAATAACTCTAAAAGTTCCTTCAGGCTTATCGGCTTCTAGTACTCTGCACTCAGTGGTCAGGGTGCTCGAAGATTCTATAATTAGATATTTGTCAGATTTTGATTTATAAATATAAACATCAAAAGTTTCATCTACCTCTTCATAAATTAGCATATCCTCAGAAGTAGAGGTTCCTAAAATATGCTTGTACACCTGAAAGCTTCTTAAAGTTACTGAATCTTTTTTAGTATAATACAGAGTTTTATTGTCGTTTGCCCAAACTGAACTACCTGTGGTATTTTGAATCTTGTCAGTGTATATTTGCTGGGTTTCTAAATTTTTTACCTCAATTGTATACTTGCGCCTGCCCACTGTATCTGTAGCAAAGGCAGCTAGTTTATTATTTGTGCTTATATTTAACCCAGATAACTGAAAATAATTGTAGCCCTCGGCTAATTTATTGACATTAAAAAGAACTTCTTCCTCAGTATTTAAACTTTCTTTTTTTCTGCTGAAAATAGGATATTGTTTGCTTTTTTCATATCTGACTATATAATAATATCCGTTTTTTTTGTAAGGAACTGACTCGTCGTCTTCTTTAATCCTCCCTTTCATTTCTTCAAATAATTTTTGCTGAAAATCTTTGGTATGAGCAGTTGCCTTGTGGTAGTATTTGTTTTCGGCATTTAAGTAGTCGAAAACCTTTTGGCTTTGGGCATCTTTATTTTTGGCGTTTTTTTGAGCATCGCTCAAGCGCATCCAAAAATAATTGTCTATTCTAATATCGCCGTGTTTAATTAACTCAACAGCTTGCTTATCGGCAATAGGTGCTTGTAGGTCTTTTTTCATTTCCTGATTTTTGCAGAAAGCGAAAGTAAGACTTAAAACTATTAGAGCAAAAATATTTTTGTATTAATTGTTCTTGCCTTTTAATAAGGCTAGATTCAATCAGCAAATGCAAGTTTTGATTTTTTGTAAGTATATTGACAAAAAGCTTTTTGTGTTCTTTGTTCGGAAAATCTTATTTGTAAATTTCTTTAGATGCTTCCCAGAAAAAATCCATATCAACAACAGATATATCTGGTAATTGTAACCCCAGTTTAAAAGCCTCTTTTTCTATATACTTAAATCTGTTTATAAACTTTTTATTGGTTTTTTCAAGGGCATTTTCAGGGTTAACCCCAATAAAGCGAGCGTAATTGATTAAGGAAAATAGCACATCGCCAAATTCTTGTTCAATTTTTTCTGTACGCTTATTTTTTAATTCACTATTTAACTCTTCTAATTCTTCTTTAACTTTTTCCCATACTTGACAAGGCTTTTCCCAATCAAAACCCACCGCTGCTACTTTTTGTTGTATTCTTTCAGCCTTTATCAAGGCGGGCAAGCTTTTGGGAACCCCTTCTAATACCGATTCCCTGCCCTCTTTTAATTTTAATTTTTCCCAATTTTGTTTTACATCTTTTTTATCTTTTACTTTTGTTTGGGCATAGATATGCGGATGCCTTTCAATTAGCTTATCACAAATGCTATTAGCTATATCTGCTATGTCAAAAGCCTTTTTTTCGCTTCCAATCTTGGCGTAAAAAACTATGTGTAGTAAAAGGTCGCCTAGTTCTTTTTTTATTTCCTGCAAGTTGTTGTCTAAAATGGCTTCGGCAAGTTCATAAGTTTCTTCAATGGTTAAATGCCTTAAGCTTTGCATGGTTTGCTCTTTATCCCACGGACAGCATTCTCTAAGCTTATCCATTATATTGAGCAAACGCTCAAAGGCCTGTATTTGTTGTTTTCTAGTATTCATAGATTATTTTTGCTCTTCTGACTTTTGAACTTCTCCATCCTCCAAAGAATCAAAATTAAAATTAGCTTTAACTAAAATATTATACCAACGCAATATCTTTTTTATATTTGAAACATACACGCGCTTTTGGTCAAAATTGGGTAAAACTTCACTAAAATAGGCAATAAGTTTTTCACTACTTTCTTTATGCGACAAGGCTTCTTTTCCAAGTTCTTTATCTGCAATATTTTTAATTACTTTGGCTAAAGGCACTTCTTTTTCACTAGTGTAGATGGCTATGTTTTCTAATAAGCTTATATTGCGAACATCTGTAATTGGAAAGCGCTTGTCTTCAGTAATTGACCTTACTATAAGCCTTTTTTTTGTTTGAGATAAGATTTCAAATAACCCAGGCTTACCTGCCAGTGATATAATTTTACTAAATTTCATTGTATTTATTGTTTTTTTTGTAAATATATCAAAAGTGATTGTCTTAAACCAACTTCTGCTTTGAATAGTTTTAATTAAAGATTAGTTTTATTAGCTTTTATTTTTTGTCAATAGGAAATTGCATTCTATATCCAGGCTTAACCTTCCCTTTTGAAATATTGTCTAGCTTTTTTTTAATCAGCCTTTTTTTAAGAGATGAAAGCTTATCGGTAAACAATACTCCTTCAAGGTGATCGTATTCGTGCTGAAAAATTCGGGCTGCCAAGCCATTTAGTGTTTCTGTGTGATAGTTGAAGTTTTCGTCCTTGTACTCAATAGTAACTGTTTGTTGTCGAAATATATCTTCTCTTACTTCTGGAATGCTTAAACAACCCTCGTTAAATGCCCACAACTCACCTTGTTGTTTTAGTATTTTTGGGTTGATAAAAACCTTGTTGAAATTTCTTAAAACAGCTCTTTCGCTATCGCTTATTTCATTGTCGTTAGCAAACAAACTCGCGTCAATTACAAACAAACGAATGGCTTTTCCTATTTGAGGAGCTGCCAAGCCAACTCCTTCTGCGTTGTACATGGTTTGTTTCATATCGGCAATTAGCTCAACTAGTTTTGGGTAGTCTGAGTTTATCTCTTTTGTTTTTTTTCTCAATACAGGATCTCCGTAAGCAACAATAGGTAATATCATTTATTTATTTTTTGCGCAGACAAAAGTACAAATAAAGCTTTTTTGAAAAAACCTACTTATAGTATAAGTACGATTGAAGTATAACAGTGGCGCTAATTTTGTCAATTAAAAATTTATTTTGACGTTTTTTTTTGCTTACACCAATGTCAATCATAGTTTTAAAGGCTATTTTTGAACTAAAACGTTCATCTATGCGTTTTATAGGTATGTCTGGAATTTTATCAGATAATTTTTTTAAAAACTCAGTAATTAAAACTTCAATTTCACTATCGGTATTATTTAAACGTTTGGGCTTTCCAATTATAAACAGGTCAACCTTTTCATCTGTGGTGTACTTTTTTAAAAATTCTAACAGCTTATTTGTAAATACGGTTGTTAAACCCGATGCTATTATTTTAAGCTCATCGCTAACCGCTATTCCGCTTCTTTTTTTGCCAAAGTCTATGGCCAGAATCCTACCCATAAATTTTTGCAGCAAAAATAACTAAATTTAACTGTAATTTGCTTTATGCTTAAAAAAAATAAATTATTGTAATTATTATCAACACAAAAATTATATTTGCCTAATTATTTTTGGTAAATTTAATTTAAAGATGTCAGAACTACAGATAAAAAACTTAAAGTGCAGCATTGAAAGAGCGTGGGATAATCGCAATTTACTAAAGGAACAACCCACTGTAAACGCCATCAAACAAGTAATTGACTTACTAGATTTGGGTACATTAAGAGTTGCTGAGCCAAAACATACTGGATGGCAAATAAATACGTGGGTAAAAAAAGCAGTAGTGTTGTATTTTCCCATTCAAAAAATGAAAGTCTCGGAGGTGGGTATTTTTCAATATCACGACAAAATTCCTTTAAAAACTAACTATAAGGCTAAGGGCATAAGAGTGGTTCCTAATGCTGTGGCAAGATATGGAGCTTATATTTCATCAGGAACTATTTTAATGCCAAGTTATGTAAATATTGGTGCTTATGTTGACAACGGATCTATGGTTGATACTTGGGCAACTGTAGGTTCGTGTGCTCAAATAGGTAAAAACGTGCATCTGTCAGGTGGAGTAGGAATTGGCGGTGTTTTAGAACCCTTACAAGCGTCGCCTGTTATTGTTGAAGACTACGCCTTTATAGGATCGAGGTGCATAGTAGTAGAAGGTGTTAAAGTAGAAAAAGAAGCAGTGTTAGGTGCAAATACAGTGCTTACAGCTTCAACTAAAATTATTGATGTAACAGGTAAAAAGCCTATTGAAATAAAAGGGGTAGTTCCAACACGCTCAGTAGTTATACCAGGGGCTTATACCAAAAAATTTGCTGCTGGTAGCTATCAAGTTCCCTGTGCTTTAATTATAGGAAAACGCAAAAATAGCACCGACAAAAAAACTTCTTTAAACGAAGCGTTGAGAGAGCACAAGGTGGCTGTGTAGTTCTTTAAAATATTTGTGCAGTGTTTATGTTTAGTCTCTGTACTAAAATTCATAAAACACGATTAATCAATTATATAAAAATACTATACTAATTACCCATCTAATGTCAATCTTTTGTAAACAAAACAAACCATATAGCTAAACTTTTAACCCGACAAAAATAAACCATCAAAAAAGGCACAGCATTAGCAGCTAAAAAAACCTCGGCGACTTTACTGCTAAAATACCAAACATTTCATATCTCAACATTAGCTCGTGCGTTCCTGAATTATAGTTACTGTAATTAGAAGTAGTTAAGTCATAAGCATAGCCTAACTGCAAATTTCTACTTATCTGAAAACCAAGTAAGGCACTCAGAGCGTCACTCCACCTCCACGCTATACCAGCTCTAATCTTTTCGTTAAACAAAAAATTTGCCGATACATCTAATGATAAGGGCGCAACTCTTACTACTTTAGAAAGTAATGCAGGTTTAAATTTCAGATTCTCATTTAAGTCAAATACATAGCCTAAAATAAAGAAA
>JBKDZU010000053.1:0-34087 GCA_047971505.1 Tenacibaculum sp.
ATGGGTAATTTCCTTAAACCTAGTCTTCTTCGAAATGGGTTCGATGTAGATAACTTAAAAGATGCTGCTATAAATTTTAAAGAACACAATGATGATAAAAGGGCGTGGCGAGATATATGGTCTGCTGGGCAATGTGTTGGGAGAATTCACAAAAGAGAGTCTATTGCAGAAATAGTAGACGGCTTAAAAGAAGAATTTAACAGTATTTAGATAAAATATGTCATCTCAAAGAATATATATATTAGGAGGTTACCAAACAGATTTTAAAAGAAATTGGAACAGAGAAAAATCTGGTTTGTATGAAATAATGCAAGATACTGTTATTGGGACAATCGATAATTGCAATATTCCTGAATCTGAAATAGAATCTGCACATATAGGCAATTTTGTGGGAGAGTTGTTTGGAAACCAAGGTCAATTAGGAGGAATGCTTATTAGTATTCTGCCTGATATTGGAGGAATTCCTGTTTCAAGACATGAGGCTGCGTGCGCTTCAGGTAGTATGGCGTTAGTTTCGGCTATATCTGGTATTTTGTCAAATACTTATGCTACTTCATTGGTAGTGGGTTTAGAGTTAATGAAAAATGTATCTTCTAAGCAAGCAGCAGATTATTTATCTTCTGCAGCATGGTTTGATAAAGAGGGGAAAGAAGCGCAATTTATGTGGCCCTATATGTTTAGTAAAATTTATGATTATTACGATAAAAACTACAGAATTAATCACAATTATTTAGATAGAATTTCTGAAATTAATCTGACAAATGCAAAAGAAAACCCCAATGCTCAAACGAGAGATTGGACAATTAACTCAGATTACTTTAGCACTAATGATGAGCTAAACCCAAAAATTGAAGGAAAAATTAGAAAAAGTGATTGTGGCAGAATCACAGACGGAGGTGCCGCTGTTGTTTTAGCAAATGAGGAGTTTGCTAAAAGCTATTCCCAAAAAAATAATATAAATATTAACAAAATACCATATATAAAGGGCTGGGGACATACAACAGCCCCGCTTTCTCTAAAAGAAAAATTAAACCTTACTACAAACAGTGACTCTTATGCCTTTCCTTATTTGAGAAAAGCAATAGAAGATGCGTATAAGAAAGCATCTATATCGGTTAATAATATAGATGTTTTTGAAACTCATGACTGTTTTTCAATGTCCGAATACATCACTATAGAGCACTTTGGGTTAACTAAGCCAGGAGAGGCTTGGAAAGCCATTGAAAATAACTCAATTGCTAAAAGTGGAAAAAACCCGATTAATCCAAGCGGAGGGCTTATAGGCTTAGGTCATCCAGTAGGAGCTACAGGAGTTAGAATGGTGTTAGACGCTTATAAACAAGTTACTAATACTGCCAAAAACTACCAAGTTGACAATGTTAATAACGTTGCTTGTTTAAATTTTGGAGGTAGCTTTACAACAACAGCGTGTTTTATTGTAGGAAAATAATGAATATGTCAAATAAATCGTTAAAAAATAAAACAGCAATAATTACAGGAGCTACTAAGGGTATAGGTTTTGCAATAGCGAAACTATTAGGAGAACAGGGCGCAAATATTGTAATTACTGGACGAAAGAAAGAAGGAGTGTTAAAAGCCGAGAGTGAGTTAAAACAATTAGATGTAAATTGCTTAGGAGTACAGGCGCATTCTGGTGATAGCCAAGCTTTAGATATGCTTGTAGATAAAACAATTGGCAAATATAAGTATATAGATATTGTAGTAAATAATGCGGCCACAAATCCTGTTTATGGTCCTGTTTTAGAGTTAGAAGATTCAGTTATTGATAAAGTTATTAATGTAAACTTAAAAGCAATAATCAAATTAAGCAGTAAAGCTCTCCCTTATTTAAAAGAAACAAAAGGAACCATAATAAACATAAGCAGTATAGATGGCATTAAACCAGAAGTAAATAGAGGTCTATATGGAGTTAGTAAAGCTGCTTTAAACTCTTTGACAAAAGTTTTAGCAAAAGAATTAGGAAAGTTTAACATTAGAGTAAATACAATATGCCCGGGAATAATAAAAACCTCTTTCAGTAAAATATTGTGGACAGACGAAAAAATTAAAACTAAAGTAGAAAAAAATATACCTATGAGAAGATTTGGCAAACCAGAAGAAATAGCTGAACTGGTGCTCTTTTTAGCCTCATCTAAAAGCAGCTACTCTACAGGATCTTTTTTCGTTGCTGATGGTGGTTATATATTGTAAAACAATGTAAATATTTATAAAACTTTATTTTACTTAACTTTTGGCAAAACTATTAAAATATACTTCAAAAACTTAGGTATATATAAAATATATTTGTATACTTGTTCTTAATCAATTAAATTATGTTGATAATAATAGAGTTATAGTGCTTAATATAAACAGATTATAATATAATTGCCCATAGTTAACACTTTTGCTATTAATAAAATACCTTAAACGTATAAATTATTAAAGGGTTTTTAAAAAATGCAGACCATTAAGCAAGGAAACTAAAGTACTTTTAAACGGTTATTAAGCAAATACAAACAAAAATAAAAGTGTTATTAGCAATGCCAAAAGAAAGTTAAAAATATATGAATTAAAAACTGAACCAATTACAATGCACAATCTTAAAAAACAAAAACCATGACTTACACGTATCCCCCAAAGGAAACCTTTATTATTTTAAAAGTGTTATTGCTTAAAAACTCAGTTCAAGTGATTTCGGCGCTTAGCAAAAGCAGCACTTTCCTCTAAACTTTGCAAAACAAATAATATACACAAAGGAAGATATTATTGTTAACAGTTTAAAATACAAACAGATGAAATTACAGTATTTTATTTTAATTATTTTTTTAGGAAGCAGTATTTACTTACTTGGGCAAACAAAAGTTTCAGGAGTTGTAACAGACACAAATAACACGCCTTTAGCAGGTGTTAATATTATTGTAAAAGGAACAAACATTGGAGTAACTACTGGTTATAATGGTAAGTTTTCGATAGCTACAAATCAAAAAAAAACATTCGAATTAAAATTTTCTTATCTTGGTTTTAAAACCAAAATTATTTCTGTTAGCGGTAACACTAATGACTTAAAAGTTGAATTAGAAGAATCAGGTGGCAATTTAGATGAAATAGTAATTTCTGCAACTAGACAAGCAGAAAAAATTACAAGAGCTCCCTCTGCAGTTAACATAATAACTAGTAAAGGGATAGAACAGAAAATTACACCAAATTACTTAGAGTTGATCGAAGGAGGAAAAGGTGTAGATTTTATTCAAAAAGGTGTTAATAGCTTTGATATCAATATAAGAGGATTTTCCTCCACTTTTAACACATCTACTTTATACTTAACAGATGATAGGATATCAAATATTATATCAGCAAATATTCCTTATCAAATATTGAACCCATTAGTAAAAGAAGATATAGATCGCATGGAAGTAGTTTTAGGACCTTCTTCATCTTTATACGGAGCAAATGCATTTAGTGGTTTAGTCAATATTCAAACCAAAAACCCTTTTAAAAAACAAGGCACTGACATATCTCAAACTTTTGGTAATCAAGGTGTTTTATCTACTAGAATATCAACAAGACACAGGTTGAGCAATAGAGTTGCATTTAAAGTTAACACAGAGAGAACTGTTTGGGAAGATTTTAAATTTGTTGATTCACTATATATTCCCGTTGCTTCATCAACTGCAAATATTCCTTTAGCTGAAATTGGACTGGTAAATAACCATCAATCGTTTAAAATTAATGGAAGTATTCATTTTAAACTAAACACCGATAAAGAATTAATTTTTGATACTGGTTATTCGATATCAGATTATATCGCACCCACATCAATAGGTAGGAATTACTATAAAGATTGGGAAATAAATTACCAACAGGTTCGTTATACATCGCCTAAACTTTATGCGCAAATTTCTTATAATTCAGAAAAGAACGACAATTCTTATACCATATCTACAGCTACATTTTTCAATTTTTTGCCTGCGGCTCATCCTTTAGGAACGGGTGGAGACGAAGCGGCAGCTATTCAAAGAGCAGCTTTTATCAATAATAATGACAGGTGGACAGGTGAAATACAGTACAACAACAAAATTGGCAGCAATTTTAGCTATATTATTGGTTTACAAGGGTTATTTGATAGTGCAGAATCTGAGCAAACTTCATTAAATGATTTTAATGGTCCTGTTAAACAAAATATCATCTCTAGTTATATTCATGCAGACTATTTAATTTCTGAAAAAATTAAAGCAATAGCATCCTTACGATTAGATAATCACAATAAGATAGGAGCTAGTTTGTCTCCAAAATTTGCGTTACTATACTATACAGCAGAAAATAGTACATTAAGGTTTACTTATGGTAGAGGGTTTAAGTTTCCAACAATACAAGAATACAACGCTTTTATTTTAGGAGGATTATTCTATGGTGGTCAAGATAGAGGATTTACCTTACAGGATGGTACCGAAATAGATGCGTTACAGCCAACAATAGTAAATTCGTTTGAATTGGGATATAAAGCCAGTATTGACAGTTATAAGTGGTTTATTGACGCAAATTTATTTTATGAAATTAACGAAGATTTCATTATTTCCACAGCAGTAGGATCGCCCACAAACCCAGTTGTCTCTTCAGGCAACATTCCAGCAGCAGACTTCCCAGGAGCGGCGGCAACAGGAGTTTTTAACTCATATGTCAATTTTGGTAGAGTAGATACTTACGGACTAGATATTGGTCTTAATTATAGATTTAGTAACCATTTATCAGCAAGGTTTAATTACTCTTATTTTAAAGCAAACAAGAAATTAGACAATAGTGACTTGCCAATTGTAGATGTAAATCAAAATGGAGTAGTTGACGAGTCTGAAGCACCTATAAACACTCCTGCCAATAAATTTTCTTTTGCATTAAACTATAGCAAAGACAAATTCTTTGGCAATATTTCTGGCAGATACACACAAGAGTACAATTATTATAATAGCTTGTTAATCGCATCCGAATCTAAAGATTTTCCTTATTTAGCTGAGCAACCAAACATTCAGGAGAATGAAGTTGTAATTACAAATAATGTTTTAGGAGGATATTTTAATAGAGGACCATTAGGAGGTTTTTTAAATGTAAATATTAATGCAGGATATAAACTTTTAAATTGGTTAGCTGTAAATGGGTCTGTTTCTAACTTATTTGATGTAGAACAAAGAGACATTGCAGGAACGCCATCTATTGGCAGACTGTATAAGGCTGGAGTTAAACTAAAATTTTAATGATATAACTAACTAATATTCAAAACAAATATATTATACAATGTTGTATGATACACTATAAAAAAATAGAAGAATTTATCAATTTATCGGTTATTCCTAAAGAATTAGAATGGATTGGTAAGTCCTTTTATAAAATTGAACCAGAATTAAATAAGCTTAGGCAAATTGTAAAAGATAATGGCTGGTGGACTCCTCAATTATCTAAACATTGCGGAGGCTTAGGATTAAGTTTAACTGAACATGCAAAGTTGATGCAGATTTTGGGGAAAACACCTTATGGATGCTATATATTTAACGCACATGCACCAGATGCAGGAAACATGGAACTACTTGAAATGGCAGGAACAGCAACTCAAAAGAAAGAATATCTTAGTCCACTGGTAAATGGCGATATAAGAAGTTGTTTTAGTATGACAGAACCTGACTACGCTGGCTCAAACCCTATAATGATGGGTACAACTGCCATAAAAAAGAATGGATACTATATAATTAATGGTAAAAAGTGGTTTACCACCGCAGCAGATGGTTCAACATTTACCATTGTTATGGCAGTAACTAATCCTGATGAGGGAAACCCTTATTTAAGATCGAGTATGATTATAGTGCCCACAAATATCAAAGGATATGTCATTGAACGAAATATTCCTATAATGGGGCATGTTGGAGAAGGATGGCTCAGTCATTCAGAAATTAGTTTTAACAACGTTAAAGTTCCTATTTATAATTTATTAGGCATTGAAGGGGAAGGGTTTAAACTGGCTCAAAAAAGATTAGGTCCAGGGAGAATACACCACTGTATGAGGTGGATGGGTATTTGCGAAAGAGCTTTTGATATGATGTGCAAAAGAGCTCTTAATAGAAAGATATCGAAAACAGAGTATTTAGGAGATAAACAACTTATACAAAACTTTATTGCAGAGTCAAGAGCAGAAATAGACGCTGCTAAATTGTATATCACCGATACTGCCAATAAAATGGAACAGTTTGGTCATAAAGAAACACGGTTGCAAATTTCAGCAATTAAATTTTTTGCAGCAGGTGTTTTACAAAAAGTTATAGATAGAGCTATTCAAGTACACGGTGCGCTGGGGATTACAGAAGACACAATTCTTTCGTTTTTTTATAGAGAAGAAAGAGGGTCGAGAATTTACGACGGAGCCGATGAAGTACATAAAGTTTCTTTAGCTAAGCGAATATTAAAAGAGAAAAGAAAAAATAATGGATGTTAACATATTAGATCAAAAAATAAAGCACTACGCAGCAGCAACACATAATCCATATATATCTGGTCCATTTGCTCCAGTATTTAAAGAAATTGTTGCCAACAAGCTAGAAGTAATAGGCGAAATACCTAAAGATATAAATGGAGCTTATATGCGCAATGGACCTAATCCAAAATACACTCCCATGGGTCATTACCATTGGTTTGATGGAGACGGTATGGTACATGCCCTATATCTGCAAGACAGAAAAGCTATCTATAAAAATAAATGGGTAAGAACTATAGATTTTAATAAAGACAGCAAAGCCAACAAAGCCTTATGGGAAGGGGCTATGGGATATATGAATAAAAATAAAATGAATAAGCGTCTTCCTTTAAAAGATACAGCCAATACAGCCGTATTTTTTCACAACAAATATCTTTACGCCGGATGGTATATGTGTGGCAATGTATATAAAATGGACTTACACAACTTAAATACTGTTGGAAAAACTAGCTTTGGAGACACCCTAAAAACAGGATTGATGGCTCATGTAAAGGTCGACTTTGATACAGACGAGGTTATGTTTTTTGATTATGGACCAACACCGCCTTTTTTAACTTATGGCATTATTAAAAATGATGAAGTAGTTCATTTTTGCGAAATAGATGTTCCTAATGCTAGTTTACCTCATGATTTAGCTATTACAAAAAATTATTCCATATTAATGGATTTACCATTAGTGATGGACCAAAATGCCTATAGTAATGGGAGAGCTAAAATTGTTTTTAAAGACAGTAAACCAAGTCGTTTTGCGGTAATTCCTAGATACGGGTCTAATAAAGATGTAAAATGGTTTACGGCTAATCCATGTTTTATATATCATGTAGTAAATGCTTGGGAAGAAGGCAATGAGATTGTAATGGATGTTTGTGTCAATATAAAACCAACGCCTCAAAAGGGCATTAAAAACCCTGTGGAAAAACTAAAATCTTATTTAAGGGTTGAAGCCTATTACTATAGATATAGATTTAATTTAGAAGATGGTCAAACTAAAGAACAGCGTATTGATGATAGGCTTACTGAGTTTCCTATGATTAATGCTTCTAAACAAGGCAAAAAAACAAAATACTCTTATCATCAAAAGTTTGATATATCAGATGTTGTTAGGTTTGAGGGTATTATAAAATTCGATACAGAAACTAACTCTTCTCAAACCTACCTATACGGCAATGGCTGCTTTGGGAGTGAATCCCCTTTTATTCCCAGAGAAGGCGCTACACAAGAAGACGATGGGTATATAATAAGCTTTGTAACCAATGCAAATACTCATAAATCTGAAGCTATAATTTTAAATGCAAAAAACATAAATTCTGAACCCTTAGCTATCATTAAGCTACCACAGCGTGTCCCTTTAGGCTTTCATGGGTGCTGGATTCCAGGAAATGAAATAAGCTAAACTTTGTCTTTATGTAAAATTCAGATTGAAGCTTTCAATTTTTATTTAAAATGATAAATGAAGAGGATAAATGAAACACTATCAATAGTAAAAAAATAATTTAAAATGATTTTAGAAGCTCAAAATCGCATAAAACATTTTACCGAAAATGGGTATTGGATAAATAAAACAATCGATCAAATTTTTTCAGAATCTGTAGAAAAATTTGGAGACAGTGAAGCTCTTGTAGATCCTCTTAATAGAGAAGAGTTTACTTCAGGGCTACTGCAAAGATTCACATATGCCGAATTACAAAAAAAAGTAACTCAGTTGGCTTCTGTATTGATTAATAACGAAATAAAAAAAGATGATACAGTAGGTGTTTTCCTCCCCAATATACACGAATTACCATTAACGCTGTTGGCATTAGCCAAAATTGGTGCAATTGCAAGTCCTTATCCTCCGCAAATAAGAGAATTAGGATTGAGCAAAATGGGAAAATTTGCAGAAATAAAAGCTGTAATTACTCACAATAAATTTAAAGACAGAAATTTAGCTAAATTAGTCAATAGTATAAGAAAACAAATTCCTTCGTTACAATATATTTTTAGTTTTGGAGACATAAAAGATAAAGATCATTTTATAGCTCTTGATAGTGAAATTGCTAAAATTAACTCTAATAGTGTTTTAGATGATTATTTAGCTACCGTTCAAATAGATCCTAATGATATATTTTCTATTTGTTGGACATCAGGAACTACAGGCACACCTAAAGGTGTTCCGAGGAGTCATAATTTATGGAGTGCCATTGCTTATGCAAGTGTAGACGGTGCAAAATTAGAAAGTGATACCGTTTTTTTAAATCCATTCCCAATGGTAAATATGGCAGGAATTGGAGGTGCAATAATCCCTTGGCTGCTTAGTGGTTGTAAAATGGTGATTCATCAATCTTTTGATTTACAAGTGTATCTTCAGCAAATTCAAAAAGAAAAAATTACCTATACCTTAGCACCTCCAGCAATATTAAATTTATTATTAAAAAATGAAGCTATATTGAACAACGTTGATATTTCTTCACTAAAAATAATTGGTTCTGGTTCATCACCATTATCACCTTGGATGATAAAGAGCTGGAAAGATAAATACAATATAGATGTCACTAATTTCTTTGGTTCTAATGAAGGCACTTGTTTGTTAGGCGATCCACAAAGTATTCCAGATTTAGAAAAAAGGGCGTTGTATTTTCCAGCCTTTGGTAAGGATAAAGAAAATTTTAACCATATACGAGTACAGCGAGGAATGCACTCAAAATTAATTGACTTAACATCTAAAAAAGCAGTGACAAAAGTTGGCTCTGAAGGTGAATTGCTTTTAAAAGGACCAACCATTTTTACAGGATATTACAAAGCACCAGAAACAAATAAACAAGTGTTTGACGATGAAGGTTATTTTAAAACAGGCGATGTGTTTAGATTAATAAAAGATAAAGAAGGGGTACAGTATTATGAATTTATAGAAAGAAACAAAGACATTATAATTAGAGGAGGATTTAATATTGCACCAAATACGATAGAAAGTTTATTACAAGATTTTGATAAAATTAAAGATTGTGCTGTAGTAGGATATCCAGATAAGATGCTTGGAGAAAAAATTGCCATATTTATTGTAAAAAACAAACACGAAGCAATAAGCCTAGAAGACATCACTACACATTTAAAAACCAAAAATATAGCATCGTATAAACTTCCCGAAAAATTAATTATAACACAGGCAATACCAAAAAACCCCTTGGGCAAAATTTTAAGAAAACAATTAAGAGAATTAGTTTAGTAATGCTAGGTGGAAAGAGATGAACTTAATCACTATTATTGGTTATTAGAATTTAAAGCAATGGTATTACTTTATCAATAATAAAAAACACCAAAGCTTTTATGGAGATAATCCTCGAGGAAGTTTGCTGTATGCTATTGATGGTTATATGTCTGCTGTTTTAAAAAAGCCAAAAAGAATACATTTTTAAGTTATATGGGCAATTTTATATTGAAAATAGGTTTGTGTATCACAAAGTACAATTTTTATTAAAGTAAACCATGAAATGAAAATTGCACAAGAAAAAATATTTAAACCTGTTATTTCTGTAATTTCATTTTTAAAAACTACCTGGATTCATATAGATGGAAAAGGAGTGAACAGCAAATAAACTTTAAAATAAACTAATCAATTTATGGATACTTATATTTTTGATGCAGTAAGAACACCTATTGGAAGAGGTCACAAAGAAAAAGGAGCTCTAAAAGATATTCGACCCGTAGACTTGATTCTTCAACTTACAGAGGCATTAGAACAGAGAAATAACATAAGCGACAATATTGTTGATGAATTAATTTTAGGAGCTACAAGTCAAGTTTTAGAACAAGGAGGCAATCTTGCCAAAATAGCAATGAGCTATTTGGGTTGGGATAATGTACCTGGCACTTCAATAAACAGTTATTGTTCATCAGGTATGTCAGCCTTATTTATTGGAGCAGGAAAAGTTGGGTCTGGTTTATCGGATATACTACTTGTTGGAGGTGTAGAAATGTTATCAAGGGTGCCTATGTATTCTGACAAATCGCCACTATATTTTGATAAGTCTTATCTAGAAAACACACGATTTACTCAAATGGGTGTTTCAGCAGATTTGATAGCCACAATAAAAGGATATTCTAGAAAAGAATTAGACCAATATGCTGTTCTATCACACAAAAGAGCAGCAAATGCTATACAAAAAGGTTATTTTAACAATATGCTAATTCCAGTAAAAAACAACAACGCAGAAGTGGTTTTAGATTGCGATGAAAACGTAAAACCTAATACTTCTCTAGAAATATTGAAAAAATTTGAACCTATTTTTAAAAAAGCAGTTACTCCATTTATTACAAAGGAAATAAGTAAATTATATCTTAAAGAGAAATCCTTACAGCATCATCATCACATAGGCAATTCCCCAAATATGAGCGATGGTGCTTGCCTTATTTTGGTAGGCAATAAAGAATCTGGCAAAAAATTAGGGCTAAAGCCAAGAGCTAAAATAAAAACTATAACTATACAAGCAGTAGAGCCTTTACAAATGTTAAATGGAGGACAGCTAGCAGCTTTAAAAGCGTTTGAAAAAACAGGGTTAACATCAAAAGATATGGACTATCATTATTATGCTGAAGCCTTTTCTTCTTCGTGCCTTAAATATTTAGAGGAGTTAAACGTAGACATAGATATATTTAACCCTAATGGAGGAACCATGAGCATGGGACACGCTCAAGGAGCAAGTGGTGCATCATTAACTGGTTTGCTTTTAGAAGAACTAGAACGCACAGATAAAGAAATAGGTGTTGCTAGTATAAGCGGATTGGCAATGGGCACATCAGTTATTGTCGAGAGAGTTTAGTATAATTATTAATATAATGAAAATCAATAAAATAGAGCAATATCTTTTTCAAACTTTCAATGAAAAGATCGGGATAAAAAAAGTAATTCCAATAATTAAAGGATATTCTAATTTAACTTTTAAAATTGAATTAGAAAATGATAAAAATTGGGTTTTAAGAAAGCCTCCTCTTGGCAAAAAAATAAAATCTGCACACGATATGAATAGAGAATTTACTATTCAAAAAAAACTGTGGGATTCAAATTTTACTACCATACCAAAACCTATATTATATTGTAATGATTTTTCCATACTGGGAGATGAGTTTTATATAATGGAATATGTTGATGGTTTAACACTAAGACCAAATGAAAGATCGATAACAAGAAATGAAATAAAAAAACTATCAGAAACTACTATTAAAGAGCTTGCTTCACTTCACAATATTGATATAAAAAAATCTGGTTTAGATGCCTTTCATCGAGGAAAAGGCTATTTAATAAGGCAAATAAAGGGATGGCACAAGAGATATAACAATGCATTAACAACAGATGCACAATCTATAGATACAATAAAAAATTGGTTGTTAGAAAGTTTGCCAAAAGAAGAAGTATTTGGCTTTGTTCATAATGATTTTAAATTTGATAACTTTATTGTTGATAAAGAAAATATTTACACTATCAAAGCCATTGTAGATTGGGAAATGGCAACTGTAGGAGATGTTTTTTCTGATTTAGGTACCACGCTCTCCTATTGGGCAGAATCTTATGACAATGGTTTTTTAAATGAGTTTACCATTTCATCTCATCAAGGTAATTACACTAGGGAAGAAGTAATTTGTTTATACGAAAAATACGCTGATATAAAATCTGACAATTGGCTATTTTACTATGTTCTTGGATGTTTGAAATTAGCAGGAATAACTCAACAAATATACCATAGATATAAACTAGGTCATACAACAGATAATAGGTTCAAAAAAATGATATTAATTGGTAATAATTGCATTGAAAATGCAAATAGAGCTATAAAACTCAATAGAATAAGCAATTTATACGGCTAAAAATTAAGTGTTCTGCTGAACAAGTGCTATAACACTTAGTAAATTGCGCTTTAAAAAATAGGATTTTCTAGCTGGCATTAAACTGCATTATAAGTTTAAAATTTAATATCAAAAAATATTAACCTCTATTTCTAAATGTATTGAAAACTTTTGTTTTACATTTTTTAGTATAAGTTGTGCTAAGTTATAAATATCTTTACCTGTTGCTTTACCGTAATTTACTATAACCAAGGCTTGTTTGTCGTGTATTCCAAAGCTGCCAAATTTTTTACCCTTAAAGCCGCATTGCTCTATTAGCCAAGCTGCTGGAATTTTTATCTCATTTTTTGAAACTAAGTAATGAGGCATTGAGGGGTATTTTTTAAGTAGCTTGTTAAAGTGTTCGGGTAAAATTACAGGATTTTTAAAAAAGCTGCCACTGTTTCCAATTTTTTTTGGATTAGGGAGTTTTAACTGTCTTATAGAAATTACAATATTTGAAATATCTTTAAGAGTAGGGTTGTAAATATTCTTACTTTTTAGCTCTTTATCAATTGCTCCGTATGAGGTGTTTATTTTGTGTTTATTTTTAGTAAGTTTAAAGCCAACTGAGGTAATGATATATTTACCTTTTGCCCAATTTTTAAAAATTGAATTTCTATAACTAAATTCGCACTCTTTATTTAAAAAAGAAACAGACTTTCCTGTTTTTATTTCAATTGTATTTACCTGAGTAATTACATTTTTTACTTCAGCTCCATAGGCTCCAATATTTTGAATTGGGCAGGCACCCACACTTCCAGGGATTAAAGAAAGATTTTCAACACCTCCATAATTTTTAGAAACACACCACAAAACAAATTCATGCCAGTTTTCGCCCGCATTAACAGTTAAAAAAATAAAGTTTTGGTTTTCGCTGTCAATAAAGATACCTTTTAAGTTTATGTGTACTACTATTTTTTCAATATCTTTAGTTAGCAGTATATTGCTTCCGCTACCTATTATCAATAAGTCTTTTTCTCGCTTTAAAAGCTGTTGAATTTCGAGCAGTGTGCTTACAGAGATAAAACGTTTAGCTTTTGCGTCAACACCAAAGGTATTGTATTTTTTTAAAGATATATTGTGTTGTATACTCAAATTAACCTCTGTATTGTTTAAGAGCAATTTTTAAAATTTCAACACAGCGTTTTAAAATATCTTTATTTAAAACATAAGCTATGCGAACTTGATTTTTGCCTTCTCCATTGCTCGAATAAAAACCAGTGGCAGGAGCTATCATAAGTGTTTCGTTATTGTGTTTAAATTTTTCTAAAATCCATTGAGCAAAATCCTCAGCATTTTCAACAGGCAATTCAACTAGGCAGTAAAAAGCACCTTTGGGTATTGCTACTTTTACACCGTTTACTTTTTTTAATTCTGAAATTAGAGTGTTGCGTCTTTCTTGATATTCTTCAATTACTTTGTCAAAATAATGCTGAGAGGTTTTAAGAGCGGCTTCACTAGCTAACAAGGCATAGGCAGGTGGGCTTAGTCGGGCTTGTGCAAACTTTAAGGCAGTAGCTATAAGTTCTTTGTTTTTTGAAACTATGCAGCCAATTCTGGCACCGCACATACTATAGCGTTTTGAAACTGAATCAATCATAATAGCGTGTTGTTCAATACCTTTTTCACACATTATTGAATTGTGCTTTTCGCCATCGTAAACAAATTCACGATAAACCTCATCAGCAACTAAAAACAAATCAAACTTTATTGCCAGTTGCTTTAGCTTGGTAATTTCCTGTTTGTCGTACAGGTAACCTGTAGGATTTGAAGGATTGCAAATTAGTATAGCCTTTGTTTTCGGACTAATTAACTTTTCAAAATATTCAATAGGGGGCAGAGCAAAATTATTGTCAATCTTTGAAATTACAGGAATGATTTTAACTCCCGAAGCAGTAAAAAAACCATTGTAGTTTGCGTAAAAAGGTTCAGGCACAATAACCTCGTCTTCTGAATCCGCAATGCTCCCTATGGTAAATAACAAAGCCTCAGATCCGCCTGTGGTAACAACAATATCATCAGCTGTCACACTAATATTGACAGTAGCATAGTAATTGGCTAGTTTATTCCTGTACGATTCAGAGCCTTCTGAACGATGATAAGAAAGCACCTCAATGTTGTTGTTTTTTACTGCATCTAGTGCTACTTGAGGTGTTTTTATATCGGGTTGACCTATATTTAAATGGTGTACTTTTGTTCCATTCTTTTTTGCAGCCTCAGCAAAAGGCACTAACTTTCTGATGGGCGATTGTGGCATGGAATTGCCTTTGGTAGAAATAGATGGCATTCAAAAAAATATTTTGTTTACCCGACAAAATTGCAAATTATTTTGATAAAAATAAGAATGTGTTAATAAAAAAGAAAGTTAAAATATACTAAAAGTTTTAAGGTGTTGTGTATTTAGTAGGTTCTTTACGATTTTTGTTAAACAATTTAAAATAAACTCATGAAATTTAAATTTTTAAATAAAGTAATATTTTTTATTGTATTATTTTTTTATATAACTTTTTTTAGTGGCTGTTTACAAGCCCAATCAAAGTTTCAATTTTTTAATAATTCTAAAAAAGAAGTAGTTAATTTTAAGCTGATAAACAATTTAATTGTGTTTCCAATTTCTGTTAATGGCAAACAGCTTTCTTTTATTTTAGACACAGGAGTTAGTAAAACAATTTTTTTTAATTTAACTGAAAAAGATGCTTTGCATTTAAAAAATACCCAAAAAGTTTTTATTAAAGGCTTAGGAGCAGATGCTCCTGCTGAGGCTGTTTTATCTAAATACAATAAACTTAAAATCAAAAATATAATAGGTGTAAATCAAAATATTTTTGTTGTGTTAAATGACAATTTTAAATTATCATCTAAAATGGGAACTACCATTCACGGTATAATTGGATACCAGTTATTAAAAGATGTTGTACTAAAAGTAAACTACAACAATAAAACGTTGAGTTTTTATCAACCTAAGTTTTTCAATACTCCAAAATGTATAAAATGCCAAAGTTTTGATATTCAATTTCACAATAATAAGCCTTATATAAATATTCAAGTAAGTACAAGTCAAGTTGCAAAGCCCATTTGGCTTAAGATGTTAGTTGATTTAGGTAGTAGTGATGCCTTTTGGTTGTTTGAAGGAACAGAAAAAAATATAAAAAGCCCAGATAAGTATTTTATTGATATTTTAGGCGAAGGTTTAAGTGGTGTTGTTTACGGAAAGAGAAGTCGTGTAAACAGAGTTAGAATAGGAAACTATTTAATAGAGCAGCCCACAGCTTCATTTTTAGATACATTGTCAACTTTTAATGCCAGAAAACATAAAGAGCGAGATGGAAGCATAGGAGGGGGAGTTTTAAAAAGATTTAAACTTTGGATAAATTATCCCAGCAAAAAGCTATTGTTGAAAAAATCTTCCTCTCTAAAAAAAGGTTTTTATTATAATATGAGCGGATTGCATTTGGCTTACAATGGTTTAGAGTTGGTAAAAGAAAAAAAGAACACAATTGATTTTAATTACAAAAACAATGATAAAACCTCTACCAAACTTATATCTTTTATAACAGGATATCAATACAAGTTTAAGCCCTCCTATATAATTCAAAGGGTTGTAAAAGGTTCACCAGCAGATAAAGCTGGCATTAAACCTGGAGATATTGTAAGAAATATAAACGGAAAAAAGGCTTATAATTACAGCTTAGAACATATTGTGAATCTGTTTCAAACACATCCTGACAAAAAAATAACTATTGAAGTAAAACGAGGGCTTATTGTACTGAAATATAAGTTCAGGTTAGAAAAACGCATATAATTTCATTTGCCTTTCGGCAATTTCACAACAGCTATAGTTTGTATTTTTTATCTTACAATACTTGTATTAATCTTATCTTACAAAACCAATTTGCTTAACAGCAGTATTTTGTTTGATCATTTTTTGCCAAACAAACCTCCAAGTACTCCTCCTAATATACCGTTTTTTGAAGATTTTTGTCGACCACTACCAAGAACCATATCTGCAAGATCGTCAACAATACTGCCATCACCATCGGCATCTAAAATTTGTTCAAAAAAATTCTGTTCTTTTTTAGAAGAGTCTCCACCGAGCAAACCTCCTAACAAATTGCCGATATTACCTGAGTTGTTTTCCTTGTTTTGCTTGCCTAAAAACCCCATTAAAACAGGAGCTGCTGTTTTTATTATACTGCCAACAGCACTGGCTTCAACACCCGATTTTTGACTAATTATCTGTTCTACACCTTTTTGTTTATTCCCTAAAACGTGCCCTACAATTTTACTACCATCTTGTAAAACATCTGAATCAACACCACCTTTAAACAAACTGCCTAAATTATCTAAAATACTGCCATCATGTTTATTTGACAAGGCTTTTTGCAAGCCTTTTGCTCCCTCAGAAGTTGAGGCATTTCTCTGCATTGCTTTCACTAAAACAGGTAAGGCCATGTTTAATACATTGGCTGTTTTATTAGTGTTCTGACCTGTAGAGCTAGCTACACCCGATATTATGGTTTTTCCTAAATTGCTGTTTAATAAGTCTAAAATACCTGCCATTTTTTAAATTTTTATTATAAAGTTCATCCAATAATTATTTTGTAAAAAATTAGGCACAATATACAAATTTTAATTTATACTTTTATGAATAATTTTTATACTTTTAGCAACTCAAAAATACAGACTTACTCATATTTTAACGTGCAAATAAATTAGGGAGAATATAAAATAAGTGGGTTGAATTAGATTTTGTTGAAATTCAAAAAAAAACTATAAATTAAAAACACCCTCTTATTGAGATAAATGTTTGTTCATCAAAATAGTATGAAAATTATATACAAATAAAAAAATTTGTAAAATATTAAAATAAAGTATTTAGTTTAAAATTAATTTATATGAAAATAGCATTGCATTGGCAAATTTTAGCAGGAATGATTTTAGGAGTAGTATTTGGTTTGTTTATGACCTTTGTAAATGGTGGAGTTGACTTTGTTGTCAATTGGGTAAATCCCTTTGGAGTCATATTTGTAAAACTGCTAAAGCTAATAGCTATACCTCTTATTTTAGCTTCTCTTATAAAAGGCATTTCAGATTTAAAAGATATTTCTAAGTTTCGCAATATGGGTTTAAAAACCATTTTTATATACTTAGTTACAACAGTTTTAGCTATAACAATTGGACTACTGTCAGTTAATTTAGCAAAGCCTGGAAATGGAGTATCAACTCAAACTATTGATATCTTAACCCAGACCTACGCTAAAAGTAAGGATGTGCAAGAAAAAATAGATAAAGCAGAAAAACAAAACCCCAACAGTTCTTTACAGTTTATGGTTGATATGATACCCGATAATGCTGTAAAAGCCATGGGAGATAACACCTTAATGTTACAAGTAATTTTCTTTGCCATATTTTTGGGGATTTCTATGCTTTTAATAGGAGAAAAAAAGGCAATGCCTCTAAAAAACTTTTTTGATTCATTAAACGAGGTGGTTTTAAAAATGGTCGATTTAATTATGCTCTATGCTCCTTATGCTGTATTTGCCCTGCTCGCCAATGTAGTAGCAAGTTCAAACAATCCCGATTTGTTATATGCCCTACTCAAATACGCAATAACGGTAATTAGTGGTCTTGTGCTTATGATAGGGGTTTATTTGATATTTTTAAGTGTTTTTGCAAAAAAAAATCCATTTTGGTTTTTAAAGCAAATAAGCCCGGCTCAGCTACTAGCCTTCTCAACAAGTTCAAGTGTTGCCACTTTACCCGTTACCATGGAGCGAGTAGAAGAACACGTTGGGGTTGACAAAGAAGTTTCAAGCTTTGTATTGCCAGTAGGGGCTACCATTAATATGGACGGAACAAGTTTGTACCAGGCGGTTGCCGCTGTGTTTATAGCGCAGGCCTTAGGTTTTGCCTTGCCATTTGAAAATCAGCTGATAATTATATTAACAGCCCTATTGGCCTCTATTGGCTCTGCTGCAGTTCCTGGGGCTGGAATGGTTATGCTAGTAATTGTATTAGAATCCGTTGGCTTTCCAGCAGATAAATTGGCAATAGGTTTGGCTTTAATATTTGCAGTTGACAGACCTCTGGATATGTTCAGAACTGTTGTTAATGTTACAGGCGATGCCACTGTATCGGTCTTAGTAGCAAAATCAATAGGAAAGTTAGGTAAACCCAATATCAAAAATTGGGACGACAACTACGATAAAGTTAAGTAGTTGTACGATAACTCTCTAATAAAAAATAAAATATTATATTTACAACAATCTGTAGAGTTTTTACAATCAATTAATTTTGAATATTTTAACAATAACATAAAATATTTTATTAATAGCATAGTTAAAAGTTATTTATTATAATATTAAAAAATTTAAAAATAATAACCTGTTTAGTTAAAAGATTCTTAAAAATAAATATATAAATGAATATTTGCTTTTTAATGTACCCTTGGGAGCATATTAACCCAGAAGTAGATTCATCCTTAGCACTAATTCACGAATGTGCTAAAAGAGGACATAGGCTGGCACTTTGCACTCCCTCAAACTTAACCATTCGAAATAGCGTAACCAATGCATTTTGCTCAATAATTGAAAGAATGGAAAAGGTGCCTCTCGGTATAAAATCGTTTTATAAAAAAGCTACCATTAGAGAAGAAATGCTGCCCTTAGCAGGATTTGACGCAATTTTTATAAGAGATAATCCGCCTTTAGATCCTTTGATGCTCAATTTTTTAGACTCTGTTAAAGACGATGTATTTATCATCAATTCAGTACGAGGTATGAGAGAGGCAAACAACAAGCTATATACAGCAGTTTTTGACGATCCGAATAATGAACTTATTCCAGTTACCCATGTATCTAAAAATAAAAAATATCTAATTAAAGTTATTGAAGAATCGGTATCTGAAAAAATGATTTTAAAGCCTTTAAACGGATATGGTGGTTCAGGAGTTATCCTGATAGAAAAAACAGCCATGAGCAATATTAACTCTTTATTGGATTTTTATATCAATAAAAGCGATGGTTCCTCTGATTACGTAATACTTCAAGAATACGTTGAAGGGGCAGATAAAGGCGATGTAAGAGTTTTGCTGTTAAACGGAGCGCCTATAGGTGCTATTAAACGAATTCCTGGAGATAAGGACCATCGTTCAAATTTAACTGCAGGAGGCAGGGTTGAAAGGCACAAATTAACTGCATCTGAAAAGTTGTTATGTAATAAAATAGGTTCTAAATTGGTTAAAGACGGATTATATTTTGTAGGTATAGATGTTATTGCGGGTAAATTAATAGAGGTAAACGTGATGAGTCCAGGTGGCATAACATACATTAATAAAATAACAAAAGCCAGACTACAAGAAAAAGTAATTGATTTTTTAGAAAGCAAAACCTTAGAAAAAAATGCCTCTTTTAGAAGGATGACCGATTTAAAAAGAAGAGTAGATGAGGCTTAAAAACAGCAGCTTATCAAAAGTGCAGAAAAATAAAAATTAACAGTAAGTTAGAGAAGTTTTAAGCAAATGGTTAGGTTGAGTATTGCTGAGATAATCAATAATATAAAAAAAGAAAAAAGCTTTAATGCAGTATCTAGTAATTACACTTTTAGTTTAAAGATTGACAGTTACGTTCCTTATGTATGTGCTGCTGTACACGATGGACATCAATTTAGAAAAGAATTGTGGGGTAACTGCTTGCACACTGATTATGAACGTTGGTATGAAGAAGATCCTGCAACTCGGCAAATGATACAGTCGCACCCAATAGTCATTGCAGGCTTAGACTCTCGCTTTGAATACGATTTGAATCGACCTCCAAAAACAGCCTTATACACAAATGCTTGGGGCAAGAAATTGTGGAAAGAACCTTTATCAGAACAAACAAAGGCTACTAGTTTGCAAAAACACACTGACTTTTACAAGGTTGTTAAAGTTTTGATTAAAAAAATAGAAGAAAAGTTTACTTCCTGTGTGGTTTACGATATGCACTCCTATAATTGGCAACGCTGGGATAGACAAGTACCTATTTGGAACTTAGGAACAGCTAATATAGATACTGATAGGTTTGGTTGTGAAATAGAAGCATGGCGGAGTTGCCTCGAAAAAACACCTATGCCAAACGGACTAGTTAGCAGTTCAAAAATAAACGATACTTTTAAAGGAGATGGCTACTTTTTAAAATTTATAACTAAAAACTTTAAAAATACATTGGTTTTAGCAACCGAAATAGCAAAAATTTACTGCAATGAGTTAACTCAAGTGCTATATCCTGAAATAATTTATGCTGTTGAAGAATATTTAAAAACAGCTTTAAAACAACATGCAAAAAACTTTTATCAAAAGCACCGTCAATAAACCCCTTTTTATTTGAGGAGTTGTACTAAGAGTATAAAAATAATTGGCAATATACTTGCTAATAAAAAATAATATTTTTTTTAATTATAAAATGCAGCAAATATTAAGCAGATGATAAACAAGCTAAAAACCAATAATAAAGTACTTTTTAAAATAGATAGAAGTTTGGATAATCTCATTGATAAGATAGAGCTATTGAATTATGTAAATCCAATAAATATAGAACAGGAAAAGCATAAGTTTTTTAAATCGAAATATTTGACAAATCCAATTTTTGAATATCCGCAAAAAGATTTTGACAAATTTAAGATTCATCAAAAAATTTTTAATCAGCCTATTGAATTAATTGAGGATGAGAAAATTAGAAAGCTATACGAGCAAACCATTTACTATTATTCTGGTTTAGTGCGTTGTATAGAAACCATAGGTGAAGACAAAAAGTTTTATTACAATAGCTTGCAATTATTTGGAACTCCCACCGAACAAGATGTTGAAAATGCTAAATTTATTTTACATTTTGAAGAAGAAAGCAGTAGTAATTCTGTTTTTAAACCCCAATACACACCTAAGCAAGCCGAAAAATTTTTTAAAAACTATGCGAATCGGT
Organism: Tenacibaculum sp.; assembly: GCA_047971505.1. Lineage (GTDB taxonomy): Bacteria > Bacteroidota > Bacteroidia > Flavobacteriales > Flavobacteriaceae > Polaribacter. The sequence continues at coordinate 21,331 of JBKDZU010000053.1, forward strand.
ATGATTTTAAGTTTAATATCACTCAGTCATCTGCAATAAGTGCCATAGCCATGGTTGTAAATTACACTCAAACTTTAGTTTTAAACAGCAAACACAGGTTTACTGAAAATGAAATAGCCATTTTAACCCACCATGAAATAGGAGTACATATGCTTACTACTTTTAACGGTTTGCAACACAATTTAAAAATATTTTCACACGGACTGCCCGACAATGTAGAAACCCAAGAGGGCTTAGCTGTTTTTAGTGAATACATGTCGGGAAACCTCACTATAAGACGCTTAAAAGAGTTAGCCTATCGCGTAATTGCTGTTGATAGCTTGGCAAAAGGCTATTCTTTTTCAAGGACTTTTAGGCTACTGCACAACACCTACGATTTAGATAAAGCACAGGCGTTTTACATAACTACTCGAGTTCACCGAGCAGGAGGGTTTACCAAAGATTACTTGTACTTAACAGGTTTAAAAAAAGTGTATAATTTTTATAAACTGAACAAAAATTTAGAAATATTGCTAACGGGCAAGGTCAGCCTAAAATACGTCAATTACATACAGCATCTAATTGATAAAGGATTAGCGGTTAACTCAAGGTTTCGCACAGATATATATGCAAAAAATAAAAATACAAACAAAACCGTCAATTTTATATTAGATAATTTAAAGTAAATTAAGTAAAACACTTACTTTTAAATAAAATATACAATTAAACCAATTTGACAAACACCTCATATATAAACCATAGCATAAGATAGCGATATTGTAAATTATTTTTTTAAAGAAGCTTTCTGACCTCTTGTTTTAAAAAGAAAACTGCTGTATTTGACGGATTTTCATTTTTTGAATAATACAAAAAAACCATTTCTTTTAATTCAGTAGCTGTTTTAGCAGTTTCAGCTAGCTTTTTTAGCTTAGTAATAATTGCTAATTTAGTTGTTAATATATACTCCCAACTTTGATCGGAAACATATAATTGCTGTACCAAATTGTGTTCAAATTCTTGTTCAATATTAGCCGTTAGTAGGTGTAGGTAGCTGGCTGTTTTATCCTCAATGGGTTTTATTCTGATCATAAGCTTAAGCGGATTTATACGCTCACAAAACAAAAGCATACGTTCATAGGCTTGTAATTTAATAGGTAAGCTTTGTTTTTTTTTATCAAGTAAAAGCATAAACTTACTCTTGTGATTATCCTGTTTAATAAACACACTTAAAATATAATAAGCAACAAAGCCCGTTACCAATGCAGGCATGGCATAGGCTATACCCTCTATAAATTTATCGTCCATTTAAACTAAAAAAATACAAAACGCTAAGATACAACCTTAATACAACTCTATATATGTAAAAAATAACAGAAACGAATTTAAGTTAAACCCAGCTACTTAATAATTGATTAACAGTTTTTTCCTCTCTTAAATTTTTAATGGCTTTGTGTAGTGTATTAACAACACTTTGATAGTTGATATTCATAGTTTCTGCAATTTCTTTAGGAGTTAAATTACAGTGAAACTTTAAATAAATAACCTCTTTTTGGCGCTTGGGGAGCTGATTGATTAAATTAGTTAGATTTTTATTTCTAAAAGCGGTGGTTTCCTGACGTGTTATAAACTCTTCAGCAGTAAAGTTGATATCTACTATACTAGCATCTACATCTCTGACCATCGAAATTTTTTGGGATTTGTTTATTTTTCTTATGATAAACCTTCTGTAGGATGAAAATAAATAAGGAGCAATGCGGTTTAAATCGCTTAAATTTTCTTTGTGTTCGTAAATATAAACAAAGAAGTCTTGTAAAGAATCCTCCGTCAAGGCTATATTGTTTGATATTTTTAATCCGTAGTTGTACAGGGTTACATAATATTTTTTAAATAAAACTGAAAAGGCTTTTAAGTTACCTTCTTTTAAAGATTTCCACAGAGCCTTATCATTTAGATAAGCAGTTATTTTACTTGTTGAATTTGCCATTATTGGGAATTAACATTGTTTTATTGCGGGGAATAATTAAAATTGTTGTTTAGCTTATTGTCTTTATAAATAATCTTAGTTTTAACTTCTATATATTTAACAAGCTATTATGTAAATAAATACATTGTTTATACTGAAATACTTATTTTTTTACAAATATGTCAAAATTAAAGACTTTATTTTTAATAGCCCTCTACTTTAGCTTGTTTTTTGCTTTATATTAGTTAAGCAGCAATATATACGAATATAGTAAATAAATGCACAAATAAGTGTTTTATGGTAAATAATTTTACTTATATAAAAGAAACAATGTGTTAAATAGCTAAATTTAAATATATTAGCTATAGTATATTTTATAAAATTTTAGATATGATTTATGTTAGTTTCTTAAATTTGACAAATAAAAAAACTTAATTTTTCAATTTAAGTTTTTTTAAATACTATGCTAAGCAAACAATCAGCATTATATTTAAATACACTTTATATATTTTGATATTGCAATTGTTAAATTTTTTAAAATAAAGCGTTGTAAATAATTGACTTTCAGATATTGACTAAATAACAACAATGTTTGTTAAATTGCTTAATATCAAATAATTATAAAAATTTTAAGGATTATTGACATTTTGTTGTTTATTAAAAAGAAATGTATATTGTGCTATCTTTGCCAAGCAAATTTAAAAAGTAATTTATGAAAGCTGGAATTGTAGGTTTGCCAAATGTAGGTAAGTCAACCTTATTTAATTGCCTGTCAAATGCCAAAGCTCAAAGTGCAAATTTTCCGTTTTGTACTATTGAGCCTAATATAGGTATGGTAAGTGTTCCCGATGCTCGTTTAAATAAACTAAAGGAATTGGTAACTCCTCAACGCGTAGTTCCTGCAACTGTAGAAATTATTGATATAGCAGGTTTAGTAAAAGGGGCGAGCAATGGCGAGGGTTTGGGGAATCAATTTTTGGCAAATATTCGCGAAACGGACGCTATTTTACATGTTTTGCGTTGTTTTAAAAACGAAAATATAGTTCATGTTGATGGCTCGGTAGATCCTGTTAGAGATAAAGAAACCATAGATATTGAGTTGCAAATTAAAGATTTATATACCGCACAAAAGCGAATTGACAAAATAAAACGAGTTGCTAGTACAGGAGATAAAGAGGCACAGAGAGAACTGAAATTACTCGATAAAATTAAGCAGGGTTTGCTTACTGGAAAATCTATAAGAAGCATGGAATTTGCAGATAAGGACTTAGAATTACTAGTACCTTTGCAGTTTATAAGTGCTAAGCCTATATTGTATGTTTGCAATGTTGATGAATCTTCTGCAAAAAATGGCAATGCTTATGTAGATAAAGTAAAAGAGTCTGTAAAAAATGAAAACGCCGAACTTATAATTTTAGCAGTGGCTACTGAAGCTGATATTGCTGAATTGGATGACTACAAGGAGCGCAAACTCTTTTTGTCAGATATGGGTTTAGAAGAACCTGGGGTATCGCGCCTAATTAGAGCTGTATACAAATTGCTAAACCTGCAAACCTATTTTACAGCAGGGGAAAAAGAACTAAGAGCATGGACCATACCTATTGGTGCAACAGCTCCACAGGCAGCAGGCCAAATACACAGCGATTTTGAAAAAGGCTTTATTCGAGCCGAAGTTATTAGTTACGACAATTATGTTGCCCTAGGTTCGGAAGCTAAAGTTAAAGAGGCAGGTAAAATGAAAGTTGAAGGCAAAGAATATCTGGTGGCAGATGGTGATATTATGCACTTTAGATTTAATATTTAAATATTGTAATGTCTAAATATTGTCCGTTACAGAAAACTCTATTTTTTAAGATGTGTTTATCACTTGTTATATATCCTTTAATAGCACTTGCTATTTCGGTGTGACCATGACAGTGATCTAGGTCAAATTGCGCCACTTAAAGATAAGTTGCAATTACGCATAATATGAAAAAATTAAAATAATTTTTGAAATAAGGTAAATATAATACAATTAATACACTAAATACAATAATTTAATTTAAATATCAAAAAATAAGTGTAGTGCATTCAATTGCTTTTTTAGGCGCAACATGCTGTTTAATAGTATTCTATGAGTTTTTGTGCAGAGACTAAATATTGCTAAAAAAACATAGAGTTAGTCTATTTTTTGTAACACACAGGCAGTATTTCGCTTATATCAAGGGCGTATTGCTTTACCATTTGTGGGCTTAGTGTTTTTGCGTAAAAAACCTCGTGAACATCAAAGCCTATGCTGCGGAGTTTATCAAAGTAATCAAGACCGTAAACACGCAGATGATCGTACTGCCCAAAAGCTTTTGAGCGTTGCTTAGGATGAGTAATTGTACTGTCTTCATAGGTGGTTTGCCTATTTGTGTCCTGAGGTATTTGAAAAATTCCAAATCCACCTTTTTTTAATACCCTAAATAATTCTTGCATGGCTTTAGTATCGTTGGGAATATGCTCTAAAACATGATTGCAAAAAATTACATCAAAGGAGCTATCTGCAAAGGGCAAATTGCAAATATCTGCCTTAACATCTGCTATGGGCGATAACAAATCAGAACTTATATACTCTAAATTAGGTTGCTTTTTAAACAAGTTTAAAAAACACTGCTCTGGAGCAATATGCAAAACTTTTAGCTTGTTTGTTAAAGAAAAAAAATCGGTTTCATTTTTTAAATACAACCACAACAGCCTGTGTCTTTCTAAAGAAAATGTAGAAGGTGACAGGGCGTTTTTGCGCTGTTTATTATAACCGTAGGGGAGTAGTTTTTTAAAAGACTTTCCATCAATAGGGTCGGTAAAGGTTTTTCCACGTAAAAACCATGTTAAAATAGGTTTAACCCAATAGCTTAACTTAATAAGCAAGGGTCTAGGTATATTGTTTAAAATACTTTTTATTAAAAACACAGTAATCAAATAACTAAGGGTTGTTCTCTAAAGTTGTCTTCCTCGTCGCTTTCAATTCCTAAGGCATTGTGAATATATTTAAAAGTTGAAAGTAATTCGGGCTTGCCATTTAAAAGAGCAACATTGTGTTCAAAATGAGCACTAGGTTTTTGGTCTAGGGTAGTTATAGTCCAGCCGTCTTTATGTTGTCGTATTTTATGAGTCCCTAAATTAATCATAGGCTCAATGGCAATTACCATGCCTTCAACTAGTTTTTTGCCTCTGCCCTTGTGTCCGTAATTGGGCACTTCGGGGTCTTCGTGCATACTAGATCCTAAACCGTGTCCAACCAGCTCTCTTACAACTCCATAGCCTTGCTTTTCGGTAAAACTCTGGATGGCATGACTTATATCTCCAATTCTATTGCCAGCTTTAAACTGCTTAATGCCAGCATATAAACTAGCTTTTGTAACTGTCAGTAACTTTTGTGTTTCGGGTGCAATTTCTCCTACTGGGAAGGTGTAAGCGTGATCGCCGTAAAAATTATTTTTTAATACTCCACAATCAATAGATATTATATCGCCTTCGCGCAAAGCTTTGCTATTTGGTATTCCGTGTACAACTTGAGAATTAGGACTCACGCACAAGGTATTTGGAAAGTTATACAGACCTAAAAAACCAGGCAAGGCTTGGTTATCTCTTATAAACTCTTCCGCTAACTTGTCTAAATACAAAGTGCTTACTCCAGGTTTTATATGCTTAGCCAGCATACCTAGTGTTTTTGATACTATTAAGGCACTTTCGCGTATTAGCTCAATTTCTTGTCTTGTTTTTTGTTTAATCATCTAAAAAATTATTAAAAAAACAGCCTAATTATTCATAAGGATGCTTATACGGCTTGCCTGAAACTATTTTAAGTATGTCAGCTTCAATAGTTGAATCATTTAATGGGTGCTCGACAAATCGACCTATTTCTCTGCCGTTTTTATAAAAAATAAGAGTAGGAACTCTTATAATATTGTATCCTTTTTCTAAGCCTTTGCCTTTTTTATTTCTGTCAAGCCCAAATATTTCTAAATTTTTAAAATTAAAATCTGCCTGATCTAAGAGCTTGTAAAAAGTTGGTATTTCGCGCATGCTATCGCTACACCAAGTTCCCATAAAGCCTATAATTTTAACTTGTTTTAAATATTTTTTTAATTGTGTAACTACACTGCTGTCTAATTTATAATACGAATAAAAATCGTTAAACCAATCGCTTGCATAGGGTTCTTGCTCAAGGTGCTTTCGGCTGAGTTTCCCTATTAAGTTTCCTTGCTTGTCTTTACTTGCAGAAAAATCCTTTCCTGAAGCGCATCCAAAGACTAAAAAGATGAATATTAGTAAGCCAAGCGTTTTAAAAATTATTGTTTTCATTTTTTAACTATTTTTTAAATTAAAGAGTGCTTTGTCATTTCTTTGGGCTGCTCTAGTCCTAAGAGCTGTAAAATTGTTGGTGCAATATTAGCTAGAACTCCATTTTTTATGGATTTTATTTCTGCGTCGACTAAGATTACTGGAACTGGATTGGTAGTATGTGCCGTATGGGGCGATCCATCAGGATTTATCATGGTTTCGCAGTTGCCGTGATCGGCAATTACAAGGCAGGTGTACTGGTTTTGCAAAGCTGTAACAACTATCTTTTCAATACAATTGTCAACTGCTTCGCAAGCTTTTACAGCAGCGTTAAAAACTCCAGTGTGACCAACCATATCTGGATTTGCAAAGTTTAAACAAACAAAATCGGCTTCTTTTTTTTTCAATTCTAACACAAGCGCATCTTTAATAGCAAAGGCACTCATTTCGGGTTGCAAGTCGTAGGTAGCTACTTTGGGCGATGGGCATAAAATTCTCTTTTCGCCTTTAAACTTTTCTTCTCTGCCTCCCGAGAAAAAAAAAGTTACATGAGGGTATTTTTCAGTTTCTGCTATTCTTATTTGCTTTTTTCCTGATCTTTCTAAAACCTCTCCTAGGGTGTTTTTAAGGGGTTTATTGTCATAAACAACCTTTATGTTTTTAAATGTACTATCGTAATTTGTCAAGGTAACAAAGTACAAGGGTAGCTTTTTTGTGCAGTACTCAGAAAAGTTTTGTTGGCTCAACACCCGGGTTAACTGCCTGCCTCTGTCGGTTCTAAAATTAAAAAAAATAACTAAGTCATTCTGTTTAACAGTGGCTATGGGGGTTTTATTGTCATCAACCATTATTATTGGCTTTATAAACTCATCAGTAATATTGCTGTCATAGCTTTGTTCTATACTCGCTATTGCATTTTTAGAAAAATTGCCTTTCCCATTTACTAAGGCATCGTAAGCTACTTTTGTTCTTTCCCAGCGCTTATCTCTATCCATAGCGTAGTATCTACCAATAACAGTGGCTAGTTTGCCTGTGGTTTTATACATGTATTTTTCAATTTCACGTATAAAAAACTTGCCCGATTTAGGGTCGCAGTCTCGTCCATCAGTAAAGGCGTGTAAGTAAATATTTTTTATCTGAAAATCGTCAGCAGCTTTTAGCAGTCCTTTTAAGTGGGTTAAATGAGAGTGAACGCCTCCATTTGATACTAACCCTAAAAAATGTATATCTTTATTATTGCTCTTGGCATAATTGAATGCCTTGAGCAACTCGGGCTCGCTGGTCAAACTATTATCATAAACGGCTTTGTTTATCTTTGCCAAATTTTGATATACTACTCTGCCAGCTCCTAGGTTTATATGCCCTACTTCCGAATTGCCCATTTGCCCTTCTGGCAATCCCACGTGTAAACCGTCGGTTCTCAATACAGCATTCGGATATTTGTCGTAAAGTGAATCAATAAATGGGGTTTTTGCCTTATGTATAGCTGATGCTTTTGGTACTTGTGTTACCCCCCAGCCGTCTAAAATAATTAAAACTACTTTTTTGTTCAATTTTTTTAAAAATTAAGACGTAAAAGTACTAAAGATTTTTACTGGATTGTAAAAAAAGATATAAAATCCTTCTGAGCAGATTATACATATCACTTTTATGGAGGTTATACACTACACTTATAAACCTAAGTAAATAAAGGTGTTAAACACTATAAAGCGCGGAAGTATATTAAAGGGTTTATTTTCGCCACCACTAGGTAGGCTGACTGTATGTTTGTGTTTGCCATTACTGCTAGTTTTAGTTGTTCCACCATTGGCATAAAAGGGATCAATACCAATTGCCCTAAGAGCATTCCCTACTTTTCTAGGGATAGTATGTGTGTGTGCACCAGTTTCTGAGGTAGATCCAGTGAAATTAACCTTGGGCAGGTTAGCTCTTGTTAGTATAACGGTAGAGCTACCGCCTGTTTGTGCAATTGTATCGGTATTTAAATTACTGGTTTTTATCATCCTGTCAGTTGCATTAGGCAGGTTTGTAGTAAAACCTAGTGCTTCAGCATTTGCTTTCGCATTAGCAGGTAGTGAGTTAACTGATCTTCCATTTAAAAAATACCACCCAAGGTGATCGTCTTTTTGTACTCCAAACTTGATATCTCCATATACATAAGTAGATGTTTTTGATAAGTTGTAGTAATTTTCTAAAAATTCCGATAAGTTAAAAGAGTGTATTTTTTCGTTTTCGTCTTTGAATACTAATTCTAAAAAATCATCAGAAGGATTGTCAGGTGTAGCTTTATGGCTAAGCCATAACCGGAAAGAGGTTAAAGTTTCGTGATTTTTAACTAGTGTTTTTAAATTTACATCATTATTAACAGTATTTTCATCTTTATAAATAAGCTTACCCGCAGTGGCATCAACATTTAAAGAGGTTATTTTTTCTGCTGCATGAACAGGCACCCAGGCAGTACCGTTGTACATAAAAATTGTTTTTTTATCAGAATTGTAAAATACAGTACCTTCTTTAGCACCTGTAATACTGCTTATATCGTTATTGTTAACCTTGGGCATTCCCATCAGTGAGTTATTGCTAATTTGCGAAATTGCAAAAAGACTAAATAACATTAGGGATAGTAGTACAGTTTTTTTCATTTTAGGGAGTATTTAAATTGTAATTATTACAGTAAATGCCTTTTCCTAAATTTATCTTAAGAAAAAGAATAAATAAATTTATAACAAATATACATATTATATACTTAAATTAGCAATAGTAAATATTAAATATTATAAAATACGTATAATAAAAAAATTATTCTAATTTTATAGCAAGGTTAAGTTTGTTTTAATACTGTATATTGGCAGTAAATACCCCTTTTAATAGGCTTAATAGTTATGTTTTATATTTTGTTTAAATTTATCTGTAAGCAGTAAATTTAACTACTATATCTTCATCTTCTACCCGATTATGACTTTTTGTTATTGAAATAGTAAAACCATCAGCATTGAAATTACTAAGACTAGCATTTATTAGCCCCAATTTTTCCCCATTATTGTCTGAATATCTCAAGCCTATACAGTGTGAATTGCTGGCGTATCTGGAAATATTGTTTATTGAGCCACCATTACCACCTGAATAAATTACCTGCTGAGAAATTGCACCTGCATTATCTCTAGCAAATCCATTCATTGAGCCAAATGAATTTTCTACTCCCTTGTTGTTACCGCTAACGCCATTATCACTATCCAAATTATAAACTTCAATATTAGCATGCGCAACAAATGTAATTTGACTGGGCTTGAATGGTAACCCAGTTATAACTTGTGTTCCTGTACCTGTCATAATAAAAGCACCTACATAAATATTGCCAGTAGTTAAAATCTCTTTCCAGCCCTCAGTTGTGTATTCAACAAGGCGATCTTTTTCTGTATCAAAAGCTAAGCTTCCCAGCTTAGGGCTTGTAATACCTACTAATTGATCTGTTGTAGCGGAAGGTGTGCCCACTAAGGAGTATTTATCAATTTGTGAATTTGCATAAAAACTCAAAAAAAACATCAACAAAAAAAATTTTTTCACAAGAACAAATTTATATTATATATTATTTTTAGTACTTTATTTAATTTTAGTAAAAAAAATTGCTAAATTAATTATCTGTTATTTTATTTACCACTCTTTTGTATAAATTGTTCACTGAACTAAATTACTTTATAATAGTTTTATACTAACAAATTTATATTGTATATTTTATTAAGTGTTGTATTTAATTTAACTTATCATCACTTTTCTTTTTTTATAAAATTGTAATAATACAGATATTAAAAAATATCTAATAAGCTTAATATTAACAACATATAAAGTTTGGCTTATTTTTTTGTGCGATGAGTTAAGTAAAAAATAAAATATATTTTTATTGCTAAACTATTAACTATGAACAATTTATATTTTAAATTTTTTAGGGAAAATTTATTGCGATTATCACCAATACACTTGAGTGAGCAATGAGGGAAATTAATTTACAAAAAAACTTTAAATAGCTATACAGTTACAGTACTCTTTGATTTAAAAAGTTAGCTATGGCAAATCTACTTGCATTTACTGATTTTATTTACAATCAATAGTAAAGAATTAAAAGCACTGTTAGTTTTGTTTATTTACATGTACTTAAGCTATTTTGTTTAAAAGTTAGTTTAAGTGTAATGCGTTTTTTAAGGAGCATAAAAATAGATAAACAAAATTTAAAAACTTATAATACAACTAATAATTAAAACTACGCAAGAAATTATATTATAAAAGACCGTTATTTATATAAAAACGTGTAAATAATTAATTTATTATTTGATATTTAGTTAAGTTTTTAAATTTTTTAAAGCATAAAATACATTTATAAATATTTGACTTATAAGGTGCTAAAAAATGCTGCACATAATTTGTTTATATAAAACAGTAATTACATTTAAACTATAACCCTAAATAAATAAACGTATTAACTATTAAATAGGGCGGATATCTTTCAAATGGCTGGCTAGTACCACCGCTGTTTACGGTAACACTGTGATCGTGATTCCCACTATCTAATGTAGTATTTATTGCAAAATCATCGTATCCTCCAATTGAATAATCTACTGAACCTCCAGTTATTGGTGGCACGTTTCCTTCATAATTAAAATGTTTCCTAAAAGAATAATTATGAATATGGCTGCCAGCTACATTAGTAGAGCCTGTAAAGTCAACATTAGGCAGATTAGCATTAGTTAGTGTGGTTGTAGTATTTCCTCCTGTATTTCCAATAGTTTGTCCTATATCAGGGTGCTTTAGCACTCTGTTTTTTGCATCAGGTAGGTTCGCAATAAAGCCTAGTGCTTCGGCATTTATTTTAGCATTAGCAGGTAGTGATGAAACATCTCTACCATTTACGATATACCAACCCGAATGATCACCGGCTTGTATACCGTGCTTTATATCTCCATACTCGTGCTTATGGACAGGGTCCCAATTACTGCCATTATGTATAAAGATTGTTTTTTTTGCTACATTATAAACCATTGAACCTTCATTAGCATCTGTTACGCTATTCATCTCAGCATCATCAACTGCTATTGGCATTCCCATTACAGAGTATTTATCAATTTGTGAACTTGCATAAAAACTAGATAAAGTTAATATTAATAAAATTTTTTTCACAATAATAAATTTAGATTAAACATTATGATTTTATAACTGAATAAGATTTAGTAAAAAATAACTAAACCTATTATCTGTTATTTTATTCACTGCCTTTTGTTAAGGCTACTATCATTTGGTTAGCTAAATTTTTATATGAGAATTTATCTATATAAAATTTGCTGTAAACTTATACTGAATGCTTGCTTAAGCATATACATTAATAGCTAATCTTATATAAATTATAGTAATATGTCTTTTTTAACTTGTCTGTTATTGTATTTTTAAAAACATCTTATATGACTAAGGCATTTTTATTAGTTGTTTAAAAATATTTATAAGCATAAAAGAATATTGATTGTGGGTAGAACTATATTATGAATAGTATAAATACATTTTTTTAAATATTATTAAAATTTAAAAGGATTATTGAAAAGAAATTACAGTAAACATAAATTCTAAATCAACATCATCTTTTTCAATTGCTCCATTATCGCTATCCCCTATATTTACCTTAAACCCAGAAGTCTGTTGATCATAATAAGTAATTCCTGGGGCATCGTAATTATTGTTATTTTCTGTATCACTAGAGCAGTTACCACCGCAATCTTGTACAGTTAATTGAATTATATAATTTGAATCTGGAAGTGATTCACTAAAAGTAATTTGGTAATCTCCTCCTGTATTGCCATCAGTATCTACTGCTTTTGCAACTGTAGCTCCATATATCTTTATAGCTGTACCTTCTCCACTAACCTTCCCTGCGGCAACGATAATGGGAACTATTATATCTAAAGCTCCTGTTGTTTCGTTTTGCTTTAAGCCTATCCCTGCTACATTGACATTTATCTTATCTGCCGTTACTGCATCATCTTTTATCTTAGGGGTTGTTACTGCATCATCTTTTAACTCTAAACCATCACCTCCTACTCCTATAGTAGAGTCATCTACATTAACCTCAAGGTTCATTCCAGCAAGAACAGAGTTGTTGGCTACTCCTGTTATAGAATTATTATTAGAAGTTACATCTTCAGTAGATATATTGCTGGCATCTAGCTTAATACGATGTTCTATCTCTTTCTCATCCTTGTATATTAGCTCTTTAAAGTCGTCACTAGTATCGCTTGGTGTTCCGTTGTCGTTGTCTTCAATGTCAATGCTAGTGAGAGTCTCTTCGGCTCTAATAAGGCTTTGTAGGTTTATGGTGTTGGTATCGCCATTCTCATCCTTGTATATTAGCACTTTAAAGTCGTCACTAGTATCGCTTGGTGTTCCGTTGTCGTTGTCTTTAATCTCAATGCTAGTGAGAGTCTCTTCGGCTCTAATAAGGCTTTGTAGGTTTATGGTGTTGGTATCGCC
>JBKDZU010000054.1:0-2712 GCA_047971505.1 Tenacibaculum sp.
AAATATAAAAATAAAACAGAAAAATAAAATAAAAAATACAAACTTTCCATAAAACACTCTATTAAAAACTAGAATTATAAAATATAAACACACATAAAAAAATTATTAGCAGTAATCACAATAATATATTTAAATTAACACAATATTAATTTATTCAATATTTTAAAATAAAGATTGTTTTTCGTATTTTTAATAAATTTTTATAAAAAAGTTAATATTTTGTTAGCTTATTACGCTCTGTAAATTTAGTCTTTTTTTATAAACTATCATTTTTTTTATTAAAAATTTTATTTTTTGACTAAATAATAATATTTCAGTATGCTAAAGGTTGTTATAGCAATAGTTTTTATCTTTAAATTCAATTTTATTTTTTGTTTTGTGCTTATTTTTGTCAATTTGTTCCTTGTTTTGCACAAAAAGATATTTTTTATCTTGTTATCTTAATTTAAAAGTTAATTTTCCAAATAAATACCTCCCATTGGTGCCAAATTGTACCGATCTTCTCGAATAGATAAATCTGCCATTTTCTCTAAAAGCTGGGTCATTTTTGTCAGGGTAAATATCAAAAAGATTATTGCTGCCTATAGTTAGCCTTAAATTATTTGAAAAATTATAACCTAGTGTTAGGTCTGTAATTATTTTGGCTCCAAAAGTGGTATCAATAGTTGGATCGGTATTATTAACTACTTCTTCGACCTCACCAAAATAGCTATTCCTTAAAAAGATAATCCACTTATCGCCTAGCCTTAAATTGTTAGAAAAATTACCCTTAGTAGTGGGTACTGCACCCTCTAAATATAGCCTTCTTACCGGATCAAAATAAGTATCACTCAATCCTGCATTGGCAATGGCTGTTGGAATATTTACGCCTTCTACATTAGTTTTTGAAAAAGTAAAAGCCAAGGTGTTGGTCAAAGATATATTGTCCGATAGGGTTGCCTTGTGGTCAATCACAATATCCAAACCTGTAGTTTGGGTATCTACCGAATTGGCAAAAAAAGCAGCCTCTTCAGCATTAGCCTCCTGAAATAGATTTTTTAAGTTTTCATCACCATTGTCGTCAAATTGCCCAGTTAGTATTACCCTATCTTTTATGTCAATCAAATATCCATCTAGGGTAAATTTTAAATTTGCATCTGGCAATCTAAATGTAAAACCTGCCGTGAAACCAAATGAGGTTTCTTCTTTTAGCGGTTCTATACCCAATATACGCGCTACTCTTGAGGTGTTAGAAAAAGTGCCTACCTCTCTTGGAACTCCCATATCAAACAAGGTAGAAATAGTATTATAATGTATTTGATGCAAGGACGGAGCTCTAAAACCAGATTGAAGCCCACCTCGGATATTAAGATTTTCGGAAACCTTAATTCGAGATGCTAATTTAAAGTTTAAGGTGCCGCCAAAATCGGAAAAGTTTTCGTAGCGAACTGCACCACTTACGAGAAAGGATTCTGTAAAATCAGCTTCCACATCTATATAGCCGGCTATAGCGTTCCTAAAGGCATCTACTTCGTTTTCGGGTTTAAAACCTGGAAAAACCTGAATGCCTCCTTGACGAGGATTACCGAAAAAGTCAGTTGGCACTAAAGATGAAGGATCTGAAGGATCATGTATATCTCCCAAAGTATTATATCGAGCATAAGAAGCTTCTTCTCCTGCTATAATGGTGTAGTTTTCAACTCTAAACTCAGCGCCAAAAGCTATATTAAGCCCTGCCATAATATTGTCAAAAAACCGACTAACATCAAGGTTTACAGTGTTTTCACTATAGCTAAAGCCTCCAGAATCTGCTTCAAAAGGAGTGGAATTGCCAAGTGTAGCATTACTGGTGTTAGAAATTAGGTACGTAAATTTATTAATACCATAGGTGTTGCTAAAATCAATATCCCAGCTGCCTAACTCTCCTCTAATTCCAAGACTTACCGATTTATCGCTAATAGTAGAGTTGATAAAAGGTAAAAAGCCATTAGGATAAACAGGTGTATAGGCTCTAGGTTCAAATGGTAAGCGGTAAAAACCTGGCGCACTTCCATTTTTATAACTTAGCCCTCCAAAACCGTATAGCTCGAAACTTTTGTTTAAGGGTACAGATAAATTAGTAAAGAATTGAATCCCGAGAATTTCAGACTGCCCTACACGCATATTAAAATCACTTCTTTTTAAATTTCTCGCTGCTAATTCAGATTCTGTAAAATCATTAGCTAATATACTTTTCAAAACCTCTAAAGATTCGCTGCCACTTAGGTTAATACCTGCTTCACTGGCGTACTTAAAAATATCGCTAGTATCCTCGTCGAGAAGCAGTGAAGTATCGTAATTATTGGCTGAAGCTACTCTTTCAATAGCGTTATAAGCATTAAAAATTTGACCTTCCCACTGTTGCATACGGTTAGTCCATCCTCTGTAGTTAAGGTTACCTGTAAAGTTTACAAACCCACCGTCCTTTCCAAGTGGTAGTCCGTAGTTTAATCCTAGTGCTACTTTTTCGCCATCTATTCTTTTTTCAGGACTGTACTCACTTGTGAAATTTGCACCAGTAGTAAAATCTATCAAAAGCTCGTCTACATTATTTTTTAATACTATATTGATTACGCCAGCAATGGCATCAGAACCGTATTGGGCTGCTGCTCCATCTCTTAGTATTTCTATTCTCGATATAGAATTAGATGGAATGGTAGTCAAATCTGTCCCTACATTCCCACGACCAAAGGT
>JBKDZU010000055.1:0-30456 GCA_047971505.1 Tenacibaculum sp.
GAGGTACTGCAAGATATAGAGGTATTAGAAAAATGCACACACAAAACCTATTGGAAGCAATATGCTACAATTTATATAGAAGTCCAGGGATAATTGCGTCTAATTGTGAAAATTAAAAGATAATAAGCCTAATTAAGTGCGATTATCCATCCAAAAATCAACAAAAAACAGTAAAGTAGAATAAAATTTAGCTCAAAAGCATCAAGGTAGAAACCTAAACAAAAATAAGGTTAGGTTTTGCAACGGTCTTATTTTATATTTGCCAAAACCTTTATTTTTTTAAAAAAAACTTAAGATTTTTTAAATAGATATTAAGTTGTTAAAGGTAATTTTGTTTTGCTGAACGAGGCTTTTACAGGTTTGTGGATCTTAGAGAATATTGTATTTTTGTACAACATCAAATATACAGAAATTGAACTTAAGGCTAACTACAAAAGAAGATTATCGAGAGCTACACAGATGGTATCTTAATTGTGGGCATTATAACCCTTTAAACACAAAGCTGTTTGTCAATTTAAAATTTAGGTTAACGGTTTTTAACAAAACCAAAAATATATATATGCTAGTTTTATATGCCTTACCAATGCTAGCCAATTTGTCTTAATGTAATACATTGTATAACAAGGATTTTAAAAATGAATTTAACGCAATTAAACACAATATCGCCCATTGATGGCAGATACCGCAGTAAGGTTGCTAGCTTAGCTGAGTATTTTTCTGAAGAAGCACTGATTAAATACAGAATAAAAATCGAAGTAGAGTACTTTATTGCTCTGTGTGAGTTGCCTTTGCCACAACTTGCTGATTTTAATAAAAATTTATATGCTGATTTGAGAAAAATTTACCAGACGTTTTCAACCCAAGATGCTTTAAAGGTAAAGGAACTCGAAAAGCAAACTAATCACGATGTTAAAGCGGTAGAATACTTTGTTAAACAACATTTTGATGCCTTACACTTGCAGCGATATAAAGAATTTATCCACTTAGGGCTCACTTCTCAAGATTTAAACAATACTGCCATTCCGCTATCGCTTAAAAATGCTATGGAAAACGTGTATTATCCCGCCTTAAAAAATCTAGTTTTTAAGTTGACTAAACTAGCCGATGATTGGAAAAACATACCCATGCTAGCACGCACCCACGGTCAGCCAGCAAGCCCTACTCGTTTAGGGAAAGAGTTTTTAGTGTTTGTAAAACGTATAGATCAACAACTTTTACAGTTGCAACAAATTCCATATTCAGCCAAATTTGGCGGTGCTACTGGAAACTACAATGCCCATAAGGTAGCCTACCCAAATATAGACTGGAAAAGCTTTGGAACTCATTTTGTTGAAAAAACCTTAGGTTTACATCATTCTTTCCCTACCACCCAAATTGAACACTACGACAATTTAGCTGCTTTATTCGACGGCTTAAAGCGCATAAATAATATATTGATCGATTTTAATATAGACATTTGGATTTATATTTCAAACGATTATTTTAAGCAAAAAATCAAAAAAGAAGAGGTAGGCTCTTCAGCCATGCCACACAAGGTTAACCCTATAGATTTTGAAAACTCAGAAGGTAATCTAGGCATGTCAAATGCTATTTTTGAGCATCTATCAGCTAAATTACCCATATCTCGACTGCAACGCGACTTAACCGACAGTACAGTGCTGCGCAACTTAGGTGTGCCATTTGCACATACCTTAATAGGTTTTAATTCAAGCCTAAAAGGTCTAAACAAATTAGTTTTAAACAAACAAAAACTCGATAAAGACTTAGAAAACAACTGGGCTGTAGTTGCCGAAGCAATCCAAACTATACTGCGCCGTGAGGTTTATGCTAAACCGTACGAAACACTAAAAAATTTAAGTCGCACTCACAAAAAACTCGATCAAAAGTCATTTGCCGATTTTATTGATTCTCTAGAACTTTCAGAAAAGATAAAAGATGAGTTAAAAGCAGTAAGCCCCTTTAATTATACTGGAATTTAACAACTTGTGCTTTGGTCAAATCTGCCACAGCTAAAAAAACTCTGACCGATAATACACTTCTTTACTCTTTATTTTGTATTTTAAAGTGCGCTTTAATTAACGCCTCTACTTACTGTTTTTTAAAAACAATTTACCAATCTAACTAAGCATCCATCGTATAGAAAAACTGTTCCGAAGCTATTTTTTTGTCTTTGACTTCAAAAATGCAAATTTCCTCCATTTGTTGTCTGCCGCGATCTTTAAAAGTTATGTCAAAACTCATCTTTGAGGTAAAATGGTTTCCTGCTACCATAGGATCACTTACCTCTAAAGAGTGAAACTCTGTAACACTATCTAACCATTGCTTCGATTTTTCATACACATTCTGTTTACCTGAAACTAATTCCCCGTAAGGAACGCCTGGCATTTCTTTACTCACAATATCGTCTGCATATAACGCATTGATACATTCTAGAGTTTTACCTGCTTGACACATTTTTTGCCATTTGTTTGCTAATTCTTGTGTTGTCATTTTAAACCTATAATTTAAATCATTAATAAATACAATTCCGAATATAATATTAATGCAAAATTATATAAAAATATCTATTTAATTATTATTATTTTTGCTATATTTTAAATTTATTCATTAAATTACCTCTAACTAAAATAGTTTTCTTAAGTTTTTAAAAAAGCAAAATATTTATTTTT
The DNA here is from genome assembly GCA_047971505.1 of Tenacibaculum sp. GTDB lineage: Bacteria > Bacteroidota > Bacteroidia > Flavobacteriales > Flavobacteriaceae > Polaribacter. Next base: position 2,670 of record JBKDZU010000055.1, read on the forward strand.
TTAAACATTTATTACTAAAGATAAATTATTTTTTATTAGTTTTGAACCAATATAGCCAAAAAAATCATTTTTCATGAAAATACAAAAGCTTTTTATTACCTTTATTACTATATTCAGTTTTCAACTATTGAACGCTCAAGTACAAATTAAGGGAACTGTCAGAGACATCAACAACCAGCCCTTGCCAGGAGCAAATGTTGTAGAAAGAGGGACTTCTAACGGGACTTCTACTGATATCAGCGGTAATTTCTCTATTAGTGCTAATGCTAACGGAACATTGATAATTAGCTTCTCTGGCTTTGAAACACTGGAAGTTCCCATTGATGGAAAAACTAATTTTAACATAGTTTTAAAAGAGGGCTTAGAGCTAAAGGAAGTAGTTATAGTCGGATCTAGAAATTCCAGAAGAACAGTAATTGACACTCCTGTGCCAGTAGATGTTATTGACATTGAAGATTTGGCGACAAGAAATGGAAGGGTAGATATAAACGATATCCTACAATATGCTGCACCTTCGTTTAATGCATCAAAACAATCGGGCTCAGATGGTGCTGATCACATTGTGCCTGCCTCACTACGTGGCTTAGGACCAGATCAAACTCTAGTACTTATCAACAATAAAAGGCGTCATCAATCTTCACTGGTAAATGTTTTTGGCACTCGTGGAAGAGGTAATTCGGGAACTGACTTAAATGCTATTCCAGCCTTTGCTATTAAAAGGATAGAGGTTTTAAGAGATGGTGCTTCTGCGCAGTACGGTTCTGATGCCATAGCAGGAGTTATTAACATAGTCTTAAAAGATGCTACTGACGGCGTTTCGGGAGGTGTGAGTGATGGAGTGTACAGCACGGCAGTAGGAGGTGAATATCCTGAGGCTGTAGGCGGGACCGTATATAATATAGATGGAAAAAACAGGCTAGATGGCAAGAAAAAAAACTTTGACGGAGAAACCTTTAAATTAGATTTAAACTATGGAGCAAAGCTAGGTAATAAAGGAGGTTTTTTTAATATAACCACTGAATTACTCTCGAGAGAAAGAACTCTAAGACCTGGTCTTCCTCATCGTAGAGGATTTGGCAGTGCTGCTGTAGATGGGTTTAATTTTATGATAAACTCTAGCATACCTATAAACAACAATACCAAGGTATATGCTTTTGGAGGAAGAAATTACAGAGAAACCGATGCCTTTGCTTATACGAGAGGACCTGCCTTTGAAGACGAAAGAACTGTTCCAAGTTTGTATCCCAATGGGTATGATCCTAGAATAACTTCAATTATTACCGATGCTTCGGTTTCAGCAGGAATCAAACACAAGCTAAGTAGTGGCTGGGAAATTGACTTTAACAATACCTACGGAGAAAATCGATTTAACTACTTTATAAAAAACACTAACAATGCAAGTTTATTAGACGCCTCCCCTACTGACTTCGCTGCAGGAGGTCATAGCCTATCACAAAATACTATAGGACTTAGTTTTACCAAATACTTAGAAGATTTGATGAGTGGGATCAACCTTGCATTTGGTTTAGAACACAGAACAGAAAACTTCACCATCTTTGCTGGTGAGGAGGCTTCTTACACAACCTACGATGTAAATGGAGACCCTCTAAACAGTAAAACTCCCCCAGATGACATTAGCATCTTTTTAGACTCAGATGGCAACCCAATTTTAAACGATGATGGCGATGAAATTCCCTTGCCTGGAAGTTCTCAAGGTTTCCCTGGGTACAGTCCAGATAACGAGGTAGACAGGTATAGAAGTAACGTTGGCTTGTACTTTGACTCAGAGTATAATTTTACCGATAACTTTTTAATAGGAGCAGCAATTCGCTTTGAAAACTACAGCGATTTTGGCAACACATTTAACTACAAATTGGCATCGAGGTTTAAAGTCAGTGATAATTTAAGTCTAAGAGGTTCAATATCTTCAGGGTTTAGAGCACCTTCTTTAGCTCAGTTACACTACAATTTAAAGTTTACAAATATAGTGAGAGGCGAATCGTTGGTATCGTTACTATCTGCCAACAATAGTACTGTAACTAAAGCCTTTGGCATTAAACAATTAAAGGAAGAAACTGCCTTAAATACCAGTTTAGGATTTACCTACAGCATAGGAGGGTTTACAGCAACTATAGATGCCTACTCGATAGAGGTTAACGATCGCATTATTTTAACCGATAATTTTGATGCCTCGAGCTTAAATTTAGGAGCAGATGTAGCTCAGTTCTTTGCAAATGGTGTGGATACTAGAACAAGAGGGCTAGACATAGTTTTAAACTACAAAAAAACCTTTGACAATCACAGGTTAAACCTAGGATTAGCAAGTAATTTTAACGATACAAAAATAGAGAAAATTAAAAATGGTGAACTAAACCAATTCACATTTTTCAGTCCTTTTGCACAAGCTTATTTAAGAGTCGCCGCACCTGATCACAAATTTGTTTTAAACTTAGGATATGGTCATAAAAGGTTCGATGCAATTATCAATCTCACAAAGTTTAGCCAGGTAATACTACAGGACTTTAGATGGGTAGATACTCCTGCCACAACCCAAGCAGAGGCAGATGCTTTATTTCCTGTAGCTACGGATGTTTACAAGAGCAAAATTACCACAGATTTGAGCCTTAGCTATACCTTTGTAAATAAAGTTAGGCTTACAATTGGCGGCTACAATATCTTAAATGTATATCCCACTCCACAATTCGATGGGTACGCAGACCAAGGAGGATTAGTAGATTCGGTACAAATGGGATCGGACGGAGCTCATTTCTTTGCTAGATTAAGTTTTAGATTATAATGTTTTTGTAACATGCCTTAGCTTGGAGAAAAAGATAAGTCTCTATTGGAAAATAAATTATCTTAGAGTTAAACAAAGTAGTCAGAATTCTTATATCATTCAAAAGGTCAAAGATTTTGGTTTTTAAAACTCTTGCCAGTTGTCGTATAAATACCTTTGGTTGTGTTGCTATTACTTTGATGTTTTTTAGCAAATTTCATCTGCATCCTAATTGATATATAATACGATTTATTAAACAATATTTCGTGTATTTGAATATGGGTAAACATATACCATTTAAAGTAATAGAATCGTGTTGTTCCTCGCTCTGCAAATCTAAACACAAAAATGACTAACTTTGAAAATCTAAAATGTTAAAGTCCGATTAATAGGGGGCTAAGTCACATTATTTGTCCAGTCGTAATTACGTTGATATACAGGTGTTACAAATTGAACATTAGGCGCTTGTAGAAAATTTATTATTGGTAATTCGTTTGTTTTCATATTATTTAATAGGTTCTATCATACTCTCTATAAAGGCTATTTCTTCACTTGATAAATTATATTTATTGTATAGTTGTGTATTAATTTCATCAATAGATAAGTTCCAATCTATAAGAGCGTTAATCTGATTGAAAAAGTTTTTTTGATTTGATTTTTTTTTGAATTCATAATTTCTAAATTTTGGTTTATATATTTTTTACTCTATTATCTATATAGTTCCACTTATCATCTGTTATACCCCAAAGTTTGCATAATTGTACATCTGTATAAGTACCTTCGTATTTTTCTAAATTAGGAATAAAAGAAAATACTTTTTTGGTAACATGTTGAGAAATAACTCTCTGTAATAATAAAAATCTTACGGTTTTTGTTAGAAGATAAGTTTTGAAAGATTGTACTTCCTTTTCGGTTTCAAATGCGCCTGCAATAATAAAAGATTCAGTACAACATTCCCCAGGTTTTGCTATACGGGTATTCCCGTCATAATAAAATCCTATTGGTTTTGTAAAATCTGTTTGACCAGCAATTGGTGCAGGTGGAACTAACAATTTCCACTTATTTAAATAATTCCCACTATCAATTACATCTTCTTTATTAGCATATTTTAAACCTATTTTTTGAATGAACCAACAAGGAATACCTTTATTTTTTGGTTTGTAATTTGTTGGAAGAGCAAATGGTTTTCTTGAAGAAACTCTATCAGATAATGTTTTATTTGATTCATTTGACTCCTGTACTTTCTTTAAAATAGAAATTGCTTTATTGTCTCTAATTAAAATATCAAAAGTGTCTAAATCTCTTGTGTATTCACTCAACTCTCCATTTATATAATTTGTTATTTTGGTTTTTCCATTGTATTTTTTATCCCAAAGGAAATAACATAAACCACCTGCAATATCAACATTTGTAAAACAATCTTTAGAATTAGGGTAATCAAATAATTTAGAAATACTTTTATCACTGAGCATTGTTTCTCTAAATTCATCTAAACCTTTACCACCTGAATACCATCTTGCTGGCATAATCATAGAAATGTATTCAGGTTTTATTTTTTTAGCAATTTCAACAAACTGATTATAAATTGGCTTTGCACTTGCTTGTGCACCTCCATCCATTTCCATATATGGTGGATTGCCAACTATTGCGTTAAATTTCATATCGTTATTGTTATTTGCTTTCCTGTAGGTTTTTCCTTTTCTTATTTTTTCGATGAATTTATCAGATCTATCGGTTATTTGATGCACTAAATCTTCAAAGTAACGTGTGTTTACTGCTACATCTTTAAAGCCTACCAACGTACGTTTGGTTATACTTTTAGCCATTGGAGTTTTACAAATAACAAAAACGTTATTGGCAATTGCTTTATCCCAACAAATCTGTTGTTCTTTAACCGTTAATTGGTTAAATTTTATATTAGGAAACTCACTTGAAATTATAGTTCTGTAAATACTATAGGCAACATATAATGGGTATAAACCAGATTTAGAATTTATCTCGAGGATATTGGTGTCTGCACTAAAAGTAGTTTTGGTTACTTTACCCTGTGTAATATAACGAGGCTCTTCAATTGTTTTCTCAAACTTTTCATCATAAAACACATAACCTCCTAAACAATCTCCCATATGCATATTAACCACACGCCAAGGTGTTAATACAGTTTCTTTATCTGGGTTTATAAACTAACTAAAAATAAATCTAATACGCTCTACCCGTTCTTCAATAGTTAAGTTATCTGCTGCTCGTGTTAATGCTCTAATACGTTTACCTGCTGCTCTAAAAACATCTGGCTCATAGTATTTTTTAAATTTTTTAAAGGTAGCTTTAGTTACATCTTTAGGCATAAATTCTGTCCACGATTGGTTATCTACTAAATCAGCAAAATTATCTATAGTTAATTCCTTTTCTTCATTCTTAATATCTGCTCCATAAATTAATAGTGGCATACGAATAGATATACCTCTAAGAATAGAAATAGCTGTATCTCTATTTTTCTTTTTCTCTTTTCTTTCGTCTAAAAGTTTTTTATCCTCTTCTGTTAAGTCCTCTTTTTTCTTTTTCTTAGCAGCTTCCAATTTCTGATATTCTTCATCAGTAAAACCTTGTTTATTTACATCTATCTCATTACTCTTAGGCATTGCCTTAGTGCTACCAATAATTTTTTTAAGTCTATTAAATTCTTCTAACTCAACAGACTCTAATTTCATTAATTGGTCGTTATTATATAAGTGAGAATCTTCAAAACCATTACTTACAACTCGCTCTATATATACCTTTTTTAGGTGTTCAAGCATTGTGTTGACGTTGTATTCTTTCATTTGAGTACCATCAGCAGAGATAATAGGACAGAAGTTTAAAAACTCGTCCATTATCTTCCGGTCTTGGTCTGTTGTTTTACCAGCCTTAGCAGACATTTTAGCAGTCTCAGCAATAACTTTAAGCGTTCTATCTGGTGCAAAGTCGAATACAAAACATTCTTCTTTAACTTTACCGTTAATAGTTGCAGGTGTTTGCACTCTAAAAATAGTTTGCATATAACTTGAAGCAGAAGTATTGTGTGAACCTGATAGCATAAACACAGCTGTCCACGCTTTTACAGAAACACCCATTGTAAGGCGGCCACAGGATAAGGTAATTGTATACGTTTTTTGTGGTTTATCTGTTATAGCATTTTCTACTTTTTTAAGTGCTTCTTCATTAGCTTCTTCCTCATCTCCATCTCCAGCAACATTGACAATATTAAAGTGACTAAAAACTGGGTGTGATTTTAATAAGGCACTTAAGGCACGGGCTTCTTTAACGCCAGGAACCATCCATAAAGAATGCCTGAAGTTATTTCTATATTCTTCTGTAGCAAATGGATAGTTGCTTTCTGAATCACCTTTACAAATAAGATTTAAAAACTTCTCTACATCTTTTTTATGTATAAAGTTATCCGTTTCATCAACTCTAAAGAACTCTTTAAAATTAAAAGCAACATCTTCATCAATAAAATCATTAATAAGTTTCCCTAAATCATAAGTAAAAATATTCATCTTAGGTAAAGATGCATAAGGGTTAGGGTCACCAAAATGTATTTCGTCCCATTTGGCTTTTGCCTTTTGCTCCATTACATAATCCCAAGTGTAGATTTCTTGTTCCTTATAATCATCAATTAAATTAAATGGTGTCCCTGAAAGATGAAGGGTTTTAGTATTCTTTTCTTTTAAGCCATTTAATACATTTTTACCAAGTTCTGTTTGTGTTCCCTCATGTGCTTCATCTACAATGATGAAATCCCAAGCTGTAGAAAATAATTCATCATTTTTATCAAAATTACCACCTACCAATTCAGAACCTCTAAGGTCTTGTATTGAAGCAAAATAAATATAATTAATACCTTCTTTTTTACTACGTTTTTCTAATGTTAAAAATTCGCCTCCTTTATTTTTAGAACCATAATTATAGCTAGGCTTATCGTAAAATATTTTGTTGAAATCTTCAAACCAACCAGCGTCTACTACAGGTCTATGTGTTAGAATTAATGTTCTTTTAAAGTCGTGTTCTCTAATAACTTGTAAGGCAGAAAGTGTTTTGCCAAAACGCATTTTAGCAAACCAGAGCATTTCATTACTCTTTTTAAATTGCTTTTTAGTTTTTGCAATAGCATCTTGCTGTTCAGGTCTAAAAATAATAGGATTTTGAGAAGTAGATATTTCACTTGCATTTAAAGACTCCTTACCTTCTTTAACTGCTGTAATTGCTTTTTTTACAGTTTTTAAATCTGTCACAAACCACTCATTAGCTTTGTTTTGAGTATCAAAAATTTTTTTCTTTATGCCAGACCTCAATAAAACATTATGTACTTCAGAATCAGTGAAACCTTTAATTATGCCTTTTTCTGTATAAATTGAAAACTCTGTATATAATAAATCATATGAAATTCCAGCAGTTTGTGTATATTGATTAATACGTTTTTTTGCTGCTTGGTTTAGTGCTTTACTATTTGGTTCAAGCCCCCAGATAAGATTATCTGATGTTGCCTCGCCTACTTTTAAGCATCCTAAATGTGCAGTATCATTGATGCGAAACACATAAATTAATTTAGCTTTTAGTGATGATGTAAATTTCATTAATCTTAATTATTAAGTAAGTCTACATATCTTATTTTTCTGCCTTTTTTACCTGTAGATTTATCTATATTCCCCCAATCTTTTACTAAAGAATACACTCCATTGTGCTTTTTGATTTTGTTATTTTCACAACCGTCGCATTTTACACGAGTTATTTCACTTTCTCCAAAAAGATTAGTTTCTATTTTTTCTGTTTTTCTACAAGAATTGGGTATTACCCCCTTTAAGCCATCCATCTGCCAAATGTTCCAAGATATAATATAAGCTATATATTGAATAGATTTTACTAATGGTTCTTTATTAAATTTTAATCTATAATTTTCAATAAATGTAAACAACATGGCTTCTCTTGCTAACAATAAGCTATCTCCTTGCCATTCATAAGCATATGTGTTTTTATATGCTATTTGAGCTGCTTTTAACCATTCGCTGGAAGAATTGACATTTTCATTGATTATTCTAAGCTTACGGTCTAATATTCCTATTCTTTCATTTACAGGAATAAATGCACCTGTGGTTGTATCATATCTACTTGTTATATATGGTGCTTCTCCACAAGCTATTTCTAAGCGCTTATCTCTTATGTAGTTCTTCCACGTTTTATTTTTTGGAAAAATAACTTTACTTGTATTTACTTCCCAATAATTAGCCTTGTCGTGCAAATTAATTTCTTTATTAAAAACATTTTGTTTACCAAACCAAGCATTATCTATTAAATTGTTCTGCACATTACAAATCCAAGACGGCGTAAATACTTCTGCCATATCTTTAGACCTTGATAATTGTAAAACTTTGTCTTTTTGAACTCTTGGCATTATTAAGTTACCATAATCACCAGTAATAGCACTTAATTTAATTTCTTTGTTAGATTCATATTCTTGTCCTATATGTGCATAGTTATCTGTTGCCCAAAGAATATTTTTTTGAGTTGTATGGTCACGAAGAAGAATTTCTAAAACACCTGTAGGATGCTCTAACATTTCATTTTCTAATATGTAAATTTGTGTGTGCAAGTAATTGTTCTTTTTTAACTTAGTAATTTCTTTTCTGCTAGTTTCAAGGCTTTTAATGCTACGGATTAATCTTTCATATTATTAAGTAATTTATCTCTAAGCCAAAGAGTTAATAGTTGCTCTGTATCTAAACCCAATACTTCTGCTAATTTAAGTATTTGAGGTCTTGTAGGGTTGTTTCTATCTCCTTTCTCAATCTTGCTTACTGTGACAATATCTACTTCAATTTTAGCTGCTAATTCTATCATTAGTAAACCCTTTTTCTCTCTGGCATTTGTAATTATGTTGCTCAACCTCCATAATAATGGAAATTTAATTTCTTAAATTAATTGTCTAATGTAGGTAAAATTTTATTCCCAATAAGTTTTTTTATATAAAAATATATTTCTATATATTATTCTCAATATAATCAAGCCATGGCAAAAGACAGCGATTGCCTGATATAAACAAATTACAATATATGACAACTGTAATTAATACTTTTACTCGTAATAAACTGTATTTGTAAGAACAATAAAAACGCTTTAAACATCTAATTATTAAAAGTTTTAAGGTTTATAAACTCATAAACGTACAAATTACAGTCGGGTGCACTAAAGAAATACAAACAGAAACAAAAAACCTCTAAACTAAAAAAAATTCTTAGCAAATGGCTGTAAAAAGAAATGTAATTACACTTGTACAGTTCAAGGCATTCCAGATCCATTTTAATTTATTAAGTTATATATGGATATTTCTAATTAATTTCGCTTTTTTATAATATATGCAGCTAATACATTAGTATAATGAATAAGTCAATGACCAAATCATCTATATTAATAATTATTCTATTATTTCTTAATTCTTGTAAAAAAAGAAGATCTTATCAAAGAAAATTTAACAATTTATATGGAAAAAGCAAAACCAGCTTTTATAGATGAAATTACAGATAGCTTAAAATACATAGCTATAAATTTTCCAAATGATATTTATATAGGAAATATATCACATATTAAGAGCTATGATAATTATTTTTATTTATCTACGATCAGTATCAAACAAAGACTATCACTATAGTTGATACTTCAGGGAAATTTATTGCACAATTAAATAAAAGAGGAACAGGACCAGGTGAGTATACAAGTATTGATACTTTTTCTTTTGACATGACTAAAAGTGAATTGATTACCTATGACAGAACTACAATGAGTTTTATCTTTTATTCATTTTCTGGAGCTTAAACACATTGGAGTAATGAGAAAAAATAAATATATTATGAACTTTGAAATATTAGATTCTAATAATTGGTTAGTAATGTGCAAGAATGAAGAAAGGAAAAACAATTATCACGGAATAGAAATATGGAGCAATAAACACCAAATTAAACACATACCAAATATAGGGAAAGGTACTGCTTCTATTGAAATATCCTATTCAAATACAATAATTCAAAAGGAATGATTTTTGTGGCATATTGTGCTACAAAAAGTACTAATAAACATTTTGAACTCTTTCTGAAATTTAAAAAAAAAACAAAAATATTGACCTCAAACATTTAATCACTAATATTATAGTTCTATATTTAGCTAGCAAATACAAGTTTTAATTTTTTAAACTAAATTCAAAAAACAGTAAACCCTTGTAGCTTAGCTAATTTTTTATTACTTTTTACTTTAAATCTCTTATTAAGATGGAATATTACAGTAACGGCAAATTGTTACTCACAGGAGAATATTTGGTGCTAGACGGTGCAGCATCATTAGCTGTACCTGTTAAATTTGGTCAAAATTTAACTGTGCAAGCCATTGAAAAGCCCTTACTGATTTGGGAAAGTTTTACAAACAATAATACTTGTTGGTTTAAGACTTGCTTTAATCTGCCTGATCTTAAGCTCAGTTATCCGGCAAACTTACCTAGCAGTGCAAAAAGCACGAGGCATACTGCCAATACTTTGCAAAAAATTCTGTTAAAGGCACAAGCCCTAAATGCTAATTTTTTAAATACTAAACACGGATTTGCCGTAAAAACCTATTTAAATTTTCCTCAAAATTGGGGTTTAGGTAGTTCATCTACACTAATTAATAATATTGCTTTGTGGGCAAAAGTAAATCCGTACGCATTGCTTTGGGGTGCTTTTACTGGAAGTGCTTATGATATTGCTTGTGCCAAACACAATACTGCTATTATTTACAAACTAAACAATAAGAAACCTTGCGTTAAGGAGCTAAACTACCAACCATTGTTTGCTAACCAACTGTACTTTATACATCTTAACAAAAAGCAAAACAGCAGAAAAGGAATTGCAAAATACAATAAATACAGGCATAAGGCTCAAGGCATTATACCAAAAATAAATATGCTAAGCCAACAATTTTTAAAGGCCGATTCAATTAAAACTCTCAATAGTGTAATTGCTGAACACGAACAAGTTATCAGCTCTATTATTGAACAAAAAACAATTAAATCAATTTTGTTTTCTGATTATTTTGGACAGATAAAAAGCCTAGGCGCTTGGGGAGGAGATTTTATTTTAGCAACAGGTAATGAAGATACTACTGCTTACTTTAAATCAAAAGGTTTTTTAACTGTTCTGCCATTTAAACAAATCATTTTATAAATTTGCTAAAAGTATTTTGGTTTAAAAAAGATATAATTCATTTTAAAAGTTATTTGTTTACAACCTTTAAGACTTCAAAAAAAATTATTAGTAAATATAAAACTTACTATATCTAAACTTATAAACCTTTTAATTTAAGGCTCCGAGATATCTTTCAGCATCTAAGGCTGCCATGCAACCTGTACCTGCAGCAGTTACGGCTTGACGGTATTCTTTATCCTGCACATCGCCTGCAGCAAACACCCCTGGCAGGTTTGTTTTTGTAGATTTCCCTTGGGTAATTAAATAGCCCGTTTCATCCATATCTAATATACCCCTAAACAGTTCAGTATTTGGCTTATGACCTATAGCTATAAACACTCCCTTTGCAGCTAATTCAAACCTTTTATCTGTCAAATTATTAAAAACCTCAACCCCTTCAACAACATCAGTGCCAAGCACCTTATCAACCTCAGTATTGTACAAAACTTCAATGTTTTTAGCTTTGTTAACCCTGTGTTGCATAGCTTTTGAAGCTCTCATATAATTTTTGCGAACCAGCATAGTTACCTTATTGCAAATATTTGACAAATAACTTGCCTCCTCAGCAGCAGTATCGCCCGCCCCAACAACAATTACATCTTCACCCTTGTAAAAAAAGCCATCACAAGTTGCACAAGCAGAAACCCCACCTCCTATAAGGCGTTGCTCACTTTCAAGACCTAAATACTTAGCTGTTGCACCTGTAGTAATAATTACTGTTTGTGCTTCAATCGCAGTTGTTTCATCAACTATTATTTTGTGTATTCCTCCTACTTTATTTGAAAAATTAACCTGAGTAACTATGCCAAAACGAACCTTTGTTCCAAATCTTTCTGCCTGACTTTTTAGATCTTCCATCAAAGCCGTGCCGTCAGTGCCTTTGGGATAGCCTGGAAAATTATCAACCTCAGTAGTTGTAGTTAACTGCCCTCCCATTTGCAAGCCTGTATAAATAATTGGTTTTAAATCTGCCCTTGCTGCATAAATTGCAGAGGTGTAGCCTGCAGGACCTGAGCCTATAATCAAGCATTTTATTTTTTCAGTCATAATATTTACAAGTTTTTATGATTATAAAAAGTAGTCTTTATATTGATAGTAATATACAAATATAATATTGTTTTTGGTCGATAAATTTAAAAAAAATTACAGCCGCTTAGCCCTGAAAAAAGCAATGATTCGCTTATGCCTAAAGCCTTATATACAGCTTTTTTAGAATGCTCACCTGCAGCTTACTTTTGAGTTAACTAATACAGTATAAAAGTTAAAATAAATTCTAATTTTTATCAACTGCCAATTTTATCAACTGCCGATAGGGTTAAAATAAAATTCCATATCAACCTCAACCATAGTGAGAGGTTAATAAGTAATTTAATACAAAATATTTGGTATACTGCCAATTTACTATATTTTCTAAAACCTGAATTTTATACAACTTTATAATATCAAGGTTTAACTGTGCTAAATTACAGCTTTTTATAAAACCACTAAAAATGGTTTGCGCAATTTAATTTTTAAAATGCACAAAGACTTGCTACACTTATTTTTACATAAGTATATTTGCAATATGTTTAAAGGTAAAAATAAAGATAAAACTGCTTTATCAACACTTGGAGAGTTTGGCTTAATTGAACACCTAACTAAGCCTTTTTCTTTGCAACATAGCACTTCTGTAAAAGGTGTGGGCGATGATGCTGCGGTTATTGAGGCATCAGAAAAGCAAACGATAATTACAACCGATTTGCTGTTAGAAGGAGTTCATTTTAACTTGAGCTATATGCCCTTAAAGCATTTGGGCTACAAGGCAGTTGTGATTAACCTATCCGATTTATATGCCATGAATGCAGAAGCTGAACAGATTACTGTATCTATAGCCGTTTCTAACCGATTTTCGTTAGAAGCCTTAGAGGAGTTATACGCAGGAATTCAGTTGGCTTGCAATATTTATAAAGTCGATTTGATAGGAGGCGATACTACTTCTTCTACTCGTGGGATGCTTATTTCAGTAACGGCAATTGGCAAAGCAAAAAAAGAAGAAATAATATATAGAAAGGGTGCCAAAGACACTGATTTAATTGTGGTTTCAGGAGACTTGGGAGCTGCCTATTTAGGCTTGCAAGTGCTTGAGCGCGAAAAACAAGTATTTGAAGTTAACCCCTTAAATCAACCCGATCTAAGCAATTATACCTATTTAATTGAAAGGCAATTAAAACCAGAAGCACGCAAAGATATAGTAAAGCTATTAAAAGCCCTAAAATTACAACCAACTTCTATGATTGATATTTCTGATGGCTTGGCTTCCGAACTAATACATATTTGCAAACAAAGCAAAGTAGGTTGTAGGCTTTACGAGAACAAGCTACCGCTTGACCCTCAAGTTATAACAAGCTGTGAAGAGTTTGGTTTAAATTCAAGCACCATTGCTTTAAATGGTGGTGAAGATTACGAATTGCTGTTTACCATTTCCGCAAATGATTACAGCAAAATAAAAGCAAATCCGAATCTAAGTGTAATAGGATATATTACTAAAGAAAACCAAGGCGTAAAATTAATAAGCCGAGCAAATCGAGAAATAACACTAAAAGCACAAGGCTGGAACGCTTTTTCTTCCTAGCTTAAATACTTAAGTGTTAAGCATAAATAACGAACTTTAATGTATGTATTATCTACAAATAAAATACAAAAACCCTTAAATTTAATTAGTATATAAGCCCTAAGGTTAAAACCCTAGGCTTGTAATTTTTAGGGTATACAACAAAATTAATTAAATTAATAACAACAACTTAATGCAAAGCTTAAAATAAAGAGCAAAAAACATGTATACTTTAATTAAAAACCATTTATTGGCATTGTCACTGTTATTATCAGTAGGTGTTTTTTCGCAACAAAAGTTAAAAAAAAGCTAAGGATAGGCTATCATCTAAGCCCACAACTGTGCAAAACAGTGGTGGAAAAATTCTCCAAAGCTCAGGTTTGTCTTGTTCAAGTTTACCGACAAATTTAAACCCTACCGATAAGCCTTTTGCTGAATTTGTAGGTAAAATTTTTTCAGTAACTACTATAGGTACTGTATTTGGCAAGGCTGAAAAACGTTATTTAAACCCTTATCCTTATTTTAATTTCGGAGAATACTCAAAAGAAAAAGCAGAACTAAATAAAAGAAACAGTTTTAAATTAGGCACAAGTTATTTAGTAAATATTGTTAAATCTTTTGATATTATCGCAAATTACAAACCAATTCCTATACTTGGTGTTGAACTTGCTCATTTTAATTTTACTGAAAAAAATAGAGCTTTAAAAGAACGCCTAAACACTACCTTTTTAACAGCAAACTATTACAGGTTTAGAGTAAGACATTTTACAGGATGGTGGGGTTTAAGACTAGCCTATGTTGCAGAAGAGGTAAACAGTTATGGCTTTGCTTACACTTTAGGTGCTGAAACATATCCGTTTAACCCAATTAGCTTGCATCTTTCTTATAAAGAAGCTCTTATTAATCGAAGCAGTATTGGGCTTTTTAAATTGCAATTAAAATATCATTTAAAGAGAATTGCACTATTTGTAGGGTTTCACGATTATTATACCTCAATGGCTTAGCCCTAGGCTTAGAGTACACATTTTAAGCTTGCAAATTGCATAAACAGCATAAGCACAAAGCTTAAAACCTTGGTTTAAAAATTTTTATCTATTCTTTAGCCATATCTTAATATTAAAAATTACAACAAGCATATTGTAAATATGTTTGGCAAATAGCTAAACCGTTAAATTTAGTATAAATTACTATTTACTACCTTAAAGATTTTTTAACTTATTTTAAAATAAAATTGCATTATTTATGTCATTATTCTGTATATTTGGATGACTGTACTGCCGCGAAAACGTAGAGTTACTCAAGTAGAAATAAAACCAGCAATAAAAGATATGATACAAAAAAAAGGAATAATTAAAAATTGGGCTGGCAATGTTTATTTAAAACCAAGCCATATTTGCTATCCGACGACAGAATCAGAAATTCAAAATTTAGTTTTAAAGGCAGCAAATAAAAAAAGTAAAATCAGGCTCATTGGCTCGGGGCATTCTTTTACTGATTTGTGTAAAACAAACCAAATTCTAATAAGTCTTGATAAATACCAAGGTATAATATCTGTTGACAAAGAAAAGAAGCAGGCAACGGTTAAAGCGGGCACTAAATTAAAATTGTTAGGCGAGCTTTTATTTAACGAAGGACTTGCTATGGAAAATCTCGGCGATATCGATAGTCAATCAATTGCTGGCACCATTAGTACGGGAACCCATGGAACGGGCATTTCCTTTGGCACCATTAGCACACAAGTAATTGGGCTAAAATTGATTAATGGGAAAGGTGAAATAAAAGTTTGCTCACCAAATCAAAACTCTAAATTATTTAAAGCTGCCCAAGTTTCACTAGGAGCTTTAGGGATAATAACAGAAATTACATTTCAGTGCGTTTCGAGTTATAAATTATTGATTAACAATAATAAGGAGTCGCTTGACACAGTATTGTCTAGTGTAGAAAAAAGAAATCGTCAAAATAGAAACTTTGAATATTATTGGTTTCCATACACAAATACAGCTTGGACCAAAACTACTAATATTGTGGAAGACGGAGAGCCCGACAAGGATAATTTCTTAAACTATTTATCAGAATTAGTTATAGAAAATTACTCGTTTAAAGCACTTTGCGAATTTGCGCGGTTATTTCCATCTAAAAATAAAATGGTTTCTAAAATCACTGCACAATCAACACCTACTACAAAAAAATTAAGCAGAAGTTACAAGGTGTACACAACCATCAGATTGGTAAAATTTACAGAAATGGAGTACAATATTCCAGCAGATGCTTATCAAGATGCGATAAAAGAAGTAATGCAATTAGTCAATTCTGAAAGGTTTGCCATTCACTTTCCAATAGAGAATCGCTGGGTTAAGGGCGATGATATTTATATGAGTCCAGCTTATGGTCGAGACTCTGCATACATTGCCTGCCATGTTTATAGCAAAAAAGATAATTCAGCTTATTTTAAAGCCTTAGAATCTATTTTTAGGTCTTATAAAGGACGACCTCATTGGGGTAAATTAAATACAATTAAACACAAAGATATTGTTGATCTATATCCAAAATTTTCTGATTTTAATGCTGTCAGAAAACAGCAAGACCCCGATAAAATATTCACTAATGCTTATTTGGAGAAAATTATTGGATAATGCCAAATGCAACTTATAACAACTATTTTGAGCGATTAAATAAAGTTTTAAAAAACCATCACCGAGCCCTACCTTGCCTAATAGTTGACCTTGATATTGTAGATAAAAATACAGAAGTATTTAAATATAACTTAAAGCCTAGTGCTAATTTTAGAATAGTTGTCAAATCCCTGCCTTCCCAAAATTTAATTCAGTATATAATGGATAAGATTGGCACCTCTGATCTGATGGTATTTCACCAGCCTTTTTTAAGCGATTTAACAAGGAGTTTAAATAATAAATCGGATATACTTTTAGGCAAACCGATGCCTGTAAAAACAGTAAAGTATTACTATAGTAATTTACACGATAGGAAGCACAACTTTAATCCCTACACACAAATACAATGGTTAGTAGATACCCAAGATCGCATCTTACAGTACATAAAATTAGCAAAAGAGTTAGGAAAAAAACTAAGGCTAAACTTTGAAATTGACATAGGTTTGCACCGAGGTGGTTTTCAAACTTTAAATGAATTGAGAAGAGCATTAGAACTGATAAAAAAACATACCAAACATGTAGAGTTCAGTGGTTTTATGGGATACGATCCGCATATAGTTAAGATTCCAAAAATACTTAGGTCTCAAGGCAAGGGGTTAAGAATGAGCAATAAATTTTACGGCAATTGCAAGAGACTCATCGAGGAGAAGTTTCCTCAATTTTGGAATAAAAATCTGACTTTTAATGGCTCGGGAAGCTCAACTCTCAGTTTACACAATACAGTATCTTCCCCGTTAAACGATATTGCAGCAGGCTCCTGTTTTGTAAAACCAATTACTTTTGACATAGCTACTTTAAGCAAGTATAAACCTGCATGTTTTATTGCAACTCCTGTATTAAAAAAATTAAAAGGAACGGTTATTCCAGGGATTGAGCGTTTAAAATCTATTTTGCATTTTATTAATCCTCGAAATGCACAATCTTTTTTTATTTACGGAGGCTATTGGAAAGCAGATTATGTTTCCCCCAAAGGAGCAAGTCAAAATTCACTTTTCGGAGCATCTACTAATCAAACAATGGTCAATATGCCTAATACTGTAAATTTAAATGTCGATGATTTTGTTTTTTTACGCCCTCAACAAAGTGAATTTGTATTTTTACAATTTGGTAAATTACTTATAGTTAGAGGTGATAAAATAATAGACCAATGGGGTTTGCTAAAAAACCATTGAACCAAACTAACTATAAAATAAAGCATAACACAATTATACTCAACATTGCGTTCGCTTTTTGACAAAGGTTATTAGCTATGCACAAAACTGAGTTATATTCATTTAATTAAAATGCAAAATACTGAAATAGTTATTCATAAAGCTCATAAAACATAGTTAATCAACATATTATTAAATTAGCAGATTCAATTAGCAAGTATTAGTTTTGATTTTTTATAGGCTTTTTATTGAAGAGTTTAACAGCTTTCGTTATCTTACTTAAGTACCTTTTCCCAAAGTAGCATAAAGATGAACAAAAAAACTCAGTATTTTAATTTTTAAACAACATTATGTTTGTATTGTGCAAATTATTTTTAATTCTCTATAAAATTATGGTTAGCTTATAACTAAAGCCTTATGTATGGCTTTTTGCAATATTTTTGCTTTAGTATGTGCACTGTGTATCTTTGTTCAAAATTCAATTGTTTTTAACTTATAATCGCAAGGGTTTAAAATTTTTAACAATACTTTGTACTTATTGGTTAAATCTAGTTTTGAGTATTACAAAAATAAAAATGGATATTAAAAGTGATTTCTACAAATACCAAGGGCAAACCTCTAAGCATCCTTTAGCTATAGAAATTTTATCTGCTAGTGGAAGTTATATTTACAGTAGTGACGGTCGTGAAATACTCGATTTTATTGCTGGAGTATCTGCTAACAGTTTAGGGCACAACCATCCTAAGGTTATAAAAGCCATTCAAAAGCAGTTAAGCCTGTACAGTCATGTAATGGTATATGGCGAGTTTATACAAAAACCTCAATTGATGCTGTGCAAGGCACTTGCTAAAACACTACCTAACAGTTTATCATCTGTATATTTAGTAAATTCGGGTGCAGAAGCTGCCGAAGGAGCACTTAAATTAGCCAAAAGAGTTACTGGAAGAAGCGAAATTATAGCGTGCAAAAACTCCTATCACGGGTGTACTCAAGGCGCTATGAGTGTATGTGGTAATGAGAAAAGAAATCGCGCTTTTAGACCATTGATACCCGATGTGCAGTTTATACAATATAACAATAATTGCGATATTAAAAAAATAAGTAGAAAAACTGCGGGAGTTATTCTAGAAACCATACAGGGTAGTGCAGGCTTTATTGAACCCAAAGACAATTTTTTAGCCAAAGTAAAACAGCGTTGCACCGAGGTAGGTGCCTTACTTATTTTGGATGAAGTACAAACGGGAATTGGCAGAACCGGAACATTTTGGGGTTTTGAAAACTACAGTACCACCCCCGATATAATTATTGCTGGGAAAGGGCTTGGCGGTGGTATGCCCATTGGAGTCTTTATCAGTTCAACAGAGCTTATGAACAGCCTAAGAGAAAGGCCTAAGCTAGGTCATATAAGTACCTTTGCTGGTCATCCAATTATAGCAGCAGCAGCATTGGCAACGGTAAATGAAATTAAGGAAACTAATTTAATGACTGAAGCTCTTAGAAAGGAGCAACTTATCAGAAGTTTCTTTAAAAACCATCCCAAGGTAAAAGAAATAAGAGGACGTGGCTTGATGCTTGCTCTAATTGTAGAATCTGCTGAGTTTGCAAGTCAAGTTATATTAAACTGCCTTGACAGAGGCTTGCTCTTATTTTGGTTACTTTACGAAAGTCGCGCTATTAGAATAAGTCCGCCTCTTACTATTTCAGATCAAGAAATAGAAAAGGGTTGCAATGTTTTACTAAAAGCCTTGGGCTGAATTCGAATTGAAAAATTGCATTTATTAGTTGCAATTAAAAAGCAATTACAATATTTATCACTATAGTCTAAACTAGGTTAAATGTATTTAACTTTGTAGCTAATAGAACCGTTGGAATAAAAATCAATCAAAAAATAAGCGGGCGGAAAACCTAAAAAACTTCCTTTCCATTTAGCTCCACTTAAGGCATTACAGCTTATATACCTAGTTTTTGAGTAATTTATATCCTCATTCATGTGCAAATGACCACTTAGGCATAATTTTAACTTTGGATTATTTATCAATGAATTAATCTTTTTAAAATCTTTATTTACTAATAATTTTGCTGGTAATTGCAATAGCTTGCCATTGTTCAGAGTTATTTGAAATACTTGATAGCAGGCAGAAAATAGCGGGGCATGCGATATAATGCATATGTTTTCTTGTTTACATACCGATATTTGATGCTCCAACCAGTATATCTGCTCTTTGTCAATAGCAACTATATATGATTGTTTATCTTTTTGGCAATTGTCTAATACTATAAATTTCCAGTTTCCTTTGTCAAACGTATAGTAGGGGTTTAACATATTGAGTTTAGAAAGAGGCATGGCTTTTCCGTAGCCATCCTCCGAAGGCAAAATATCTTTATCCCCCCAAGCCCAAATATCGTGATTCCCAATTACGTGGTATATGGGCACAGTGCTTTTGTCAAAAATTTTTAAGACAGCATCCCATTGTTTTTCAGCCTTTTCTCTATTTTCAAAAAAGACGTCATAAACCGTATCGCCACCATTGATTATAAAATCTAAAGGTAGCTTAGAGTTGTTTAGTGTTTTTATAATCTTTTCAAGTACAGTAATTGAGCGAGGGATTTCAGGACTTATGTGCATATCTGTAATAAAGGCTATCCTTAAAGATATAGAGTTATTAACTTGATTTTTAGCACTGTAATTTTTGTTATTTGGCAATTTATATCCTATAGAAGTGCCTGCAACTAACCCTGCGGTTCCTAAGGTTAAGTATTTAAAAAAATCTTTTCGTTTCATTGTCAATGTGGTTCATATTATAAAATTGTCATATGGTAATTTAATAAACTGAGTTAATCGCCTTGACAAAAGCTAATAAATAGCAATCTTAGTGATTTTTGTTAATTTTAATAAAATGTTAAAATAAAATATATAATCTAAAATTATTTGTGTGAAAATCAAAATTCAAGTTTAGTATAAACAGACCATAGGCTGCCTATGCCAATGAATCCTTCATTTTCAATACCAATGCCTGTATCTTTATAGGCGCCTAAGTCAGTGAGCAGTTTATTTGTTTGAAGTTGCGCAATATAGCTTTTGTTAAATAGATTGCTAACGGATACACCAAACTTCAATGCTGATTTTGAATAGTATGTGTTTAATTTTAATCTATAAGAAATATCAAAATCTACTAAATAAAAAGAAGGCAGCTTTAATACCTTAGCACCTTGTTGAAGAAATTGCTCGTCTTTTGGGCTTATTTGTGCAAATAGATCTGCAAAATAATTGCATATAAACTTGGTTTTTAACCCTTCAATAGGCTTATAATCAAGTCCTATATGGGCTCTTGTTTGGGCTGCATTTCCCACTTTTAAATTATCGATAAACAATTCTTGAGTTTTTGATTTATTGTTTAATCTATCAAAATTTGTAACGGTGACATTATCATTAAAAATCCAGTTTCCTAAAGAAAGCATCACGTCAATTTTTAAATGGTTTGTTGGTCGTAACTTTACATCAACTTCAACACCTTTGTGCCTCTGCCCGTAGTTTGACCAAGTAATATAATTGGTTTCTGTTGAGTTTGTAAGATATCTGTTGTTCCACAAAGTATAATACAGATTTAGACCCAGCTTAAAATTTGAGCTAAAATATTTGTACCCTAGTTCATAAGCATATATATTTTCATTGTTTACTCGATCGGGAAATTGATTAAAGTTTCGATTAGGAAACAGTGTTTCCATTAAAGGGAGCTTACTTAAATAACCAAAATTAGCATACAGATTATGTTTTTCAATAAGATAGTATCCAAAGCCTAGTTTCATATTACTATTGTAAAATCCTTTCCAACCTGTGTCGTGATTAGGATCGGAAAAAATATAATTAATATTGTCAATTCGCCGATAGAACTGCTTGTTGAGCACTCCCTGTACATAAGCAGATAGCTTGTAATCAGTATATTCTATTTGGGCATGCGCCCCAATCCATCTTATTTTTCTCAGGTGATCTCTATCTATTTTTACATCATCAGATACATTCTCGAAAAAACTAATTTTATTTTCCTGAGTAATAAATTCACCAGTGTTGTTTGCATTTGTTGTTGCGTATACGGCATCGTTTCCGAGTTTGTCAACTACTTTTTGATAAATATTGCTTTTGTAGTCTCTAATATCAATGCCTATACTAAGGTTAAGATTATTAAAAATTTCCTGTTCAAAATTTGAAACAATTCCATAGTCTCTTTGTACGTTGGATGAACCAAAGGAGTAAAAAAATGGAAAACTTGAGCCTGTAACATATTTCCCTGTAAAGCTTGCCTGTGCATTATCTGGTCCAGACCAAGTAGGTTTTAGTAAAAGAGCTCCTACTTTAGCACCCCTGTTATACCTTATTATATCGTCAAAAAGAATAAGCCCTGTTTTTGGGTCTCTAAACTCATAAGGCTTAAATAAACCATTGTCATAGTAGGCGAATACAAAGGGAACTGTAACGGAAACACCTCCTTCGCCGTCTATATAGTAAACGGAGGTGGCTAGCTTACTTTTGTGGGAAATATGCCAATTATAATTAAGGGAAAATAAGGGTTTAAAATAATAGTTTTGTAGTGCCGAATGAGGTTTATTGCTAAGAAAACCGTAATTTTCATTATATCTTTGTCCGTATTGCTTAAATGTTAAAAGTTTTTGTGCATTGCGAATATTGTGTATTTGTGCTGTTCCTGTTGTGAGTAATTCAAATGAATGTTTGTCGTTTGGATTATAGCCCAGACTTACAAAATAGGTTAAGGATTCAAAATCTCCACCTGTAAAGTTGCCTGCTCCTTTGTTGGTTCCAAAAAGAAAGTTGTAAGACCAACCATTATTTAGCATGCCAGAAGAATACTTTATCATTGATTTAAGAAGTTTGTTCGAGCCTATCTCCATTTTAACATAACCTTTTTGTGCTTGCTGTGCTGTTTGCGATAGCATATTTACTGTGCCTCCAAGTGAGGGAACTGCTAGTTTTGAGGTGCCAAGTCCTCTTTGCACTTCTACTAAATTTAAGACATCAAAAAATCCTATCCAATTATTGTAAAACACACGACCGTCTACTGCGCTGTTAACATAAATTCCATTTAACATTAACGGAAAGTTTTTTTGATCGAAACCTCTAATATACAACTCACCATCTCCATATCCGCCGCCTCCTTTGGTTCCGTATACAGATGGAGAACTGTTTAAAAGCTCAGTAATTTGATTTGTCGACAATTTATCTTGAAAAAAATCAGCTTTAAATGTTTTTGTAGCAATAGGAGTTTTTCTACCATCTGCAATATCTGCCACGCTATAAACGGTAATCTCCTTTAAACTGCTGTCAGATTCAATCATGATAATTTTTAAAGTTGACTTCCCCCTAAGATTAACTTCTACTGTTTCATACCCTATATAAGATGCCTGTAATACCGTATCCCCTTTAGTTAAAATTAATGAAAAGCTGCCCTCCCAATCTGTAATGGTTCCGTTTGCAGTGCCTTTTTCTACAATATTAACCCCGGGTAAGACTTGTCCGTTTTGATCAAAAACAACTCCAGTAATACGCCTTTGTACAATAGGTGCATATGCTTTTTTTTCTCTAAAATCAAATGCAAAATCTTTCTTGCTTTTTGTTAGATAGACTTTGTTTTTAATTGTGTTATGTTCAATTTTTGTTTGACTAAAAGCGTTGTTGAGTACAGTATTAATATTCTCTTTTTCAAGGTTAGCATTTAGGGTGTGCTTTAAATTATTAACATCATTGATTTTATATGCAAAGTCAAATGGAGTGTTTTTTTCAAGCCTATCTAAAAACTGTTTTAATGTAATATTAAACTCATTTATACTAATC
The DNA here is from genome assembly GCA_047971505.1 of Tenacibaculum sp. Taxonomy (GTDB): domain Bacteria; phylum Bacteroidota; class Bacteroidia; order Flavobacteriales; family Flavobacteriaceae; genus Polaribacter. The sequence continues at coordinate 25,947 of JBKDZU010000055.1, forward strand.
CTATTTTGTTGTGCATAAGTTTCGTTGGGCTGCAAGGGAAAAAGAATCAGAAAAACAAATATAATACTGAGTCTAATTTTAAATTTTATTATTAACAGTACAATAAACCATTTTGTTGTGCATAAATTTTTTTTCATACTTTATATTATGGCTACTTTGTTAAATTTAATCGTCTAGTATAAATAGCATTAAACTTAAAAGCAAGGTATAAAATTAAATGAGCTAACAAGTTATTTATAAATTAAATAATTGTTATCTTATACAAGCAAGTGCTGTTGAGGATAAGCACTGAGGGTTAATGTTAGTATAAATTATTATTTAGGTGTTGTTAAATAAAAAAGGTCAGACTTTAAGAAAGTAAAAATATTTTTCGTTTATGGGGAAAATGATTTTATAATTAGTTTCTGCACGAAAATCTATATAACACTACTAATCAATATGTTATAATTAAAAAAATAGCTGAATATACTACACTTATTTTTTGATATTTAAATTAAATACTTGTGTTTAGTGTGTTAATTGCATTATATTTACCTTATTCTAGAAGTTTATTTTATTTCTCCCAAATTATGCACAAACGATTCGAGTGACAAAACCCTCACCCATTAGTTGAGCGGAATGATTTTTTAATCTTTGTACAACGGGCCTCAAAAGAAGAGGTATTATGTAACACTTTATTTTAGGCTGTAGATATGAAATTGCTTACTTACCGCTAGCTTTCAGGCTTTCACATTTTGTGCTTTGCACAGCACTCATAGCTTTTCGCTCACCATTTTTAGCTGTAGCCGTTTAGAATCCTGCTTCTTTGAGGTAATTCTATAAACTTGTTATAATTAGCTCAAATTAATTTAAAGTAAAAATTGATTTGTAAGTGTAAAGGGTATGTAACAAGTAATAAATAATCTTAAAAAATAGAATTTTCTGGCAGGCAATATGTAACAAGTGATAAAGTGTGTTTTAAGAAATAGAGTTTTCTGACCAGTGCTATATATAGCATTTGGGTGGAAGACCGGTTTCGAACCGGCGACCTTCGGAACCACAATCCGACGCTCTAACCAACTGAGCTACAACCACCATTTATCAAGCGGATGCAAATATAAGATGTTTTTGCAATTCGGTCAAATATTTCTTTAAATTAATTTATCTAAGCTATCAACAGCAACAAAGCGCTCGCTAGTAAATCCTTCAGCGTATTCAACTCCTATAAGTCTGCCTAAATCTTTTGCTCTATAAGCTATGCTATCTGTAAAATTTTTCGTGCTTATTGGCGTTTCGGGTTCCTTGCTATTTGGATTGTAAAACTGCGAACTGTAAGCCATTACAGAGGCTAATTTTTTATCAATAAAACCAGTTATATCAACTACAAAATCGGGTTTTATATTTTTCCATTGAATATAGTGATAAATTTGTTTGGGTCTCCATTCTTTTTGAAGTTCGGAATTAACAGTTGTTTGAACTTTTATCAAACCGCTTAAAAAACAAGCATCTGATACCAGTTTGCTCGCCCTTGAATGATCGATATGTCTATCCTCAATGGCGTTACACAAAACTATATTGGGTCTGTATTTGCGTATTATCTTAACTATTTCTAGTTGATGCTCTTTAGTGTTTGCAAAAAAACCATCTGCAAAACCTAAGTTTTCTCTGGTGCTTATACCTAAAATTTGGGCAGCTTTTACAGCTTCAATTCGTCTTAATTTTGCAGAACCTCGCGTTCCTAGCTCTCCTTGGGTTAAGTCTATAATTCCTACCTTTTTACCTGAACTAATTTCTTTGGCTAAAGTGGCACCGCATCCTAGTTCAACATCGTCAGGATGTGCTCCAAACGCCAAAATGTCTAACTTCATTTTAATGTTTTATTTAAAGCCTGTTCTATGTCTTGTATCAAATCTTTAGTTTCTTCTATCCCTACCGAAAAACGTATAAGACCATCTTTTATGTCTTGTTCTTCTCTTGCCTGCTTTGTGAGCAAGGCATGCGAGGTTTGTGCCGGACTTAGCACAGTGCTTTCAACTCCTGCTAAACTCATAGAGGGCTTTATTAGTTGCAAATTGCGCATAAAGGTCATAGCATCTAAAGAATCTATCAGTTCAAAAGATAGCATTCCGCCAAAGTAATTCATTTGCGATTTGGCTAAAGTATAATGACTGTGCGATTCTAAACCTGGATAGTACACCCTATTTACATATTCATTATTTTCTAAATACTTTGCCATTTTAAGTGCATTTTTACTTTGACATTTAACCCTTAGGTTTAGAGTTTTTAAACTGCGCTCTAACATCCATACCGTAAAGTCGCTTAAACTTCCTCCTAAATTAATGGCCAAACTAGCTATTTGCTCAATGTATTTTTTTGAAGTAGCCACTGCTCCTGCAAGTATATCGGAGTGCCCTCCTAGGTATTTAGTTGCCGAATGCAGTACGATATCAATGCCAAAATCAGCTGGTGTTTGATTAATTGGCGAAGCAAATGTATTGTCAATCATACTTATAACACCTCGTTGTTTTGCTAAAGTTGCTACCTTTTTTATATCTACCAATTTTAACAAAGGGTTCGACGGAGTTTCAATAAAAATTACCTTAGTGTTTTTTTTGATTTCTCTGTTAAAATCTTCAACCTCCATGCCTTTGGTAAAAGAATAATCAATCCCAAATTTTTTAAGTTCTTTTATCACAAAAGAATAAGTGCCTCCATATAAGGTTTCTTGAAGTACAACATGAGTTCCTTTTTGTAAAAAGGCAAGCAATGAAGTGCTTATAGCTGCCATGCCCGAGCCAAAAATTAAAGCTGAGGATGTTTTTTCTAAGGCAGCAATTTTTTTACACAAAGCCTCTTGATTTGGAGTGTTAAAGTACCGAGGATAACGCTTTGGGTAAATTTGATCAAATTGATAAGAAGTTGCCATAAATAAAGGTGAAATTGAGCCTTTAAACTGCTGATCTTTTAACTCGCCCACATGGGTACAAATGGTGTTAATACCTAAATTGCTTTTAGTATCTTTTTTCAAAATTTACAACTAGTATAAGTGTGGTTTAAAAAGTTGGGCTAATTTACAAAATTTACGCATACTATAAATAATTTATGTTGCTTAGAGAATAGTGTTTTAAATATGATAAAATTAAGTTTTTGCCACTTCAAATAAAATATGTATTTAGCAGTTAAGCAGTTTATAAAAAAAGAGACAATATTTACTTTGACTGAGTGTTTTTTATATAAGTTTTTTTAGACTATTATATAATTTGTAGCGCTTTAAATATAAATTTGTCAGTTTAGCTACAAAAAACGACAACTCAGAAAAAAAAATTAAATAGCCTTTAAAAAAAACTCAAATATTTGCAATAATTATAACAATAAAAAGTATATAAATGAGAATTATAATTGTGCTTTTTGTGCTTGCTATGTTTAAAGTAAAGGCTCAGGAGCAATTTAGTATAACGGTAAATTTTACGGGGATGCAATCTGATAAAGGAAACCTATTTGTTCAGTTGTTCAATGAGGAAGCCCAATTCTTAAAAATAGGAGTTCAAAAGAAAATAGTTGAAGTTAAAAATAAAAAAGCAAGGGTGGTTTTTAACAATGTTAAAAGAGGGTATTATGCTATTGCTGTTTTTCACGATGAAAATGACAATAAAAAAATGGACACTAATTTTGTTGGTATGCCTAAAGAACCCACAGGCACTTCAAATAATGCAAAACAACTTTTTGGTCCGCCCAAATACGAAGATGCAAAATTTAAATTGGATAAAAACACAAATTTAAAAATTACAGTAAAATAAATATTTTAACTTAAGTATTTAATCATTAATAGGATCTTTTAGTGTATTGAAACGATTTTGAAAATCAAATACAAAATAAGCTTTTAAATATTTGACTCAAATACAAATAATAAATAGTGATATTAAAAATCTTTTAAGTTTAACATGTTGATTAAATGTATTTTATGGGTTTTAATGCAGTAATTATTCAATATATATTGAAACTGTGCTAAGTATTTTTTCAACAGCTATGGTGCTAAAACAGTTTAGGTATTTTTTTGGATAGCTTTTGCCGTATACTGAGGTGGGTATTAGAGGGTATTTTTTTAAATCGGGCAAAATTTGATTAATTGCAGGCTGATTAAAAGGAGTAAAACCTAAGCAAGGATGCGTAAGCCCCCAAATTGTAATGACTGGCACTTTGTACATAGTTGCTATATGACCGTTAGCCGAATCGGCTGAAATCATCAAGTCGAGATTAGATATTATATCTAATTCTTCTTCAAAACTAAACTTTTGTACTAATGAATGTACATTAGAATAGTCTTTTGAAAGCTTTTCAAGAATAACTCTTTCGCCTTTGCCTCCTCCAAAGATTAAAATAGAATTTTTAGGGTTTAAACTCAACTGACTTATTAGCTTTTTAATTAATAAAACAGGCAAGGACTTGCTTTTATAGTATGCAAAAGGCGCTATGCCTATTCGGTTTTTTTTAAATTTATTTACAAAATTATTTGTTAGTTTTGGCTTATCTA
>JBKDZU010000056.1:0-1785 GCA_047971505.1 Tenacibaculum sp.
AAGGACCACAAGGCAGTATCTTTGGGCAAGGCTCTCTGTTGGGAGGTATTAGTTATCGACCCAATATGCCATCCGAAAATTTTGAAGCGAATATTAGCATGGGCGTGGGTAATTTTGGAGAGAACATTGTTTCAGGCATTGTAAATACACCTATTGTTGAACAAAAATTGCTATTAAGAGTTGGCAGCATATACAACAATAGAGACGGGTACGTAGAAAACACCTTTGGAGGAAAGTTAAACGGACAAAATGCCTTTGCAGGAAAGTTTTATTTAAGTTATAACCCGTTGAGTTCTACTCAAATAAAACTCATGTATGATTTTGAGAAAAATAATACTCCCGCAAATTCCTTTTTTACGGGATTGCCCAATGCTTATGGTGATTCAGATTTTTTTAGCGGAGTAATATCTGCCGTACCTGGTAAAAATTTAAAATTTAATAGAATTATTGATCTTATAACTTTAGATGTAAGGCATTATTTTAACAACTCACTTAACATTATTTCTATATCATCTTACAGAGATGTTCTTACTTCTGAGTTTTGGAATGCAGACGGAGCGGCTGCCAACGCGTTGAACTTTATTGAGGATGATAATTATAGCCAATGGTATCAAGAGTTGCGTCTTAATTATAACAGTCAAAAAATAAAGGGTTTTGCAGGTATATCCATATACAATGAAGACATGCAGGCTAAACGCACTAATAATCCTAACGAGAAAAATCTGTTTTGGCTCTTTTACGGCGATAAAGATCGTTTTATTAATCCTGACGGAACACCCAACAATCAAGAAGTAGTTCCTGCCTTAGAAGGTATTCCTGCTAACTTAATTGGTAGCCCTTTAACCGATCAACGCGAAGAGTATATGTATACTTTTTCAAAAAATACTTCTTTAGATTATTTTGCTGACCTAACTTACAGTATCACTCCCAAATTAAAGCTTATAGGCGGAATACGCCTAACCCAAGATTTTGTTGAAAGTGGCTATCGCGGTGAAGATAACGGCGTGCCTGCTACCATAGGTTTTTTAAGGGGAAGCACCAGAGACTATATTAATTTTAAGGTTTTGCCACAGCAAAGCGAAAAGGGAAGTTTTACTTCTTTTACAGGCAGAGCTGTACTTCAGTACCAACTTAACAGAGATGCAAATCTGTATTTTAGTTATTCTACAGGAAGGCGTCCACCCGTGCTACAGTACAGCAGTGGTGGAGATTTTTTAAAACTAAAAGCTGAAACGGCACGCAATTTTGAATTGGGCTACAAGCAACAACCCTTGCCTAATTTATACTACGACCTTGCTGTATTTTATTTTCAATACAGCAATTTTCGCACAACTAGCCAAAAGTTTGGCGAGCCCTTTGCTGGAACAGACGGCGGAAAAGCCTCTTCCTATGGATTTGAACTATCGTTTAAATACAATATAAACAACAACCTAAACCTAAGCGCCAACTACGGATACAACCGCACTCGATACGATAAAGAAGACGCCAATGGCAACAAGCAGCAACTGGCAGGTCAAACATTTAAGCTATCGCCCGACCATATTTTTACTCTTACATCTAAACTAAAAACTTCCCTTAAAAAAGGGATTGAGTTATACACCATACCTTCTTTTAATTACAAAAGCCGTTTTGCTCTGTTTAACAATGTAAAGCCAGGAGATCCCGACAATTTTTACCAAAACGGATACGGATTGTTTAATTTAATTGCTGGCTTGCACTTTGAACAAGCAAAAATTGACTTTTCGGTTTACAGCAATAATCTTTTCAACAAAAAAGACTATTTTA
>JBKDZU010000057.1:0-37423 GCA_047971505.1 Tenacibaculum sp.
GCAAACAACCCTATAAACACGATTGACCCCGATGGGGGATGCCCTTGTAGCGAATGCCCTGAGAACTGTCAAGAAGGAGTGATAGACCCACTTACAGACTCTTCATCTGCATTTCCTGAAACAAGCGGTTTGCAGGAGCTTCGGGAAATCACAGTGCAAGCCGACGGACCTACAGTATTTGCAGATGGCAGTTTAAAAGATTGGAGTCAGGTAAACTGGCAATGGGCTTATCAAAGTCAAATAGCTGACATACAAAATAGAACCAGGCAGCTACAAAAAGACTTTTTAGACCACTCTGTAAGCCAGGTAATGTTTTTTATAGCAATGGGAGGTAATTTCAGCGGAGTTGCCTCAGGCTCTAGAGCACTAAACTACGGCAGTCAAGGCTTTATAAGATTTACGGGTAGTGGAGGAGCTAGGGGGAGTACGCAGTTATTTAAGTCAGGAATTTCTCAGTTTAAAAATACAGATCTAACCAATGCAGGTAGGGCTGTAACTAAGCATCCACAGTATTTTGGATTTAAATCAACAGAAACTTTGATGAAAGTTCATAATAGTTCTGCTGCACTTAATAAATTGGGGTCTCAGAGTTTGAAAAATATTTTGATAAATGGAGTAAGAACCATAGGAGCAGGCGGAAGATATCCTAGTGGTTGGATTACCTATACTTTGAAAAATGGGAATGCTGCCAGTTGGACTTCAGATGGTATTTTTATAGGGTTTAGAGGTATAAGATAAATATTATGAAAGCACTTAGATACGAAAAAGTGGGAGACATATCATCAAAATACTCTTTTTTAGAAGTATATTTTGATAATAGGGATGAGTTATTTATGGAGATTGGTATTACGGACAATAAGGAGTTGTGTTTTAAAATTTACCCTGCTAAAAGTTCGATAGAATTGACTGTAGAAAATTGGGCAGATATACTGAAAACAGCAAAAGCATTTCTTCTAGAAGCTATTAAAGATGAAGAAGATTTTGATAGTTTTATGAAATAATTACAATTGAATATAAGATTGAAAAATACTTGTAGGAATATGAGACCTTTGGTTAATAGGACGATGGCTAAGCCCTGATCCTGCCAATGCATACCCAAGCCCCTATTTGGGCATGGCAAACAACCCGATAAACACGGTTGACCCCGATGGGGGATGCCCTTGTAGCGAATGCCCTGAGAACTGTCAAGAAGGAGTGATAGACCCACTTACAGACTCTTCATCTGCATTTCCTGAAACAAGCGGTTTGCAGGAGCTTCGGGAAGTTACAGTGCAAGCCGACGGACCTACAGTATTTGCAGGCGGCAGTTTAAAAGATTGGAGTCAGGTAAACTGGCAATGGGCTTATCAGAGTCAAATAGCTGACATACAAAATAGAACCAGGCAGCTACAAAAAGACTTTTTAGACCACTCTGTAAGCCAGGTAATGCTTTTTATAGCAATGGGAGGCAATTTCAGCGGAGTTGCCTCAGGCTCTAGAGCACTCTAAATTACAGAAAATAAATAAGTGAAAAATCGAGTTTTTTAAATATTTATAAGATTTTATTTTACTGATTTTTTTTACAAAATTATTAAATATAGACTTGCTAAATTAAGTCTTAAATTAAGCTAATAACCTGAATTTTGCTCTAATACATTGCCAGATGAGTTAATAGCCTCAAGTGGTATGGGATAGTAATTATTTATTTCTCTAAATACGGCTTTGGCTAAGTAGCTTCTTTTCGTCGCTTCAATCGATATATAATTGTTAAGGGTTTGCTCTGCAATACCCCAGCGCACTAAGTCAAAAAATCGATGTCCTTCAGAGGCAAGTTCTAATCTGCGTTCAAACCTTACTGCTTTAACGGCGTACTCTTTGTCAGGAAAGCTCTCATAAGGCTTAATTAGGTAGTTTGCCGCAGGGCTTCCATCCTCATTTTTTACAAAGCCATCTGGATTAGCGGCTCTGTTTCGCACTCTGTTCACTAAAAGCATAGCTTTGTTTAACTCGTTGTTTTCTGCATGTATTTCGGCTCTCCACAAAAGTATGTCTGAATACCTTACCAAAGGAGTGTTTACTGCGCTGTAAGCTCCATTGGTAGAAGCACTTAGTGTTCCTGCTTGCGATTTTAGATATTCGTGTTTTTTGCCTACATAAGGACCACCATTCTCTTGGTCTCTTATCCATCTCTTTCCGGGCATAGGTCCCCAGCCTAGATACTCAATGTCTCTTCTACCTACTGCCCAATCTAGCCTAGGATCGAGAGTTCCAGTATATGGACTAAAAGGTGTATCAGAGGAAATACCTTGATCACTCTTAACATCTTCATCGTTAAAAGTATCGAGTAGGGGAAGACCCTTAGCATCGGTCTTAAAAGCATTTACTAAATTTTGACTTGGTTGAAAAAAACCACAGCATCCATCACCAGGGGCATCTCCTAGCGGTGTATAAGGATGGTTTAAGCGTCCTCCTGGATTGCCGTTTGACAAGCCTTGCCCACCGTCATTAACCGAGTTTTGCACTGCAAAAACAGACTCTACATTGTTTTCTTTTTCTGCGTTAAAGTTATCGTGGTAGTTTAAAACTAAATCATAGGGTCCGTTATTGATAATATCGTCTAAAACAGGTTTAGCTGCCTCTAAATTATTTTGAAACATAAAGGCTTTGGCTAAATAAGCCTTGGCTGTCCATAAAGATGCCCTGCCTTTATCGTTTTGTGAATTGGGCAAGTTTAATATGGCGTAATTTAGATCTTCTTGAATTAAAGGCCAAGCATTTACAGTGTTGGAGGGTACCTCGGTGGTAGTCTCGGATACAAAAGGTATATTATTCCATATTTTTTTGGCTTCCATATGATAATGAGCTCTTAAGAAGCGAGCTTCGGCTGTTAAAATCTTTATATTATCTGAAGATGCTCCTAAGTTTATCGCAGCTTCGGCTGACAGTAAGGTTTGATTGCATTTGCTAATACCATCGTAAATGCTGTTCCACTTACTAGATAAATAAATATTGGTGGTGCTGGGAGAATAGCGCTCAATATCGTTCAAAGGTGGTTGGTCGCCAATTGATGAGCCTTTGTAAAAATCATCTGAAGCTACATCTCCCAATGTCCAGTTGGATGCAGGCGCAAAAAAAAGACTGGGATGCCCGTCTAATACAGCATAGGCACTGATAAGTTGTTGGTTTACCCATACTTCATCTCGTACTATATTTTCTTCAATTAACCTGCCTTGTGGGTTGATATCTAAATTGCTGCTGCAGGAACTTACTAACAAAAGTCCCATAGTTGTAATTGTTATTTTCAGTTTTTTCATTGTTTGTGGTTATTTTGTTTTATTTAATAGTAATATATAGGTTAATTATTATATTATATCTCAAGGTTTTTACCTTGTGTTTGGCTTTTTTACAACTGAAAGTTAATCCCCAACTGTACGGTTTTAGATACAGGGTAAACCCCACGGTCAATTCCTATGTCTAAATTTATACCGCTACCTTGGTAGTTTTGCAAATTTACTTCAGGGTCTAAGCCCGAGTACTTTGTCCAAGTAAACAGGTTTTTAGCTTGCAGATATATTTTAAAATCACCCATCCTTAATTTGTCTGTAAGTTGCTTTGAAAAATTATAGGCAAATCTGATGTTTTTTAGACGCAGATAAGATCCGTCTTCAACATAGTAAGAACTCTCGCTTGAATAGTGTTGTGCAGGGCTGTTACTTAACTTAGGTAAAACAGCATTCGGATTGTCGGGAGTCCATGAACCGTATAAATAATTATTACTTTTTGCTCCAGGGAAACTGTTGTAATCGGTAAAAAATTTTGTGAAATTGTAAATATCATTTCCTTGGCTTCCTTGAAATAAGATAGAAAAATCAAAGTTTTGATATTCTAAATTCAAGTTTAATCCATAAGTAAAATCGGGGTGTGGGCTTCCTATAAAAGTGCGATCTTTATCATTTATAATATTGTCATTATTAAGATCTCTGTATTTAAAAGTTCCTATGTCCTTTCCGTTGTAATTAGCCGTTTGATCTCTATCTTGCTCGTTTTGAATAATGCCGTCTATAACAAAGCCGTGAAAGGAGGCTAGTGGTTGACCTTGTTGTGTTCTGGATGGTCGGGTTGCTCTTGCTTCATCTCCCAAAATAAAGAAATCTGGCGAATCATTTAACTTGACAACTTTATTTTTATAGGCTGAAATATTAGCTGAAGCTGTAAGTTTTAAATCATTAGCTATAGTTTGGCTGTAATTGATTAAAAAATCAAACCCTCTATTTTCCATCTCCCCGATATTGCCGTAACTAGGACTTGCAAAGCCGTTTATGGTGGTGTTGCTAGGGAGTTGTAAAAGCATGTCTTTTGTTAGGGATTGGTATAATTCTAAGTTAAAATCCAACCTATTGCCAAATAAGCTGGCGTCTATGCCAAAATTTAAACTGGTAGAGGTTTCCCACCTTAAATCTTTATTGCCTAAGGCTTGTAAAAAATAGCCTGCTACTACACTGTTATTGCTTCCTGTAATATCGTAGTTTCCGGTAGTTTCATCATTGCCGTATAAATTACTTATTCTACCTGTAGGTATTTCGGGATTTCCGTACTCGCCATAGCCAATTTTGAGTTTTAGATCGTTTATAAATGATATTTTTTTGATAAAATCATGTTCTGACAGTCGCCAAGCAAAGCTATAAGAGGGGAAGCTGCCGTATCTGTTGATTTTACTAAAGCTAGATGAACCGTCGCGGCGAAAAGTTACCGATGCTAAATAACGGTTGTCGTAATTGTAGTCTAGTTTTCCAAAGATTGAAAAAAGAGTAGCTTTATCGCCGTTACCCGAGTTGGTTTGTGTGCCTGTTCCTACACTTAAATATCTGAAATCTATATCATTAGTAAAAAAATCGGTCCTTAAAGCATTAAAGCCTCTCGAACTAGTTTTTCTAAATTCAGTTCCTGCCAGTACTTCAATTTTGTGATTGCCAAATTTTTTGTTGTAATTTAGGGTGTTGTACCAATTGCTCGCTATGGTGTAAAAAGTGCTTTCTCTGAAGCTGTTTACTGTATTGGGTTCGCTTACCTCGGGGTTTAAAAAAATAAAGGCCGATCGATGAAATACATTGTAATCTAAGCCTATATTGCTCTTAAAAATCAAATCTTTAAATATATCCACCTCGCCGTACAAGGTAGTTAAGGCTCTTAGTGTTCTGTTTATATTGTTCTTGTTTCGCGTGGAGGTGGCAATTGAGTTAAAGCCATTTCCTAAGCCTGTGCTTTGAGTACCTGCAAAATTGCCTGCTATATCGTAAACGGGAATAATGGGCTGGGCTCTGTATAAAAATGCAATGTCTCCTTCGGTTAGAGAGAAAAAAGTATCTCCTTCATTAAACTGATTATTAACCTTTTCAGAATAGCTTAAATTTAGGGTTTCTCCAATGCGCAAACCCTTTTTTACCTTAAATTCTGAATTTAAATTTAAGTTATAGCGATCAAAATAAGAATGCAGAGAAACTCCTTGTTGCCTCAGTAAGCCTATGCCTGCATGAAATTTAGATTTTTCAGAACCGCCCGACAAATTGAGATTGTAATTTTCAACCAAGGCAGGGTTAAAGTATTCGTCAAACCAATTAGTTCCTTGTTTGTTTGCCCTTGTTATTTTATTTGTTAGTGGATCGTAAGTAGAAAGATCTGCTGTACTTGCTCCAGCTGGGGTTAAAAAGTTGGGCAAAACAGGCTCATCGCCACTTCCGTATTGTGGATGGGAAGGTGCTACACCATCATTTTTAAAGCGTTGCCATATTGCATTTGCTGTTTCTTGTGGGTTTAAAAGCTTGGGAAAATCATTTTTAGAAATATAATCAACAGCTATATTAGCATTAAAGGTAAGTTTTGTAATATCTTTGTATTTTCCGCTTTTTGTAGTAATGATAATTACGCCGTTGTTTGCTCCAACTCCATATATGGCCGCAGATGAAGCATCTTTTAAAACCTGTATAGATTCAATATTGTTAGGGTTTAGCAAATTTAATCCTGATTTGGTCGGAATTCCATCTATTACATACAAAGGGTCGTTATTGTTAACGGTGGCAAAGCCTCTAATTCTGACCATGGTGCTCCCTCCTGGACCTCCTTGAGTACCAATGCTTACACCTGAAACTTGTCCTTGCAATGATTGTTCAACACTTATGGGGGCGGTAGCTTCAACATCTTTCATTTTTACTACCGATACTGAACCGGTAATATTTTTTGTGCTCTGTTTAGTGTATCCAGTAAGAACTATTTCTTCAAGAATGTTGTCCGATTGCATTATTACATTAATAATATTGGAAGAGGTTACACCTCCAACGGTCTTCTCGATGGTTTTCATTCCGATGTAACTAAAAATCAAAACGTCGCTTGTTTTAACTTTTATAGTGTAGTTTCCGTCTAAGTCAGTTTCGGTTCCTTGTGAGGTTCCTTGAATTACTATGGAAACTCCTGGGAGTGGTAAATTACTTTGATCTGTAACCTTACCCTTTAAAATAAACTTTTGAGAGTAAACCGTACTTGTTAATAAAATAAGTGCAAAAAGTAAAAAGTTTGATTTGTGTGAAAATCTAATGTTAAATTTAAGCATTGTTAAATATTTAGTTAATTAATTATAAAAGCACGGTCTTTTTTATCGTGCATTTATTTTTTGTAAAAATAGTATTTTTTACATTGAATTAACATTTTTTTATTTTTTAATGCTTTTAGCTAATTGCTTAACTGCATCTAATTTGCTTTTCTAAAATATTTAAAAACGATAAAAGGCTTTTATGCTGCCTGTTATAATTCTTTTTTAGATTCAAAATAAAAAATAAAATTTTTCTATCAATTATAGTTACAAAAAATTAAAACTTGCATTTGCTGGTTGAACCTACCAAGCTTAAAAGCTTTTTTATAATTTTAAAACCTTTATTTTTTTAACTTAATTTATCTAACAAATAATTTAATTGAGTTATCTCTTCTTCTGAAAAGTTATTTAAAAATCCAATTACTAAATTACTTTCAATTTTATGTAATAACTTTAAACCTTGACCTGTTATAGCAATATAGGCTATGCGTTTGTCGTTTTCACTTCGCAATTTGTCAATTAATTTTTTGTAGTACAACTTGTCCATTAACCGAGTTGCTTTGGGTACACGCCCAATCATTTTATTTTTAATTATTTGTACTTTAATAGGTTCTTTTTCACTACTTAAAATTTTTAGTATATTGTATTGTTGAAACGATATTCCATAGGGTTTAAAAAACTCATACTCCCTACAGTTGGTCCAATATGCTGCATACCTTATATTGATATAGGCTTTTATCTTATCACTGCAAAATTTTGAGTTTAGTTCTCTTGTAATATTTGTCATGACAAATGCTTATTTATATTTTATTTTAATCTATACAAGCTGTAACTTTATGTGGTTAAACTTGTAGTAAGCATTGTCCTTTTAAATACCCATTCAAGGCTTTATACAGCATTGTAATTTCAAAAATATTGCTTTGCTGTTTTTACTTTTTAATTGCGTTTTCTAGCGTGTGCACTGCTTGTTTTAATTCGTTGTTTTTCTCTTTAACAACTATTTTGTTATCGATAAAATTGTCGTGAAATTTAGCTAAACTAAAACTCGCCACTATTTTTGCACCTAAATTTGGAAAACTCTTCTCAGCAGTGGATAAAACTCCAATTGCTCCTCTTGCTCCAGGTGAAGTAGCCATAAGTAAAACTGGTTTGTTTCTAAATAATTTTGTGTTTTTACGAGAAATCCAATCTAACAAATTTTTAAAAGCTGCTGTGTACGAACCGTTGTGTTCTGCCAATGATACTATAAAAGCATCGTTTTTTTGAAGAACTTTATCAAAGTTGGTAGCTCCTTCAGGATAGTCGATTTCCCTTTCCTTATCTTCACTAAAAATTGGAACTGTATAATTGTTTAAATCAAACACGTTAAACGAGGCAGTTTTTAACTGTTGTGCAGCATAGGTTGCTAAGCTTTTGTTAATTGATTTTGTACTGGTGCTTCCAGCAAATACAGCTATATTCATACTAATTGCATTGTTTACTTTTTTATCTAAACCTAATTTTCTTTTTTTAAATTTGATCAAAACTATCTATAATCTGTAAAATAACTTATTTAAGGCTTTATTATAAGCTATTTATTTTATCGAGCTTTTAGGTTTTTGCTAAAATAATAAGAAACAAAAAGTAATACTAGGGCAATTAGGGCAGCCCATTGACCTCCGTCTCTAATCATAATATGAGCAAAAAAAGCTAAAATAAAAGCAAAAAAGAATCCTGCATAAGCCCATTCGCTAATTAATTTACCTTTAAAAAACCACAAAGCTACTATTCCTAATAGTTTCGCAAATCCATAGGGATAAATTATATATGTAGGGTAGCCAAAGCCCTTAAACATAAGCGATGTGTTTTGGTAATTAAAAAAATACATGCCTGCAGATAATAGCATCAAAATTGTCAATAGCCCAGTATATAAGTAAAAAATAATTTTATTTTTTATCATATCTTTAATTTCTTTATTTATCAAATTATTAATTACTTAATTTAGTGTTAAAATTATTTTATCTTTAATAAAATAAAAATTAGGCTATAAAGGTAGTTAATTTTATATTAATTGAATTAATAAAACAGCAATACGTATAAGTTAATTTTTGAAATGTTAAAAAAATATAACATGTTTACTAAAATAGTTAATATCAAATAATTATAATATTTTAACGAATTGATATTATTTATCTAGATAGCTTATAAATACCTATAATGATATAGTTAGTACAAATTTATTAATATTTTATTTCAGCTAACGCTTGTTTATATTTTTAGCTTTGTATTTTTAGTTTTACAAACATACTTATGCAAAGTTTTTACTAAGCTATGCTTTATAATTTAGGTAAAATACATGTAAATTAAACATGTGATAGCACAAATATAAAGCAAATATTATAGATTAGTGTTAAAACAATAAAGTTTATTATTCTTTTTTAGTTAAAGATTTTTTATTATATTGCGAAAGTTTTGGGGATGATTTCTCTCCCACGCTGCTTTTTCGGTTTCTTCGAAAAAATAAAGGTATAGCAGGAATGTTTATTTAATCAATTTTTTAATTTTTAAACATATGGAAGTTTTACAGCATCTAACTTCTCAGCGGGCAATTGACATAGAAAACAAGTACAGTGCACACAATTACCATCCGTTACCAGTTGTATTGAGCAAAGGCAAGGGAGTTTTTGTTTGGGATTTAGAAGGGAAGAAGTATTATGATTTTCTTTCTGCCTATTCGGCAGTAAACCAAGGGCATTGTCATCCTAAAATTGTCAACGCTCTAATTAGTCAGGCCAAAAAATTAACTCTAACATCGCGTGCTTTTTACAACGATATTCTTGGTAAGTATCAAGAATTTGCTACTCAATTTTTTGGTTTTGACAAATTACTGCCCATGAATACGGGTGCAGAAGCAGTTGAAACAGCGTTAAAGCTATGCAGAAAATGGGCCTATGAAGTAAAGGGGATTGAAGAAAATAAGGCGCAGATAATTGTTTGTAAAAATAATTTTCACGGCAGAACAACTACAATTATTTCACTTTCAAATGACCCTATTGCCCGCAAAAATTTCGGACCTTTTACAAATGGTTTTATCAAGGTTGAATACGATAATTTAAAAATTTTGGAAGAAACCTTAAAAAACAATAAAAATGTTGCTGGTTTTATGGTTGAACCTATACAAGGAGAGGCTGGAGTTTACGTGCCCTCAGATGGTTACTTAATTGCAGCTAAAACCTTGTGTGAAAAGCACAAAGTGTTGTTTATTGCCGATGAGGTTCAAACTGGAATTGCCAGAACTGGAAAATTGCTGGCAGTACAGCATGAAAACGTGCACCCCGACATTTTAGTTTTAGGGAAAGCCCTAAGCGGTGGTGTGTATCCCGTATCGGCCGTTTTAGCAAATAATGCTGTTATGAATGTTATTAAGCCAGGTAGTCACGGTTCTACATTTGGAGGAAACCCTTTAGCCTCAAAGGTTGCTATTGCTGCCTTAGAGGTGGTAAGAGATGAGAATTTAGCTGAAAATGCTAACCGCCTTGGTAAAATTTTTAGAAGTGAAATGGCTAAACTAGCCCAAGAAAGCAATTTTATAACCTTAGTAAGAGGAAAAGGCTTGCTAAATGCTATTGTAATTAACGACTCTGAAGATAGCAATACTGCTTGGAATATTTGTTTAAAATTGCGAGATAATGGCTTGCTAGCAAAACCAACTCATGGAAATATTATCCGTTTTGCACCTCCTTTGATAATTGACGAGCAACAACTTAAAATTTGTATTAATATTATTAGAAAAACAATTTACGAATTTAAAAATTAATCTAGCTAATTGCTTGTAACTTATTTGTATATAATTATATATAGCGATTAAATATGTTGGTAATTAACAAAAACTTCTAATTTATAGTGATTTTTTACAAATATTTGTTGTTTTTATTATTGCAAATTTTTAAACTATATTCAAGTTTTTTAAACATAAAATGTAAGTTAATAATGTTTTATAAGTATTTGTGTAAAAATCAATTAATTTTAATTAAAAACTGAAATAAAGATAATTAAGTGATTATACAATAAATATTTTTTTTGAAATTTGCTGTACTGTAAAACACTTAAGCAAATGCGTAAAATTGAACATATAGGTATAGCGGTTAAAAACTTAGAAAAATCAAATAAATTATTTGCTGTTCTTTTAGGAGTTTCTCACTATAAAATTGAAGAAGTTGCTGATCAAGGCGTTAAAACTTCTTTCTTCAAGTTAGGTCCTAACAAAATTGAATTGCTAGAAGCTACAAAAGCTGAAAGCCCAATAACAAAATTTATTGAAAAGAAAGGAGAAGGAGTGCATCATATTGCTTTTGCTGTTAATAACATTGAGCAAGAGATTAAAAGGTTGAAAAGCGAAGGTTTTAAGATTGTAAATTCAATTCCTAAAAAAGGAGCTGACAACAAATTGGTTGCTTTTTTACATCCTAAATCAACCAATGGAGTTTTAATTGAACTCTGCCAAGATATTACAACTGTTTAAAGCTATCCCTTTGCTTAAGCATACTACTTTGATGTATAACGATACAAGTAAATAAAACTTATTAAAATATACAATTGATTTTAGTAACTTGCAGCGCCAAAATAAGTCTGTAAAACAATGACCACAGCTATTGATTCTTTTCCAAAACAACGACTTCAGTCCTCTTATATATCTGTTGTTATAAGCATAGCATTAGTGCTTTTTATGATCGGAATACTCGGATTGGTTTTGTTAAAATCTGCTAAGGTTGCCAATCATTTTAAAGAAAAAGTGGTGCTGACTTTATTTTTAAAAGATAATATTTCTAAAGAACAATTAGAAAAGCTAATAGAAACTTTAAAAAAGGAAGATTTTTGTAAAAACTTACAATACATTACAAAAGAAGAAGCAGCGCAGGCGTATAAAAAAGATTTAGGGGAAGATTTTTTGCAGTTCTTAGGTCTTAATCCACTAAAAAATGGAATAGACATTAACATAAATGCATCTTATGTAAACCCAGAAAAAATGCTAGAAATTGAAACTAAATACCAAAAAAATAATTTTGTAGCTGAAATTAATTACGATAAGCCCCTAATTAAACTACTCAACAAAAATATTAAACGCATGAGTTTTTGGCTTTCGGTATTGAGTTGTTTTTTTGGCTTGGTTGCTATTATACTCATAAATAACTCTATTCGCTTAGCCATTTATGCTAAGCGCTTTAATATTAAAACCATGCAAATGGTTGGTGCTACAAAAAGTTTTATCAGAAAACCTTTTATTTGGCAAAGTGTTAAGTTAGGCATGTTGGGTGCTTTTTTAGCGCTTTTAGGCTTGTTTTTTTTAATTTACTATCTCAACAAATACATACCTGCGCTTGAATTATTTGCAGATTTACATACTTTAGCATATCTGATAACAGGAATATTGTTTATCGCCTTTAGCATTACTTGGTTGAGCACCTTTTTTGCAGCCCAGCGCTTTTTAAACTTACAAACCAATGATTTGTACTATTAAAATAACAAATAAAAATACTAAAACCATATTGAACAGCACTGTAATTGCTTTAAAAAAGGCATTGTATTTTGTCAATTATCTGCCTGTAATCAATAAAACAAAATTATATATAGATGAAAAATAAAAAGCAACCCGAAAAGAAGTTTTTATTTACCAAACAAAATTACAGACTTATGTTGTTAGGCTTACTGATAATTGCCTTAGGCTTTGTGCTGATGGCAGGTGGAGGAAGCAATAATCCAAAGGTGTTTAACCCTGAAATTTACAACTGGCAACGTATCCGCTTAGCACCCACATTGGTACTTTTGGGTTTTGGCATTGAAATTTACGCTATTTTAGTCAATCCAAAGAAATAGATTATGAGCTTATTAGAAGCTGCTATTCTCGGACTTATTCAAGGTTTAACCGAATTTTTGCCCGTATCCTCAAGCGGGCATTTAGAGTTAGCTAAGGCTGTTTTTGGAAACAATTTAATACCTCAAGAGAGTTTGAGTTTCACAGTTGTACTGCACTCAGCTACAGCACTTAGCACTTTGGTTGTTTTTAGAAAAGAAGTTGCTCAAATACTAGCAGGCTTGTTCCAATTTAAGTACAATGAGCAAACTGTATTTTCGCTAAAAATTCTCTTATCTATGCTTCCTGCCGTTGTAATAGGATTGGCTTTTGAACAAAAACTAGAAAGTTTTTTTGACGGTAAAATTGCTTTTGTCGGAGCTATGCTCTTAGTAACCGCAGTTTTACTCTTATTGGCAGATAAAGCTAAAAACAATCCTAAAAACATTTCATTTGCCAATTCAGTTTTAATAGGCGTTTCACAGGCTATTGCCATGCTTCCAGGTATCTCTCGCTCTGGAGCCACAATTTCAACTGCTGTTTTATTGCAAATAAATAAAACTAAAGCAGCTCGTTTTTCATTTTTAATGGTAGTGCCGCTTATTTTAGGTAAGCTAACTAAAGATATTGCTGGAGGTAATATTAGCTTTCAAAGCACAGAAATACTAACTTTATTAACGGGTTTTATCACTGCTTTTACAGCGGGTTTATTAGCCTGTCGGTTGATGCTTGCTTTGGTAAAAAAAAGTAAACTGTATTATTTTTCAATTTATTGCGCAACACTGGGGTTAGTAGCTATTTGTTATTTTTTATTTTGTAATGACTGCTGAAGATTTTAAAAACGGACAAGTTTTACTAATAGATAAAACCTTACACTGGACTTCCTTTCAGGTAGTTAGTAATTTACGCAATCAAATATGCAAGCAATTTAACTTAAAGAGTATTAAAGTAGGGCATGCAGGCACCTTAGATCCTCTAGCTACAGGCTTGCTAATTATTTGTACAGGAAAGAAAACCAAGAGCATTGAAACCTATCAAAAACAAACAAAAGAATACACAGGCAGCATTACCCTAGGTGCTACTACACCGAGCTATGACTTAGAAACTGAGATAAACAAAAATTTTTCTACCCACCATATAAATGAAAGTTTATTGCGCAGCACTGCTAAAAAATTTATAGGAACTACAATGCAAAAACCTCCTTTATTTTCTGCTTTAAAAAAAAATGGGAAACGTTTATACGAGATAGCTAGAGAGGGAAAATCAATCGAAATAGCTTCAAGAGAAATTAAAATATTTGAATTTGAAATAACCAAAATCAATTTACCTCGGGTTGATTTTAGACTGCTGTGTAGCAAAGGAACTTACATTCGTTCCTTAGCCCATGATTTCGGTGCTGCCTTAAACTCTGGAGCCTATTTATCCTCTTTAAGACGAACTAAAATTGGCGAATTTTTAGTTAAAAATGCTATTGATATAAATCAAATCACTTCTGTTTTTTGCAAAAAATAAAACAACTTATATTAAACTGAATTATACAATAAACTAAGTAATTATGTAATTTTTACAAGTAAATATAGACAGCAAATTAATTAAAAAAAACATTTTTATTTTGGTTTTTTTAAAAAAAAGTTTGCTCAACTCAAATTAATTTTTAAGATTTGCCCAATTAATAAACAAAGACAAAAAAAATTATAATGATATTGCAAAGCAAACCATGGCAGTTTTTCTTTTTTTACTTTTATTTTTACTTCTTTGGTAAAAAAAGAGGCTTTGTGTATATTATTAGCTAATACAGTAATAATAAAAATTTTAAAGTCTCAATGATATTGAGGCTTTTTTTTTGCATCAAAAAGTAAATTGAGTTGTAGCAAAAAACTTTAGTACAGCAAAATAATAACGGTATAGTAAGCGGTGTATAACTTTTAAAAAACAATAAATTAATTGACTATATGAAAAAAATAGCCATACAGGGAATACAGGGAAGCAATCATCACTTAGCGGCAAAGAGTTACTACAAAGAAAATATCAATTTACAAGAGTGTTTGTCTTTTGATATTTTAGTCGATAGTTTAATAACAGAAAAATCGGATGAGGCTGTAATGGCTATTGAAAACACTATAGCGGGTTCTATAATACCAAATTATGCTTTAATCGATAAATACAATTTGTATATTACAGGTGAGTACTATTTGCCTATACATCATTATTTAATGACCTTGCCCATGCAAAGTATACAAAGTATTAAAGAAGTTTGCTCGCATCCAATGGCACTTTTGCAGTGTAAAGAGTTCTTTAAAAAATATCCTTTTATTAAATTAGTAGAGGGCTTAGATACTGCTGTGGTGGCAAAGACAATATCTGAAAAAAAAATTGAAGGACTAGCTGCAATCGCTCCTAAAGTAGCTGCAGAAATTTTTAATCTTAAAATAATTAAAGAAAATATACAAACCATTAAAAACAACGAAACTCGCTTTGTTATTTTGCAAACAAAAAAACCTAAAAAGTTGATCGATCAAATAAACAAGGCTTCTTTGCGCTTTGAATTAGACCACAAAAGAGGAAGTCTAGCAACGGTGCTAAATATTATGAGCGATTGCAAATTAAACTTGACCAAAATTCAATCGTTACCCATTGTTAAAACCCCTTGGAAATATGCCTTTTTTGTAGATATTACTTTTAGTGATTATCAAGACTATACCAAGGCGATAGCTGTGCTTCAAATTATGGCTAACAACTTTAAAGTATTAGGCGAATACAAAAACATAAAATTATGATAACTTATGCCAACCGCTTAAAAAGTGTACAAGAATATTATTTTTCTGCCAAGCTAAAACAAGTAAGACAATTAGCTTTACAGGGCAAACCCATAATTAATATGGGGATTGGCAGCCCAGATTTGCTACCTGATAAAACAGTGCTTAAATCTTTAAAAAATAGTCTTTTAGAGAGTCAAGCACATCAATATCAAAGCTACCAAGGCATACCTGAGTTTAGGTTTGCTATTGCAAATTTTTACAAAGAGAAGTACGGTGTAGTTCTAAATTCCGAAACAGAGGTATTGCCTCTAATGGGAAGTAAGGAAGGTATTATGCATATTTCTCTAAGCTTTTTAAATAAAGAAGATAAGGTGCTTATACCCAATCCAGGATATCCAACCTATAGCTCAGTAAGCAAGCTTTTAGGCGCTAAGCCCGTATTTTATTCTTTAAGCGAAAGCAATAATTGGCAGCCTGATTTTGAGCAACTCGAAACTTTTAACCTTTCACAAGTAAAGCTCATGTGGGTAAACTATCCGCATATGCCTACGGGCGCAAAAGCATTGACAGAAACTTTTCAACGGCTTGTATCATTTGGCAAAAAACACAATATATTAATAGTTAACGACAACCCTTACAGTTTTATATTAAACAACAAGCCATTGAGTATTTTGCAGGTTAAAGGAGCTAAAGAAATAGCCTTAGAATTAAACTCTCTAAGCAAAACATTTAATATGGCAGGATGGAGAGTAGGCATGTTATTGGGCAGTAAAGAGCATTTAAATCAAGTATTTAAGGTAAAAACTCAAATGGATTCAGGTATGTTTTACGGCATACAAAAAGCAGCCGCTAAAGCTTTAGAACTCGACAAGAGCTGGTATGATCAACAAAACAAAATATATAAATTAAGACAGCAACTTGTTTTTGAACTTGCCCAAAAGCTACATTGCTCGTACAATAAAAATTCTTTAGGCATGTTTGTTTGGGCTAAGCTAACTAACGGACTTGACTCGGAAAAAATGACCAACTACTTACTATACGATAAACATATTTTTGTTGCACCAGGCACAGTTTTTGGAAATCAAGGTCAGGGCTATATTCGCTTTTCATTGTGCGTGCCCGAAGCAAAAATTAAACAAGCTCTAACACGATTTTAAATGAATGTATTTATAATAGGTCTAGGCTTAATAGGCGGTAGCCTTGCCTTAGACATTAAAAGCAAAGTTAAAAGTGCCACCATTTACGGAATAGATACTGATGAAAATCATCTTAGTCAGGCACTAAAGCTTCAAATTATTGATAAAAAAGCTGACTTTACTGAACTGAACAAGGCTGAAATTGTTATCATTGCCGTGCCAGTAGATATTGCTTTATTTTTGGCTACTAAAGTGTTAAATGCTATTGATGAAAATGCTTTGGTATTTGATGTAGGTTCAACAAAAGAGGATATTTGCAAGTCTTTAGCCAATCATCCAAGACGAAGAAATTTTTTAGCCACTCATCCTATTGCTGGGACAGAATTTTCTGGTCCTAAAGCAGCAGTTAAAAACTTGTTTAAAGCTAAGACCAATATTATTTGTGAGATAGAAAAAACAGCTTTTAAGCTACAGGAAAAAGCCCTAGGTTTATTTTTAAAAATAGGCATGCGCATTCGTTATATGAATCCAAAATCGCACGATAAACACATAGCCTACGTATCGCACTTATCGCATATTAGTTCCTTTATGCTTGGTAAAACTGTTATGGACAAAGAAAAAAACGAACAAGATATATTCGATATGGCTAGCAGTGGTTTTGCATCTACAGTACGTTTAGCTAAAAGTTCGCCAAATATGTGGACACCTATCTTTAAACAAAACAAAGCAAATGTTATAGAAACCCTTGAACAATATATTGGCAACTTGCAACATTTTAAACAGTTAATGCTAGATGATAATTTTGAGAGAATACACCATGAGATGGAAAATGCAAATCATATAAAGCATATTTTAAGTGGTATTTTATTAGAAACCTAACCGTTTTATATGTCAATATAAAAAATAAGTTTTGATATATGCTTAAAAGCAACAATTAACAAATTAATCAATCGTTGATTTTACCGAAAACACACAAATAACAATTAACACATGAAAAATTCTAAACAATTAAAAACCTGGTTACAAAAATTAAATTTACCTCATCCTTTGGTAATTGCAGGTCCTTGTAGTGCTGAAACCGAAGAGCAGGTTCTGAAAATAGCTCACGAATTAAAAAATTCAGATGTAACTTATTTTAGAGCAGGAATATGGAAGCCCAGAACACGTCCAGGAAATTTTGAAGGAGTAGGCGCTTTAGGCTTAAAATGGTTGCAAAAAGTAAAAAAAGAAACTGGAATAAAAACCTGTACAGAGGTTGCCAATACAAACCACGTTAAGTTAGCCTTAGAACACGATATCGATTTATTGTGGATTGGAGCACGTTCAACCGTAAGCCCCTTTATTATGCAAGAAATTGCCGATGCCTTAGAAGGGACAGACAAAATTGTACTGGTAAAAAACCCAGTAAACCCTGATTTAGCATTGTGGTTAGGAGGCATTGAAAGGCTATACACCAAAGGTATTGCCAATTTAGGTGCTATACACAGAGGCTTTTCTACCTACGAAAAAACCAAATACCGAAACATACCCGAGTGGCAAATTGCTATTGAGTTTCAAAACAGGTTTCCCGACCTTCCTTTGATTTGCGATCCATCACATATTACGGGAAACAGAGAAATGGTTTTTGATATATCGCAAACTGCACTCGATTTAAATTTTGATGGTCTTATGATTGAAACCCATCACCAGCCCGACAAAGCTTGGAGCGATGCGGCTCAGCAAGTAACCCCCAATACCTTAAAGCAGATAATGCTAAATTTAAAAGTAAGAAAAAAAACAGCCTTAAACCAAAGTTACTTAGATACACTTGAAAGCCTTAGAGCACAGATTAACGTATCGGACAATCAATTGCTAGCTGTTTTGGGAAAGCGAATGAAAATTGCAGATAAAATAGGCGAGTTAAAAAAAGTTAACAATGTTGCTGTACTACAGTCAAAGCGCTGGAATGAAATTTTAGGAAACATGATTTTAGAAGGACAAAACCAAGGGCTAAGCGAAGAATTTGTTTTGCGAATGTTTAAGGCTATTCATCAGGAAAGTATAAATCATCAAGAAAAAATTATAAAGGCATAATTAGTGTTTGTTAAACTGTAAATAGTGTTTGTTAAACTGTAAAACTACACACCGTTGTTATAGCTTTTAGCATTGATTATCTAATAATGGTTTGTTTTCTGTCAGGACCTACCGATACTATGCTAATAGGTGTTTCTGTTTCTTTTTCAATAAACTCAAGATAATTCAATAAATTTTGGGGTAGCTCACTGCTTTGAGTCATTTTGGTTAAGTTAGAATCCCAACCTTTAAACTCAGTGTATATCGGACTGAGATGTTCAGATTCTGTATTGTAGGGGAAGTAGCTAATTTTTTGTCCTTTATAATTATAAGCCGTACAAATGTTTACATATTCAAAACTCGAAAGTACATCTGCTTTCATCATCATTAATTGGCTAACCCCATTTATTTGAATGGCGTATTTTAAGGCTACTAGGTCTAACCATCCGCATCGACGAGGGCGACCCGTTGTGGCACCAAATTCGCAACCCAGTTGAGCCATATTTTTACCCTTTTGGTCAAATAACTCAGTAGGGAAAGGACCTGAACCCACTCGTGTGGTATATGCTTTAAAAATGCCAAATACCTTATTTATTTTATTAGGAGCTATGCCTAAGCCTATACAAGCACCTGCTGCTGTGGTGTTGGAAGAGGTAACAAAGGGATAAGTGCCAAAATCAATATCTAACAAAGAGCCTTGAGCTCCTTCTGCTAAAATATTTTTGCCTTGTTTAATAGCTTTGTTTAAGAACTCTTCAGAGTTTATAAATTTCAGGGTTTTTAACTTTTTTACACTTGCTGTAAACTCTGCTTCTAGTTCTTTTAAATTAAATTGAATATCAACTTCAAAAAAACGAAGCATTTTTAAGTGCTTTTCTGTTAGAGTATTGTATTTGTCTTTCCAATTGCTTAGTTCTAAATCGCCAACTCTTATTCCATTTCGTCCAGTTTTATCCATATAAGCTGGACCAATTCCCTTTAAAGTAGAGCCAATCTTAGCTTTACCTTTTGAGGTTTCTGAGGCGGCATCTAACAAGCGATGAGTGGGTAATATAATATGCGCTTTACGCGAAATATATAGTTTTGAACCGTACTCTATATTGTGTTTGCTTAAGTTTTCGAGTTCTTTTTTAAAAACTACTGGATCAATTACAACCCCGTTTCCTACTATATTAAGCGCAGTTTTATGAAAAATACCAGAAGGGATAGTGTGCAAAACATGTTTGTTTCCATCAAATAATAAGGTATGCCCCGCGTTAGGACCTCCTTGAAACCGCGCTATAATATCGTAGTTATTTGTAAGTACATCTACAACCTTACCTTTACCTTCGTCTCCCCATTGCAGGCCCAGTAGTAAATTTACTGCCATTTAGTGTTTGTTGTTTGTAAAGTTTAATTTTGTTTTTTGTTGGTTCCGTAAAAGTATAGGGAATGGTTGTGTATGTCAATATTAAAAACCTCTTCAATGGTGTTTTTTATCATTTGAATTCTGGGGTCGCAAAATTCTTTTACCTCGCCAGTATCAGTTAAAATAAGGTGGTCGTGGTTTTTGTCAAAATAACACTTTTCGTATCTGGCCATTGATTGACCGTCAAATTGATGTTTTCTCACCAATCCGCAGTCTAACAATAAATCAATTGTATTATAGAGAGTTGCTCTGCTTACCCTATAATTTTTATTTTTCATATTTATGTACAATGACTCAACGTCAAAGTGTTCATCGGCATCGTATATTTCTTGTAATATAGCGAATCGCTCAGGAGTTTTACGGTGTTTGTTTTCTTCTAAAAAGGAGGTAAATACCTTTTTTACTATTTCTTGATTATTTGCAAGATTATTCATTGTATTAATAATTAATTAAAAAACAAATTTACGTTTATTTATTGATATATAGCATATGACTTAATGCTGAAATTAAATTTATAAGCTATTTACGCGTTCTATTTTTTTAACGCCTTCAATTTTTTTAATTTTTTCTATTAGTTTGTTGAGTTGAGCTATATTTTTTATACCCAAGGTTAGCCCGCCATTAAAAATGCCGTCATCGCCTATTATATTAATTCGGTAAATATAAACATCCATATGAGTTGATATAATACGGGTAATATTATTTACTATGCCTTTTTTGTCAATACCCGAAACTTTTAGAGTAACTTTAAATTCTTGTTGAGTAGAATCAATCCACTTTGCAGGTATGATGCGGTATGCGTAATTTGACTGTAGTGAAATAGCATTCGGACAATCTGCCTTATGTACTTTAATTCCTTCATTTATGGTAACAAAACCAAAAACTCTATCGCCAGGGATAGGTGTACAGCACTTAGATAGCGTATAATCTAAGGTTTGTTCATCTTTTCCAAATACTAAGGAGTCGTAATTACTAGTTATTTCTTCTTTATCGCTAAGGGTGTTTGGGTTTCTTTGAAAGGTGTTTTTGATAAAATTCATAAACACTCCTCTTCTTTGCAGGGCAAATTCTTTTAGTTTAGCATTGTCTATTGCGCCATTTCCTATTCTGTAAAATAAGTCAAAACTGGTTTTTAGCTTAAAGTAGCTAGCAATTTCGTGAATATTTTTTTCGCTAGTGTTTATTTTTAAGCGCCGTAATTTGCGCAGTAATATAGCTTTCCCTTCTTGGGCAATCCTTTTTTCTTCAGCCTTTAAGGCCGATTTAATTTTAGTTCTAGCTCTGGCTGTTATAACAAAGTCGAGCCACCTTATATTGGGCTTGTTATTAGAAGCTGTTAGAGCTTCAACCTGATCGCCGCTTTTTAATTTATGACTCAAAGAAACTAACTTGCCGTTTACCTTTGCGCCTCTGCACTTTAATCCAACATCGGTGTGAACAGAAAAAGCAAAATCAAGAGCAGATGCTTCTTTGGGTAGTGATTTTAAATCGCCTTTTGGGGTAAAAACATAAATTTCTTTAGAATACAGGTTTAACTTAAAATCTTCAACAAAATCAACGGCATTTAAGCTTTGGTTTTCAAGCGTTTCTTTTAACCTGTTTAACCAGCCTTCTAAACCGTTTTCGTCAATTTTTCCTTGCTTGTATTTAAAATGTGCAGCGTATCCTTTTTCGGCAATTTCGTCCATTCTTTGCGAGCGAATCTGCACTTCAACCCATTTAGATTGCGGTCCTATAACTGTTATATGCAAAGCTTCATATCCAGTTGATTTTGGTTGAGATATCCAGTCGCGCAGGCGGGAGGGATTAGGCTTAAAAAAATCAGTTACAACTGAGTATATCTTCCATGCGTCAAATTTTTCATCTTCCGAACTAGGCTGGTATATAATCCTGATGGCAAACTTGTCGTAAACCTCGTCAAAAGTTATATTTTGATTGCGCATTTTTCTTCTGATAGAAAAAATAGACTTAAACCTACCCTTTATTTGATAGCTAAACTTTTCATTATCCAATGCTTTTTTCAATACAGTGGTAAAGCTGCTGATATAATTTTGTTGCTCTTCTTTGCTGTCCTTTATTTTAGTTAAAATATCATGATAAACATCGGGTTCTGTGTATTTTAAGCCCAAATCTTCTAAGGCTGTTTTAATATTGTAAAGCCCGAGTCTGTGGGCTAGCGGAGCGTAAATGTAAAGTGTTTCAGAGGCAATTTTTACTTGCTTGTGGGCAGGCATAACATCCATAGTTTGCATATTGTGATACCTGTCAGCAATTTTAATTAAAATTACCCTTACATCGTCGTGTAGGGTCAGTAGCATCTTTCTAAAGTTTTCAGCCTGAATAGAGTAATCCTGTTCTTTTTTAAGATTTGAAATCTTTGTTAAACCACTGACAATTTTGGCAATATTCTCACCAAATAAACGCTCTATATCTTCAACGGTATAATGTGTGTCTTCAACAACATCGTGCAGCAGGGCAGCTGCTATTGAGGTTGCTCCAAGCCCTATTTCATAGGCAACAATTTTAGCAATGGCAATAGGATGGTAAATATAAGGTTCTCCTGTTTTTCTCCTTTGTTTTGAATGAGCATCAACAGCAACTTCAAAAGCCTGGCGGATTAATTTTTTATCTTCAACAGTTAACTTTTGATAGGTGCCTTTTAGCATATCCTTATATTGGGTTGCTATTTCTTTGTTTTCCTGTTCAGGTGTTGCGTTATAACTCATATTAGTTTATGTATTTATGCGTGCAAACTTTCGCTATGTAAATTACCGTAAAGATTTTTATTTAACAAAGAACTAATTTAAAAACAAAAAGCAATACTTAAAAAGAATAAATAGAAGATTTTTGGATAGGCTTTGAGTATTTAACTGAAAAACAAAAGACTTTATTGTGTTTTATTATATTATTTTGCAAATATTGCGTACAACTCTAAAATTTTTTTATAAAAGAAAAATAGATATATGGCTTTGTAGTTTATTTACCTTAATTGTATTATGATGTTTTTCTTTTTACCAAAATACTAAATATTGCTTTTGTGCTAAAAGCTGAAGAAATATTTAAAAACAAACTTATGCCAGTTATATTTGTCAATTAGTTGTATTACTTTTGTTAGATATGAGCTTGTTTGACATTGAAGTAAACAAATATAAAGAAAACTGGGTTAAATAAGCAAAAGCACTATTGAGTGATTAAATGAGTGTATTAGCTAAACCGCCAATGCAGTGCTATAAGTTGACTAATCTATCTATAGAAGCTTTTATTTTAATAATGATGTTTTTAGCTATTTGTAAATTACATATAAAATAATAAAAAATAAGCTTATAACACACTAAAGAACACGATTAAAACCAAGGTTTAAAACAACACTGTATTGTTGTTGCTATAGCTTGCCGAGATGGTACTCAAATCGCTTTAAAAAACCTAAATAAACATATAAAATTCACTAAGAGGTTAACCTTAAAATAAGACAGACTTAGTAGTTTTTGCCAATATTAAACTCGTAAAAATTAAATGTTTAATCTAAATTTATTTATGTGAAAAAAACTGCCACACTAATTGTTTTAGCATTTTTTTCTGTTTATATTATTTGGGGTTCTACTTATTTGTGGAATAAAATAGCAGTGGCAGAAATACCACCTATGTTGCTGGCTGCTATTCGTTTTTCAAGTGCAGGTATTTTACTTATGTTATTAGCTAGAATTATGAAAAAATCTTTGAGTATTTCAAAACGTCAGTTTGTTAATTCGTCAATAGCAGGCTTTCTTTTTTTGGTTTATGGCAATGGTGTTGCTGTTTGGGCTTTAAAATATATCGACAGTGGTTTTGCTGCTTTATTGGCTTCAACCGAACCTATACTTGTATTGTTGTTAATGTATTTGATGGATGGAAAAAAAATACAAGTAAGGTCAATAATTGGAGTATGTTTAGGAGTTTTAGGTATGTATTTATTGGTAGGTCAAAAAGAAATAACTACTTCAAAAGACATTATTTTAGGTACTTTGATGATGTTGAGTTGTGTGCTGAGTTGGAGTTATGGAAGTGTGTTTGTGTCTAAGCATAATTTACCCAAAAGCTTTTTGGTAAGTACAGGCTACCAAATGCTAGTTGCGGGTGGGCTTTTATTTGTAACTAGCTTGGTGCTAAACGAAACTTGGAGTTTGCCCAGCAGTTGGTCGGCAAAAACACAGATTACTATGATTTTACTCATAGTTTTTGGAGGGGCAGTTGCATTTACCTCCTATAATTATTTGCTAAAAAAGGTATCGCCCGATAAAGCAACTACTTTTGCCTATGTAAACCCAGTAATAGCGTTGATATTGGGTTGGTATTTTTTGGATGAAAAAATAAGTTTTCAATCTGCCATTGCCTCGGCAGTATTACTGTTAGGGGTTTATTTTATAAATTCTAGAGAAAGACAGTCAAAGATAAAAACCAGAGTCAAATCGCAAAAAATTTAATCAATTAATAGCTAGTTTCTTATAAGCGCTTTTTGCTACAACTATTACATTTGGCTTATTTTTAGTTCAATACAATTAACAATATGTTTTATATCTTCCTTGCAGTCAAACCAAAGCACAGAACTATCCTTTTTAAACCAAGTGCCTTGGCGTTTGGCAAAGCGCCGAGTGTTTTTTTTAATTTCTTCAACAGCAAAATCTAAACTGCAAACACCTTCAAAATAGCTAAAAAGCTCACGATAGCCTACGGTTTGCAAGGCGTTTAAATGTTTATAAGGATGTGTTTTTTTAGCTTCGGACAATAAGCCTCTTTTTATCATTTTGTCAACGCGTTCATTAATGCGTTTGTATATCAAATTTCTTTCGGCAGTTAATCCAATTTTGATACTGTTAAAATTGCGAGTAACTTTGGTCTTTTTTATAAATGAAGAGTAGGGCTTTTTGGTTTCAATGCAAATTTCTAGTACTCTTATAAGCCTTTGAGGATTGTTTATATCTATGCTTTGATAAGTTACAGGGTCGAGCAAGGCAAGTTGTTTTTGCAAAATCTCAATACCTTCGCTTTTAAACTGAGCGTTTAGTTGAGCTCTTATCAAAGGGTCAACTCTAGGAAAGCTATCCAAGCCTTTTAGTACAGCATCGAGGTATAAGCCACTGCCTCCAACCATAATTTGCACAGGTTTCTTTTTAAAAAGTATATTTAAGCGCACCAAGGCATCTAGCTCAAACTGACCTACATTATAATTGTCAAAAATGCTAATATTTTGAATAAAGTGATGCGGCACTGCAGCTAACTCGCTTTTGTTTGGAACAGCCGTTCCGATGCACAATTCTTTGTAAAACTGCCTAGAATCAAATGATAGTATTTCAGAGCCAAAATGTTTGGCAAGCTCTATACTTAAGGTAGTTTTCCCGATAGCGGTAACTCCTACTATAGCTATAACTGTAGGCGTCATGTCATAACTCGTTTAACTTAGCACCACAGCGATTGCAGTATTCAGCCCTATCACTATGCTTGTCATAAGAGCAATTTGGACAGGATTGGGTGTTTAATTGCAAGTCTTGAGCTTTGGTCATTTCAGAAGAGATAATCCCCGTAGGTATTGCAATTATTGCATAGCCTAAAATCATAATTATACTAGCTAAAAACTGCCCAAAGGAGGTGTTGGGAGCAATATCCCCATAGCCCACCGTGGTAAGCGTAACTATAGCCCAATACACACTGCGCGGTATGCTGGTAAAACCGTTATCGCTACCTTCAATCAAATACATAATAGTACCTAGTATGATACACAAAATAAGCACAAAGAACAAAAAAACAGCTATTTTGGTTTTTCCAACATTTAATGCCCTAATGAATTTGTTCGATTCGCCTATAAACTGTGTTAATTTTAATATTCTAAAAATCCTAAGCAAGCGCAATGCTCTTAATGCTAACAAACTGTGAGTACCTGTAAAAAAAATAGACAGATATTTTGGTATGGTAGAAAAAAAATCAATAATGCCATAAAAGCTAAATATATATTTAAAAGGCTTGTTTATGGATATTATTCTTAAAATGTATTCTATTGTAAACAAAGCGGTAAATATCCACTCGCCTAAATTGAGTATTTTTCTGTACTTTAATTCAATGACATCTACACTTTCGAGCATTACCAAAAGCACAGAAGAGAGTATAGCAATCAGTAGTGCTACATCAAAGAGTTTTCCTTCACGAGTATCGGCTTCGTAAATTACTTCGTGCAGTTTTCTTCTCCAGTTTATTGACGACTCTTTCAAAGGCAAAACTTTAAATAAAGGCTATATTGTAATTATCAAGTAAGTTGATTGTGTATATTTTAATTATCCTGCGATTATATTAAAATAATACTGCAAAAATAGGTTTTTATAAGGTTTTTGTCAAACGAGTTGCTCTATACATTTTTAGTAAATGTACAGTAGTTTTGTCATTGTAAGGCGAATAGAGAGTTAAGTTATTGTATATTAAAAGGTAAACAGTTAATAGATGTTTAAGTATAGGTTAGTTAATATATAGACAACCTTTCTAAAAACGCTAATTATAACTAGTATTTATAAGCAATAAAACTGTTACTTTTTATATATTTTGCACTAGTTTTTTAATCTGCACATTTAATTGCCAATATTACGGACAAATGAGTATATTTATAGTGGTTTGATATGATTTTAAAAATCAAATAAAGATATATTTTTGAATCTTTGCTTTATAATTTTAAGGTTTAAAACTCCTGATGTCTAAGCTAACAAACTCTTTAAGTTATATTTCTTTTTACTTTTAAAAACTATCATTATTATCGTTGTTATAATTATCCGCTTTTATGACAATGACAGTCATTAGCTCCTAATAAAGTTTCATTGCAACAAGCGTAATATCCTGATCCGCAAGATACAGAGCACCCTGCTCCAGTATTACTAGTTATACTACAACTTGTTGAGCCTTCTCCTCCTTGCTCACAATCGCCGTTATGTACTGATAATTCACGATTTAGTTTATTTATTAGCTCTTCAATTGTAAGTGTTTCACTGCTGTTTTTAGGCAGCCAAAAATAAATCAAATTTTTAGTTTTTAACTCGATCAAATTAGTTTTTTTAGACAGATATTCAGAATCTTTTTTTAAAACTTCATTAAAATTCCTTTCAACTTTTATTAAAAGGTCATTGTTTAAAATTAAGGCATTTTTCAAATAGACTAAGCTAGTAATATTTTTTATTTTTGAAATATCGCTTTTATTGATTTTATCAACTAAAAAAATGTGTTTAAAATTTTGATTTTCAGTATAAATAACCACTTGTTTTTTGTTGGGCTTAACAAGCTTAAAACTTCCTTTTAAGGAAATGGACTTGTGGTATTTAGGAAAAACATTATTAGTTAAATTGTTTTCAATTTTATATGATTTGTAACTTATTGTTTGTTGCAATTTTTCAGTGGTTTCTTTTGTGTCAGTTACACAACTAAAAAACAGTGAAATCAATAAAATAGCAAGGTAGTAATTAGCTTGGTTTTTCATTGTGAATTATATTTATATTAAATACTTTATTTTTAAATAGTTAAGGTTAGTATTTTTTCTTAAAAAGGAAAAGAACAAGCACAAATATAAACTATATTATTTAGAATTGTTATTGTTTATTGCGTTAAAAAAGTGTTAAAAAATATAAACAAAAACAGATTGACATTCTTTAAAACCCGTGTTTAATACCAATGAGCATCCTTGTTTTAACAACAATTTGTTAAGATTTTATAATCAATGATTTTTAAGTAATTTAACAAGAATACAAATATTTTAGCAACACTCTGGTTACTAATTATTTAAAATACTGTATTTTTGTAACTATAAAACTTAATCAAGCATTAATCTTAAAAAAATATAGGATTAACTGCTATTGCTAGAATAAAAATTGAGACGATATCTATAAAATTACTAAGTTTGTTTTGCTGAAAAAAATAAAGGAATGAATTATATTTTATTTGATAGCAAGGCTAGAAATGCTCTTCTGCCCTTTACCTTTACCAAGCCTGTTGCCGATATTAGAGTTGGCATTTTAAGCCTTAGAGAAAAGTGGGAAAAACATCTGACAGCGAGCACAAGTACTATTACTGAGAAATATTTAGAACAAAAATATCCTGCCACTTATAGCGAGGCAAACATACTGCTTAATGCAACTATTATCCCTACAAAGCCACTGGTTAAACTTGTAAAAAATTTAAAGCCCAAGCAAGCTTTGTATAAAGGAGGCGAGTTAATAGCTTATTTTACTACTGATTGTCAAGAGGTAGTAAACTTTTCAAATTACGAAAAAATTGAATACAAAGGGCAACTTGTACAAATAAAAAACACTTGGGATATTTTTTCTTTAAATGCCCAAGCTATTAACTTAGATTTTAATTTGCTTACTGAGGGAAGAAAGTCAGAGCCCATACCTAGTACAGTTAACTACATTAACAAAGATGCCATTTTTATTGAAAAAGGAGCTGATCTTAATTTTGCTACTTTAAACGCATCGACAGGTCCTATATATTTGGGTAAAAACACTTTACTTATGGAGGGTTGTTTAATACGAGGTGGCTTTGCTTTGTGCGAAGGTTCGGTTGTAAAAATGGGATCAAAAATTTACGGAGCTACAACCATAGGACCTTACAGCAAAGTAGGAGGTGAAATAAACAACTCTGTTCTATTTGGCTGTAGCAATAAAGGACACGAAGGTTATTTAGGGAATTCAGTTTTGGGCGAGTGGTGCAACCTAGGTGCCGATACCAATAATTCAAACTTAAAAAACAATTACGCACAGGTGAGGTTGTGGAACTACAATACTGGCAAATTTGACAAAACAGGACTGCAATTTTGCGGCTTAATAATGGGCGATCACTCTAAATGCGGCATCAACACTATGTTCAATACGGGTACAGTAGTTGGAGTATCAGCCAATATTTTTGGGAGTGGTTTTCCTAGAAACTTTATTCCCTCATTTAGCTGGGGAGGTGTTTCGGGTTTTACTGAATACAAAACCGAAAAAGTTTTTGAAGTAGTAAAACTTGTTATGCAGCGCAGAGGAATTGACTTTGCTGAGAGCGAAAAAAATATTTTAAACCATATTTTTGAAAAAACTAAAAAGTACAGAAACTACTAAATAAAAATTTTAAGCAATGCCTCTTTATTACTCAAAAACACCAATTAAAAGCATCAAGTAATATATTTCATAAATACCTTAGTTTTATTTTTAAACACAAAGGTGGTGCTTAAGGTTTTAACATAATTTCTATTCATTTTTAATTAAATTGCTGGCTTTCCTTTCTTTTCATCCCGGTGAAAGGCTATTATACTCTCAATCAATTGATTGTTACTTTTAAGAGGTGTGTGTTTTTTCAGCCAATCTATAAACCAATTGCGTCTTAACTCCCTTTCTTTCTCATTGTATAAGGTTGATGAAGACCATATTCTAGCCTCCTGACTCAGTTTCCTGAAATGTTTTTGTGTTCCATTCCAAACCAATTCAAATAGTTTAAGTTCCGTTTTCCAATCAGCAATAATTAAAGTAAAGGGTTCTATATTTGCAAAATCATACGCTTTAATTTCAGAAAAAACACTATCTGCTTTAAGCATATGCTTTACAACAAGTCCTCTGCTTATTTTATAGGGTGGCTTGCGCATATGCTTATCAAAAGCACCATTTAACAAGCATACCAAACGACTTTTATCGCTAATGCCTATCCAAGTACCACCTGCAAGCTTATCCTTAGGATATCTTAATCTAACCCCTTCTTCCACATACTCTTTTGGAACTATAGTATCCCTTTTAGGATCTTCATCTCTATTAAAAGTGAGCATAAAATTATTTTCCCCTAAAGGCAAATAGCTTACCGTGCACATACTTAATTTTTTATATAATACTTTTTTATTATTTGCTAATCGCAAAGAAACAAAAATAAAAGCAGTGTAAAAACACATATACAAATTGCAGTATCTTTGTCAGCACACAAACCAATACGCAAAAGCACAATTTACTGTAATTTTATTATTAGTTTTCTAATTATCAATTCACAAAAACTCAAGCATTAAATTATAGTAGTATGGTTTAATCAATAACTAGATTCAGCTATTAGCACAAAAAAATTACTAAACACTTCCCCCTTTGGTTAAACACACAGTTGTTTTAAAAATAAGCGTAACTTTGTGACTCATTACAGTAAAATATGTTTTACATATAAGTAGTTTAATTAAATAACACAAAATATGGGAAAAGGTTTTTTTCAAGTGCCCCCTGCTTTTAACGAGCCCGTTAAGAGTTATGTCCTTGGGTCAGCAGAAAGAGAGGCAGTTACAGAACAATATCGAGAGTACTTTAATGGGTTTGTAGACATACCTATGTATATAGGAAGTGAAGAATTAAGAACTGAAAACATACAAAAGATAAGTCCTCCTCATGATCATCAGCACTTAGTGGGTCAGTATCACCTCGGAGACAAAGGCTATGTTAAAAAAGCAATTGAGGCGGCTTTAGAAGCTCGTAAGGCTTGGTCTCAAATGCCTTGGGAACAGCGAGCTGCTATTTTTTTGCGAGCCGCCGAATTAATTGCGGGTCCTTATCGTGCAAAAATTAACGCAGCTACTATGATTGCTCAATCGAAAACCATACACCAAGCAGAAATTGACGCCTCTTGTGAACTGATTGATTTTTTGCGCTTTAACACAGAATATATGTCAGATATTTACTGTCAGCAACCCAATTCGGACCAAGGTGTTTGGAATCGTGTAGAATACCGACCCCTAGAAGGATTTGTATATGCAGTAACTCCATTTAATTTTACTGCCATTGCTGCCAACCTACCTGCATCGGCAGCTATGATGGGCAATGTTGTTATTTGGAAACCATCTGACAGTCAAATTTTTTCAGCCAAAGTAATAGTTGATATTTTTAAAGAAGCTGGCTTGCCCGATGGAGTTATCAATCTGATATATGGCAATCCTGTTGAAATAACAGAATCTGTACTGAGCAGTTCTGACTTTGCTGGGATTCATTTTACTGGCTCTTCAGAAGTATTTAAAGAACTTTGGAAAAAAATTGGAAGCAATATTCATCTATACAAAACCTATCCCAGAATAGTTGGTGAAACAGGAGGTAAAGATTTTATTATAGCCCACCCTTCGGCAAATGCAAAGCAGGTAGCTACAGGTATTACTAGAGGAGCTTTCGAGTTTCAAGGACAAAAATGCTCGGCTGCTTCAAGGGTTTACTTACCCAAAAGTATAGCCAATAAGGTATTAGATTATGTCAAGGAAGATATGGCATCCTTTAAAATGGGGTCTCCTGAAGATTTTAGCAATTTTATTACCGCCGTAATACACGAAGCATCTTTTGACAAGCTAGTTACTTATATAAACCAAGCTAAAAGCGATGCTGAAGCAGAAGTTATTGCAGGGGGCAACTTCGACAAATCAAAAGGTTATTTTGTTGAACCAACTCTTATCTTAACAAGCAACCCTAAATACACCACTATGGAAACCGAGTTATTTGGTCCTGTTGTTACAGTGTATATTTTTGAGGATGCTAGCTGGAACGAAACCTTAAGCCTAGTTGACAACACTTCCGAGTATGCATTAACGGGCGCTGTATTTGCTACCGACCGATATGCCATTACTCAAGCTGCCAAAGTATTAGAAAATTGTGCAGGTAATTTTTATATTAACGATAAGCCAACAGGCGCAGTGGTAGGTCAACAGCCTTTTGGTGGTGCAAGAGCATCTGGCACAAATGACAAAGCTGGCTCGGCTCAAAATCTATTGCGCTGGGTATCGCCCCGACTTATCAAAGAAACCTTTGTTTCACCGTCAAATTACCGCTATCCTTTTTTAGAAAAATAAATAACTAGTTTTTCAGTGAAGTAGCTACAATTAACACTGTTTTAACGCCTCTTTAACACGGCGTTGTGAAGAGTTGTATGAAATTATTTCAGAGTCTTTCTTTGTCTATTTAGAATTAAAACGTCTATCAAGCTAAGCTATAACACTAATTTAAAATAAAATTTAACAAGCAAAAATAAACAACTAACAAAAATCCACAAGCTATCTTATTTTGTTAAAAAAAACTAAAACTTTAAACTAACGGCACGAAAAAATGCAGCTAATTGCATGAATTATGATAAAAAATAATAAGCCAACAATTATAAAAATATTATTCAAGAAACAATGCAAAGCAAACACACTGATTAACAGAGCTATACGTTAAATGCTTTTATCATTAAAAAAAAACAAAAATATTTTTGTTTATTATAAAAAAAGAATATATTTGCACCATAATTTATTTTGAATAATATTGAGCTTATGCGGTACAATTACTTTTTAAATTGAGTTAACCCTAACCTTAAAAGAGAGTTTACGCTTTCTTTTGCAAATGGTCATTGTATGGATAAAAATGCAACAAAAGATAGTCTTTTAGTTAAAGATTATATTAATGGGAATGAATTGGCAATCGCAATACTTATAAAACGTTACCGTCAAAAGCTGTATAGTTTTATTTATAGTAAAATTCAGGATAGAGATTCTACAAAAGATATATTTCAAGATACTTTTATCAAAGTAATTAAAACTCTTAAAAGAGGTCATTACAATGAAGAAGGCAAATTTTTACCTTGGGTTATGCGAATTGCTCATAATTTAGTTATAGATCACTTTAGAAAAAACAGCAGAATGCCCATGTTTAGCAATTCGGAAGATTTCGATATTTTTTCAGTAATTAGTGATGATAATTTAGATGTAGAATCCGAAATAATTAAAAAACAAATACACAACGATGTAAAAAAACTTATAGAAAAACTGCCAAAGGAACAAAAAGAGGTATTAGTTATGAGAATATACAACAACTTGAGTTTTAATGAAATTTCGGAAAACACAGGTGTTAGTATAAATACAGCCTTGGGCAGAATGCGCTATGCATTGATAAATTTAAGAAAAATTGCCGAAAAAAACAATGTAATTCTAGCAAATTAAGTTTTCCTAAAAAACACTAAGCATTTCCTAAAAAACTAAACAGAATAAAAGGTAAGCATCTCTCTATATCGACAAAGCCCTAAAAGATTTTAATACAAATAAAGTTTTATATTATCAGTAATTTGTTAAAATTTTAAACAACATATAAGTAATTAATAATCAAATTATTAGCTAACATTTATAATCTATTATTAGCTAGCTTATTAGAGTCTGAATATAAAATTTTAATAAATTATTGTCTTATAATCAAATATTAAACTAAAATATATCGTTCTAGTAATAGGACTCACATTTATTGTTAGTTTAATTAAACAAAAACACATGATGCAAATTTACCACAATGGAATGTATTTAGATACAAAGTTCCACACTGAAAAAGAATTAATTCAATTTTTACTTGATTTTTCAAAATCATACAAGGTAATTAAAACCAAATCAAACCGTCAAGTTGAAGTAAATTTAAATTAAGTTTTTTTCTTATCAAACTGTGCTAATACAGATTTTCTTCCTACAGTTTTAGTAATAACATCCTTTTCGATATTCCAACCTCTAGCAGGCGAGTATTCTCTACCGTAATAAATAATTTGCAAGTGGAGTTTATTCCACAATTCTTTTTTAAACAACCTCTTGGCATCTTTTTCGGTTTGCACTACACTTTTGCCATTTGACAATCCCCATCTATACATCAAACGGTGTATATGCGTATCAACTGGAAAAGCAGGAACGTTAAAAGCCTGTGCCATAACTACACTAGCGGTTTTATGCCCTACGGCAGGCAAAGCCTCTAAAGATTTAAAATCAGCAGGAACTTTACCCGCATGCTTTTCGATTAAAATTTTAGACAAACCGTAAATTCCTTTAGACTTTGTGGGCGACAAACCAACAGGCTTGATAATATCCCTAATCTGTTCCACAGAAAGCTTTATCATATCGTAAGGATTATTAGCCTTATCAAATAACACTGGAGTAATAGTATTTACTCTAGCATCGGTACTTTGTGCAGATAACAATACAGCAATTAAAAGCGTATA
Source organism: Tenacibaculum sp. (assembly GCA_047971505.1). GTDB lineage: Bacteria > Bacteroidota > Bacteroidia > Flavobacteriales > Flavobacteriaceae > Polaribacter. The sequence continues at coordinate 33,740 of JBKDZU010000057.1, forward strand.
AGCATCCTTATGCTTTAGTGGAATTGGCGTTTTTGGATATATTTCTTCAAGTGTATCAATTACAAATTGCGTTTTTTTTGCCTTTGTCATTTACGCTAAATAGTTAAAAATTTTCAGATGCCAATTTACAAAGTTAAAACACAATATTCAACCATCCTGATCTTTATATAAGCACGTAACTATTGGCTTAGTAATTTAACAAAGCAATCTGCTGCAATAAAGCATTTTATTAAAAACTAAGAATTCAAAATCATCGGCAAAAATTAAACAAGCTAATTATTTTATGCATTCATCTTCGATTTAATTTGCTGAACTTCCAATCGCAAGTCTTTAATAGCCCCTCTAACATCGTTAAAATAAGCTCTAAAATCAGTTGAAAGCCGCATAAAACACCTAAAAAAAACCTTAATATCGCTCCGTGAACGCAAATAAGGCGGATAACTTAAATTATCACTTACAAGCTTATATTTTGAGCCCTCTTTATACAGGCGTTTACACAAAACACCATCATCTTTATCAACAATAATATAAGTATAACCCTCTTTAATTTCAATAGCATCATATAACTGATTAGCAGCTACAAAATCGAGATGTCTAACGGTAGGGTGCATACTATCCCCCTCAATCTGAAACGCTATATTAAGTCCATTAGGTGCATTGGGCAAAGAAATAGCGGGCAACTCTTCTAATTTTTTAGGATTTGAAATCAAATCATTAAATCCTGTTAAAGCTTTAACATCGGCAATTACAGTATTTGCCTTAGCTTGCGGGTTAATTTTTATAATATTAGTAAAGCTCTTAGAATGCACTAGCTTACCACAGCCTACTTGAAGCCTTTCCTGATTAATTATATTAGAACTTTGTTTTAACATTTTGCCTTTTCCGGTAAGTAACCACTCCGAATTTATTGTTTCAGAATAATCTGTATTGTATAGTCTGTTGAAAAAATCAAAACTAGGTTTAGATTTACCATTAACTATATCATATACAGATTGAGAACGAGTGTAGCCTAAATTTTTAGCAAAATCATTCTTTGTAACATTAAAATAATTAATGACCTGCGAAACTCTTTCAGAAATATCTGTATTTTTTTTCCTCATATTGATTATATTTCAGAATATTCTGTACATTTGCAAGTAATATATAAACTGATATAAAAGTATATACAATAAATTTATTTACAAAAGTAAACATTAATACCTAAAAAAATGAAGTCAAATAAAATCAACTTAGCGCACAAACATCATGCAATTTTAAGAGAAGAGTTTCCCGAAATATCACGCCAAACCATCTATACTGCGTTAAAATATTTTAATGATAGTCCTACTGCAAAAGCTATTAGAAAAAGAGCCAAAGAACTACTTATTAAAGAAGCTAAAGAGGTAATTATATAAAAAATCAATAAGGTTTGTAAACTAAGCACTATCAAGTTTATTCTTTTTGAATTTTAAAAATAGTTTGATAATTATATAATAACTTAAGTTAAACTCTATATTTAGTTTGGTTTGATTTTTTTATGTATAACATAAAGAAAATACGATATTTAGCTTTGTTATTTTTTTTGCAGAAAGCCGATAATAATTACACTCTCAATTAAAAATAAATTAATATTTAAAAAACAAAAAATTATAATATTTAAAAACACATTCCTATGAAACTTAAAGCTTTTACTTTCCTTATTGTAATTTCATTATTCGATGTTTTGTTTACAACAAAAACATCTTCAGAAGCTAACTACTTTAACTACGTTTCTCTTCCAAAACAAACCCCTTTAACCCATAACAACACACAAGTTCCTGTAAAAACAAGTATTATTTGGGAACAACACAAACCAAGCCATACTACCAATACAACAGCACAACCATTGGATTTTTTAAATAACAATGGAATAACTTATAGTTCTAATCATATAGTTTCAGCTTCTAGCTCCTCCTCCTCTACAAAACGTAGTCTAAACTCTCAAAATACAACTAAAAAATTTAAAACACAAAACCCTATCCAAGCAATAAACAATTGTGAAGTTGAAATAGGAGATTTTGATGGAAGTTTTGAGTATTTAGAATCAGCAACAAAGTTAGATACACCCAATGGAAAAATTGAAGGAGGAGGCTGGATTAAGGGTAGCGGAACTCCTGATTCTTGGAAAGCTCCTGTATCCGTTCATGGTGATGGAACAAATGGTCCACTTAATTATGGGTTTGCTGATGGCACTCCAGAATCACCTGATAAAGGAGTTTTTGCAGCTGTATATGGATATGCCCCATTAATAGCAGGATCGATTCGTCTAGAATCTTTTTATACAAACATTTCAGGTTTAGTCATAAATCAACAATATAAGGTAGTTTTTTATCAAGTAAATGCTGGTGTAGATCCTGGTGGCATTTTAGCCCTAGGCACACTTACTAATAGCAAAGCTCGTCTTAAAGTAACATTTGGAAATGAAGAACAATTTAGTGAGGAGCAACCCTATTTAGGAGAAGGTAACCAAGTTTGGGAAGAGCAGGTTTTAACCTTTACCGCCAAAAGCACAACCCAACGGTTAGAGTTTACTGCTGATAAAGGAACAGATATTAATACCATAGACTATATAGGAATTGATGGGATAAAAGTTCTGAGTATAATATCAACACCCCCCCCCACAGGCAATGCAACTCAGAAGTTCTGTAAGATAGACAACCCAACAGTAGCTGACCTACAAGCCGACGGCACAGACATAAAGTGGTATAGGTCTAGTACAGGAGGTAGTTTTTTAAGTTCAAGCACAGCTCTTACAAATCGCAACTATTACGCTAGCCAAACAACAAATAACTGTGAAAGTTCCAAGCGCTTAAAAGTTGCAGTAACGATAAACGACAGTTCAACACCTACAGGCAATGCAACTCAGAAGTTCTGTAAGACAGACAACCCAACAGTAGCTGATCTACAAGCCGATGGCACAGGCATAAAGTGGTATGCATCAGTGACAGCAACAACCCCTTTAGCAGCCACAACGCTTTTAGAAGACGGGAAGAGCTATTACGCTGGTCAGACTACAGATGGTTGTAGCAGCACACAAAGGCTAAAGGTCGATGTTACCATAGACATTACCATACAAGCACCCACAGGCGAGCCAACACAAGAGTTCTGCTCTGCAGACAGGCAGCCTACTGTAGCTGACCTACAAGCCGATGGCACAGATATAAAGTGGTATGCATCAGTGACAGACACAATCCCTGTAGCAGCCACAGCGCTTTTAGAAGACGGGAAGAGCTTTTACGCCGGTCAGACTATAGCTGGTTGTAGCAGCACACAATGGCTATAGGTCGATGTTACCATAGAGATTACCATACAAGCACCCATAGGCGACCCAACACAAGAGTTCTGTTCTGCAGACAGGCATCCTACTGTAGCTGACCTACAAGCCGATGGCACAGACATAAAGTGGTATGCATCAGTGACAGACACAATCCCTTTAGCAGACACAGCGCTTTTAGAAGACGGGAAGAGCTATTACTCTGGTCAGACTATAGATGGTTGTAGCAGCACACAAATGCTAAAGGTCGATGTTAACATAGACATTACCATACAAGCACCCACAGGCGACCAAAAACAAGAGTTCTGCTCTGCAGAAAGGCAGCCTACTGTAGCTGACCTACAATCCGATGGCACAGAAATAAAGTGGTATGCATCAAATGCAGAGACAGA
>JBKDZU010000058.1:0-1624 GCA_047971505.1 Tenacibaculum sp.
GTATGTATGTGTGGAGGGAGAAAGACATTGGTATAAGGGAAATCCTTACTTCCACCGGATGTATAGCATTACATTATCCTATCTTTTAAACCGTGACTATACAGCTGTCTTCTAAACCCTTTTAGATCTTTTATTTATATTTACTAAAGTCAAAATATCGCAGAAAATCGCCTATAAGCAAAAGGCATTAGTAGAGGTTAGTGAAGGGTTTTTGTTTATCCCTACAACAGTGTTGTATTAGTTTTCTTAAACTTTGATTACAGCTGTTCTCACGCTACACAAATAAGCTTAAGCATCGCAGATAATCATCCAAAAATATCGTTAAAAATCGCAAAAAAATAATTAGTATCTCCCATTATAAATAAATCTATGTTTTAGACTAAACAAGCTAGTTAAAAAATCGTATAGAAATACTTAAAAATTTAAAAGAACAAACAGCTGTTCTCAATCTACACAAGTGAGTTAAAGCATCGCAGATAATCATCTAAAAAAGAAATCGCAAAAATTTATTAGTACCTAGTATTATAACTAAATCTGTGTTTTAAACTAAACAAGCTTATAAAAAAAAGTCATAAAGAATTACTTAAAAATTTAAAAGAACATTCTATAAATCGTAAAAACAATTTTTTTTAAATAATTAATTATAATTTATAAGAATATTCCTTCAGTGTATTATGTGCTTTCAATGTACTATGTATACAGTGTGCTATTTAGTAAAAAAATCACCTAATTTGTGTTCCTATCTTTTTGTTTAAGAGGTCTTCGGAATTTTTGTAGTTTCTTCGCCTTTGGAGTCTTTCTTCCTATCTTTGACTTCTGGTTTTCTTATGTAGTGGTTATAGTTAGGACTAGGGCGTTGGAGTCCAACACCTCAGCACTGGTTATAACTAAAGTCGATGAATATCAGCTATATTATCGCAATATAATCAGAGCTGGTCAGTGCGAGAAATTTTCTTAGTCCGCAAAGCGCAAAAGGGAAAATTTTCACAATGAATCCATAAAGTGCAGAAGAGCTAATTTTTTTTGTAATGAGTCCACAAAACGTAAAAGCGCAAATTCAAAAAAAAAATAAAATCTCATTTTTTACTCAACAAACTAACAAAACCTCGTTTTAAATTGTTATAAAGTATATAATTGATCAAATTAGTTAACCTATAGAGAACTAAGGTATTTATTTAATACATATTTATATAGAAAAAAAGATTATGGCTGAAAAGTTTAAAGAGGAAACTTGGAAAATATAGACAGCGTAAACTTCAAAAGTGAAAATATTTTCTTTGGAACACAATTTGCACTTTGCCCAGCTTTGAATATAATTCATTAATAAAAAAAGCAAGCATAAAACTTCACAAAAATAATTCCCGTCTCTGACTTTTCTTTTAATCGATAAATTATTCGCTTTGAAATCCTTCACTTCCATTTTAGTGCCAAAGGCACCGTGTTATGACCATATTTCTGTTTCCCAAGCTATATAGATAGATAGCTTAAATAATCGCAGAAAATCACCTTAAAATAGCAGGGATTAGTAAAAGTCCGCAGATATTACGCTTTTGACTCTAAAATTTGTGTTCATTGTCTTAATAAACTAATTCTTTTTTTCCGATATTATTTCTTTTGTTTTATA
>JBKDZU010000059.1:0-10455 GCA_047971505.1 Tenacibaculum sp.
ACACCTTGGCAAGACCCAACTACAAAGATCTAGTGCCCTTTAGAGAGATAAACAACGAGGACGAAGAAATTTTTTTAGGAAATACGGAATTAAACCCAACCACCTCGATGAATTTTGATTTAATGGCGGAACACTATTTTAAATCAATTGGGATAGCTTCAGGAGGTTTCTTCTATAAAAATATAAGTAATTTCATTTATACCTTTCAATCGGAAAATACTGATTCTTTTCGAGTATTTCAACCCTTAAACGGTGACAAAGCCTCTGTTTTTGGCTTTGAAACATCACTGCAACGCAGACTTGACTTTTTGCCAGGCTTAGCTAAAAACTTCAGCATTTACCTAAATTACACCTACCTGACCTCACAGGCTACAGGCATACACAACGAAGATGGAGAAGATCGAAACGACCTCGACCTGCCCAACACCGCCCCTAATATGTTTAACGCCTCTTTAGGATACAAGGACAAAAAGCTTAGCTTGCGATTTTCTATAAATTTTTCAGATGCTTATATTGACGAAATTGGAGGAAATGCTTTTGAGGATCGCTATTACGACAAACAATTGTTTTTAGATTTTAATGCTAACTATAAAATCAACAAAAAGTTAAACTTTTATTTAAGTCTTAACAATATTAACAATCAACCACTTAGATATTATCAAGGGATAAGCAGCAGAACCGTGCAGGTAGAATTTTATGAAAAAAGACTAAAATTTGGACTTAAATACAATTTATTTAAAAAATCAAAAAAGAATTAGGTATGATAAAACGCTACATTTTTTTAGTCAGTTGTTTAGCGCTACTTTACTTCTGTCAAAAAAAGCTCCCTGTAATACATCCTGTGATAAAAACTGAAAAAGTACCCCACGATAGCGATGACCCTGCAATTTGGGTCAACAAAGCACACCCCGAGCAAAGCATAGTATTTGGCACCGATAAAGATTTAGAAAACGGAGGTGTTTATGCTTTTGATCTTAGCGGCAAGATACTCAAAGATAAAAGTATTATAGGACTTAGCTATCCTAACAATATAGACGTAGAGTACGGCTTTAAACTAAGTGATTCTACACAAACCGATATTTTGGTTTTTACCGAACGAGAAAAACATCAAATACGTGTATTTGCCCTACCCGATATGAAAGCTATTGACCGAGGAGGCTTTAAGGTGTTTGAGGATGAGAGCCAAAATGAAATGAAACGCCCTATGGGGGTGTCTTTGTACAAAAACCCAAAAACAGAAAACATATCAATTATAGTGAGCAGAAAAAAAGGACCCAAAGATGGTTATTTGCATCAGTATAAACTTTTTTCGGATACTGCAGGGGTAGTAAAAACTCAGCTAATAAGAAAGTTTGGAACCTTTAGTGGCAACAAAGAAATAGAGGCTATTGCAGTTGATGATAAGCTAGGATATGTATATTATTCGGATGAAGGAGTGGGCATCAGAAAATACTATGCCAATCCTCTCGATGGAAATAAAGAACTGTCAGTTTTTGGCAGTCAGTACTTCAAGGACGATATTGAAGGCATAGCCATAGTTGATATAAATAAGGAAGAAGGCTATATTATAGTATCAAACCAACAAGACAATTCTTTTAATATATTTAGTCGAAAAACTGATCAATACATTAAAAAATTAAATTTAGGCACGAGTAAAACCGATGGTTGTGAGGCTGTTAGCGTTTCATTAGGTAAAAAATTCCCAAAAGGATTATTAGTGACAATGAATGACAAACAAAATTTCTTTTTTCACTCGTTAGATTCACTTCCACTAAACTAAATCACTGTATTTAGTGTGTCAATTGTGTTATATTCATCTTATTTCAGGAATTTTTTCAGATTATGCGTAAATGATCCGAGTGACAAAACTCATCCGTTAGGTGGTTGGAACGACTTTTTATCCCTTGTATAACACCCTAAAAAAAGGTCTGTAAAACTCTGATTTTATTAAAGTTGAAGCTGTAGCTAGGAAATTGCTTACTTGCCGCTCGCTTTCAGGCTTTCACACCTTGTGCTTTGCACATCACTTTTGACCTTTCGCTCACTATTTCTCGCTAAAGTCGTTTAGAATCCCACTTGTCTAAAGCAATTCTGTAAACTTGTTAATTAGCTCAAATTAACTTAAAGTAAAAATTGATTTGTAAGCGCTATTAAAGGGTGTGTAACAAGTAGTAAATAATAATCTTAAAAAATATAGAGTTCTGATACAGAGGCTAAATAACTCGAGTTCAGGTATTTAATTGCTAATCTTATTAAGATAAATAAAGGCAGAATTCCAAATTATCTTGAAGTGATTTTAAAAATCAAATAAAGATAGGCTTTTGAATTTTCGCTCTATAATTTTAAAGCCCGTTAAATTTACAAAATGCCTAGATCAAATTTTTTAACTCTACAGAGTTTGATGTTCTATGGCTAATAGTCAGCTTTACTAATCTTTGTCATTAAAACAATTAGCCCTGCAATAGTGCCCTAATAAAACTAGGCGCAATACGCCTAAAATAAGATTAGCATTTTTTATTGCCTGCGCTTAGCTTCTATACTCAGAGTTGCATGGGGTACTAATTTTAAGCGCTCTTTTTTAATTAGTTTGCCTGTAATTCTGCAAATACCATAGGTTTTGTTTTCAATTCTAATTAGAGCATTTTTTAAATCGCGGATAAACTTTTCCTGTCTAATTGCTAATTGCATATTGGCTTCTTTAGACATGGTATCGGTTCCATCTTCAAATGACTTAAAGGTAGGCGAGGTGTCTTCGGTTCCATTGTCAGAACCATTTTTATAAGAATCTCTAAGTAGTTTTAAATCGCTTTCTGCGGTTTTAATTTTATCTACAATAATTTCTTTGAACTCCTGTAGTTCTTTATCTGAGTATTTTACTTTTACATATTCCATTATTTTACTTTTTTTCAATTAACATTTTGCTTTTAATGGTATCAAATTCAATTTCTATACCACCTTCTAGTTTTTCTACAAACTTTAATTCGCTTGCTAGGGTTTCTGTTTTGATATAGGTTTCATTTGCAAATACTGACTCTTTTAAATTGGCATAGCTTAAAAAAGTTAACTTAATTCTATCGGTTACCTCTAGGCCAAAATCCTTACGAGCATTTTGTATTCTGTTAATTAGCTCTCTAGCTATGCCTTCTTTGCGTAAGTCATCATTTAAACTAACATCTAAGGCAACTGTTATCCCTTTGGCACTTGCCACCTGCCAACCTTCTATGTCTTTTAAAGAAATTTCAACATCTGATATATCTAGAGTAATTAATTTTTCTTTAACTTTTACATCAAATTTTTTGTTTTTTTCAAAAAGAGCTATTCCTTTTTGAGAAAACGACTTTAGTATATTAGAAACTAAGCCTATATCTTTGCCTAATCTAGGTCCTATAGACTTAAAATTAGGCTTAATTTGCTTTACTATTACGTCAGAAGCATCGTCTAGCAATTCTATTTCTTTTACATTTACTTCTGATTTTATCAAGCCAGCCACGGCTAAAATTTCTTTTCTTTGTACATTATCTAGCACTGGCACGATAATTTTTTTTAAAGGTATTCGAACCTTTATTTTTTCTTTAGCTCTTAACGATAAAACTAGGGAAGATATTGTTTGCGCACTTTCCATTTTTCTTTCCAGATATTTATCTACAGATGATTTGTCAAAAACAGGGAAGTCCGACAAGTGCACACTCTCAAAATTCTCTGTACCTGTTGTGCTAGTTAGATCTTTGTACAGTTTGTCCATAAAAAAGGGTGCCACAGGTGCTCCTAATTTGGCTATAGTAACAAGGCATGTATATAGGGTTTGGTATGCCGATATTTTATCTTGTACATAATCTGCTTTCCAAAAACGCCTTCTGCACAAACGCACATACCAGTTGCTTAGCATATCTTGCACAAAATCAGAAACTGCTCTTGTTGCCTTGGTAGGTTCATAATCTGCGTAATAGGCATCTGTTTTTTGGATAAGAGTGTTGAGTTCAGATAAGATCCAGCGGTCAATTTCTGGTCTTTGATCTAGAAGCACTTCTTTTTCTTTGTAACTAAAGTTATCAATATTTGCGTATAGCGAAAAAAATGAATAAGTATTGTACAGGGTTCCAAAAAACTTACGTTTTATTTCTTCGATATTTGCAGAGTCGAATTTTAGATTATCCCAAGGATTCGCATTGTAAACCATATACCAACGCGTGGCATCGGGTCCGTGCTTTGCTAGTGTTTCAAAAGGGTCTACGGCATTTCCAATGCGCTTTGACATTTTTTGTCCGTTTTTATCGAGTACCAATCCGTTAGACACTACATTTTTAAAGGCCACCGAATTAAAAACCATAGTTGCTATGGCGTGTAGGGTATAAAACCATCCGCGAGTTTGATCTACTCCCTCGGCAATAAAATTAGCAGGATAGCTTTGTTTATTGTCAATTATTTCTTTGTTTTCAAAAGGATAGTGCCACTGAGCATAAGGCATAGAACCTGAATCAAACCAAACGTCAATTAAATCACTTTCTCTAAAAAGAGCCTTGCCCGATGAGGATACTAAAACAATCTTATCAACTACATTTTTGTGCAAGTCAATTTTATTGTAATTGTCCTCGGTCATATTACCTGTTTCAAAATCTGCAAAGATATCTCGAGGCATAATACCAGCAGTTACTGACTTTTGCATTTCTTCTTTGAGTTCGGCTACCGAACCTATGCATATTTGTTCCGTACCGTCTTTGCTAGTCCATATTGGTAAGGGTATTCCCCAAAATCGAGAGCGCGACAAATTCCAGTCATTAGCGTTTTTTAACCAGTTCCCAAAGCGTTTTTCGCCCGTTGATTTTGGTTTCCAATTAATACTTTTATTAAGACTAAACATTTGATCTCTTACCTTACTTACTTTGATAAACCAAGAGTTTAAGGGATAGTATAAAATGGGCTTGTCGGTGCGCCAACAGTTTGGGTAACTGTGCTGGTATTTTTCTACCTTAAAAGCTTTGTTTTCAGTTTTTAGCTTAATGGCTATTTCAATGTCTACTGATTTTTTTGGTTCTTCGCCCTGAGCATAGTATTGGTTTTTAACATATTTACCAGCTAATTCAGCTAGTTCGGGTCTGAACTTCCCTTGCAAATCTACAAGTGGAACAGGATTGTTGTTTTTATCCAATACTAGCATGGGTGGTACCTCGGGCTTTGCTTGTTTGGCAACCAAGGCGTCATCTGCCCCAAATGTAGGTGCTGTATGGACTATTCCTGTGCCCTCTTGAGTTGTTACAAAATCCCCCGAAATAATCCTAAAGGCATGTTCTGCATTTTGGTATGGCAAGGCATAGGGCAGTAACTGCTCGTATTTAACACCTATTAACTCTTTGCCTGCAAATTCTTTTATTATGAAATAAGGTATTTGCTTGTCGTGCTTTGAATAATTTGCTAAATGGTCTTGGTTTTTAACCTCCTTGTATATTTTATCTGCAAATTGCTTTGCTATTAAATTTTTTGCCAACACCACTTGTATGGGCTTAAAAGTATAGCGATTATAGGTTTTTATTAAAACGTATTGTATTTGCAAACCTACTGTTAATGCTGTATTACTCGGCAAGGTCCAAGGGGTGGTTGTCCAGGCTAAAAAATAAACAGCACCTATTCTTTGTAAAAAAACGGGTAGTGTTTTGTTTATAGCTTTAAATTGAGCTACAACTGTTGTGTCAGTAATATCTTGGTAAGCACCAGGTTGGTTTAACTCATGCGAACTTAATCCTGTTCCTGCCTTTGGTGAATAGGGCTGAACAGTATAGCCTTTATACAGTAAGCCTTTGTTGTGTATTTGCTTTAATAACCACCAAACCGACTCCATATATTTGGGTTTGTAGGTTATATAGGGGTTTTGCATATCTACCCAATAACCCATTTTTTGAGTGAGTTTGTTCCAAATGTCAGTATAGCGCATTACAGCTTCTTTACAGGCTGTATTGTATTGCTCTATGCTTATTTTGGTGCCTATATCTTCTTTGTTGATGCCTAACTCTTTTTCAACTCCCAATTCTATGGGCAAACCATGTGTGTCCCATCCTGCTTTGCGTTTAACTTGATATCCTTTTTGGGCTTTATATCTACAAAAAATATCTTTAATAGTACGACCCATAACATGGTGTATCCCCGGTAGTCCATTTGCTGAAGGCGGACCTTCGTAAAATACAAATTGCTCTTTCCCCTCACGAGTAGTTATACTTTTTTCAAAAATCTTATTCTTTTGCCAATAACTAAGCATTTCTTCTGCTATCTTGGGCAGGTTTAATCTTTGGTATTCAGCAAACTTTTCGTTCATTTTACGGCTTTTGTTTTAAAAATGCAAAATTACATTTTTTATCCTAATAATAGATTTTTATATGCAAAATACCCAAGGTTAACATATTAAAATTTGTAGCTGTTGGCTTAATATTTTTACTCAACTACCCTAGCATATTGCAAACTCTTTTTAAGATTGCTTATAATATTATCTGCTTTTAACACAGAGAATACGGATTGTAAATTATCGCTCAATTCAGCTATGACAAAGTAAAATTTAAAAGTATTCTCGTACAACATTTTTTAACAAAACCCTGATCTTAAACAATAGTGCAGTATTTATTGGTATTTTATTTTTCTCAAAACTCTAAGCACTTCTTTGTATTTTATATAGGTGCTTTTATCGTCGAGGTTTTTTAGATAGCTTTTAGCTTTTTTTAATTGTTCGGGGACTAATGTAAAACCATTCAAATAACAAATTAAATAAGAGGTGGGCAGCTTTAAAACATCTTTGTGCTCTGCTGCCGAAAGGGGTAATTCTTTTTCTATTTTTAACACTATAGCATTATTATTATTGTAAATATGTTGTATTTGCTCTTTATTAAATTGTGGCGATTCAAATAAAAATTCAGTTGCTATGTGATAGATGCCGTTATCTTTAAAGTTTATGATGGTTTTTTCAAGTGGGTAGTGCTTTTGTTGCTTGTCAATTCCTAAAATTATGTATTCTGTTATTATAAATGAGTGTTCATTGAAATATATTTTAACATCGTCTAAATTTGAATAAAACAATTTTACTTGCTCGTTTATTAGCTCTATATCAACTCTTGAAAAAAAATCTTCTTGGTTAACACTAAATTGCTTGCCTGCCCAACAGAGCACAAATTGTTCTTTGAATACTTTGTATTGAGGATTGTATATTTTGTCGTGCCGTTTAAAGAAGTTAAAAACACTATTTAATGTCAGTTCAATATTGTTTCTAGAATTTTTTTCTAAAGAAGCAACTACAGGTTGATTGGTGTTTTTAGTTGTTATATTTGCTTGTGTCGGAATTGAATTGCTCCCTCTTCTAAAAAAAACCGTTCCCTTGTAGTATTTCCATGCTGTTTTAGCTAGTGAACTAATTGCTTTGTTGGGGTAGATGGTAACAAGCCCTAATACCTTATAGCGCGGTAGCCTTGGAAAATGTACATTTTCATACTCAATTTTAGGCGGATTGTTTAAATAGGCATTTACTAGGTTTTGAATTTTGCTGTCGTCGTAAAAATCTACGCCCAAAATTTTATTGTCTTCGTCTTGAACGCCTATTACTATATAAGAATTATTGTCTGGATTTGAATTGGAAAGCGCACATATGTGTTTTATAAATTTTGCTTTGCCTTCTTTTGAGTGTAAAGAAAGTTTTTGTTTTTTGTCGTAAAAACTGTTTTCATCGTTTTTTGAAAGTAAGTTTTTAATTAAAAGCCTTTTGTTAATCATTTTTGGAGAGCTTTAGGTTTTTAACTTGCCCTTTTTTTTAAGAAATAACTAAAATTTGCTTGGCTTTTTGTTGCGTTTAGCTGTCTTTATTGAGGATGGTTGGACTAGCTTGAGCTAGAGGATACACCACTAAATCTTCTATATTTACATAGTAAGGTCGCGTAACTACAAAGTATATAATATCGGCAATATCTTTAGCCTGCAAGGCTTTATATCCTTGGTAAACTGCCTTTGCTTTTGCTGTGTTTCCTTTAAAGCGCACATCGGAAAACTCGGTTTCTACCAAACCGGGATGAATGGCACAAACTCTAATTTTGTACTTATTCAAATCAATTCGCATGCCTTTGTTTAGAGCGTTAACAGCAAATTTAGTAGCGCAGTAAACATTCCCGTTTAGATATACTTCTTTTGCCGCTATTGAGCCAATGTTTACAATAAAACCTTGATTTCTTTGTGTCATTTGAGGGATTATAGCCCTTGAAACGTAGAGCAAGCCTTTTATATTTCCATCAATCATAGCATCCCAATCTTCAATACTTCCTTGTTGAATAGGTTGCAAACCATGGGCATTGCCAGCATTGTTTATCAAAATATCAATATGCTTAAATTCTTCAGGAAGACTAGCTATTGCTCTTTGCACCTCTGTTTGCGAGCGAACATCAAAATTTAATACATAAACTTTGGCTAATTTTTTTAGTTCATCCTTGAGTTCATTTAGCTTATTAAGTCTTCTGCCACATATTACTATATTGATTTTGTTTTTTGCGAATAAACGCGCTGTTGCTTTTCCAATTCCAGAACTCGCTCCAGTTATAAAAGCTACTTTAGTCATTAATTTTTTATTTTGTGTTGATGTGCTGTAACCCAAACTAGCCTACTCGATAATTTAACTTGTTTTTGCTCCTATCGACTAATTTTTGCTCCTATCGACTAAAAAAATACAATATTAGAATAACAGTGATAAATATACACTTTTTTATTTACTAATTAGAGTAGTACTAAAAAAAAAACCGCTCCTTGCGGAGCGGTCATTTAATTGGTTATTTATAATAACCAACCAAAAATCAACTAACCAAACTTTATTTTAAATTCTTTTATGCTTCTGCTTATATGTTTTTAGTACGTTCCCTTTTGCTATTCCTTACAGTAATTTTTAATTTTTCTTTTTATTTTTTTTAGTTATGCAATCTCACTGCTACAGTTCAGGCTTAAAATTTTTAATTCACTTTATAACTGTGGTATAAGCCTATAACTACTTTTCGGATTCACTAGCTATTACTCCAATATTTGTGCCAAAATCATTATTTTTCTAAAAAACTTACCATAATGCTTGGCTTAAAAATTGTAATTCACACCTAAGCCAAATATCTCACGTGTTTGGAATCCTTCAAAAGCATTGTCGTCGTAAATACTTTGCAAAGCCAAATTTGCCGATAGGTACTTGTTTATTTTCATTACTGTATTTACAGTGTAGTCAATATCAACGTTTTTGGCTTCCTCTAGATAATTGCTGTACAGATTTAAGATGTTTTCGACAAATACATTTTTCATTAAATTAAACTTGTAATAAACGTTTAAGGCAGCACCTAATTCGTATCGCATGGTACTATTTGTCTTTACTCCAAAATAAGTACTTTTGGCGGATAGGTTTTTGGTAAAATCACGGTTGACAATTACTAATTTTGAGGTAGCAGGTGCTATGTTTATCTTTAAACTATCAGATTTTTTCCACAGCATGCCAGGACCAAATTGAAAATAAGCAGGTGAGAAAAAATGTGATTGTTGTATATCCTCTACATAAGTTGATGACATTTGTGTTTTAAAGTTAACAAAAGCTGAATAATACCAGTTTTTTGTGGCTTTTTTGCCTACTAATGAACTTAATTCAAAGCGGTCGTCAGTTTTTTCAGCTTCCTTATCTTTTAATTTTGTCAAACCGTAAGAAGCTATTATTTTATTATCCCAAGTCCAGTTTCCTTTGGCGTAATTTATATCGTAATTTAAACCTAAGGTTCCCGAAATACTGTTAGTGCCTCCTGCCAGCCAGTTATTAAACGCCGATTGATTAAACAGAAAGTTTATAAGTCCTGCTTTTTTCCAGTTCCCTTTAGGTTCTCCCCTAGTTTCTTGAGCTTTAGTGCTAAGCAGCACTCCAAACAAAAGAACAGCAATAGATAACTTTTTCATTTCAATATTTATTATAAATAAGGTTTATTTTGCGTTTTAAAATTGCAAATCTAAATGTTTTAGATTAATAAATCTTAACTAAATAACAGTTTTGTGCCTGTTACTTTACACAGATAAATAAGGCTTACTAAAAAACTTAAAAACATCTAATAAACAGCAAAATAGATTAGATTTTTGTTTGATAGTGATTTAGATTCGAATAACCGATGGTTTGTTTTACGTGAATTAGTGCCATGGGATGCCTTGGCTTTTTGAGCTCAAAAAATCCATGTCAGAGCTAGGTAGGCCTAGTATTGATTTACGATATATACTTGGAGTATTGATTGTTCAAATTATGGATAACTTCACAGATTGAGGGCGTATTGCTGGCTGTTCAGGAGAATATAAGACCGTTGCAAGGTTAGTATAATTTTATATTTTTTTGTATCTTTATTTTATGGAATTAATACATCATCCCACATTAGCGGATAGCATTTGCGATTTACGTTCACGAAAGATAAAGCGAACATTTTTCAATCAAATCAA
>JBKDZU010000060.1:0-19950 GCA_047971505.1 Tenacibaculum sp.
AAACCTAAACAAAAATAAGGTTGGGTTTTGCAATGGTCTTCAATAATACAAGCCCTATTAACAGTTGCATTATTAAACCCGATTGTCCTGAGGGCTTTGCTAAAGACAAAGACGGCAATTGTGTTAAAAAACCTTGCAAGGGCGATTCTGTTTTAAATGTAGAAACAGTTTCTTCTGGGTTTTCTGAGCTTAAAGTAGGTACTTTTGATTGTACAAGAATTAACTTTAAGAAAATATGTGAAGGTGTTAAGGGAAGAAAAAAACATAATGGTTTAGATATAAAAGCAAAAGTTAATACTTCTACATTTTCTATGTATAAAGGAATTGTTATAAGTGTAAGAACAACTTTTTATCCCTTATATAACACCCCCTGAAAAAGGAATATATAAAACTCCGTTTTTCTTTTTTCTTCACTTTTTGCACGGGTAAAAAACGAAGCAAAAAGTTGAGGCTGCAGATATGAAATTGCTTACTTACCGCTTGCTTTCAGGCTTCCACACCTTATGCTTTGCACAGCACTTCTATCCTTTAGTTCACTATTTCTAGCTCAGTCGTCTTATCTAAAGTATTCTATAAACTTGTTAATTAGCTTAAATTAAAGTAAAAATTGATTTGTAAGCGCTATCAAAGGGCATGTAACAAGTAATAAATACATCTTAAAAAATAGAGTTTTCGCACAAAAACTAAATTTAGTATATTCAGCCCATCGTATAATTATTTGTTTCTGTTAAATATAAAGTCAGATTTTATATTGCTATTTTGTCCATCTTTATAAAGATTATAACTAAACCACTCGTGAATTGAATAGGCTCCTGTTTCCCCCTGCTTATTTACGGCAATATAGCCAACCTGAAAGTTTTTAAAATTACTATTGGGCTTGTTTACAATCCTCGCTATGGCCTCTTCACAAGCTTGTTGTGGTGTTTTACCTTGACGCATAAGTTCTACTATTAAAAAGCTGCCTACCGTTTTTAAAACCTCCTCACCTAAGCCAGTGGCAGTAGCAGCACCTACTTGATTATCAACAAACAAGCCTGCTCCTATTATGGGTGAATCCCCAACTCTACCCGCCATTTTATACGCCAAACCGCTTGTTGTGCAAGCCCCCGAGATATTTCCATAAAGATCAATTGCCAGCATGCCTATAGTATCGTGATTTTCTATATTTATAATGGGTTTGTATTCTGATTTTAATTTCCACTTTTCCCAAGCCTTTTTTGAAGCCTCTGTTAGCAGGTTTTCTCTTTTAAATCCTTGTGATAAAGCAAACAACTCTGCTCCCTTTCCCACTAACATTACATGCGGGGTTTGTTCTATTACCTTTCTCGCCAGTGAAATAACATGTTTAATATTTTTTACGCATAGCACAGCTCCGTAGTTTCCCTTTTCATCCATTATACATGCATCTAAAGTAACATTACCATCCCTATCTGGCAAGCCTCCTTTGCCAACTGATTGTCCCTTTTCATTAGCCTCCTCTACCTTACACCCTTGTTCAACAGCATCTAGGGCGGAGCCTCCTTTTTCTAATACCTTTGAAGCTGCTTTAACAGCCAGTGGGGTTTTCCATGTAGCTATAACAAGTGGTTTAACTGCGCTTATGCCTGCCGCAGCCTTTTTATTTTCTGGTTTTTTGCCCGTTGTGCAACCTGCTATTGATGATGTTGTAAGCACTCCCAAGCCTGTGACTGATGCCTTTTGTAAAAATTTTCTGCGTTCCATCGTATTTTTATTTTATTTGAATTTCATCAGCAAAAAGCCATGGTTTACCCTTGTGCTTATATCCTAAGTGCCACTGAGGTAAGCTTGCTAGTTTAATAGCCTTTATTTTAACATACCGGTACTTTTTATCAAACTGTTTAAATACTACGTTTTTAATATAAACTTCATCTGTTGGCTTTGATGCTTCAATCTTTTTATTTTTATGTAAAGAAACAAATTTTTTGCCATCGGTTGATAAAAGGCACTCAACCGAGGTGGGCAAAAAAATCCACGAGTCTTGGTTTTCTAAAAAATTTATCTGAACAGTGCTAATTTTTCTTTGTTTACCCAAATCAACAACCGCTATGAGATCTGTATTAAAATATCCCTGCCAGGTACCTGTTTTAAAATCTTTAGTACCTAAAACTCCATCTATCAAAGCATTTTGTCCTCCAGCACTGTATTGATTGGCATAGGCTGTGTGTAACTTTATACTTATATTGGGGTTAATCTTGTTCAGCTTGCTCGTTATTACTGCACTTTTTTTACCGTCTTTTTCAGCGTAAACCTGTAAAACTCCTTTTTCTGTAACTTCAATAGGCTCGGTGTACTTTGTAAATTCAGTATTGTTTAGCGAATAAAATATAATTGATTCTTTATCAACACTTTTAAGAGTAAGTGCTGTTTTGTTTTCAAAAGCAATTTGTCCATTCGCAATATAAGGAGCAGGCACTATGCTGTGTTGTTTTATTTCTGTTTTAGGTTCCCAGCCTTCTAGCGTACCCCATTGGCTTGGATTGTTAGTCATATAAAACTCTAAAAGCCCGCCATTTACAATTTCTTTGTGATAAATATAACTTCTGCGTAAAGCTTTTCCGTTAAGTTTAACTTTTTCAATATACTTATTGCTAGTTGATAAATTATGACTCAACACGGTAAATACCTTACCTGTTTCAAGGTTTAAACTCGCTCCTTTAACCAGGGGAGTTCCTATTATATATTGATTTGAAGCGGGAGTAACAGGATAAAAGCCAAGACTGCTAAAAATATACCAAGCACTCATTTGACCACAGTCTTCATTTCCTGAAATACCATCGGGTGCATTTTTGTATTGCTCTGTTAATATTTGACGAACTCGCTCTTGGGTTTTATGAGGTTTATTTACAAAATTATACAAATATGCTATATGATGACTTGGTTCATTGCCATGAGCATATTGACCTATCATACCCGTAATATCGGCTTGCTTTCTGCCTGTGGTACCACTTTGAGCGTTAAACAATTTATCTAAACTTGTTTCCAATTTCTCTTTACCTCCAAATAACTTTATAAGTCCAGAAACATCTTGCGGAGCGTAAAAGCTATATTGCCACGAATTAGCCTCAGTATAGTTAAAATTTACCTCGTAAGGATCAAAGGGAGAGAACCATGTATTTCTAAATCGACCGCGCATAAACTGGCTCTGCGGATCAAAGATATTTTTATAGTACTGAGCTCTCTCTGTAAAGTACTTATAATCTTGACCTTTACCTAAGGCTTTTGCCATTTGGGCAATAGTCCAATCGTCATAGGCATATTCTAAGGTTTTTGATACTGACTCCGACTCTTTTTCAACGGGTATAAAACCTATTTTTTTGTAAGATGACAGCCCTAGTTTATCCTGCATAGCAGAGTGCTTCATAGCCTTAAACGCCTTTTCGACATTGTAGTTTTTTATTCCTTTTAAAAAAGCATCTGCAATAACGGGTACTGCGTGATAGCCTATCATACAACCTGTATAACAGCCCGACAGATCCCAAATAGGCATAATACCTCCCTCATCGTATTTGGCTAAAAAAGTATTTATAAAGTGGTTAGTCCTTTCTTGTTCAATAATCGTGTATAGCGGATGCGCTGCTCTATAAGTATCCCAAAGAGAAAAAACAGTGTAGTAATTAAACTTTTTAGTTTGATGTATTTTTAGATCCATCCCTCTATACCTTCCATCTATGTCTTGATAAAGGTTTGGTGCTATCATAGTGTGGTATAGCGAAGTGTAAAAAGTAATCTTATCGTCTTCACTCAAACTCTCAACAATGATTTTTTCAAGTTGTGCTTCCCAAACTTGTCGGGCTTGTTCTCTTACCTGCTCAAAACTTTTTGTTCCTACTTCGTGTTCTAGGTTTTTCTTAGCACCCTTTTCATCTACGGCAGATATTCCTACTTTAATTTCTAAAATTTGACCTGCTGTTGAATCAAACTCAAAGGCTGCTTTTACACGTTTGCCCTCTTTTTTGCCACCTAGTAGAGTAACTTTAGTATAGGGTTTTGAAAACTGAATATTAAAAAACAAATTTTGCCGAGTTGCCCAAGCTTTTGAATGGCGATATCCTGATATTTCTTTTTCAGAAACCAAATTTAATTTAGACGCCAACACTTCATCTCTATGCTCTAAATCCATAATAAGCAACTGCTTTTGATTTTTAGGGAAACTGTATTTGTGAACACCACTTCGCTCAGATACCGTTAATTGAACATCAATGCCCGTATCGCTCAAATGTACTTTGTAATAGCCAGGTTGAGCTTTTTCGTCTTGATGTGAAAACCTAGATTTATAGCCTTCCTCTCCATCGGCTCCGTTGTTAAACACCACTTTATCAGTAGGCATCAATAAGATATCGCCGTAATCAGAAACCCCTGTTCCACTTAAATGCGTGTGTGAAAAACCGTAAATTTCACTGTCAGAATAGTGATAGCCCGAACAGCCATCCCAGCCGTCGAGGCGGGTGTCAGGAGATAACTGCATCATGCCAAAAGGCAGACTTGCCCCAGGATAGGTATGACCATGCCCTGAGGTTCCAATAAAAGGGTTTACGTAGAATACCAAGTCTTTAGTTTTTTCAATTTTTACAGATCTTTGCTCTTGCTTACATTCAAAAAATAAGGGGATTAAAGTAATAATAAAAATGTATTTTAATTTCATGTTTTACCTTGTTTGATGAGTTAAGTATATGTTTTTACAAATCATAATATTAGTTCAAATTGCTGTGCTATTGGTTTTAAACATAGATTATTTATCAACGCTAAGCTATGTGCAATTTAACCAAAAGCATCTTTTTTAAATTTTCAATAAATATATTAAATATTTTGATTTTTTGCTATCAAATATAGTAGCTTAATTTTACATATTAATCTTATAATAACTGCAATAATGATATTAAACTGTAAAACAATATATTAAAAAAATTAGCTTAACTAATAATTTAAAATGATTTTTTGTGTATTTTAAATAGATAATCGCTTGTTTATCAAATTTATAGTATTCCGATCAGCAAGCATTATTGGCAGGTTTAAACAGATTAAAAATAGCATCATATTATACTATTTACTGAAATTAACAGTAAATGCTCTTGATGACAGAAGAGTATAATGCCGACACTGTAAAGGTTTTAACTATAACAAGTAAAGTAAAGATAAGGAAGCTAGAGAATTATAAATGTTGAATATTATTTCGTACTTAAAATAACTGCTGTGCCATAAAGGACTTGTTCAAATTCATTTTTTACAAGCCCTTTAATTAACACTTATGATTACTTAATGAGAGATTTTAGTTGGGTTAAAAAAAAGTTAGGTTAAAAAAATATTTGCTTAATTGACAAACCCTACCACCACCAAGAAGAGGAGTTTAAATTATCTCCACCCATGTCGGCAGTTGCCTTATTGTAATTTTCGCTGTTTACTGATTGTTCTAAACTAGGATATAAAAGCCTTACAGGCATTTTATTATCGTTGGTACTTGCCGGTCCTGCTTTTATAAAACTCGGCTTTCCTGTTCTTTTTATTTCTGACCACGACTCAATTCCTGTGTGGTATAAGGCTATCCATTTTTGAACATATAAAACTTCAGAACTAGCATCGTAAGGTGCAGTTTCTGTTAAAAAATTTGAAGGAGTAATAAGCCCCCATTGCTCAAAAGAAGCGCTTACAGCTTTTTCGTAATACTCTTTAGCACTGCCAATCGATACAAATCCTGCTTGTACAACCTCAGCTTTGATAAAGTTAATTTCGCTGTAGGTTAAAAATATTCCTTGAATTTTTACAGGGCTTTCAAAAAATGCAATTGATCTACTACTATATTCATTGGGTCTGCCTATATCCCCCACATTTAAACCTGGCAAAACCCCTTGTAGTCTGTCAGATGAGCAATCTGCGGGTGCATTTTCGCCCGAGCAGTCTCGCGGACTAACCCAAAGTTCTAATCGCGGATCGTTTTCTTTTATTGCATCTATAAAAGTTTGGGTAGGCACTCTTAAAAAATAGTCATAATCTCTTCCCCCACCCGGTTTTGTCACCGAAGATATATTGGGAAAGCTTCCAGAGTAGTTGTAAATGGCATTGTCAGCATTTGATTCAAATACGGGATAAACAGTGGGATTGTTTATTATTTCAGATAGTTCCTCGCTAACATCCTGTACTGAACTACTGTGCAATAACAGTCTTAGTCGAAGAGAGTTGGCAAATTTTTTCCACTTTAACATATCGCCCCTATACAAAATATCGTAAGAAGCATCGATGCTTTCAGGAGAGGAAAGTAATTGATTAGCCTTATTTAGATTTTCAAGCAAAGTTTTGTAAATAGTTTCTTGCTTATCGTATTTGGGTCTCACAATTCCTTCTGCGGTTTTATTAGCCTCTGTCATAGGAACATCTCCATAGGCATCGGTTATAATACTGTAAATATACGACTGTAATACTAGGGCTATAGCTTGATGATTTATATTGTTTGTTGCATCTGCATGGTTTTTAAAATCTTTTATATTCTCAAGTATACTATACATAGGAGACCAAAATCTGTCATCGCCCGTCCATTCGTACAAGTCTAAGTTGTTAAATTCATAACTTGCAGCGTACTGCGAAATAATATCGGTAAAGTGATAAGCTTGACTTGAGGTTATTTGTGATAAATCAAATATAATTGAAGGTAAAAATTGATCAGCTGCCTCAATTATTTCAGGTTCGTTCGGATTAGTGTTTAACTCTTCAAAACCATTAGTGCAAGAATTAAGCACAAATAGGCTGATTAATAAGTATATTAATTTTTTCATTTTTTTTATTGTTAAAATTTCATGTTTAATTTTAAACCAAAGCTTTTTGTGCTAGGTAATTGCACCACTTCAATACCAGGCAGTAAGGTGCCTCCCGAAATAGCTTGCGCTTCAGGGTCAATATTAGGCACCTGTGTCCATAAAAACAGATTCGACCCCACCAAGTTTAGCGAAAAGTCTTGTATGCCTAGCTTGCTAAATGTTTCACTAGCTAAATTAAGACCAAAACTCAGCTCTCTAAGTTTAATATAGGTTGCCATAAAGGAGTTTACCTCAGCATTGCGTCTTGGGTAAGCTCCCTCAAAATACCAGGTTTCAGCATCTGTTACTACTTGGTTGGGTGAATAACTACCATCGCCATTGTCGACAACTCCTTCCCCGAGGATGCCTTTTTCTCTTCCAGGGAGTGAGATAGCTAAGATACCGCTCTCCTGACCAATAGCATTGGTGTAAGAATAGACGGTTCCTCCTTTTCTAATATCGAAAAGAGCACTAAAATTAAACCTTTTATAGCTTAGCTTAGTTGAAAGCCCCAGTGTCCAGTCAGGATTGTAATTTCCAATCTTTTTTCTGCCAACACTAGTTATAGGTACTCCATCTTTATAAATTACACTCCCATCAGGACTGCGCTCCCAATAGTTGCCATAAATATCTCCCATTTGTTCTCCTGGACGAGCTTCAACTGTTACTCCATTAGGACCCTCTGCTATAATAAAGGTTTTCAAACCATCTAATAAAGAGTTTACTCGACTGTAGTTTTTGCTAAAATTGGCACTTATATCCCAATTGAATTTATCATTAGAAATAGGGTTTACCACTAACGCAGCCTCTATACCTGAGTTTTGAATTTCGCCTGCATTTCGCACTACCGAGCTATATCCGTTAGCTCCTGAAATACCCACTCTAAGTATTTGATCTCTTGAAATAGAGTTGTAATAGCTAAAATCTAAAAACACTATTTTATTAAAAAGATAAGATTCAAATCCTATTTCTGTAGAGGTGGTTATTTCGGGCTTTAAATCTTCGTTTGGCAAATTTGAATTATTGGTTACCGAACCGGGCAAGGTTCCAAATCCATAGCTCTTTTTTAAGTTGTAAGGGTCGGTATCGCTACCTACCTGAGCTAGGTTAAAACGCAGTTTTAAAAAATCGACAAAGCTAGGTAGAGCTAATGTAGACGAGGGAATAAAGGAAATAGAGGCTGCTGGATAAAAATAGGAATTGTTATTTTTAGGTAGGGCAGATGACCAATCGTTTCTGGCTGAAAAATCTAAATACAAATAATTTTTATAGCTTATATTGGCAAAGGCATATACACTGTTAATTCTTTTTTCGTACAAATTGTTTTCTGTGCTAGGTCTTATAGCTATGTTTTGCGTATTGTACAAACCTGGTATAGTTAAACCATTTCCCTGTAAAATGCTTTCGGTAATTCTTTGATTAAACCTGTTGGCACCCACGGAAACTTTTGTTTTTAAGTTTTCAAATTCCTTATTGTACGACAGTAAAAAATCAGTATTTACTTCCGTGAAACCAATTCGCTGCTCTCTGTACATACCATTAGGAAACCTATGCGCGCCCATTGACCTTCTTGACCATCTAAAATCGTCGGATTGATCAACACCTGCTCGCAACAACAGGTCAAAATGCTCGTTAATTTTATAACTGCTACTTATATTTCCAATAAAGCGGTTTTTGGCAAAGGCATTGATGTTTTCATTGGCAATAAACCAAGGGTTGTCTCCCCAACTGAAAAGCCTTCTTTGTTCACGGTTTTCAACTTTCCAATAGTTTTTAAGTTCGTTTAAATTAACATTAATTGAGTTCCACAGTAAATTATACATGATGCCTTGAGAGCCATAACCCGATACTGTTAAATTGTCTGAGCCTCGAATTATATAGTTTGTATTTGCATTTACTTGCCATTTGTCGGTAAGTTGGTATCCTGCATTAAGCCTAAAACTGTTGTTATTGAGGTTGGTATTAGGAACTATCCCTTGATTAGCTGCGTTTCCATAGCTAAAGTAAAAGTGTCCCTTGTCATTAGCCGACGAAATGGCTACTGAATTAATTAGGCTTGTGCCTGCCCTAAAGAAATCATTTAAATTATATCTGTTGATAAAGGGACGATTGACAAATTCGCCTATTGCTGTTTCTTGAAGTACTAAACTGCCATCGAGTTTAGGACCAAAGTTAGTGCCTGAGTTAGTAGCGTATTCTAAACTAGAGCCTGCTCCATATTGACTTTGCAGATCGGGCAAGCGCAAGGGAGTATTAAACAGGGTTGAGGAGTTTATTTCTATCCCTAGCCCTTTGCCATAGACCTTGCCTTTTTTAGTGCTAATTACAACCACCCCGTTGGCAGCTCGCGAACCGTAAAGTGCTGAAGCTGCAGCTCCCTTTAGTACGGTTAAACTTTCAAAATCGTCAGGGTTGAGTTCTGCAATTCCATTGCCGTAGTCAGTAGGTAGGTCTGCTTGATCAGTGGTATTCCCGCCAACTCCAAAAATACGATTGTTTACCGGAGTGCCATCTAAAATAAATAAAGGGCTGTTATTATTAATATTTAAAGAGTTTTCCCCCCTTATAATTATCCTTGAAGAACTAGCTACTCCATTGCTCGAACCTCGTATTTGTACACCTGAAATTTTTCCAGAAAGGGCATTTAAAGGGTTAATAGTTTTTACAATATCTAAGTCTTTAGCTTTTAATTCGGTAGCTGCATAGCCTAAGGCTTTTTTTTCTTTTTCAATTCCTAAGGAGGTAACTATGACTTCAGTGAGTTGAGAAGAGGATTCTGTCAGACTTATATTTAAATGACTTTGAGATTCAACAAGTACAGTTTTTGTTTCAAAACCTATATAGGTAAATATCAATGTATCGCCTTTTTTTACACGAATAGTGTAATTGCCCTCAAAATCGGTTGTGCTTCCTTTTGTAGTTCCTTTAATCAAGATATTTACTCCTGGTAGTGGTTCGTTATAGGAGTCGGTTACTTTTCCCGATATAACTTGCTGTGCTAATAATATTGATGAAAGCAATAAAAGCAATACAGTTAAGTAATTCTTCATTATATTTAGTTTAATTTTTATTTAATTTTATCCAAGTATTTATAGAATGTTTTTTGGTTTGTAGTACAACTTTGGCGTATTGACAGTTTTCAGGAGGAAATATCTTAAATTGTGCTTCTTTTTGTTCAATGTCAACACTACCTAAAATTTTATAACTGTCTTCTCCTCCATTTTTAAATTCATTGGTGTAGCTAATAAGTATTTTAGCTTTTGTGATAATATCGTTTTCCGCTTGCCATTTTAGGTGTAAAAACTCTCGGTTAATACAAGTTCCTTGAAAATTAACTGCATCTGCTTGATCAAAAAAGTTTACCCCGTCGAGTTCATACAAAGTATTCTGCGGAATTTTTATATCTAAAAAGTGGGCTATACTCGGCATAATATCAGTTATAGCAATGGCGTTGTTTGTAAAATAACGATTGTCTACAGGCTTGTTTAAGCTAACCCAAATGTTTCGCTCTCGGTTTGATTGATTGCCGTGGTGTTTTCCATCCTCAGGACTTCTTCCGTGGTCAGTAGTTATTATAAACAACCAATCTTCAGCATTTTTTTGTGACCTTAGCTCAACAGCCTCCCAAATAATTCCAACTAAAAAATCCTCATAGCTAATAGTTTTGTACAACTCTTGGCTATCGCCTAGCATATGTCCTACATCATCGCTGTGTTCAAGGTAAACCCAGGTAAGATCGGGTCCGTGTGTATAAAGATAATTAGCTGCCTTAGTGGCAACTTCAAGGTCTATGCGTTTTAAGTATTTCTTTAGCGGGTCGTGAGGGAATTTTTGCTTGTCTAACTCTAAACCATCAAACGAATAGTCCATTTTTATAAAATTTGTTTGTTCAAGCCCTTCGCCAATAAGTTTGGTTCTATTGTCTTGCCAAGTAGAAAAGATGGCTATTTTTTTAGAAGAATCACTGTCTTTTAGCAATTTAAAAATAGTTGGATAATTGTAATTGGGATTTTTTATAGCATTTCCAAACACATTGTGCTTATGAGCCCATACTCCCGTTAAAAGACTGTTATAACCAACAGCAGATATTGTGGGAGACTCTGATATATGATCTTTTTGACCTCCAACATAGGCCTCAGAAAAAGAACCTGTTTTTGATATATCGTCTAAATTAGGAGTATAAGCCTTATGGTACATATCTAAAGCTATACCATCAATGAGAATAAACACTGCTTTCTTAGTCTTTTTATTATCCCTTTCAGACTGAGCTACAATATCTAAACAAAATAATACTGCAAAAACTAATAAAATGTTTTTCATCATTTTTTAAAATTTTGATCTGCAGCAAATTTATTTAAATGCTTTTTTTATTAATCGCTCGTAAGGTTAATAAACATTTAATGTATTATTAAATAAGTGTTATGCGTTTCTGACTTTAAATAAGCTCTGATTTTAATTAAAAAATAGAAATACCCTACCGAGCAAAGGGTTTTAAAAATCAACTGTTATCCAGCTAAAATCGACACCATTAATTAATTTGTAGTATTATTGGTAAGTTTGAGATATGTTTCTTTTATAATAAAGACTTAATTACAACTATCTGTAATAAGTTGAAAGGCAGTGTTAAAATTGATAATAAATATTTTTTAGTGAGGTGGAAAAAGCTATGTGTACACTGTTTATAAAGGCTACTTTTTATTTTTAATATTAACACCTCTGATTTTTGTATAAGTTGCTATCATTTCGGTCAATTTCTCTGGATTACTTTTTGCCAAATTGTTTTGCTGGCTCAAGTCTTCCCTAAGATTGTATAGTTGATATTCTCGATTGTTTCCCAATTCAATATTGACATATTTGCTTATAGCTGGTCCGTTATAAGGTGGAATCATAACCCAATCACCCTTGCGGAGTGCTGTTCGTGTAGATGCTTCAATAATGAGTTCTTTCCTGCCATTAGCACTTTTCCCCATAAATACATCTAGTAAGTTTTGACTGTCTTTAGTTTTAACTTTGCTGTTGACTAATGATGAAAGTGAAGACAAAAGATCTAATTGGCTTACCACTGCATCCATAACTCCAGGGCTTATCTTTCCTTTCCAATAGGTGATAAAGGGCACTCGAGTACCTGCTTCAAACAAACTGTATTTCCCTCCTCGTAATGCCCCTGCTGGCTTGTGGTCGCCTAGTTTTTCCACGGCATTGTCGTAATACCCGTCATTTACTACTGGACCGTTATCGCTTGAAAATACAATCAAAGTGTTATCTAACAAGCCTTGTTCTTTCAAAGTTTTAACAAATTCACCTACACACCAATCGGCTTCAACAATAACATCTCCTCTGGGTCCCATACCGCTCGACCCAACAAAACGTGCATGAGGGGTTCTAGGTACATGAGGCTGCTGTAAGGCATAGTAAAGAAAAAATGGCTTGTTTTTATTTTCTTTAACAAAATGTTGAGCTTTAGTCAAAAAGGTATCAGCCATATCCTCATCCACCCATTTAGCAGACTCACCACCTTTCATAAACCCAATTCTAGATATCCCGTTAATAATACTATTGTGATGTCCGTGATGCCATTTCATCTTTAGCAACTCTGGATTATCTTTACCTGTAGGTTCTCCTAAAAAGTTTTTTTGATAGTTAATTTGTATAGGATCGTTGGGATTGAGATTGTCAACCTCGCCATTTTCTATATACACTGTTGGCACACGATCTTGAGTGGCAGCCATGATATAACTGTAATCAAAGCCAACTTCATTAGGACCAGGGCTTATTTTTTGATTCCAATCTACCTGTCCGGTGCCAAGCCCTAAATGCCATTTTCCCACAATTCCCGTAGTATAACCCTGTTGTTTTAGCATCTTGGGAAGGGTTATTTTGGCAGTGTCAATAATCAAGGGAGCTGTGCCTGGTAAAATCTTAGCACTTTTGTTCCGCCAAGGATACAATCCGGTTAAAAGGGCGTATCTGCTAGGGGTACAAGTAGCTGAAGTGGCGTAGCCCTGAGTAAAACGCATCCCATTATTAGCTAATTTATCCAAATTTGGAGTCTGTATTTCAGTGGCGCCATAAGCCCCGAGCTCGCCATAACCTAAATCGTCTGCATAGATAATAACAATATTGGGTAAAAATGACTGTTCTGCTTGTACAGAGGATTGCTTTTTTGAAACCTTACAAGCAAAAAAAGATAATGTAAAGATAAGAAATGAGGTTTTAACAATGTACATTGCAGTAAATATTTTAATTAGTTGTTAAGTTTTATAAGACTGACTTTAATATGCTAAATTATTTTCTGTAAATGTATAAGTTTATTTTTATAATCCTAATTGTTATTTTAAATTTTGTTTAAAACAGAATCTAAACTAATTGTTTAAGTTCAACGGATGCTTTTTAATAGCCTTTTCTACATGTTAATAGCGGTTGCTGTTTTATAATAAACAAAATTATTTTGAAGAATTTTACAAATAAAAAGGGTTAATATTAATGCAGATAAGTCAAATTACTCCCTTAAACATTTAATAAAACCTCGTTTTCATTAAACTTGTAAATTAGTAATGTCTAAATAAAAAATCCTTTTTTATAAGGGCTTCAAATGAGTAGCTATCAGCTAAACAATTCTTAAATTTTGTCAAACTGTGGGTTCGATCTAAAAACTTTCTCACTGTCAATCAAAATAGCAGAAGCATCTCTATTGTATTTATCGAGAGCTTTTTTATTTTAAATGAATCTAATAAAGCTCTGACGTACCACTAGTTATCTACAATGTTATTTTGATAGTTTACATTGTTAATCGCCGCTACAGTTCGTCAGAAGTACAAGCATTTTAAAAAAATAATGCAATAGCTAATTCTAAATGTTAAGTAACTGTATTATAGGCTTTTTTATCGATAGCTATTTTTGCAATAATTTCTTTTAAAATTTCAGAAGTTCCTCCTCCTATGGGCCCTAAACGACTATCTCTTAATAACCTAGCCATCGGATAATCTTCCATATAGCCATAGCCACCCAAAAGTTGCAATGCTTCATAAATTACCTCATCTGCCATTTTAGTAGAAAGCAATTTGCTTATACTTGTTTCTTTTACTACATATTGCCCGTCATTGAACCTTTTTGCAATTGAATAATTGTATTCTTTACACATGTCTACTCTGCTAAGCATTTCGGCAATTTTGTGACGCAGGGCTTGAAATTCGTTTAACTTTTTGCCAAAAGCCTGTCTTTCATCCATGTATTTTAAAGCGTAATCAACAGCATATTCTGCTCTTGCATGGGCATTGATGCCCATAACTAGCCTCTCGAGAGCAAAATGTTGCATTATATAAGAAAAACCAAAACCTTCCTCGCCCATTAGGTTTTGTTCTGAAACCAATACATTGTCAAAAGCTATTTCTGCTGTATCAGAGGCTTTCCAGCCTAGCTTATTGAGTTTTGTTGCCGTTATACCCTTAGTATTTCTATCGACAATAAAAAGACTTATACCTTTGTGCTTTGCCTCAGGGTCGGTTTTTGCAGCTACAACCATATAGTCGGAATACACGCCATTGGTAATAAAGGTTTTTGATCCGTTTATAATATAGCTATCTGATTTGCGTATTGCCGTTGTGCGGATGCCTGCTACATCGCTCCCTCCAAAAGGCTCCGAAACGCATAAACAACCTATTTTCTCTCCTTGAATGCTAGGGATTAGATATTTATACTTAAGTTGTTCGCTTGCCTCTTTATTTAAATGTGTCATAGCCAAATAGGCATGAGCCCAAATATTTGCCGCAAAGCCACCTGAGTTTATTTTTTGAAGTTCTTCTAAAAAAATTACTGTGTAAAAGAAATCTAACTCTAACCCTCCGTATGCTTTGGGTTGATTGATGCCAAAATAACCCATTTCTCCAAATATCTTCCAGATAAACCTTTCAACTGCACCATCTTGTTCCCATTTATCAATATGCGGTACTACTTCCTTTTGCAAAAAGTCTTTAAAACTTTCGCGAAAAATTCTATGTTCTTCAGTAAAGTACATAATTATTAACTTTAAATATTAGTTGTTGTCTATTTTGCTTCCAAGTATAAAATTATTTTATCGTATTTATTTAACGGAAAGCCAGCGATGTTTTTTAGTTCTTCGATAGTCTGAACTTTAGCTACCTCTTCTTTATAGTCAAACAGCATTTTACATAATTTGTAGTCTATATAGGGAGTTTTTAGCACTTCTTTAAAACTAGCACTGTTAATATTAATTTTGTTTATTTTGGGTTTTTCCAGTATTTTAAAAATCTTTAATATGGCATTTGCTTTTTCTTGACTCAAGCCCCAAACTTCATTTAATTGTTGTTCAAAACTAAAGCCTTGTAGCTTTTTTCTGTATTTCACTATTCTGTACGCCAATTTGTTTTCTAAGTTAAACATTTTAATAAAATCGATTGCTGTTGCTTTGTTGATATCTAGGGGTGCATTATAAGCTAAGGTTTTTGACAGCTTGTTTATTTGCTCTTTTTTTATTTTATTTTTAAATCGTTTCTCAACCCAAGCAGGAAATTTAAAATACGGTGCTATTTTTAACAATAAGCTATCGGATACTTTTGTGACTGACTGAAATTCTTGTTTTGAGTTTACATATTTATTTTGTTTTCTGAAATTGTGCAATCTGTCAATTTCATCTGTTGACATTCCTAGTTGATAGCCTTTAAAATCAGTTATATAATTTGGATTAAAGGGATATATTTTATATCTGCTGATATTTTTTTGTCGATTTTGTTCTTCTTGCAAACTATCGAGCCTGACTTGAAGCTGAGCTGTGAACTCACTAGCAGTATTATTTGACTGAAAATTAGCAAAATTGCCAAATATATAAACAATTTGCATTACAACTATAAGCAAAACCAAAAAGAAAGCCCCATTTCTTTGAGCTTTGTCAAAAAAGAAAGGGTGCTTAAATATGTTCATATGTTAGTTTATTGTTTTTTAACAGTTATTTTTATTAAAATTTACACTGCTAAAGTCAATATTTAATCATTATTATCCCTTTAAGCTTATTACAGTGTTAGTTGTTGTATTTAGGTTTTCTGAAAGGTCTTTACAGCATTTAAATAACGTTTTAATTGCTTTTTAACCACTGGCGCTAACAAGTACAACCCTATCATATTAGGGAAAACCATGGCAAATATCATGGCATCAGAAAAGTCCCAAATTGAGGTCATGCTTGATGCCGCACCAATTATTACAAAAACCAAAAATAATAATTTATAGGTTAAATCAGCTCCTTTACCTCTACCAAATAAATATTTCCACGATTGCAATCCGTAATACGACCAAGAAATCATGGTAGAAACAGCAAACAATACTACTGCAATTGTCAAAAAAATACTAGAATAAGGTATAAACTCAGCAAAAGCCTTTGAAGTTATACCTGCTCCTTCAACTCTTATACCATCAATAATAACCCCGCCTACTCCATCGCCGCCGTATTCAAAGAAACCGCCAAAATTAAAAATAATAATTACAAGAGCAGTCATAGTACAAATAACAACTGTATCGATAAAAGGTTCTAACAGGGCTACCAAACCTTCAGAAGCAGAGTAATTGGTTTTTACCGCTGAGTGAGCTATTGACGCTGAACCTACTCCTGCTTCGTTTGAAAAAACTGCTCTTTTAAAGCCCACCAGCAGCACGCCAATAAAGCCTCCAACTCCTATGGCTTTTGGATTAAATGCCTCTTCTATAATTAGAATTACAGCGTTGTCAACCAATGAAAAATTAACAACTAGAATATAAATACAGGCCAGCAGGTATAACAAGGCCATAAAAGGAACTATTTTTTCGGTTACTACTGCAATTCTTTTAATTCCTCCAATAATAATAACCCCTACTACTAGTGCTAATACAAATCCTATAACTGCTCCAGCACTAGTGCTTTCAAACCCTAATATATCTTTAATTACAACGGTTGCCTGATTGGATTGGGCAGCATTACCACCCCCAAAAGAACCGCCAATACAAAATAAGGCAAATAAAACTGCAGCTATTTTACCAAGAGTTTTAAAGCCTTTTTCGCTTAATCCTTTAGAAAGATAATACATAGGACCACCGTAAACTGTTTTATCCTTTCCAATATCTCTGTACTGAACGCTCAGGGTGCACTCAACAAATTTGGCTGACATCCCCAATAATCCGCATATTACCATCCAAAAAGTAGCTCCGGGTCCTCCTAGTGCTATTGCCAAGGCAACTCCAGCAATATTTCCATTTCCAACTGTACCTGAAACGGCTGTTGCTAGTGCCTGGAAATGCGAAATTTCGCCTTCTTTACTCTTATCTCCTTTTGGAGTTATTTCACTGTACTTGCCTCTTACTACATTAATAGCCTTAAAAAAATAACGAATATTTGGAAAACCAAAATACAGAGTAAAAATTGTAGTGCTAGCTACTAATAATATAATGATAAAAGGGGTGTTAAAAATTTCAAAAAAAACTACACTGCTAAAAAAATCTGAAACTGGCTTAAAGGCTTTATCTATTTGTTGGTCCAAGCCCTTTTCTTGCGCAAATGCAAATGTAGAAATTAACAGCATAGATAAAATCAAAAATTTTTTCTTCATAATATAAATTGTATGTTAGTATTTTAGTGGGCTGCAATATCATAAAAAATTAAAGTTTACCCAACTTTTAATCGTTAAATATACTGTATTAGGTTATTTTTTGTTTAAATTTTTGCAAATCTTCTTTAAAACTAAAAACTTCTAGCCCTAATTCTCTTTTTGATTTTGTGAGATTAAACCCTGTTTTTTCGGGTCTTTTTGCCCTTTGATTGAGTTCTTTTGATGTTATAGGCTGAATTAAATCTTTGTTTAAGTCAAAAATTTCGGCTATTTGCAAGGCCATTTCGTATATGCTGAGCAAAATGTTTGAGGATATGTTAAAAATTCCTGAACTCCTTTTTTGGATGGATAATTTACAAGCACCCGCTAGGGTATCTACATAGGTAGGCATGCGATATTGGTCGTTTACTACTTTTATTTTTTTATTTTGCTCTAAAGATTTTTTTACCCAAAGTACTATATTGCTTCTGTGCATATTATATACCTGACCGTAAACTAATATAGTGCGCAAAATAGCACAATTAACATTTGAGTTACTCAACACCTGTTCTGCCTTTAACTTAGATATGCCGTAGTAGTTTACTGGATTTGGAATGTCTGTTTCTTTATAATTTCCTTCTTTGCCATCAAAGATAAAATCAGTTGAAATATGTACTAAATAGGTACCGTTTTTTTGGGCATAATCTGCCAAGCTTTTAACTACTCCTATATTCAGTGCGTCGCATTTTTCTTTTTCATCCTCGCACTGATCTACCTGAGTCATAGCTGCTGTGTTGACAATTACATCGGGCTTAACTTGATTTAGGCATTTTGTAAAAAGTTCTTTTTCAGTAAGATCAATTTCCTTATATCTAAAATCAATTCTTTTACTTCTATTTTTTCCTTTTGAAAACCCAAATACTTGATATTTATCTCTTTCATCTAGCAAAGATGCTACTAAGCTTTGTCCTAACAAACCGTTACTACCCGTAACTATGATTTTTTTCACTCGAATAAACTTAAATTAAACATTTGATTTTTAAAATTTTAATATAATTAGCAAAAACAACTAAGCCATCTACTTAATTGTTCTATATTATCAATTTTTTGTAAAGACAATTAACTAAACTTGCTAAACCCTTAGATAAAAGTTTATTTATACCAATAAATTACAATGCCTGTAGCTAGTACTGCTCAGCAAATTTATAATTTTCATTAAATTATTAGAATTAAAGTATCAAAATAAATTAAATTTTACAAATTGTTATCTGTAAGTTTTTTAACAACTTTATAAAATAATATTAGTGTCAATTTATTTTCTTAACATATAAAATATTAAATAATTAAAAAAATAGACAAACTATAAATTATAATTTATAGTTTTTAAATTGTTTATAGAAGTTTGTTTTTTTTTAAAAATACCAAATATATTAACATAAAATAACTACTTTTGTAATGTAAAGTAGTTTAGTACGTCATAATCTATTATATACAAATTTAAAAAAATATGGTAAAAATTATTGTATTTACTTTTTTTTTGCTCTTTGGTTATTTCCCAATTAAAGCCCAAACGGATGTCTTTGACGCTCTTTTAAAAACTTACGTTGACAGCGATGGCAATGTTGATTATATAGGATTGAGAAAAAACAAATCTATTTTAAACATTTACTTAAAATATTTAGAAAATACCGTTCCAAATAAAAAGTGGTCACCTAATAAATCTAAGGCTTTTTGGATTAATGTTTACAATGCCCATACTATAAAACTAATTATAGAAAGTTTCCCTTTAAAAAAAATTACAGATATTAAACGCAAAGGGGAAAATGCATGGAAAATTCCTTTTGTTATAGTTGGTAAAAAAAAGTACTCTCTAGATTATGTTCAACATATAATATTGCGCAAATGGTATAGTGATTCAAGAATTCATGTTGGAATTAACGCCGCATCTAA
Organism: Tenacibaculum sp.; assembly: GCA_047971505.1. Classification (GTDB taxonomy): domain Bacteria; phylum Bacteroidota; class Bacteroidia; order Flavobacteriales; family Flavobacteriaceae; genus Polaribacter. The sequence continues at coordinate 19,325 of JBKDZU010000060.1, forward strand.
GTCAGGACCAAAATTTGTAAACTTTGCTTTTACTGAAAAAAATATAGATTCAAAATTGGAAGAACTGATGAAGAATTTTATTAATGACCCACAAAAAAACAAAATTTCTTTTAATAAAGTTGAAATTTCAAAAATATTTGAATGGTATAAAGAAGATTTTTCTTCTAAAAATTCTTTAATTGATTATTTAAACAAATACTCCTCAATTAAAGCAAATGACAATGCTCAGGTGGTTTATTTAGAATACAACTGGTTGTTAAACGAAAAAAGTAACCTTTCCTTTAATAGAGCTAATAAACCTCGCTAAATCAAAGCTTTATTCAACCCTATATCAATTTACATAGTTATAAGTTAAAAATATTGAAGTTAATATTTTAAGACCGTTGCAAAACCTAACCTTATTTTTGTTTAGGTTTCTACCTTGATGCTTTTGAGCTAAATTTTATTCTACTTTACTGTTTTTTGTTGATTTTTGGATGGATAATCGCACTTAATTAGGCTTATTATCTTTTAATTTTCACAATTAGACGCAATTATCCCTGGACTTCTATATAAATTGTAGCATATTGCTTCCAATAGGTTTTGTGTGTGCATTTTTCTAATACCTCTATATCTTGCAGTACCTC